>NZ_JBNHFR010000005.1:0-338814 GCF_059090445.1 Arthrobacter sp. B2060
AGATCGGTCTGGACCGCGGCATCGGCGGGCCGCTGCTCTCGGCCTCGAGCTACTTCATGAAGTCCCCGCCGGAGCAGTTCAACGACGACCTCGCCCGCGAGAAGGTCGAGGCCTTCATCCGCGGCGACATCGAGCGCTAACCCGCTTTCCGACCCTCCCTCACTTCCTGCAGGGCTTGGCCCGACGCTCCCTCACCTCACGTGACCAGTTCACACGGGTGGGGGAGCGTCGTGCTTTATGGCGTCCTTCCTGTAGCGCCCAATGGCGTGGCTCGCCTGCGCCAAGGCAAGAAGTTTGAGCACCAGCTGACTATGCAGGTGCATGCCGACGGCGGCCGTCAGGATCAGCTCGTTCGTGTCCTCCGGCGCCGCGGTCGCATTAATGTCCCGGTCGGCGATCGAATCCAGCGCCTTGCTGTAGGCATCCAATAGTTCGGTGGTCACCGGCACGCCGAGGCTCTCCATCTGCGAGACATGCGCGTCCAGTGCCGCTCTGGCGTCGCTGGGCGCGTCCGGCCAGTTTCGCAGGCGTACGACGGCGTCACCTGCACGGGTGGGGATGTCGCCGTGCCCGGTGCTCACCGGGGTAAGCCCCAGTACCGTGCGCTGCACCGCAGCAAGAAGCTCAAGGCGGGGCGCGCCGTCGTCGGCCAGTTTCACCAGCGTTCGGATCTGTTCGATGTTGAGCCCCACCACTGCCCGCAGGGCCTGGATCAGCCTTAGGCGACTGACATGCTGAGGGGAGTACCTTGCCCGCGTGGCGTGAACCGACTCGCCGGCGGGTAGCAGTCCCTCGCGGAGATAGAACTTAATGGTCGCCGCGGAAACCCCGGCACGCTCGCTTAGCTCCTTCAGCTGCACCCTGCCTCCCCGTCCTGCCGGTTGGATAGCAAAACCAGCGCCCACTATCTTGATGTACAAGCGTTGGATAGTGCTCCTATCCTAAGCTATGGAGTCCTGGAACGCACTGCTTGCCAGTCACGTGATCGCCGCGCTTTTTGTGCTTGCGATCGGGCCGCTGCAAATATTCCGGCGGCGCCGCGACCGGATCCACCGCAGCATGGGATACCTCTGGGTTGCTGCCATGTACTACGTCTGTGCCAGCAGCTTCTGGATCGTCACCGAAGGACACTTCACCTGGCTGCACGGGCTGTCCGCCTTCACTCTGGTAACGGTCACCCTGGGACTGGTCAGCGCCATCCGTGGCAACATCCCTGCCCACCTCGGGAACATGGTGGGCAGCTACGTGGGCATTGCCGTGGCGTTTGTCTTCGCCGTCGCAGTGCCGGGCCGGGCCATTCCCCGTCTCCTGGCCGATGACGCGCCCACCGCCCTTTACGTTGCCGGAGTCGTTGTCCTCAGCGTCGCCGTCATCTTCGCCTCCCTGAAGCTCGGCGGCCGGTCTGGTTCTCCGGCAAGGAAGCGGGGGAACCCAACGGGGCCGGCGGCCGGTTCAAACACAACTGAGCCCGGCAGGGACGCTCCCTCAGTTTTGGCCGGCTGACAGGGAAGTCATGGCGGGGTGTCCTACAGCGTTTCGGCTGAGGGTTCCCAGTCCTCTGGGAGTGCAGGGGAGTTCGGCGCGGAGCTTTCTACGTCTATGAACGTGCCCGAGTCGATGGATTCCGTGATTGAGACCATGGTGTCGAGGACGTGGTACGCCAGGTCGCCGCTAGCGCGGTGCGGGACGCCGGCCCTAAGGGACCTGGCCATGTCCAGGACACCCATGCCGCGGCCGTTGGCAGGGCCGGTGGCCGGAACCGTGGTCCAGTCATCGTCCCCGGCTTGCCAGAGACGGATCTCCCCGGTGAATTCGTTAGGATCCGGCAGCGAGATGGTGGCCTCTGTCCCGGTGATCTCCACAAAGCCCACCCGTTCTCGGGGGGATTCGAAGCTGAAGACACTGTGGGAGGATGCCCCGCTGTCGAAGTGTGCCATGGCGGAGACGTGCGTGGGAACGTGGACGGTGAATTCCTCGCCGGCCCTGGGCCCGGACCCGATGACGCGGACTTCCTTGGCTTTGGACCCGACGGCGGCGACTTTCCGGATGGCCCCGAACGTCTGGACCAGGGCGGTGAGGTAGTACGGCCCCATGTCGAACAGCGGGCCGGCGCCGTATTGGAACAGGAACGCCGGGTTTGGATGCCATGATTCGGGCCCCGGCGTCTGGAAGGTGGTCATCGCCGTCAGCGGCGTGCCGATGTCGCCGCGTTCGATGAGCCGCCGTGCGGTCTGCAGCCCGGCACCCAGGAACGTGTCAGGGGCGCAGCCGAGCCGGATGTCCGCAGCGTCGGCAGCCTTCAGCAAGCCAAGCCCTGACTCGCGGTCCAGCGAGAAGGGCTTCTCCGTCCAGACGTGCTTGCCGGCACGGACCGCGGCGGTGGCCACTTCCACGTGGGCGGCCGGGATGGTCAGGTTCACGATGATTTCGACGTCGGGATGGTTCAGTGCCGCTTCAACCCCGCCGAACTCCGGAATGACGTACTCCTTTGCGCGTGCTTGCGCGGCTTCTTCGAACAGATCAGCAATAATGTGGACTTTCAGGTCAGGGAAGACCATGAGGTTGTCCAGGTACTGCTTGCTGATGTTACCGGCGCCGATCACGGCGACGCCGACCGGCCCGCTGCCGGTGCCGACGCCGCTCATGCTCGAGCCCCCGCGTTCGCTGCTGCACTCACTGCTGCCTTCTCCAGAAAGCGGAGGCTTTGCGTGATGCCCTCGAAGATATCCCCGGAGTAGTCGTCGAACTCAATGACACCGACCTCGATGGACTTGGCCGCCGCAATGACGTCCAGGACGGCGATCCTGCCCTGCCCTGCGGGCAGCTGGGCTTTGATGTCGGCAGTCACCGGGCCGTCCTTGATGTGGATGAACTTCACCCGGTCACCGAGGCGCTGGAGGAGAGCTTCGGGGTCCTGGCCTCCGACTGCTGCCCAGTAGATGTCCACCTCTAGGACAACCTCCGCGTCCAGCAGCCCGGCGAAGTACTCGAGTGCGGTCTGGCCCTCGATCATCGACTCCAGTTCCCACTCGTGATTGTGGTACCCCACGCGGATGCCGTACGCGGCGCCCTTCTTCGCCGCGGCATTAAGCTTTTCGGCCGTGGCCTGGATGTCCTCGGCCTTTTGCCAATGCTCTGCCGGCAGGAAGGGGTCAATCACCGTGCTGATGCCCAATTCCTTGGCAGCCGCAAAGATCCCGTCCTGATCTTGACTCATCAGCGGTGCGTGGCCTGAAGGTGCCGACAGACCGTTCTCAGCAAGAGCGGCGCCAAGCTCCTTGGCTGTGGCCACGAAGTCGTAGGGCTCCACTTGGGTGAAGCCGATCCCAGCGACTTTGCGGATAGTGCCCGGAAGGTCGTCCTGCATGGCGTTGCGGAGGGTGAACAGCTGAATTGAATATGACATGCGTTTCCTTGGAAGTTGGCTGTGGTGGGCAGAGACGGGTGATTCCTGGCTCAGCGGTACAGGCGCACGTCGGCGATGCTCCACCAGTTGCCGGCGGTGCCCGTGGAGGAGATACGCAGATAGCGGGCATTTGTGCTTGCCACGTCGATGTTCGTGAGCTGCGCGGTGCCCGTGCCGCTGGCACGGACCGTCCAGTTTGTGCCGTCGGTGGAGGTCTCAAGCTGCCAGTTGCGGGCGTAGTCCCCGAGGTTGCCGCCGGAGTCCACAGCAACACGGCTGAACTTCCTGGCTTGTCCCAGGTCGAGGGTGACGTTCTGGCCTGGTGATTGCGCCTGGCCGCTTGACCAGCGGGTGGAGGCGTCCGCGTCGATGGCGAGCGGTGCGTCGGTCGCCGTGCTGGTGGCGCTCGCCGTCGCGCCGGTGAGGTCTACCGGTGCGAGGTCGTCGTCGAGTGCGTCAGAATCCGGCCACGTGAAGGTGGCCAGTGCACCACCGGGCAGGGTGTACTCGAATGTCCGTGAGCCGACCGATACGGCGAACGAGCGTGGTTCGTCATTTTCGTTGTGCACGACGAGGGCGGTGGAGCCGTCGGGGTTTCGGAATGCGACGTCCATGATCTGGCCATTCCACCCTGCTGTGCCAAAGGAGGTACTGGCGATGCGCACGGCACCGGGCTTCACGAACTTCGACAGGTGACCGATGGTGTAATACTCTGCGTTCGTGCTCACGGTGCCGTCGGGATGTGTTGTGACCAGGCCAGTACAGGTACCGCACCCACCGAGACGAGGCCCGCCGTTTTCGTCGAGGGCAATGTTCCAGTTCACCGCCGTCTTTGACCAGTTGCGGGTGACGCCCATGGTGATGTTGCGGGCGTGCCAGGTGAGCGTGTCGCGGAAGAATTTCGCGGGCGCGTCATCGATCCCGTGCGAACCGGAGCATTCGGTGAACCAGATGTCTTTGTTGGGGAACTGGTTGTGCAGCGCCGTCTGCGCGCTGGGGTCGCCGTAGTAGCAGTGGAAGGCGGTGCCGGCGATCCATTTCGATGCCTTGCTTGACAGCAACTTCGCGGCGTAGTCGGTTTCGGGGTCCTGGCCGACGGGTGTCTTCGCGATGTCATCCGGGTGCGTCGCCCAATTGTGGTCATAGCCGAGTATCTTCGTGCCCGGGCTCTCACGCTTGAGCATGGGCCCGAGGGCTGAGATCACTCTGGCCTCGTCGGCGACGGGCATGTCGGTGCCCGGGTAGCCATCCGGCTTCCGGAACTGTGGTTCGTTCTGCACGGTGAGATAGTCGATCGGCACACCCGCGGCCGTGTATGCCCTCACGAATGTGGTGAGGTAATTGGCGTAAGCATCCGCGTAGGCCTGGCCGGCCTTGAGACTGCCGCCGTTGAGGGACTCGCCGGTCTTCATCCAGGCCGGGGGACTCCATGGCGTGGCGACGATCTTGAGCGCGGGGTTGAGTTCTTTCGCCTGGCGCAACAGGGGCAGGATCTGCGCCTCGTCGTGTTCGATGCTGAACTTCTGCATCGGGAAGTCTGTTTCGCCCAGAGGCACGTCGTCGTAGGTGTAATGCTCGGCTGCCGCAGTGAAGTCGGAGGAGCCCATGGGCTGGCGCAGGAAACTGACGCCGATCCCAGTTTCTGGGTCGAACAGCTTGCGCATGGTCGCGTCCCGCTCGGCCGGGCTGAGGGCGGAGAGCACGGCGGCCGAGGAGTCTGTAATGGAGGCACCGAAGCCGTCCATGGTCTGGTAGGTCGTTTCCGGATCGATCACGATTGTCGGATGCGACGAGGCAGCGGCTCCGAACGCTACCGGCGCCTGCTCGGCGAGAAGCTGCGACTGGTCCACTGTCGTGAGCCACACGCGCGCCTGCGGCGACTCCTCCTTCGCCATGGCGGGGCTGCCGGCGGATGACGCTGCCAGGATCGCCGTAGCGGCGACGGCCGCCACGGAGCGACTTCGAAATTTCGCCAGGGCGGTGGCGTACCGTCGGGAGGTTCGGCTGCAAGATTCAGCGGGGATGGTCATAAGTTGCTTCCTTAGATGGGGTGCGGTGGACTGCTTATTTGATCCCGGTTGCGGCTACGCCCTGGATGAAGAACCGTTGCAGGCAGATGAACAGGGCCACGATGGGGGCGATGACCAGCACGGCACCTGCCAGCAGCAGGCCGTAGTCTGTTGCCGTCTCCCCGGTTGAGAACAGGGAAAGCGCGACGGGCAGCGTGTATTTGTCCTCGCTTTGGGCGGCCACGAGTGGCCAGAGGAAGCTGTTCCAGGAACCGAGGAAGGTCAGGATCCCGAGCGTTGCCAGCGGGGGCCCGCACAAGGGCATGACGATCCGCATGAAGGTTCGCAGTTCGCCTGCACCATCGATTCTGGCTGCTTCGATGAGGGAGTCCGGAATGCCCATCATGAATTGCCTCATCAGGAAGACGCCCAGGGGGGAGACCAGGAAGGGCAGGATCAGCGCCGGGTAGGTATTGACCAGGCCCAGCTTGCTGACCATGACAAACAGGGGCACGAACGTCACCACGCCGGGAACCATGAGGGTCACCATGACCAGCAGGAACAGGACCTTCTTTCCGGCGAAGTCCATCTTCGCCAGCGCATAGCCGACCATGGAACAGAACAGCAGGTTCCCCAGGACTGTGACGATGGCAACGATGAGGCTGTTCATGAAGAAGCGGTCGATGTGCAGTTCGGTGAACCAGCGCAGGTAGTTATCCAGGGTGGGGTCCTGCGGCCACCAGGTGACCGGCCGGCGCAGGAGCTCCCCCTGGGTTTTGAAGGATCCCAGCAGCATCCAGACAAAGGGCAGAATTGTCGCGGCTCCGGCCACTATCAGCGCGCCATACACCCAGCCTTGTTTTCCGAACCTTGTGGAGGGTTTTCCGCGGTGTGTGACAGTACTTTGGGCGGTAGCGCTAGGCGGCGCTGCGGGAGCGGTTTTTGTATCGGTCATTGCTTCTCGCTTCAGTCTTTGGAGCGGAGGGAACGGAATTGGATCAGGCTCAGCAGCGCGATGACCACGAACAGCACGTAGCTGGCGGCCGAGGCCAGGCCATACTTTCCGTATCCGAACTGGTTGAAGGTGAAGTAGCTGACTGAGAGGGTGGAGTCCAGGGGTCCGCCCTTGGTCATCACGAATGGTTCTTCGAAGAACTGAAGAAAACCCACGGAAAGCAGGACCGCGCCCAGCAGCAGGGTGGGGCGGAGGATGGGCAGGGTGACCCGGACGAACCTTTGCCAGGCGTTCGCGCCGTCAACCTGGGCCGCTTCCAGGATCTCGGTCGGGACGTTCTGCAGTCCGGCCAGGAAGATGATCATCAGGGTGCCCATGTTGCGCCAGACAGCCATCAGGATCATGGCGGGCATCGACCATTCGGTGCTGTTCAGCCAGTCCGGTCCGGCGATACCGACCCAGCCCAGGATGAGGTTCAGCAGGCCGTCCGGTTGCAGGATGAACCTCCATACGACGGCGACGGCGACGATGCTGGTCACCACGGGTGTGTAGAAGCCGACCCTGAAGGCGCTTCGGAACCGGGTGATGCCATTGTTCAGCGCTACTGCCAGAGCCAGGCCGACGGCCATCGTCAACGGGATCCCGACGACGACGAAATACGCCGTGTTGAGCATTGAGCGAAGGAACTGCGGGTTGGCGAAGAGCTCGGCGAACTGGTCCAGGCCGACAAATCCTACGGCGAGCGGATTGCGGACATCCTTGCTGGTGAAGTCGGTGAACGACATCACGAACGAAGAAATCAGCGGGACCAGCATGAAGAAGCCGAAAATGAGGACGAACGGCAAGGCGAACAGCCAGGCAACGAGCGATTGGCGACGGCGTTTGGCAGCCGGGCCGCGACGGTCGGGGGCACTGGGCGGGCGGACAGCCATATGGCTGTCTGCCCGTCTTGTTTCAGTGGTGACCATGATTACTTGCCGGTCCCGATTTTGTCCGCGGTCGCCTGCAACTCTTTCATCGCTGCTGCGGGGTCCTTGCCGGCCTTGACGATCTTTTCCAGTTGACTGCCCGCTTCGCCGGCGACCTCAATCCAGGTGGGGATCGTGGGCGGGAAGTTGGTGTCCTGCAATTGCTCACCGAACACTGCGAGTTTCTTGTCACTGGCCAGTACGGGGTCCTTCCAGGTGGACTCAACTGCGGGCAGGCTTCCCGAGACCTTGTACCATTTGGCCTGCACCTCGGGCTTGGAAAACCACTGCGCCAGCTTCCAGGCGCCGTCCCGGTTTTTCGCGTCCTTGAAAACCGTCAGGTTCGATCCGCCGATGAAGGACGTTCCGGTGACCTTCGTGGGAATCTTCGCCACCATGTACTCGTCCTCGAAACCGGGGCCGCCGGCCTTGTTGAGTTGCCCTAGAAGGCCCGGACCGCCGATCAGCACCGGAGCGGTGCCGTTCACAAAGGCCGCTTCACCGGCGCCGGCCCCGGTCGCGGGGTTCTTGTTGGCCAGCCCGTCAGCGAAGAAGCTCTGGTAGTACTTCAGCGCTTCGACGATTTCAGGGGTGTCGAAGGTCCACTTGGAGTTGTCTTTGGTGATGAATTCAGCTCCATTGGACCAAAGGAAGGGAAGCATGCCTTGGAAGTCCACAACCGGCAGCTGGAAGGGGTATTCCACGCCCGGTTGGGCTTTCAGGGCTTTGGCCATGTCCCTCAGGCCCTCCCAGGTTGTGGGGAATTCGGCGTGACCTGCCTGCTTCGCCAAGTCCTTGCGGAAAAAGAAAACTCGGGTGTCGACATACCACGGGACACCCACGGCGGTACCGGCGACCTCTGTCGATTTCACCGAGCTCGGCAGGAACCCGGACGTGTCGATCTCGGCCGGCTTCGGATCGAAGGCGTCACCGAAGTCAGTCATCATCGTCGTGCCCATCTGGGCGATATCCGGTGTGGTGCCCCCGGCAATGGCTGCCTGGTACTTGTTGGGCGCGGCCTCCCACGGGATGGCCGTGACATTGACCTTCACCCCAGGATTCTCAGCCTCAAAATCCTTCACGAACTCTGGAAGCAAGGCCGCTTCTCCGCCCTGGGCCCAGAGATTGATCGTTCCCGTGGCGGCTCCGCCCGCGATCGCCTTACCGGTCTCCGTGCCGCTGGAAGCCGCATTGTCGCGTCCGCAGCCGGTCAGCAGCAGCCCGGCAGCAAGCCCAAGCGCCGCGATCTTCCTGAAACGGACACGTGTGTCCATAGGGGTTTGGATCATCTTTGTTCCCTTCGGTCAGACGCCCCGGGCGCCGATTATCGAGACAAGCTCGCTGATATATGCGCTTAGATAGAGGGGTAAAGAATTCTCAATGCGCTTAGATCGGATGGCTTAATCTAAGCGCATTACTGTGACATTGGCAACAGTTTGTGCCGATGAAGTGTGTAGGTTCCGTCTAGGGCCGGTCGGGGCGGCAACCGCAGCTTTCGCGCACCACAAGCTGCACCGGCAGCTGTTTCGTCACAGGGGCGGCGACGGGGTTGATGATGGCCTCGACGAGGATTTCCACTGCAGTGCGCCCCATCAGTTCCATCGGCTGGCGAACCGAGGTCAGCGTGGGACGGACCAGGCGGCCCGCGACTACGCCGTCGAACCCGGTGATAGCTACCTGGCCCGGGATCGGGATCCCGGCGGCCTTGAGTGTCTCCATGACCACCAAGGCTTCCTCGTCATTGGCGCAGACGAAGCAGTCCGGGAGGGTACCGGCGTCCAGGAGATCTGCGATCAGGGCGGCAGTCACAGCGCTGGCGCCCGGCCGGCTTTCCAAAGCGGGAAGAACTTCCAGTCCATGAGCGGACAGGGCCGCGGCGAAGGCGTTGTACCTGGCTTCCGTCTCGACGTTCGGGATGCTGACAAACATCAACTTCCGGAACCCGTGAAAGCCGATCAAGTGCTCCATGAGTTGCTGCATACCGGACGCGTTATCCACCGTCACGTGGTGGAGCCTGTCTTCCCCAGCGGGATCAGAGAGTTCAAGAACGGGAATGCGGGCAGAGATGCGCCGCGTTACTTCTGCAGGAATCGTGCGCGGAAAAATGATCAGGCCGTCGACACGGCCGGCAATATCAGTCACGGCCCTTTCGCTGCTGGCTTTGTTTCCCCCGCCGATCATCAGCGCATAGCCCCGGCTGAAGCTCTCCAGCTCGACACCCCGCTGAACCTCGTCAACCCAAACGGGGAACAGCCGGCAATCGTCATTGGGCGCCACGACGGCGGCGGCGCGGTCCTTCTTCGTGCCCTCGGCGTCAGGCAGAAAATTCAGGAAGTCGAACGAAAAGAGCCCAAGGGCGCCGGTCCGGCCCTTGGCAAGGCCGCGCGCGCTGGCGCTGGGCACGTATCCGAGCGCGCGCGCAGCATCCAGGACTGAGTTCCTCGTCGATTCCTTGACGCGGTGAGGCTGACTGAACGCAAAGGAGACCGTCGCGATAGAAACCCCTGCCCGCTCCGCAACGTCATAAACCGTCGGACTCTTGACCACTGCGATCACTCCCCTCCATGAAAGCTTATGCGCTTAACAATAGGAGGTGAAAGGCGGAGTATCAGAAGAGGCCCACCGGGTTGCCGTCGTCGCCCACGTCCATCCGCATGGCGGCCGGAACGGCCGGCAGGCCCGGCATGGTCATCACGGCACCGGTCAGGGCCACAATGAAGCCGGCGCCGGTCTTGGGAATGAGGTCGCGCACGTGGATGGTGAAGCCCTTCGGCGCGCCCAGCCGGGAGGCATCGTCCGTGAAGGAGTACTGGGTCTTGGCCATGCAGACCGGCAGCCCCGCCCAGCCGTTCTTCTCAATGTCCGCAAGCCGCCTCAGCGCCGGCACGGAGAAGTCCACGCCGTCCGCGCCGTAGATTTCCTGCGCAATCGTCCGGATCTTGTCCTCCACAGACAGCTCCAGCGGATACAGGTGCCGGAACGAGCCGGGCCCGGCCACCGCTGCCGCAACCTTGGCCGCCAGATCATCGCCGCCGTCGCCCCCGCCGCCGCGCCCCCACACATCCGCCACCGCCGCCTGGATGCCTTCGCCGGCGCACCAGTCGAGGAGCCAGTCGAGCTCCTCCTGCGTGTCAGTGGCGAACTTGTTGATCGCCACCACGGGGGTGACGCCGAACTTCTCAACATTCCGGACGTGCCGGCGCAGGTTGGCCACGCCGGCTGCCAGGGCCTCCACGTTCGGCTCCTTGAGCTGGTCCTTGGCAATCCCGCCGTGCATCTTGAGGGCCCGCACCGTGGCCACCACCACCACGGCGGAGGGCGACACGTCCGCTACCCGGGCCTTGATATCCATAAACTTCTCCGCACCCAGATCCGCGCCGAAACCCGCCTCCGTCACCACAATGTCAGCAAGCCTGCGCGCGGTCTGCGTAGCTATGAGCGAATTGCAGCCGTGCGCGATATTGGCGAACGGGCCACCATGGACCAGCGCCGGAGTCCCCGCGATGGTCTGCACCAGGTTGGGCCTGATGGCGTCCTTCAGCAGCAGGGTCAGTGCCCCCTGTACCCCCAGGTCCGCCACTGTGACAGGGCTTCGGTCGTAGGTGTACCCGAAGGTGATGCGGCCCAGCCGATCGCGCAGATCTGCCACGTCCGCGGCGAGGCAGAACACCGCCATGATCTCCGAAGCCACGGTGATGTCGAAGCCGTCCTGGCGCGGGATGCCCTGGGTGGGGCCGCCAAGCCCGATCACCACTTCCCGGAGGGCACGGTCATTCATGTCCAGCACCCGCTTGAACGTCATGCGGCGAGGGTCGATGTTCAGCTCGTTGCCCTGGTAGATATGGTTGTCCACGAGCGCCATCAGCGCGTTATTGGCGGACGTGACGGCGTGGAAATCGCCGGTGAAGTGCAGGTTGATCTCGTCCATGGGCATCACCTGGGAGTATCCGCCGCCCGTGGCCCCGCCCTTCATGCCCAGGATCGGGCCGAGCGACGGCTCCCGCAACGCGATCATCACCTTGTGGCCTGCCTTGGCCAGGGAATCGGCCAGCCCTACCGTCGTGGTGGATTTTCCTTCGCCCGCCGGCGTGGGCGACATCGCCGAGACCAGAACCACTTTCCCCGATGGTGCCCCGGCGGAGAGCTTCGCCGGATCGATCTTCGCCTTGTGGCGGCCGTAGAGTTCCACTGCCCCGGCATCGATGCCGGCGGCGGCAGCAATCTCCTCGATGGGCCGCAGAACGGCGTTACGGGCTATCTCGAGGTCGCTCAAGGTTCTGTCAGACATCGTCGTCCTTCATCGTTGGGGCCAAACCGGGGCGTACCGGCTGCGCTCAGCCGGTGAGCCGCGGGGCATAGCCGGCAGGCACCGTGCGGCCGGCCGAAAATTCTTCGGCTGCGGCATGGTAGCTTTCCAGCGTAATGGTCGCCGTGCGCTGCCAGCCGGAGCTCTGCGCATGGACGGACGCTGCGCGGCCCATGTCCTCCCTCGTGGCGGGATCGTCGTAGAGGGCCTCGAGGGCATCGGCCCAGTCGGGGGCACGGTGGCCGTCCACGAGCAGCCCTGTGCGGCTGTCAAAGACGGCGCGGGAGAGGCCGCCCACCCTGGTGGCCACCACCGGCGTGCCGCAGGCCTGGGCCTCCAAGGCCACAAGACCGAAGGATTCGCTGTACGAGGGCATCACCACAACGTCCGCCGCGCGGAACCATGCCGCAAGCTCGGCCGGGGCAACCGGCGGATGGTGCGTGACGACGTCGTCCAATCCGGCGGCGGTGACCAGCGACTTCAGGTTGAAGTCTTTGGCGCCGCTCAGTGCGCCCAGAATGGTCAGCTTCAGGTCGATGTCCGGACGGCGCTCGCGGAGCAGCGCGGCCGCCTTCACCAGGATCTGCGGACCCTTGAGACGCTGGATCCGGCCGGCAAACACCAGATGGAACATGCCGGGCCGGATGCCCCGCTCGGAGCGCGCGCGGCTGCGGAAGGCGGGCGTGAACACCGAGAGGTCGACGCCTGGGGGAGCGACGTCGATGTGGTCGAAGTCCGCGTTGTAGTGGGACACGAGTTCGGCGGCTTCCGCGGTGGTGTTGGCGATGAGCCTTGTCGCCCCGTCCACGATGTGGTGCTCGCCCACTTCGCGCCGGCGCGGCTCGGGCTTTTCGCCGGACTGCAGCAGGAGGTTCTTGACCTTGGCCATGGTGTGCATGGTGTGCACCAGCGGCACATTCCACAGCCCGGAAAGTTCCAGGCCGGCCACCCCGGACACCCAGTAGTGGGAATGAATGATGTCGTAGCGGCCGTGGGGCTGGCGCTCGCGGATCCGCTCGATTTCGGCGACCATGCTGTGGAGCAGTTCCGGCAGTTCCTCCTTGGGCAGCTTCCGCTGTGGACCGGCGAAGACGTTGTGGACGCAGACTCCGGGGTCCGGATGTTCGACGGCGGGCTGCCGGGCGTCCGTGGACCGGGTGAAGATCTCCACTTCCACGCCGATTTCGGCGAGGGCGGAGGCCAGGCCCCGGATGTAGACGTTCATGCCGCCGGCATCACCGGCACCGGGCTGCTCCATCGGAGAGGTGTGCAGGGACAGGAAGGCCACCCGCTTGATCAGGGTCATGGCTCTCCTCTCGGTCTACGGGAACGCATCCTTCCCGGTGCCACAGCGGCGCCCAACCGGGAACTGCATCCGGTAAAACACTACTCCTCAAGGTCGAGCTGCATCTGCTGAAACGGGAGCCCTGGGGCGGCGGGGCTCCGAGCGAAGCCCCGCCGCCACAGCTCATGCGCCCAGGTGGCCTCGCACGGCAGCCTGCACGGCGTCGCGCATAGGAGTGGAGGGCCGGCCGATGAGCCGGCTGAGGTCCCCGCTGGTCACGAGCAGGTCGCCCCGGGCAATGCCGAGGTCGCTGTCCGCCAGAATGGCCGCGTAGTTTTCCGGCAGGCCGGCGTCCACCAGCACCTGCGTGTACTGCTCCGCAGGCAGGTCCTGGTACTTCACCGGCCGGCCGGCGGCCGCGCTGACTTCGCCGGCCAGCTCACTCAGGGTGAATGCCACGTCGCCCCCGAGTTCGTAGACCTTTCCTTCCTGGCCCTCGCTGAGCAGCACGGCCGCGGCGGCCTGGGCGTAATCAGCCCGGGCAGCGGCACTCACACGACCGTCTCGGGCGCTGCCGAGCACGGCTCCATGCTGGAGCTGAACGGAGACCTGATCCGTGTAATTCTCCAGATACCAGCCGTTGCGGAGCAAAACGAAGGGGACTCCGGAATCGCGGAGCGCCTCTTCCGTGGCCTGATGTTCCGCGGCCAGCTGCATCGCGGTGCTGTCGGCGTTGGCGACGCTGGTGTAGGCGATCAGGCTGACGCCGGCCTCTTTCGCCGCGCCGATCGCATTCCGGTGCTGGGGGAGACGCTGGCCAACTTCACTCCCGGATACCAGCAGTACCTTCTCGGCGCCCGTAAAGGCCTCGCGGAGGGAACCGGCGTCGTCATAGTCGATCCGGCGGACCTGGACGCCGCGCTCGGCGAGATCGGCGATCTTGCTGAGATCACGGCCGCCAGCGACGATCTGCCCGGCGGGGACATTGCGGCTAAGGAGTGCTTCGACGACGAGTCGGCCGAGCTGGCCGGTGGCGCCGGTGATGACGAGGGTCATGGTGGTCCTTTCACGGTGGATGACTGTCACCTGTGCCAACCAGACCAGGTGCCGCTTACTTCCCAAAAGAGAGTACGCACTTTAAGGTAAGGTACTGATATGAAAGTAAGTACCCAGGAGAAGGCGCCTGTTTTTCCGTTCGCGGACGGGATTTTTCCTGCGGGATGTCCCAGCAGAACCGTCCTCGACCACGTCACCAGCAAGTGGGGTGTCCTGATCCTGGTGGCGCTGTCCGAGGGGCCGCAGCGGTGGAGCGAACTGCGCCGGCGCGCTGAAGGGATCAGTGAGAAAATGCTGGCCCAGACCTTGAAGACCCTCGAAGCCGATGGATTTGTCCGCCGCGACGCACAGCCGATCATTCCTCCGCGGGTCGATTACAGCCTGACCGGCAGCGGGCAGGAGCTTGCCGCGCTGCTGCTGCCGCTGGTCTCCTGGATCGCGGGGCACGCTGATTCCATTGTCGGGCGGTCCGGGAAAGCAGCAGGCGCAGGGGGTTAGGCGGACCCCTGCCACAGCCTCGCCAGGTCCGGGAATGCTTCCTCGTAGCCGGCCAGCAGCCGGCCGGCGAGCTGCTCGGACCCCACCAGCGGGTGTTTCGCGAAGGCCTCCAGTGCGGCTTGCCGGTCGCCATGGCTCGCCGCCCGGACGGACAGGAGCTCCACACGCTTCACCCGCTGCATGAGCTCCAGCTGCGGCCCGGCCGGCAGGTCCTGGGGGATTGGTTCCGCCCCCGCGGCGGTCACCGTGCAGGGAACTTCGACGACGGCCTCCGCCGGCAGCCCGGGAATCGCCGGCGCAGTAGGAGCCGGCCCAGTAGCAGCCTGCCCGCTAACGGCCGTGTTCCGCGTGTTGAGGATGAGTTGGGTGCCGCCCGACCCCGCGTAGGGATCCGGTGCCTGACCTGTGAGACCCCGCATCACGGCCAGGGCCACCTGTTCGTAGCCGCCGCCGGCAAGGTCCTCCGCGTCGCGTGCCTCGTCAGCACTGCGGGCTTCGGCCAGGTAGCCCTCCTCGCGGTACCGGCGAACGGTGTCCCACAGCTCAAACGCCTCTGCCCCGGCTGCGGCCAGCCTGGGGTACAGCTCCGCTTGCTGGCCGTGGATCGACTCCCCGCGCGTGACATCCATGGCCCGCATGGCCGAGGCTGCCCGGGCGGTCTCGTAGTAGTAGAACAGGTATTCGTTGGGCAGGACCCCGCGTTCCTGCAGGAAGGGCTGGGGGAACAGCCGGCCTTCCTCAAACCCTGCCAGCGCGCCGGCATCCGCGAGCAGGTCCGGAAGCAGATCCCGCCCGCCGGACTCCAGCCGGTACAGCCAGCCGAGGTGGTTCAGCCCGTAGTAGCCCACGCCGTCGAGCCTTCCGGGCGGCAGCGGCGCACCGACCGCGCGGGCGGCGCGGTGGACGAGGGCGCTGGCGGAGTCGCATATACCGATGACCTTCCGTCCCAGCACGGGCAGCAGCGCCTCGGTGACCATGCCTGCCGGGTTCGTGAAGTTGACCAGCCACGCATCGGGACAGTGCGTCCGCATCGATTCCGCGAGCTCCAGCATGGCGGGGATGGAGCGCAGCGCGTACGAGATGCCGCCAGCTCCGGTGGTTTCCTGGCCGAGCAGCCCCAGGTCCTGGGCGACGCGTTCGTCGGCTATGCGCCCCGCCGTCCCGCCCGGCCTGATGGCCGCGAATACCACCTCGGTGCCGGTGAGGGCCTCGCGGAGCGACGTGGTGGCGGTGACAGCGGGGGGATGCCCGACGGCGGCGCTGCCGTCCGCCGCGGAGCGATGTGAGCCCGCCGTGGGCATGGAGCGCAGCACCGCGGTGATGGCCGCGAGGCGGCCGGGGTCGACGTCGAACAGCACCAGTTCCCGGACCAGCCCGGCGTAAGGGCCGGAGCATAGCGCACGGTACACGAGGGGAACCCGGAATCCGCCGCCGCCGGCGATCATGAGCCGCATGGAATGGAGTCTATGCGCAGCCACGGGCAACGCAATTCGGCCACCCCCGGAATCCGAGAGTGTGGCAGCCGGTTCCGGCCCTCCCCGTACCCCCGGATTTCGGGGTTCCAACCCCGGAGCACACGGCGTAGTGTGCCGAACATGGATGCGATTCCCGCAGGCCGCTTCGATCCGCTCGCCGCCGTCCGATCACCCTCGGACGGTCGCTTTGACCTGCTGCTGGCCGGCACCGTGTTCCAGGACATCATTTTCACGGGGCTGCCGCACGCGCCGCAGCCGGGGACCGAAATCTGGAGCGAGGGAATGGGAAGCTGCCCCGGCGGCGTGGCGAACCAGGCCATCGCAGCGGCCCGGCTGGGCCTGCGGACCGGGCTCGCGGCCGCCTTCGGCGACGACGGCTACGGGGACTACAACTGGAAGATCCTCGCCGGGCAGGAGCATGTCGACCTGTCGCTGTCCCGGCGCGTTGCCGGCTGGCACTCCCCGGTGACGGTTTCCCTCAGCGTGGACCATGACCGCTCCATGGTGACGCACGGCCACCCTGCTCCCGTGACGCCGTCCGAGCTGATCGGGCAGCAGCCGCCACCCGCGCTGGCGGCCGTGGCGGACCTGGGCCACGAAATGGAACCGTGGGCGCTCGCGGCCCGCTCCGAGGGCGTGAAGCTCTTCGGCGATGTGGGCTGGGATCCCAGCGGCGAGTGGTCGCAGGCGCGCCTGGAAAACCTGCAGTACTTCCACGCCTTCATGCCCAACCAGCGAGAGGCCATGGCCTTCACCGGCAAGGAGAATCCCTGGGCCGCGCTGTATTCACTGGCGGACCGTGTGCCCGTGGCCGTGGTGACGCTCGGGCAGCAGGGAGCCATGGCTGTGGACTCGGAGAGCGGCGAGGAGGAATGGGTGCCGTCACTGCCGGTGACCGCGTATGACCCCACCGGTGCGGGGGACTGCTTTGGCGCGGCGTTCGTCGTCGGCTGCCTGGCGGGGTGGCCGCTGGGGGACCGGCTGCGTTTCGCCAACCTGTGCGCCGCGCTCGCCGTGCAGGAGGTGGGCGGCTCGCTCGCCGCGCCGGGCTGGGGTGACATCGCCGACTGGTGGAAACGTGCGAACGCCCGGCCGGAACGCCGCGGCAGCCAGTGGCTCCGCCGCTATGCCTTCCTGTCCGACATCGTCCGGGATGTGCCCCCGGAAGCCCAACGGCGGGCGGCAGCCACGATCGCGCACCTGTCCGACGCCTAGCCCCGCCGCCCAGGGCAGGAATTATCCGGCCCCGGACGCCAGCACTAGAATCACTAGAGTGAATTACCCCGCAGCAACAGGAGACCTCCCCCCGGCAGCAGGGCCGGTGCCGCCGCTCTCCCAGGAGCGGTCCTCCCAGGAACGGTCCGCCATCGTGGATCTGGAGGCCATCCGGCACAACGTCCGGAGGCTGGCCGCTGCCGCGTCCCCTGCGAACGTCATGGCTGTGGTCAAGGCCGACGCGTACGGCCACGGTGCCGTACCGGTGGCCCGGGCCGCCCTTGAAGCGGGAGCCCGCTGGCTGGGCGTTGCCCACATCTCCGAGGCGCTCGCCCTCCGCGCGGCCGGCATCGACGCGCCGCTGCTTGCCTGGCTGCACACGCCGGAAAGCAACTTCGGCGCTGCCGTGGCCGCCGGCGTCGACATTGGGTGCTCGGGCTGGGAGCTGGACCGGATCGTTGCCGCCGCCCGGGAGCAGGAGCGCCCGGCGCGCGTCCACCTGAAAGTGGACACCGGCCTTGGCCGGAACGGCGCCCCCGTGGAGGTGTGGGACCGCCTCGTGGGCGAAGCCGTGGAATACCAGGACCAGGGCCTGCTGCGCGTGGTGGGCATCTTCTCGCACCTCGCCGTGGCCGATGAACCCGAGCGGCCGGAAACCGACGACCAGCTTGCGGCCTTCCGCGAGGTACTCGCCATCGCCGAGGACGCCGGAGTGGACCCGGAAGTCCGGCACCTGGCGAACACCCCGGCCACGCTGTCCCGGCCGGACACGCACTTTGACCTCGTCCGTGTGGGCCTGGGCATCTACGGACTCTCACCCTTCGAGGGGCAGACGTCCGCCGAACTGGGGCTCCGCCCGGCCATGACCTTGCGCACTGTGGTGTCCCACTGCAAGGACGTCCCCGCTGGCCAGGGCGTTTCTTATGGCTTCAACTACCACACCTCCGGTGCCAGCACGCTGGGACTCATCCCCCTCGGCTATGCGGACGGCGTGCCCCGCGTGGCGACCGGCGGCCCGGTGCGCGTGGAGGGCGTGACCTACCCGGTGGTGGGCAGGATTGCCATGGACCAGATGGTGATCGACCTCGGTCCGCGGCACGTCTCCGCTGGCGGGCACAGTGTCCTTGGAGCCGAGGCACAGCTTTTTGGCGACGGTGCTGACGGCGGCCCCACCGCCGACGACTGGGCACGCGCCGCGGGCACCATCAACTACGAGATCGTCACCCGGATCAGTCCCCGCGTGCCCCGCACGTTCATCAACGAAACGCCGGCGCTGTGAGCGTGCCGGCAGCCTCTGACCCGCCTCGCTGGGTCCGGAACATGAAAGTTACGACGGCGGAGCAGACCCACGCGCTCGGCGCGGCCCTCGCGGAGGTGCTTCGGGCGGGGGACCTGCTGGTCCTCACCGGCGAGCTGGGCGCCGGGAAGACGACGTTCACCCAGGGCCTTGGCGAAGGGCTGGGCGTGCGGGAGGGCATCATTTCGCCCACATTCGTGCTGGTGAGGATCCATCCCAACCTTCCCGACGGTCCGAATCCCGGTGGTCCCGACCTGGTCCATGTGGACGCCTACCGGCTGGGATCGGCGTCGGAAATTGATGACATCGACCTCGAAAACACGCTGGACTCATCTGTGACCGTGGTGGAGTGGGGGCGCGACCGGGTGGAGCACCTGAGCGACAGCCGCCTTGAGGTGGAACTTCACCGTTCAACCGGAAACGGGGCAGTCGGGGCGCCGGAGACGGACGGCGTTTTGGACTTCGACGCCGAGGACGACGACGAGCCCCGCACCATCATCATCCGCGGCTTCGGCCCCCGCTGGGCCGACCAGCCGGTCCTGAACCTGGCATCCGAAGGGATCTCCTGATGCTCATCCTTGCGATCGATACCTCCGCCGTGGCGAGTGCCGCACTGGTTTCCGACGATGCACTCGAAGGAGTGGTGGGCAGCTTTTCCACCGAAGACACGCGCAGCCATGCCGAGGTGCTCGCCCCGGGCATCGAGAAACTGCTGGCCGAGGCCGACGTCACGGGCGCGGACATCGACGCCATCGTCGTCGGCGTCGGGCCTGGTCCCTTCACCGGGCTCCGCTCAGGGATCGCCACCGCCAGGACCCTTGCCTTTGCCTGGGGCAAGCCGCTGCACGGGCTGATGAGCCTGGACGCCGTTGCCCTGGAAGTGGCCGAGTCCACCGACGCCCCGGGGGAGTTCCTGGTGGCCACCGACGCCCGGCGCAAAGAGGTGTACTGGGCACGGTACACGCTGCAGGAGGGGCAGCTCCCCAGGCTTGTGGACGGACCGCACGTGGGCTTCGCCTCGGACCTTCCCGACCTCCCTGCCTACGGGGCCGGTGCCGGCCTCTACGCCGACGTCCTGCGGGCGGACCCGGATTTCAGCGCGGAGCAGCCGGATGCGCTGTACCTGGGGCAGTTCGCCCTGGTGCGCCTGGCGGGAGGGGAGGAACTCCCTGACTCCACGCCCCTCTACCTCCGTGAATCCGATGCACAGGTACCCGGCCCGCGGAAGCGTGCCCTGTGAGCGGCCAGTCCGGACAGGAGCCGCTGATCGGCCCGGGCATATCGATGCGGGACATGGTGCCCGCCGATATTCCGGCAGTCCATGCGCTGGAGGTGCGGCTCTTTCCCGTGGACGCGTGGCCGCTGGAGATGTTCGTGAACGAGCTGTCCCAGCCCGAGACCCGACGCTACCTGGTGGCAGAGGCAGCGGACGGCATCGTCGGCTACGCCGGCCTGATGTGCATCGAGCCGATCGCGGACGTCCAGACCATCGCCGTCGTCCCGGAATACGAAGGCAGGGGTATCGGAACCGCCCTGCTCACGGAACTCATCAGCGAGGGCCGGCGGCGCGGCGCAGCGGACGTGCTGCTTGAGGTGCGGGCCGACAACCCCCGTGCGCAGCAGCTTTACCGGCGGTTCGGATTTGAGCAGATCCACGTCCGGCGGAGGTACTACCGCGACGGCGTCGACGCCCTGATCATGAGGCTCGAGCTGGCCGATGTCCTCGCCGTGCACCAGGACATCGTGCACCAGGACACGGTGCACCAGGACCCGGTTCGCGGGGAGGCCAGCCAATCCGGCTCCGGACAGCCTGACGCCGGGCAGCACGCCCAGACCACCCCCACGGAGGCAGACAAGCAATGAACCGTTCCCAGCCGCTCGTGCTCGGCATTGAGTCCTCCTGCGACGAAACAGGCGTCGGGATCGTCAGGGGAACGGATCTCCTGACCAACACTGTGTCCTCCTCCATGGACGAACACGTCAGGTTCGGCGGAGTCATCCCGGAGATCGCCTCCCGCGCCCACCTCGATGCTTTCGTGCCCACGCTCCAGGCAGCGCTCGCCGAAGCCAACGTGACCCTGGCCGATATCGACGCCATCGCCGTCACCTCCGGTCCCGGACTGGCGGGCGCCCTGATGGTGGGCGTGTGCGCGGCGAAGGCACTGTCCGTGGCCACGGGAAAGCCGCTGTACGCCATCAACCACCTCGTGGCCCACGTGGGCGTGGGCCTGCTGGACGCCAAAGCCGGAGCCCGACTGCCCGGGAATCTCGGCGCCCTGCTCGTCTCCGGCGGCCACACCGAAATCCTGCGGATCGGACGCATCACTAACGACGTCGAAATGCTCGGTTCCACGATTGACGACGCCGCCGGCGAAGCCTACGACAAGGTGGCAAGGATCCTTGGCCTGGGGTACCCAGGCGGTCCCGCCATTGACCGGATCGCCCGTGAGGGCAACGCGAAGGCTATCCGCTTCCCGCGGGGACTCACCCAGCCCAAGTACATGGGCACCGCCGAGGAGCCCGGCCCCCACCGCTACGACTGGTCCTTCAGCGGGTTGAAGACGGCCGTCGCCCGCTGTGTGGAGCAGTTCGAGGCGCAAGGCGAACCCGTCCCCGTGGCGGACATAGCGGCGGCGTTCCAGGAAGCTGTGGTTGATGTCATCACGTCCAAGGCCGTCCTTGCCTGCCGTGAGCAGGGCATCACCAACGTCCTGCTGGGTGGCGGCGTGGCAGCCAATTCGCGGCTCCGCCAGCTCACGGAACAGCGCTGCTCCGCCGCAGGCATCACGCTGCACGTCCCTCCGCTGGATCTCTGCACGGACAACGGAGCGATGGTGGCGGCCCTCGGTGCGCAGCTGGTGATGGCAGGGATTGAGCCCAGCGGCATCGCCTTCGCCCCGGATTCATCCATGCCTGTGACCACCGTGTCAGCGCCGGCGTCCGAGCCTGTCAGAACGGTTGCCCGGGCCTAGCACCGGAGCAGTTGGGAACGGAGCGCCGACCACGACCAGGTCGCGCCCGTCCCCGCCGTCCACGCTGAGTATCTGGTGTTGTCTTGAATGTCGGGCCCCCTTTAATGTCAGGGGTCGCTGGAACACTGTGTCTATGGACGACAATCGGGAAGCCCGGTTGAAGCTGGCCGCGGCGCCACGTGGTGGCGCCCTTCCCGGTGCCGCCGTTCCAGCTGCGACTTACCGGATTGCCCCTCTCCCCAGTGCCGCCGTGTCCTGTGCCGCTGAACGTGCCGCTGCCGAAGGTGCCGCTGATTCTTGTCTGAGTGTCGAGGACCTGGTTGCCGGGGTGGGGTCGGTGCCGCTGGCGGCCGACGGCGCCGGGCTGATCGACCAGTTGCGCGGGCTGGAAGAGCTGAAGTCGGCGGTCGCCGGTTTGCAGGCGAGGATCGCTGTCGCCTTCGACGCTGCCCAGCGCCGCGCGCAGGCCGACGCCGGGGTCCCGGCAGCGGAGCGGGGCCAGGACGTGGCCGCGCAAATCGCGCTTGCACGGCACGAATCACCGGCCGCCCGCGGCTCCCGGCTGCTGGGCCTGGCGAAAGCCTTGGTGACCGAGATGCACCACACCCTGGCTGCCTTGGAGGCGGGCTGGCTGAACGAATGGCGCGCCACGCTGCTGGTGAAGGAAACGGCCTGCCTGTCGGCGGCTGACCGGTGCGAGGTCGATGAGGAACTGGCCGCCGACGCCGGAACCTTTGATGGCGTCGGGGACCGGGCGATCGCGGCCGCGGCCCAGGCCGCCTCATAGCGGCGGGATCCCCGCTCGGTGACCCAGCGGGCCAGGCACGCGAGTGCGGAGCGGTGTGTGAGCCTGCGTCCGGCCCCGGACACGATGACGTATCTGACCGCGTTGCTGCCTGGCGCGCAGGGCTGGGCCCGCTCCCTGATCCAGGCAGGAGACTTGGCGGGCGGGCAGGAGTCCAACAAGGGCAAATCCGGATCCGGAGGAGATCACACGGTCTGGCTCCGCCGCCTCTACACCGCCCCCGGAACGGGGAACTGGTCGCGATGGACTCCCGGGCGCGGCTGTTCCCAGTCGGGCTGCGGCGGTTCATTCAGGCCCGCGATGACACCTGCCGCACCCCGCACTGCGACGCCCCGATCCGGCATCACGACCACATCCTCCCCTGGCACGGCGGCGGGACGACCACTCTCGCCAACGGCGCAGGTCTGTGCGAAGCGTGCAACCACACTAAAGAAAGCCCGGGCTGGAGCTCTCAGCCCCGGCCCGGTCCGCGGCACATGATCAAAGTGCAGACACCCACCGGGCACAGTTACTACTCCACGGCACCGCCGCTGCCGGGAAGCAGCCAATCAGAACGGCTGCCTCGCGCCTCCTAAATTAGGGCGAGGCGCCGCTTAGCTGTAACGACCTGGCTAGGCGGTGGGGCCGTTCCGCATCTGCTTCACCAGGTCCAGCACCACGGCCTGGAGGTTCCCGCCGTTTTCGGCGGCCACACGGCGCTGGCGCTGATACCCGGCCCCGCGTTTAATGATCTTCTCGACGTCGGCGAGCTCATCCGGGCAGCCGAGCTTTGCCGCGATGGGTTCGAGCCGGTTCAGTGTTTCGAGCACGTGGTCGGTGACGAGCTGCTCGTTGCCTTGCGCGTCCAGGATGATGATGGCCTCCATCCCGTACCGCGCGGCACGCCATTTGTTTTCCTGGACGTGCCATGGAGGCATAGTGGGAATGGTGCCTCCGCTGTCCAGCGTGGTGGAGAATTCGTGGACCAGGCACTGGGTGAGGGCGGCCACGGCGCCCACTTCCTCCAAGGTCGCAAGGCCGTCGCAGATGCGCATCTCAATGGTGCCCAGGTTCGGCACCGGCCGGATGTCCCAGCGGATCTCGGAAAGTGTGTCGATCACGCCGGTGGTAAACATGTCCTGGACGTAGGATTCGTACTCTTCCCAGCTGGGGAACTGAAAGGGCAATCCGGCCGTGGGCAGCTGCTGGAACATGAGGGCTCGCTGGGAGGCATAGCCGGTGTCCTCGCCGCCCCAAAACGGGCTCGATGCGGACAGCGCCTGGAAGTGCGGAAAGTAGTTGACCAGGCCGTCGAGGACCGGGAGCACCTTGTCCCGCCGGTCGATCCCCACGTGGACGTGGACGCCGTAGATCACCATCTGGCGGCCCCACCACTGGGTGCGGTCGATCAGCTTGGCGTACCGTTCCTTGTCCGTGACCGTCTGCAGCTGCGGAGGGCTGAAGGGGTGGCTTCCTGCGGAGAACACCTCAACGCCCATGGGGTCCGTGACTTCACGGACGGCGGCAAGGGACCTGTTCAGGTCCTCCTTCGCTTCGCCGGCGGTTTCGCAGATCCCAGTGACCAGTTCCACCGTGTTCAGCAGCAGTTCCTGCTTGATGTGCGGGTGCTCGTCGTCCTCGTTCAGTTCCGGGTGCTTCGCAGCGACTCCCCGCAGGACCTGGTTCGCCACGGAGGCAAGTTCACCGGTCTGCGCATCAACCAGCGCGAGTTCCCATTCCACACCAAGAGTTGATTGCCGGGATGAAGCGAAATCAATCTTCATGTGTTCCTCTCGCTCTTCTGCTGTCCGGTTGCTGGCCGCTTCTGGCAGAACGGCTGGCAGGCGAACGGTCTTTCAAGTCTAGTGCAGGGGTAGCATCGGAATGATGGCCTGGCTACAGAGTGCGCGTGACAGTTTTCACAGAGCGTCTTCCGTCAACCCCTCCAACAACAGACCCAATAACAGGCCAGCCGCGGCTGCAGCAGCTGTGGCGGTACTGCTCGCGTCGGCATCCTGCACGTCCGCACCGCCGTCGCCTCCAACGGAAACGTCCGGTTCCACCGCGACGCCCAGTTCGCCGGCAACGCCCAGTTTCCGGCAACAGCAGACGACGGCGGCACCCCCGCGGCCGGCAGCCCCGCCGAAGACTGCGGCCGGGAAGGGTTCTGCGCCCCTGGGCTGGGGGCCGCAGCAACGTGATCAGGATGCGGCGGCGGCAGCCGTGAGCCGAATGACGCTGAGCGAGAAGGCCGGGCAGGTGCTCCTGCCGTTCTACTCAGGTCTCAACCACGAAACCCAGGCCGCCACCGTGGAGCGGCTGCATCTTGCCGGCTCCATCATCATGGGCGACAACGTGCCCCTCACTGCCGCTGGGCACGTTGACGTGCGGGGCATGATGGCCGCCACCCGGAGGCTGGGCGAGGCATCCCGATCCGGCGGCAGGACGTGGCCCGGGCTGATTGCCGTGGACCAGGAAGGGGGAATGGTGTCCAGGCTGGGTGTCCCTCTCACCCGATGGCCGGCGCCCATGAGCTACGGGGCAGCCGGAAGCGTGCCGCTGGCGACCGAGGCGGGCAAGGCCCTGGCCGGAGAACTCGCCGGCCTTGGGTTCACCGTGGACTTCGCTCCGACCGCGGACACCACCCTCGGTCCGGCCGACCCCACGATCGGCGCCCGTTCCATGTCGTCCGATCCGACGGCGGCGGGCAACCTGAGCATCGGCTTCTCCCGAGGCATGCTGGCAACCGGCGTGCTGTCCTCCGTCAAGCATTTTCCCGGTCATGGTTCCGTGACCGTCGATTCCCATAAGGACCTGCCGGTCCAGACAGCGACGACGGCACAGCTGAAGGCCCGGGACTGGAGGCCCTTCCAGGCTGCCATCGCGGCCGGCTCCCCGATGATCATGACCGGACACATCGCCGTCCCCGCCCTTGAGCCGGGCGTTCCGGCGTCCCTGTCCAAGGCAAGCTATGCAGCCCTGCGGGGGATGGGTTTCAAAGGAGTGGCCGTCACGGACGCCCTGAACATGAAGGCGGTGAGCGCCCGGTATCCCCGCGGATCCGAAGCCCCGGCAGCACTTGCCGCCGGCGCGGACCTCCTGCTGATGCCGGCCGACGTGAGCGCGGCCCACTCCGCCATCGTGAACGCCGTCGGGGCTGGCAGGCTTCCGCAGCCCCGGCTGGAGGAAGCCGCCCGCCGGGTGGTGACCATGATGATCTGGCGCGCCCGCACCGCTCCCCGGCAGCACGGGGCCGCCCCGGGCAGCGCGGAGGGCGTTTCGGCAAAGGTATCTGCCGCTGCCGTCACCGTTCTTTCGGGCCCGTGCCGGGGGCCGCTGGTGCCCGGCCGGCTCCGCCTGTCCGGCGGCACCGCCCAGGACCGGGCACACTTTGCCGCGGCCGCTAGGGAGGCAGGCATCACGCTTGGTGCCGGCCCGCTGGTGAGCCTCATCGGTTACGGCGGCGCCCCGGCGGGCGGAGACATCGCCGTGGCCCTCGATGCTCCCTGGCCGCTGGCCCGCTCAACCGCGCCCACGAAGGTGGCACTCTTCGGACGGACGCCGGGGGCCTTCAAGGCGCTGCTGGCCGTGCTGGCCGGCAAGGCGACGGCCCCCGGCAATCTGCCGGCCGCCGTCGGGCGCTACCGCCAGGGCACCGGCTGCCGCTGACACGCGACACTCAGCGATTCCCTCACCGTCCCGCCCGCCGGGGCGAATGCCCGTTTAATGGAGGGGTGCCGATTCTGAACAAAGACATGACCCTGTGTATCTCGCTCTCGGCCCGGCCGAGCAACAACGGGACCCGCTTCCACAACTACCTGTATGACCAGCTCGGACTGAACTGGATCTACAAAGCTTTCGCGCCCACCGACCTCGCTCAGGCGATCGCCGGCGTCCGCGGCCTCGGCATCCGGGGCTGCGCCGTCTCGATGCCCTACAAGGAAGACGTGATCGCCCTCGTCGATGCCATGGACCCGTCAGCGAAGGCCATCGACTCGGTGAACACCATAGTGAACGACGGCGGCCGCCTCACCGCCTACAACACGGACTACACGGCGATCGAGCAGCTGCTGGAGCGCAACGCCGTTCCCAGCGAATCCTCGGTGCTGCTCAGGGGCGCGGGAGGCATGGCCAAGGCCACCGCAGCCGCCCTGCGGGACGCCGGCTTCAAAAATGTCACGATCGTCGCCCGGAACGAGGCTGCGGGCCGGGCGCTCGCGGACCTCTACGGATTCCAGTGGCGTGCCGAGCTGGGCGACGCCACGGCCGACATGATCATCAACGTCACGCCGATTGGCATGGCCGGCGGTGCCGAGGCCGGCTCGCTGTCATTCCCCATCGAAGCCGTCCAAGCCGCGAAGGTCGTCTTCGACGTCGTGGCCCTGCCGCCAGAGACGCCGCTGATCAAGGCCGGCCGGGAAGCTGGCAAGCAGGTCATCACGGGCGCGGAAGTGGCCACCATCCAGGCGCTCGAGCAGTTCGTCCTGTACACCGGTATCCGCCCCACCGACCAGCAGGTGCGGGACGCCGAGGCGTTCGTTCGCGCCCAGTAGCACCGGGCGCCGCAGCCCTAGACCGGTTCCACGGAGACGGCCACCCGCTCGTCACCGATCCTGGTGAGGACCAGGGTGGCTGTCTTTTTGCCGGCCTTCTTTCCACTGCCCTTGCCCGCCGGGAGGAGCTGCTTCCGGAGCTCCTCGGGGGTGACGGACGTGCCGCGCTTCTTGATGTCCAGCACGCCGATGCCGTTCTCCTTCACCCAGGCCTTGAGCCCCTTCACGCTGTACGGCATGACCTCCAGGACCTTGTAGGCGCGGGCGAAGGGGGTGTCCACTGCTGCCGGCGCGCAGATGTACGCGATGTGCTCGTCCACGAGGTGCCCGCCCAACTGCACGGCCAGGTCGGCCACGAGACCCGCTCGGATCACGGCGCCGTCGGGCTCGTAGATGTATCCCTGGACCGGCCCGACCGGCGCCGCAGGGCCGCCGTCGAAATCCTCCGCACTGGTGAATTCGGCGGCACCCTGGGGACCGAGCAGCAGGGCGGCCCTCCGGATCCCCGGCCGGGCAACGGCGTTGAACCAGAGCGCTACCTCGGTGACGTCGCCGCCCACCGAAACCCACTGGGCCTCGCAGCCGGCCGGGATGGAATCATGCGGCATGCCCGGCCCCATCTTGACGCCCACAGGAAGTCCGGACGCCGCGAGTGATTCCACGAACGACAGCGGCGGCGAGAAGGCCTCCGGGTCCCAGATCCTCTTGGTCCCGGACGTGGATGTGGTGCGCCGGGCCGGATCCAGCCACACGCCGTCGGCGTCACCGAGGGGAACGGAAGTCGCATCCGAATGCACCACTGTGGCGTGCGGAAACGGAATGAGGTTGATGGTGGCGCACGCCGCCGTTGTTTCGTCGACCTCCACGGCTGTGACGGCGATATCCAGCGACGCCAGCGCCATGGCATCCGCGCCCAGGCCGCACCCGAGGTCGGCCACGTGGCGTATACCCGCCTCAGCGAAGCGCTGGGCATGCCTGGCCGCCACATTGAGCCTGGTTGCCTGCTCGAGGCCGGCCTGGGTGAAGAGCATCTGGCGGGCGAATTCGCCGAATTTGGCTTCGGCCCTGGTCCGCAGCCTGGACTGGGTGAGCACAGCCGACACCAGATCGGGGGAGTGCCCCTCCTTCCGGAGGCTGGAATTAAGGGCGAAGGACTCATCCTCGCGGTAGGGCCCCAGCGAGGCCAGCAGCTGCCATCCTTCTTCGGTGAGGAGCTGTGCGATCTGGTCCTGCGGTGCGTCAGACATGCCTTCAAGCCTAGTGGAGGGACCGGCGCGCTTGCCCGATAGGGTGGACTGAATGGATTTCAGTGCAACTCCCAGCCAAGGTCAGCCTGCCGGTTCTCCCGCTAGCCCCGCCGATGTCGCCCGCTACCAGCAACTGTTCCGGTATGCGCGCCCGGCGCTGATTGCCGGGGTGGCTGTGGCCATCGTCTGCCTCGTGCTGCTGGTGATCATCTTCCTGCTGGATTCGTTCAACTCCACCGTCTACTCGGTGGGCGGCAAGGACATCCACGATGCGACCGACGAAGCCCGCCAGATCCGGGACCTGTATTCGGGCGCACGCGTCGGAGGCGTGGTGGTCCTGGTGGCCTCGGCCCTGACCGCAGCGGGGGCCGCCGTCGTACTGGTCCGCCAGCGTAAGAATTCGCCAAAAAGCGACGACGACGGCGGAGAGGATGTCGGGTTCGACGCCCTCGCCGGCCGGTGAACAGCGGCTTTTCGGCGCTTTGGCGTGTTCACCGCAGATGAACATCTGGCACTCACCTTGACCGAGTGCTAACCCCTTACATAGAGTCATCATTAGCACTCTCCCTAGGAGGGTGCTAACACAAGAAGAACTGCCAGCCTGGCTGCTGCCGGCACCGCGACGACGGTCTGCTGTCAAGGCACCACAGTTTTACTGCCCATGAATTTGCTGACGAAAAGGAGAGGTCCGAGTGTCGGTCTCTATTAAGCCTCTTGAGGATCGTATTGTTGTCCGCCCGCTCGAAGCCGAGCAGACCACGGCTTCCGGCCTGGTCATCCCGGACTCCGCGCAGGAGAAGCCGCAGGAAGGCGAAGTTGTCGCAGTAGGCCCCGGCCGCTTCGAAGACGGCAACCGCGTTCCGGTCGACGTAGCCATCGGCGACGTCGTTATCTACTCCAAGTACGGCGGAACTGAAGTCAAGACCGGCGGCGAAGAGTACCTCGTGCTGTCTGCCCGCGACGTTCTGGCGATCGTCGTTAAGTAACTCTCTGGATCCCCGTGCCGCTGATCCTGTCTGTTTTCATCAGACCGGTCGGCAGCACGGGGTTCTGTCTTGAAAGGACAAACCATGGCAAAGCAGCTTGCGTTCAACGACGCTGCCCGCCGGTCTCTTGAAGCCGGCATCGACAAGCTCGCCAACACGGTCAAGGTGACGCTTGGTCCCCGCGGCCGCAACGTCGTGCTGGACAAGAAGTGGGGCGCTCCCACGATCACCAACGACGGCGTGACCATCGCCCGTGAAGTCGAACTGGATGACCCCTACGAAAACCTTGGCGCCCAGCTGGCCAAGGAAGTAGCAACCAAGACAAACGACGTGGCCGGCGACGGCACCACGACGGCTACCGTGCTCGCGCAGGCCCTGGTCAAGGAAGGCCTGCGCAACGTTGCTGCAGGTGCCGCTCCGGGCCAGATCAAGCGCGGCATCGAGGTTTCCGTCGAAGCCGTTGCTGCACGCCTGCTCGAGAACGCCCGTCCCGTCGAGGGCACCCAGGTGGCCAACGTGGCAGCGATCTCCGCGCAGAGCGACGAGGTCGGCGAGCTGCTGGCCGAAGCGTTCGGCAAGGTCGGCAAGGATGGTGTGATCACCATCGAGGAGTCCTCCACGACCCAGACCGAGTTGGTCCTCACCGAGGGCATGCAGTTCGACAAGGGTTACCTGTCCCCGTACTTCGTCACCGACGCGGAGCGCCAGGAGGCTGTCCTCGAGGACGCCCTGATCCTGATCAACCAGGGCAAGATCTCTGCTGTGCAGGAATTCCTGCCGCTGCTCGAAAAGGCTCTGCAGAGCTCCAAGCCGCTGTTCATCATTGCCGAGGACATCGAGGGCGAGGCCCTGTCCACGCTGATCGTCAACCGCATCCGCGGCACGTTGAACGTCGTTGCCGTCAAGGCTCCGGGCTTCGGTGACCGCCGCAAGGCCATGCTGCAGGACATCGCCACCCTCACGGGTGCACAGGTTGTCTCCCCGGAGCTGGGCCTCAGCCTGGACTCCGTCGGCCTTGAGGTGCTGGGTACCGCCCGCCGCATCACGGTCACCAAGGACAACACCACCATCGTTGACGGCGCCGGTTCGGCCGAGGACGTAGAGGCACGCGTTGCCCAGCTGCGTGCCGAACTGACCCGCACCGACTCCGACTGGGACAAGGAAAAGCTGCAGGAGCGGCTGGCCAAGCTGGCCGGCGGCATCGGCGTAATCAAGGTTGGCGCTGCCACCGAGGTTGAGCTGAAGGAAAAGAAGCACCGCATCGAAGATGCCGTGTCCTCCACCCGCGCCGCCCTCGAAGAAGGCATCGTGGCCGGTGGCGGTTCCGCGCTGATCCACGCCCTGAAGGCACTCGACGAGGACCCGGCAGTGACGGCCCTTGAAGGTGACGCGGCAGCTGCCGTTGGAATCGTCCGCCGCGCCCTGGTCCAGCCGCTGCGCTGGATCGCCCAGAACGCCGGCCACGACGGCTACGTTGTCACGGCGAAGGTTGCCGAACTCGAAACCAACAACGGCTTCAACGCCAAGTCCGGCGAGTACGAGGACCTGATCGCAGCGGGCGTTATCGACCCCGTCAAGGTCACCCGTGCAGCCCTCCGCAACGCGGCTTCCATTGCCGCGCTGGTTCTCACCACCGAGACCCTTGTTGCCGAGAAGCCTGCCGAGGAAGACGAGCACGCAGGCCACAGCCACTAGGCTGCAGCCCCGCACGGCGGCAACGCCAGGAAAGAGCCGGTCCAGCATCGCTGGGCCGGCTCTTTTGCTGTGGAAATCCCTGCTGTGGAAATCCCGGTCCTTCAGGGTGATTCTGCGGCCGGCCCCGGCGAGGGACACGCCGCACGCAGCTGCCGGTTTGGCCGCAAAGATCACGAATTGGTAACATAGATGTTTTGTGCCACCGGCTTTGAGGGGTTGTCTGTGCCAGTAGCGAGAATGATGGGCCGGCGGGGGAACGAGTCACGCCATCATGCCGGTGAGGTTCCGCGCTCCGCTCAGGTCAAGGCCAAGCAGGGCTACCGCCCCGAGGTCCAGGGGCTCCGCGCCCTCGCCGTCCTCATGGTGGTCACCTACCACGTATGGCTGGGACGCGTCTCCGGCGGCGTGGATATCTTCCTGCTGATCTCAGCCTTCCTGCTCACGCTGTCCTTTGTCCGCAAAGTCGAAAGCGGCAGGCCACTGCGCCTGGTCAGCCACTGGCTGCACCTCTTTAAGCGGCTGATTCCTGCCGCCGTCGTGGTGATTCTCGGTGTCCTGGCGGGCACGTGGCTGGTCATTCCGCAGAGCCGCTGGCCGGACGTCCTCAACGAGGCCTGGGCCTCACTGCTGTACCGGCAGAACTGGCTGCTCGCGGACACCGCGGTGGACTACTACGCGCAGAACCACGCGGGGGCCAGCCCGCTGCAGCATTTTTGGTCCCTGTCCATCCAGGGCCAGGTGTTCATTCTGTGGCCGCTTATCTTCGCCGGGGCCGCCCTCGTGTGGCGTCTGCTCAGGCGCCGGCGGGACATCAGCTACCGGCTCATCCTGCTCGTGGCCTTCGCCGGCATCTTCATCGCGTCCCTGATCTTCTCCATCGAGCAGACCGCCACCAACCAGGCCTACGCCTACTTCGACACCCGGACCAGGCTCTGGGAGTTCGCGCTCGGCTCGCTGCTGGCGCTGTCCCTGCCATATCTGAAGCCGGGCAAGGCAATGCGCGTGGTGCTGGGCTGGGCCGGGCTGGCGGCCATGATCTCCTGCGGCCTGGTGCTGACCGTGGACCGGTCCTTTCCAGGCTTCATCGCCCTGTGGCCCACGCTGGCGGCCGCAGCCATCATCGTCGCGGGCCAGAGCGGCAGCCGGTTCGGCGTGGACCGGGTCCTGAGCTCCAGGCCGCTGGTTGCACTCGGGGATAACTCGTACGCGCTGTATCTCTGGCACTGGCCGCTCCTGGTTTTGGCGCTGGCCGGCACTGGAATCGACAAGCCCAACCTGGTGCAGGGCCTGGCCATCGTGGCCGCCTCCGTGGTCCTTGCCGTGCTCACCACCCGCTTCGTGGAAAAGCCGCTGAGGGAATGGCACTGGCCGCAGTTGCGGGCCTGGCGGACCGCCGTCGTGATCGTTGCCTGCGGCGCCTTGCTGGCCGGCCCCGTTGCCGTCTGGCAGACCAGGCTGACGGCGGACGAAGCGGCTGCCGCAGCGCAGCCGCGCGAACTGACCCCCGGCGCCGCCGCTCTCGCGCCCGAAAACGCCGGGAAGCCCACCCCGAAAGCCACAGTTATTCCTGCCCCCGCGGCCATGAAAAACGAATGGGCCGACATCGACGGCCTGTGCACGGATGGAAACGTCCCCACCGACCCGCTCCTCTCGGGATGCCTGCAGAACAGCCGGCCGGAGCACGTGAAGAAGCGCATTGTGGTGCTGGGGGATTCCCACGCCCAGCAGTACATGGCCGCGCTGGGGCCGATCGCCCGGGACCACGGCTGGGAAGTGGTCACGCTGCTGAAAGGCAACTGCCGTTTCGGTGCGGAATCGCCGGAGCGCGATGCCGAGTGCAACGCGTTCAACCGGGCCAGTGCCGCCTACGTGATGGAACACAGGCCGGATGCCGTGTTCACGGTGGCGTCGCTGACCCACAAGGAGGCGCCGTTCGAAACCGAAGTGCCCGGCTACGTGGAGGGCATCAAGCCGTTCACTGACGCCGGCATCGACGTTGTGGGCATCCGGGACAACCCCCGCTTCCCCATCAACATGCCGGAATGCGTCCAAAAGCATGGAGCCCAGGCGCCCGAGTGCAACGCCCCGCTCGCCGAGTCCCTCGCATTGTCATCACCCCTGGATGACTACCGGGGCAAGGTGGACGGGCTCCACCTGATGGACATGAGCGACTTCATCTGCGCCGACGGCACCTGCCCGGCGGTGGTCGGCAACGTCTACGTCTACAAGGATGACAACCACCTCACCAAGACGTACGTGCAGTCCATGATCCCGATGTTCGAGAAGCGGCTGCTGGCCGCCACGGGCTGGAAATAGCAGGCTCCGAGAAACCGGCGGCGGCCACCACCGCAGCGTGCCATTGCTCACAAAGCCGTTCCGGAATATGGGGATCGCCGCGGAGGTTCTAGAATTTATTCAACACTTCTGCACAGGCCAGTCCCGTAATGACGGGCTGGTCATCAGCTGCAACCCCTACCCGTGAACCCATACCCAAGGTAAGAGGCGCACTCATGACCCAGCCCGAGCATGACCCCTTCGGCTTCATTGGCCTGACCTACGACGACGTCCTGCTGCTTCCCGGCCACACCGACGTCATCCCGTCCGATGCCGACACGTCCTCCCGGATCTCCAAGCGGATCACGGTGCAGACTCCGCTGCTGTCCGCCGCGATGGACACCGTCACCGAGTCTCGCATGGCCATCGCCATGGCACGCCAGGGAGGCCTGGGCGTGGTGCACCGCAACCTGTCCATCGATGACCAGGCCGACCAGGTGGACCGCGTCAAGCGCAGCGAGTCGGGCATGATCACCAACCCGCTGACCATCCGCCCCGAGGCCACGCTGCAGGAGCTCGACGATCTCTGCTCCCAGTACCGCGTTTCCGGTCTGCCGGTGGTCGACGAGGGCAACCGGCTGCTCGGCATCGTCACGAACCGGGACACCCGCTTCGTGCCGGAATCGGACTACCCGATCCGACTCGTCAGCGACGTCATGACGAAGATGCCGCTGGTCACCGGCCACGTGGGGATCAGCCGCGATGAAGCGTCGCACAAGCTGGCAACCAACAAGATCGAGAAGCTGCCGCTCGTTGATGAGCAGGGCCGCCTCAAGGGCCTCATCACCACCAAGGACTTCACGAAGGCCGAGCAGTACCCGCTGGCCACGAAGGATGACGAGGGCCGGCTGCGCGTCGGTGCCGCCATCGGCTTCTTCGGCGACGGCTGGGAGCGGGCCATGAAGCTCGTCGACGCCGGCGTGGACGCCCTCTTCGTGGACACTGCCAACGGCCACTCCCAGGGCGTGCTGGACATGATCCGCCGGCTCAAGTCGGACCCCGTCGCGGCACACGTGGACATCATCGGCGGCCAGGCAGCCACGCGCGAAGGCGCCCAGGCGCTCATCGACGCCGGAGCCGACGGCATCAAGGTGGGCGTCGGCCCGGGCTCCATCTGCACCACCCGTGTAGTGGCCGGTGTGGGCGTTCCCCAGATCACCGCCATCTACGAGTCCGCCAAGGCTGCCATTCCGGCCGGCGTTCCGCTGATCGCCGACGGCGGCCTCCAGTACTCGGGCGACATCGGCAAGGCGCTGGTCGCCGGTGCCGACACCGTGATGCTCGGTTCCCTGCTGGCCGGCTGTGACGAGTCACCGGGCGAGCTGATCTTCGTCAACGGCAAACAGTTCAAGAGCTACCGCGGCATGGGCTCGCTGGGCGCCATGCAGTCCCGCGGCAAGAACACGTCGTACTCGAAGGACCGCTACTTCCAGGCTGACGTCTCCGGTGACGACAAGCTCATCCCCGAGGGCATCGAAGGCCGCGTGGCCTACCGCGGGCCGCTGGCCTCTGTCGCCTACCAGCTCGTGGGCGGCCTCCGCCAGACCATGTTCTATGTGGGCTCCCCGTCCATCGCGGAACTGAAGGCGCGCGGCAAGTTCGTCCGGATCACCCCGGCAGGCCTGAAGGAATCCCACCCGCACGACATCCAGATGACCGTCGAGGCGCCGAACTACGGCTCACGCTAATCCCCGGCGCCTCCCTGACCTTGCTTCGCTGCGGCCAGGGAACCCGGGCGCCGTGGGCCCACCGGCGCCTCCCTGATCTTGCTTCGCTGCGGCCAGGGAACCCGGGCGCCGTGGGCCCACCCGTGGTGCGGACTAGGCTGAAGCCATGTCCGCACCACGCCATCCCGCCGAACTCAACCCCAAACGGGAGCCCCGGCGCAAGCTGGCGGTAAGGCCCTACGCCCGCGCCGTGGCTCAGGTGCTGCGGGTCAGTTTCCGGGCGTCGCCGGCGGCGGTCGTGATGAAAGTCGCGGGCTCGCTGATTTCCGCGACGCTGCCCCTCGTCACAACATACTTCGCAGCCCTGACCACCACGGCGTTGGCCGCGGCGTATTCCGGCGACGCGGCCGCGGGCCAGCAGGCCGTCGTCTATGTCATCATCACGGCGGCCCTGGGCCTGTTCTGGGGCGGCTTCAGCAGCGTGGACCGCTACATCCAGCAGCTCATGAGCTTCAGGGTGGGCGCCATCGTGGGCGACCTCATGTATGAGCGCTTCCTGGCCCTGGAGTTCTGGCGCTACGACGACAAAGAAACCGTGGACCTTTACGACCGCGCCAAGAGGTTCTCTGATTCGTATGCCAGGGTCCTGGACCGGATCGCCGCGATCTTCACGCAGCTGGTTTCCGTGATCCTGGCGGTGGGCGCCCTCCTGCTGGTCAGCTGGTGGATCGCCGTGATCGTCCTGGTCGCCATCGTGCCCAGTGTCTACCTGCAGTTCAAACTGTCCCGCGAGCAGATTGCCCACTGGAACACCCAGGTGGATTCCCGCCGCCAGCGCAGGATGATCGAGACCAACCTCCTGCGCCCGCAGCACATCGCCGAAATGCGGCTGTACGGGATAGTGGGCTACCTCATGGACTTGCGCTCCCGGCTGCGCGACGCGGACGAGCGGCGCCGGCTTGATTTCCAGAAGCGCTACATCCCGAAACAGCTGGCGGCGGACGCCCTGCAGTACGGCGCGGAAGTGGTGTCCCTGATCTGGGTGGTGGGCCAGATCATCGCCCGGGCCCAGCCGGTGGGGCAGTTTCTGTACGTGCAGCAGATCGTCAGCCGTGCGCTGTCCACCGCCAATAGCCTGGTCTCCTCCCTCAGCTCCATCGACGAGGACCTCGCCAACCTCAAGGACTATGAGCTGTTCATGGCGCTGCCGGTGCACTCCGACCATTCGCCGCCGCTCCTCAACGCGCCGGAAAAAGTTGAACTGCGCGATATCCGGTTCACCTACACCGGCAGTGAGCTGGAAGTCATCAAGGGCATCTCCCTGACGATCAGGGAGGGGCAGCACATCGCGATCGTGGGGGAAAACGGCGCCGGCAAGTCCACCCTGATCAGGATCCTGGCGGGGCTCTACCGGCCCGATTCGGGACAGGTGCTGCTCGACGGCGTTGACCTCGCCGCCGTCGACGTCACCTCATGGCACCGCCATCTGGCGGTCCTGAGCCAGGAGTTCCTGAAGTATGAGTTTGCCACCGCAGCGGAGAACATCTTCTTCGGCGATGTCGACTCACCCCGCGACGACGCCCGGATCCGCCAGGCCGCCGCGGACGCCGAAGCGCTCGACTTCATCAACAAGCTTCCCAACGGCCTGGACAACCACGTCAGCAACTGGATGGAGGATCCGCGGGGACGGAAGGGGAGCGGCCTCTCCGGCGGGCAGTGGCAACGGCTGGCGATGGCCCGCAACTTCTACCGGAACGCCTCCTTCATGGTGATGGACGAGCCGACCTCCGCGATCGACGCCCTGGCCGAGCACCGCATTTTCACCCGGCTCTTCTCGGACCGGAGCAGCACCATCATCGCCATCAGCCACCGCCTTGCCACCATCGAGAAAGCGGACATCGTCTACATGCTGGAGGACGGCCGGATCGTGGAGCAGGGCACGCACAAGGAACTCGTGGCGCTGCACGGACGCTACTTCAGGATGTTCGAATCGCAGCTGAGCCAGGGAGTCGGCACCGGTCAAGTAAAGTGGTCACGTGACTTACGAGATTGAGATTGGCCGTGGCAAGCGTGGGCGTCGTGCCTACTCCCTGGATGACATCGCGATCGTCCCCAACCGTCGTACGCGTGATCCCAAGGACGTTTCCGTCTCGTGGCAGATTGATGCCTACCAGTTCGATATGCCGGTCATCGCCGCTCCGATGGACTCCGCCATGTCGCCCGCGACGGCCATCGCCCTCGGCCGGCTCGGCGGACTGGGAGTCCTGGACCTCGAAGGGCTCTGGACCCGGTACGAGGACCCGCAAGCGGTTCTGGACCAGATCGCCGAGCTCGACGACGAAAGGAACAGCCCCGCCGTCACCCGAAAGATGCAGGAGCTGTACCGGGCGCCGATCCAGCCTGACCTGATCACGTCCCGGCTGGCAGAAATCCGGGCCGCAGGCGTTACGGTCGCCGGATCGCTGACGCCCCAGCGCACACAGGAACACTACAAAACCGTGGTGGCCGCCGGCGTCGACATCTTTGTCATCCGCGGAACCACGGTCTCCGCCGAGCACGTGTCCAAAGACCACGAACCGCTGAACCTCAAGCAGTTCATCTACGAACTCGACGTGCCCGTGATTGTGGGCGGCGCGGCGGGCTACACGCCCGCTTTGCACCTCATGCGCACCGGTGCTGCCGGTGTCCTCGTCGGTTTTGGCGGCGGCGCCACCAGCACCACCCGTCGGGCCTTGGGGATCCACTCGCCCATGGCTTCCGCCATTTCGGACGTCACGGCCGCGCGCCGGGACTACATGGATGAATCAGGCGGACGGTACGTCCACGTGATTGCCGACGGCGGAATGGGCAGTTCCGGCGCCATCGTCAAGGCGATCGCCATGGGCGCCGACGCCGTCATGCTCGGCACCGCACTGGCCCGGGCCGACGAAGCACCGGGCAGGGGCTGGCACTGGGGCCAGGAGGCCCACCACCTCGAATCGCCACGCGGCGACCGCGTCAACGTCGGTACCGTGGGTCCCCTCGAAGAGGTACTCTTCGGCCCCGGCCACCACACCAACGGCACGTCGAACCTGATCGGGGCGCTGCGGCGGTCCATGGCGACCACCGGCTATTCGGACCTCAAGGAGTTCCAGCGGGTCGACGTCGTTGTGTCGCCCTACGCGGGGTTGTGACCCCTCCGGCCCTCGGCGCGCCCTGCCCATCGGCAGGGGTAACAAGTAGTCTGGTGAACTACGACGTTCGATGAGGTAGGAGGCGCATCATGACCAGTTTCGCCGGCGGTTCGACCGCACCCAGGGGAGCCCTGGGGCCGGAGGCCAGGGAAGCTTCCGTCGCGGCACTCAAGGCCACGACGCAGCCTGGCAAGGAACTCGACATCCTCATCGTCGGCGGCGGTATCGTCGGTTGCGGCGCTGCCCTCGACGCGATCACACGGGGTCTCAGTGTCGGCATCGTGGAAGCCAGCGACTGGGCGGCGGGCACCTCCTCTCGCTCCTCCAAGCTCATTCATGGCGGGCTCCGGTATCTGGAGATGCTGGACTTTGGGCTCGTCAAGGAGGCGCTGCAGGAACGCGGGCTGCTCCTGTCGGAGCTGGCGCCGCACCTCGCCCGCCCGGTGCCGTTCCTCTATCCGCTGACCAAGCCGTTCCTGGAGCGGCCCTATGTCGGGGCGGGCATCGCCCTCTACGACATCATGTCCATCTCCGGAGGCCACAAGCGCGGCGTCCCGTTCCACAAGCACCTGACGCGGCGCGGCACCCTGCGGGCGGCGCCGAGTCTCAAGGACGACGCCTTCGTGGGGTCCATCCGGTATTACGACGGGCAGGTGGACGACGCCAGATACGTGGCCAACCTCGTCCGCACGGCCGCCCATTACGGTGCCCATGCCGTAAACCAGATGGCCGTCGTCGACTTCCTCCGCGAAGGCGAACGCGTGGTGGGCGCCAAGGTGGTCAACCATGAGGACGGCTCCAGCTTCAAAATCCGGGCCAAGCAGGTCATCAACGCCACCGGCGTCTGGACGGATGAAACCCAGGCCATGATCACCGAGCGCGGCCAGCTCAAGGTCCGTGCCTCCAAGGGCATCCATCTGGTGGTTCCGCGGGACCGGTTCCAGTCCACCGTCGGCCTCATCCTGCGCACCGAGAAGTCCGTGCTGTTCGTCATCCCCTGGGGAAGGCACTGGATCATCGGCACCACGGACACCGACTGGCACTTGGACAAGGCACACCCGGCGGCGTCCAGCAAGGACATCGACTACCTGCTCGAGCACGTGAATGCCGTCCTCAAGCGACCGCTGACACGCGAGGACGTGGAGGGCGTCTACGCGGGCCTGCGGCCGCTGCTGGCGGGGGAGAATGACTCCACGGCCAAACTGTCCCGCGAGCATGTCGTGGCCCATCCCTTGCCCGGCCTCGTCGTGGTGGCCGGCGGCAAGTGGACCACCTACCGCGTCATGGCCAAGGACGCCGTGGACGAGGCCACACGGAGCATGGACGAACGCGTGCCGCCGAGCTGCACGGAGACCATTCCTCTCCTGGGCGCCAGCGGCTTCAAGGCGGCGTGGAACCGGCGCAACAGGACCGCCGAGGAAACCGGCGTCCATGTGGCGCGCGTGGAACACCTGCTCAACCGGTACGGGGCCATGACGCCGGAAGTGCTGGCACTCATCCACGACAACCCGGACCTCGCGGAGCCGTTGCCCGGAGCAGACGACTACCTGCAGGCCGAGGCTGTCTATGCGGCCAGCCATGAAGGTGCCAGGCATGTGCAGGACGTGTTGACCCGGAGAACCCGCATTTCCATCGAGTCCTGGGACCGTGGTGTTTCTGCTGCGCCGGTAGTCGCTAAACTTATGGGAGAAATTCTTGGCTGGAGCGATGCGCAGCGGGAAAGCGAAATCAAGCATTACCTTGCGCGGGTGGAAGCCGAAAGACTCAGCCAGCAGCAGCCGGACGACGAGTCGGCAGACGCTGCCCGCCTGGGTGTAGAGGACATCGTGCCGCTGCGCTGATTTCGCTATCCGCCGCGCAAGGGGCCCACGCCTCACCGAAGGGACACCACTTGGCGGAAGCACTGGACCGTTACGATGCGGAGCTCACCACACCGGACATGGTGATTCTGGAGATGGACGCGACGGACAAGCTGGATGCGTCACAGCAGCTTGCCCGCCGACTCTACGACGCCGGCCGGATCTCGGACCTTGCAGGCTTCCTGGAGCACGTCAACGCCCGCGAGCACCAGCTGGCCACGGGCCTTCCCGGGGGAGTGGGGCTGCCCCACGCCCGCAGCGAATTTGTCTCGCGGACGTCCATCGCCATTGGCATTGCCAAGTACGGAAGGGCCCTCGATTTCGGCGCCGCCGACGGTCCGGCCGACGTGGTGCTGCTCATCGCCACGCCCGCGAGCTCGTTCTCTGACCATCTGGAAGTGCTGGCCACGCTCGCCAGGTCCCTCTCCAAGGAATCCTTCCGGGACTCGCTGCGCAGGGCCTACGACGCAGAAGTGATCGCGGAGCTGATCAACTCGAGCCTGGTGTTCTTCGACCACTGAGCGTCCCAGTCCCCACCAGCCGTTTCGTTGTTCTACACAGAGACGAAGTACGGTTAAGGGGTGTGGAAAACAGCCCTCCAGCCCCGGTGGATCGCAGGCCTGGTCTTTGCGATCGTCGTCTCCGGTGTGTTCGTGCTGCTCAGCCAGTGGCAGTTCGGCAGATCCACGCAGCCCGAGGTGCCGGTCAGCCCGACCACCGAGGAAGTCAAGGAGCTCACGGGGCTGCTGCAGCCCGGGGAATTCTTCCGTGGCTCCGTCGCCGATCAGATGGTCACGGCCACGGGCAGCTATGACGCCGCCAAGCAGGTGATCATTCCGGGCCGGCTCCATAGCGGGAAGACCGGCTACTGGGTTGTGTCGGCCTTCGCCGTCGACGGCGCCCCGGCACTCAAGGGCGCGGCAGTGTCCTCGAAAACCTGGATACCGGTGGCCCGCGGTTGGGTGGCTGACCCAGCCGAAGCCGAAGACCCGCCGTCGGGCACTATCCGCCTGACCGGACGGCTCCTGCCGTCCGAGGCGCCTGTTCCCGGGAAGGCCCCCGCGCAGGGACAGGCATCCGCCGTTTCCGTGGCCGAGCTCATCAACGTCTGGAACGTCAGCAGCTACCCTGCCTTCGTTTCCGCCACGGCCGAGATTTCCGGAACATCCGACGTCGGTGCTGCCGCCGTAGCGGGTGGCCTCGAACCGCTCAACATCGGCGCCCAGCCTCCGCCGGCAAAGGTCAACTGGCTCAACCTCTTCTATTCCGTGGAATGGATCGTCTTCGCCGGTTTCGCCCTCTTCATCTGGTGGCGGCTGGTCAAGGACGACTACCAGCGCAGCCTCGAGGAGCACGAGGACCACGGCCATGCCGGACCGGAACCCACCCAACCAAACGAGACCCAACAAAAGGTACAGCCATGATTGAACCCAAGCCTGCCGTGCAGCCGTCGAACTCAACGGGAGCGGGAGCGAAGAAGCGCCGCTTCGGCGGCACGCAGGCGCAGATCCGCTCTGCCCTGAAGTTCTACAAGGTCATGGCCTACCTCACCGGTGCCATGCTGCTGCTGCTCTGTGCGGAGCTGGTGGCACGCTACGGCTTCGGCCAGTACCTGTTCGCCGGCGGAACCAACGCCGTGACCGGCCAGCCGTTCGGGTTTGGATTTGCCGACGCCGAACCCAAGGGCGTCCTCGGCGGCGTGAACCTGTCCGTGACCGTGCTGATCGTCCACGGCTGGATGTACGTGGTGTACCTCATGTCGAACTTCCGGCTGTGGACCCTCATGCGCTGGCCCTTCGTTAAGATGATCCTGCTGGCGCTCGGCGGCGTGGTGCCGTTCCTGTCCTTCATCGTGGAGAAGAAATTCCACGCCGAGGTGGAGGCCGAGCTCGCAGCCAACCCGGAGGCGGCCAGCCGCTACTAGGCCGGCGGGTGACGTTTCGTGCGTCACAGCGGGGCCTCTCAAGGTGCGTCGGGGCAACGGCGCAAAGTAGTCTAGGACGGTGACTACTCCCACTGCATCCCAGACTTCCCAGAAGCCGGTGCTGGTTGTTGACTACGGTGCCCAGTACGCGCAGCTGATTGCCCGCCGCGTCCGGGAAGCAAATGTGTATTCGGAAGTGGTTCCGCATACCTACACCACCGAGCAGCTCCTGGCCAAGAACCCTGCCGCTATCATCCTCTCGGGCGGACCCTCCAGTGTCTACGCCGACGGCGCTCCGAGCGTCGGGGCTGACCTCTTCGAGGCGGGCGTCCCGGTCTTCGGCATCTGCTACGGCTTCCAGGCGATGGCCAATGCCCTGGGTGGCAAGGTGGACAAAACCGGCCTGCGGGAATACGGGTCGACGCAGACCACCATCCTTGGCGAAGGCCGGTCCGTGCTGGAGGGGATGCCCCAGCACCAGAACACGTGGATGAGCCACGGCGACTCCGTGCACGAAGCCCCGGAGGGCTTCGAAGTACTCGCGACGACGGCGGGCGCTGAAGTTGCGGCGTTCGCCAATGAAGAGAAGTGCCTGTACGGCGTGCAGTGGCACCCGGAGGTCAAGCACTCGGCCTACGGCCAGCAGGTCCTGGAGAACTTCCTGTTCAAGGGCGCCAAGCTGGAACCGAACTGGACCACCGGCAACATCCTTGAAGAGCAGGTCGAACGGATCCGCAAGCAGATCGGTGACGCCCGGGTCATCTGCGGCCTGTCCGGCGGAGTGGACTCCGCCGTCGCCGCCGCGCTGGTCCAGCGCGCTGTCGGGGACCAGCTGACCTGTGTCTTCGTGGACCACGGCCTGCTGCGTGAGGGCGAGGCCGAGCAGGTCGAACGCGACTTCGTCGCCGCCACCGGCGTCAAGCTGTACGTGGCCAACGAGCAGGAGCGCTTCCAGGCTGCCCTTGCCGGAGTCAGCGATCCCGAGACCAAGCGCAAGATCATCGGCCGCGAATTCATCCGCGCCTTCGAAGAAGCCGAGCTGGCCATCATCGCCGAGGCCGCGGCCCACGGCGAGAAGATCAAGTTCCTGGTGCAGGGCACCCTGTACCCGGACGTCGTCGAATCCGGCGGCGGCGAGGGCGCTGCGAACATCAAGAGCCACCACAATGTGGGCGGGCTGCCGGAGGACCTGCAGTTTGAGCTGGTCGAACCGCTGCGTGCCCTGTTCAAGGACGAGGTGCGCGCCGTCGGCGCCCAGCTCGGACTGCCGCAGGAAATCGTGGGCCGCCAGCCGTTCCCCGGCCCCGGTCTCGGGATCCGGATCGTCGGTGAGGTCACCAAGGAACGCCTGGACCTGCTGCGCAAGGCGGACGCCATCGCCCGCGCCGAGCTGACTGCCTCAGGCCTCGACAACGACGTCTGGCAGATGCCCGTCGTGCTGCTCGCGGATGTCCGCAGCGTTGGCGTCATGGGTGACGGACGGACCTACGGCCACCCGATCGTGCTGCGCCCGGTGTCCTCCGAGGACGCCATGACGGCCGACTGGTCACGCCTCCCGTACGACCTGCTGGCCCGGATCTCCAACCGGATCACGAATGAGGTGGACGGCGTCAACCGCGTGGTGCTGGACGTCACCAGCAAGCCGCCGGGAACCATCGAGTGGGAATAGCAGTCTGAGCGGCCGGCCTCCGAAAGGAGGCCGGCCGCTCCGCTTTTGAGACCACGCCGTGGGACCGTGCCATGTGGCCGCTGTCGACCCCGCGCTTGCCGCCCACGGCCAGCACTGGGTGAAATGCGCCGCAACTTAGCCCGTTCCAGTGTTGCGGTCTCTCACGGGCGGCGGTTTCCGGCTACGCTCGAAACTATGCCCGTATGGTCCATGGCGTCACGTGCAAGCGCAGAAAAGAAGGCAGTAGTGTCAGTTGGTCAGGCCGACCTTGAAGGTTCGGAAGAGCTCAAAAAGTGGCTCTCCGGGCTCAAGCCCGTCACCGGGGCGGACACGATGCTGCGCTTCACCAAAACCCCCGAGGGTTCCATCGACCTGACGCACGCCCACCCCTCTGGCCTTGCCCAGCTCATGGCTGGACGCCGCACCAGGCTGTCTACGCTGATCCGCGACCAGCAGCAGTACGTCGTTGCCGCCCGCGCGTCCAGGAACCTTCGCTCCAAGATTTTCGAGCTGGCCAACGACCGCGGCATCGAAGCCGGATACCTGTCCGCCGGTACGGTGGTGTGGACATCCGCCGTCGGGGGCAAGCCGCAGCGCGTCTCGGCGCCGGTCATGCTGACCGCCATCTCACTGACCATCAGGCCCGGGGAAGATGACTACGAACTGCAGCTCACCGAGCAGGCCCGCATTAACCCGGCGCTCATCCGTCACCTGAAGACCATCCACGGCATCGTTTTCGACGTCAACGCCGTCACCAGGATGGCCTACAGCACGGCACGCTTCGATCCCCAGCCGGTGCTGGACAGACTCAGCACGCTCGTCAAACCCATCCACGGCGCGGAGGTGGAGCACAACCTGCTGGTGTCCACGTTCGCGGACCTTGCGGGCAACCTGGACGACCCCTGGATCAACCAGCAGAATGCCCTCGTGGCCTCCCTGGCCCGGGCGGCTTCCGGCGAGGTGCAGGAGGTGCCTGAGCTGCAGCCGGGGCGCTTCCCGAGCGTGGACGAGCGGGATCCCGCCGACGAACTGCTGCTGCTCGACGCCGACGCCGACCAGCAGTACGTGATCGACGCGGTGCGGGCAGGGGACTCGCTGCTGGTCAGCAGCCCGCCGGGCACCGGCCAGACCCAGACCGCCATCAACACCATCGGCGCGCTGGTGGACGAAGGCAAAACCGTCCTCGTGGTGGGGGACCGGCGCGCCAGCCTCAACGAAGTGGCCGCGAAGTTCGAAGGCCTGGGCCTGGAATCCGTGCTGTTCCAGCTCTCGGGCAGCGCAACGCCGCAGCAGCTCAAGGGGCAGCTGGTCCGGGCCATCATGCGGAACGAGAAGTCAGCCGAGCCGCACCTGGGCAACCTGCACAGGACCCTCACGGAGCACCGCCACGCCCTGATGGACCACGTGGCGTCGCTGCACAACGTCCGCGAACGGTGGGGCTGCTCGCCCTACCAGGCGATGCAGTCCCTCGCGGAGCTGACATCCATCCAGCCCGCCCCGGCCACGACCGTGCGCCTGAAGCGCAGCGTGCTGGACAGCATCCGGGACCGCGAGGAACTCGCCGGCAGGCTGAAGCGCGCTGCCGAACTCGGCAGCTTCAGCAAGTCCTCGACGTCGAGCCCGTGGCACGGCGCCCGTCTCGTGACGCGAAAGGAGACCGAAGAAGCCCAGGACCTGGCGCGCGCGGTGGAGAAAAAGCTGCCTGTGCTGCACGGCCGCATGAAGGAGGTGGCGGACCACGCCGAGATCCGGCTTGGCACGAACTTCGCCGAGTGGGGCGCCCAGCTCCGGTTGCTCGTGGCCGTCCGCGAAAGCCTGGACAAGTTCACCCCGGACATCTTCGACCGGCCCGTCCATGACCTCATCTCCGCCACCGCCTCCTCGGCCTGGCGCCGGGAACACGGCATCGACATGCCCTCCATGCAGCGGTCGCGCCTGCGGCGGGTGGCCAAGGAGTACGTTCGCCCGGGCGTGCACATCTCCGACCTTCACAGCTCGCTGGTGCTGGTTCAGGAGCAGCGCGCGCTGTGGTCCGACTACGCCACGACGCAGCGGCATCCGGCGGTGCCGTCGGGCCTTGCCGAGCTCAGCATCATGTACCGCGGCCTCACCCGGGAACTGAAGCTGCTCGGGGACGCGCTGCGGCACACGGCAGCCGGCGGGGCGCTCGAAAAAACCGCCTATCCGGAACTGATGGAGCGGCTCGAGCGGCTCGTGGCCGACTCCCAGACCCTCAAGACACTGCCGGAGCGCACACTCCTCATCGAGAACATGCGCGAGCACGGCCTTGGCGAGTTGCTCGCCGACCTGTCCGAACGGGAGGTTCCGGCCGAGTCCGTCGCCGCCGAGCTCGACCTGGCCTGGTGGCAGTCAGCGCTCGAAGCGATGATCAGCGGCGATGACTACCTCGCGATGTCCGACGGCGACGCCCTGCGCCAGCTCGAAGCCGAGTACCGGCTCGCGGACAACGCACACATCGCCAGCGGCGCCGGACGCCTGCGGTGGCAGCTGGCCGAGCGCTGGCGTGCCGGGATCGCGGAGAACCCGCGCCAAGCGGACCTTCTCCGGAGCCTCCTCAAGGACGGGCGCGTCACTCTTGCGGCGCTGACAGCCCAGGCTCCCGCGCTGGTCCCCATGCTGGTGCCTGTCTGGTCGGTGAGCCCCTACCTGATGACCGGGCTCCTCCCGGCCGAACAGAAGTTCGACGCTGTGGTGATTCTGGACGCCGAAGCGACCTCGCTCCAAGCTGTCCTGCCTGCCGTGGCCCGCGCCAAACAGGTTATTGCCTTTGGTGACGACAAGATCGCCAGCCCCCGTACGTTCACGGTGGCGGTGGAGCGGCTCGCTGCAGGCGAACCGACGCACCAGAGTGTTGAGAGCGCCTTCAGTGCCCTGTCAGAGGTCCTTCCGACGTGGCGGCTGCACTCCGTCTACCGCGCGGTGGACGAAGACCTGGTGCTGCAGCTGAGCAAGGGCTTTTACGACGGCGGTCTCCGCCGCCTGCCCGAGGGCCAGTCCGCCACGGGCCTGGACCGCGCCCTGCTGGTTGAGTACCTGCCGGACGGCACCGGGCTGCCCAGCGCCGACCACGAAGGCGTGGAGTCAGTTGTGGCTGAGGTCAACCGCGTCGTGGAGCTGGTGTTCGAGCACGCCCGCCTCCGTCCGCGCACGTCCCTGGCCGTCGTCACTGCCAGCCTGCGGCATGCCGCGAGGATCGGCGAGGCAATCCGCCTGCAGCTTCCCAATTATCCGGGGCTCTCGGGATTCTTCACGGCCGGCGAGGAATCATTCCGCGTGGTGGATCTGGAACGGGCCCAGGGGCTGGTCCGGGACCACGTCATTTTCTCCCCCGGTTACGGCCGGACGCCCCATGGACGGGCCCTGCACAACTTTGGTCCGCTCTCTGCCGAGGGTGGCCGCGCCAAGTTTGCCCTGGCCATGACCCGCGCCCGGCAGTCCCTGCATGTTCTGACCTGCTTCAAGCCGGAGGACCTGGACAGGAACCGGCTGGCCCATGGCGCCGTTGACCTTTTCGAGCTGCTGGACCGCGAGATCTCGGGCAACACCGACCTCGGCACGCCGGCTTCCCGGGCAGCGGCAAGTGAGCAGGCGCTGGGTGCGGATCCGCTCGTGGCTGACCTGGGAGACCGGCTCAGGGCACGCGGTGCACGCGTCTGGCACCAGTACGACGGCGTCATTGACGTCGTGGCCGCGGCCGACCCGTTGAGCACGATGGGCCAGGACGAAGCCGAGATTCCCCGGCCCGTGGCCATCGAGTCCGACGGCACCGAGCAGTACCGCCAGATGACCGTCCGCGAACGAAGCAGGCTCCGCCCGCAGCTTCTGGAGCGTCTCGGCTGGCGCTACATGCCCCTGTGGACAATTGAGGTGTTCACGGATCCTTCGGCCTGTGCCGACCGGATCGGTGGATACCTCGGACTCGAGAAGCCTGCCCGCCCCGTCCCGGCCGTGGCCTCACCGGGCTTCTTCGACGAGGATGTCACGGGCCTGGACGACGACTCCTACGGGCCAGCTCCGGAGGAGGACGGCCAGTTCGACGACGGCCTGTTCGAAGACCGCAGCGTTGAGGATGGCCAGGACCAGGATGGGGACCAGGACGAGGACGGCGAGGACGATTACGACGCCGCCCTGCCGGACAGGAAGGAAAACGCGCAGTGAGCCCGGATGCAGCAGACCATGATGCCCGCACAGGCGACGGCCCGGCTCGCGGAGAAAGCACCCCGCCGGCCAAGACCCCAGCTCCGGTGACGCCGGGCGGTGCAGTGCCCAACAAGGCCTCCGAGGACGATCCCCGGGCCTGGGGTGACCCGGAATCCGACAACGACCACGACGCCTGGCTCAAGGAGCAGAAGCCCCCGCACTGGGGCTAGCCGCCCCAGCCCGGCAGCGTCACCGGCCCTTGGAGCCCACGAGGACGAAGAATAGTTTTCCCTGGGTTGAAGCTCCCGCCAGAGCGCTTGCCTGCGCCGGTGTGGCAGCAACCACCATCAGGCCGTCGGAATCCCCGGCGGCAAGCCATTGGCCGCCCTGCCCCTCCCGCGCCGAGGTCCAGAGCACCGGGACCGCCTTGGCCAGGACCTTGGACGGGGACTGCTGGTCGAGGCCCGGCCCGCTGGTCAGGACGACGTCGATGAGCATGCCGGGGGAGACGAGCTGGATGGATGAGGGGTCCGCCATGCGCAGCGGGACGGCGGCTGATCCCGGCGGCGACCCAGTCAGGAGGCCGGGCCCCACAAGCTGGGTCTCGGACAGCAGCTGTCCTTTCCGGAGCGGTGCGGCCAGCTGCTTTCCGCTGAGTTGTGCTGCGTCGGTGAGCGTGCCGGTGGAGAGCATGTGGGGCGGGACATCAACTGCTACCACGTCACTACTCCCCAGAGTGGCTCCGGCCGCCAAGTCCCGTGCTGCGGCCAGGGCCGGGGATGTGTGGGCCGGTGCCGGGGTCAGCTGATGGACCGTGACACCGGCCGCCGCACACAGCAGCAGCGCTACGGCAAGGCGCCGGTTGCGGTTCAGCCAGCCCCGCAGACGGCTCGGCCCGCGGCGTTCGGGAGGTCCGGACGCCGAAGTGCCCCTGCGGGGGCGGGCAGCAGGGCGTGAGGTTCTGACGGGAGGCAGTCCGAGAGCTGGCATGCTGCCACGCTATGGAACCCGGCCCCCGGGCGGCAGTGTAAGCCGGCCCTATGTGGAAAGTGGCCCGCCAAAACGCCCGTATGTGGATAACCGCAACGTGGCGGTCAGCCGTGGGAATGGACGGGAACGTCTAGCTGGCGACAGCGGCCGGTGCGGCTGCAGGGGCCGGCGCCGGAGAGGAAGCGGCAGGGGACGGTGATACCGAGCTGCCCTTCGTGTCCCGGGAGTCCGTCCGGTAAAAGCCAGAGCCCTTGAAGACCACGCCTACGCTGTTGAACTTCTTGCGCAGGGTTCCCTCGCATTCGGGGCAGGCCGTCAGAGTGCTGTCAGTGAATGACTGCACGATGTCAAAGGCATGGCTGCAATCCTTGCAGGCATAGGCATACGTGGGCACTGAAGATCCTCCTCTTGGACAAACGACAGGTCCCGTGCTGCCGGGGTGCCACCACGCGGAATTCCTTGCGGGATCTCCGTGCAGAAACAGCTCCATTAGCAGTCGCAGGGCCTGAGTGCCAATTCTAGCATCTTCCCGCAGATTGCATCAGGAAAGTTGGACCAGGCCCGATGGCGTCAGTACCGCATCAACGGGACGGTCAAACCCCTCAACAGGAATGCTCGACGCAGGCAGGAGCTCGGAGTCGTAAATGACCGCAGCCCTTGGGGCCTGCAGACCCGCGGCCTCGGCGTCCGCCAGGAATTTGTCGTAATACCCGCCGCCCTGGCCTATCCTGTTTCCGCTCATGTCCACGGCCGTCGCCGGCAGGAAGAGTCCTGCCACGTCCCGGATGGCCTCCAAGCCGTGGCGTTCTCCGGCCGGTTCCTTGATGGGCGCATACCGGCTCCGGACAAACTCGCTGTCCGGATTCCACAACACCCAGCTCAGCCCGCGGTCCGGCTCGCACACCGGCAGCAGTACTTTGTGGCCCGATTCATGAAGCGCCGTTATCAGCGCGAGGGTGGGCGGCTCGTGGGCCACGCCCAGATATGCGGTAAACGTCGCCGGCCTGCCGTCCGCGACGGTGGCGGCCCAGGACAGGCCGTTGCTGGCTATCCCTGAGGCGGCTGCCGACATGGCCTCAGGCTGCAGGCCCAGACGGATTTTCCGGTGCCGGGAACGGATCTCATCCTTTGATTGCCGGGTCGTTTGCGACATGGTGTGCCATCCTTTGTTGCACGGAATCCCGGCCAAGCCACTGCCGGAAGCATTTACTGTATGAATGTTCCCTCCGTTACATTAGTCGAGTGACTTCCACTAATCCTTCAGTCCGCAAGGCCGTCATCCCCGCAGCGGGACTCGGCACCAGGTTCCTGCCTGCCACCAAGGCCATGCCCAAGGAAATGCTCCCGGTGGTGGACAAGCCGGCCATCCAGTACGTAGTCGAAGAAGCTGTACAGGTGGGCCTGAGCGATGTCCTGATGATTACCGGGCGAAACAAGCGTGCCCTCGAGGACCATTTCGACCGGGTTCCGGCGCTGGAAGCAACGCTGGAAGCCAAGGGCGACACCGCCAAGCTCGAGTCAATCCAAGCCGCCAGCAACCTTGGCGACATCCATTACGTCCGCCAGGGCGATCCCAAGGGCCTGGGCCACGCAGTGCTGCGCGCGCGCCAGCACGTCGGCCACGAACCTTTCGCTGTGCTGCTTGGCGATGACCTGATCGACGCCCGCGACGAACTCCTGAGCATCATGATCGAGGTCCAGGCAAAGACCGGCGGCTCGGTTGTGGCCCTCATCGAGGTGGAACCCTCCCAGATCAGCGCCTATGGCTGCGCCGACATCTCGGAGATCGACGGCGAAGGCTTCGTCCGGATCAACAAGCTCGTGGAAAAGCCGGATGTCGCGGATGCCCCCTCCAATCTGGCCGTCATCGGGCGCTACGTCCTTCACCCCGCTGTCTTCGATGTCCTGGAACGGACGGAACCGGGCCGCGGGGGCGAAATCCAGCTGACGGATGCCCTGCAGGAACTCGCCAGCAGGGACGGTGAAGGCGGCGGTGTGTTCGGCGTCGTCTTCCGCGGCCGGCGTTACGACACGGGGGACAAGCTCAGCTATCTCAAGGCGTGCGTCCAGCTGGCCGTTGACAGCGATGACCTGGGACCTGGCCTTCGCGAGTGGCTGCCGAAGTTCGCTGCCGGCCTGACCCACTAATTCCCCATGAGGGTCAGCCACATCTGGCCGGTCACACTGGAGTGTGGTGACATCGTCCTGCGTCCCATCAGATACCGGGACCGCAAGGAATGGACTGCGGTCCGGTCGCGCAACAGCGACTGGCTGGCCCCGTGGGAGGCTTCCAATCCGGCCCCGGGCGGAGCCCTTCCCGACTATCGGCAAATGGTGCGGTCGCTGAACGCCCAGGCAGCCCAGGGCACGGCCCTCCCTTTCCTCATTACTGCGTGGACACCGGGGTTCCGGGATCCTGTCATCGTGGGCCAGTTAACGGTGTCCTCCATTATTTGGGGCTCTGCCATGATGGCCACTCTGGGCTACTGGGTGGATGAGGCGCGGGCAGGCCAGGGGATCGCGCCGACGGCCGTCGCCATGGCCACCGACCATTGCTTTCAGTCCTTGGGCCTGCACCGGATGGAAATCAACATCCGCCCGGAAAACCGACCCAGCCTGCGGGTCGTGGAAAAGCTCGGATTCCGGGACGAGGGCTACCGGCCACGGTTCCTGCACATCAATGGGGAGTGGGCGGACCACCGGACTTTTGCCCTGACGGCTGAGGAAGTTCCGGAAGGACTTCTCAACAGGTGGCTGCGTTCGAGGCCGGCCTGAGCGGGGCCCGCCGGGGACTTATCGGCGTTAAGTCCAATGATTTGAGAGGCGCGGAGCGACACACCGAGACGAATGCCACAACAGGTCGCCGATTGTCATACGGTTTTGTGTGTGGACTTCCCTCTCAGCAGCTCAGTCATCCTTGTGGTCGCTGTCGCGCTCTGGATTGTTTGGGTTGCGCCGTACCTGCTCCGAAGCGGCCGCCACCAGTTTCAGGCGGCCGGCGATCTGATGATGGAGAGCGTTGACCACGAATCTGCAAACCCGCAAGCCGGAACGGTCCTTCGCATGACCGTCCAGCAGGAGAATCCCATGGACACCAGGAAGAGCAGCGCATCCGGAGCACGCTCCACGCCCGCCGGCAAGTCCGCCGCGAAGGACGGAGGCGCCTTCCGCATCCGCTATGGGCGTCTTGCCATCGCACTGGCCGGGCTCCTGTCCTTCGCCAGTGCCCTGATATCCGGAGTGCTGGCGGTCTTTGGAGTGGGAACCGGCTGGCTTCCGTCTCTGTCATTTCTGGCTGGTGCCGCCTCCGTCGTTCTTCTCCGCAGGCTCGCCGTGCGTGACCGCCGCAGGAAGGTAAACGCTGCCTTCTCAGCGGCCATGGGTGCGCCTGCGAATCGTCCCCGCCCCGCGGCCCATCCTGCCGTTCCAGAGGCCGCTGAGGAAACGGCCACACTTCGCGAAAGCACCCTTTTCGACGCCGAAGCCGCAGCCTCCCAGCCTAAGCCGCTGACCGCCGTCGAACTGCGTGAGGCCGCCTTGGCGGTGGCTCTCGCGGCGGGTGACAGGAGCGGCTTGGCATCGACGACGCAGGATGCTGCCGCCCCGGCAAAAGAGGAATCCGCCAGCTGGGAGCCTGTCCAGGTCCCCAAGCCCACCTATGTCGAGGCCGCCAAGGCGGAACGCCCTGCCCCCGAACCGCTCGACCTTCCGGAGGCCCCCAAAGCCGCCGGCAAGCCGTCGCTCAAACAGGGCACTGCGGCCGCGCCAGCTGTCGCTTCGCCGAACGCCGGGCGCCCGCAGGGCAAGGCGCAGAGCGCCCTTAGCAACCTCGACGACGTCCTGCAGCGCCGCCGCGCGTAGCCTCTTTTGACGCCCGAGTGTAGCTGCGAAGCATGAGCCGCATCTGCGTTGCCGGAGGTACGGGCCAGATTGGCCGGGAAGTTGTGCGCCAGGCCCTGAGCCAAGGGCACGCAGTCGCGGTTCTCAGCCGGAACCCGCCTAAGGAGGGTGCTCACGGGCAGCACGACGGAGCCACATACTTCCGGGGGGACGCCACCACCGGCGAAGGCCTGCCGGATGCGCTGGCGGGGGCCGACGTCGTCATTGACTGCCTGGAGGGGCAAACCGGCAAGGCGCTCAAGCAGTTTGCCGCCGGCGGCGCGATTCTGCTCGGCGCAGCCCTGGAGGCCGGAGTGCCGAAAGCGGTCCTGCTGTCCATCGTGAACTGCGATCAAAGCACCTATGGCTACTATCGGTCGAAAGCGGACAAGGAACGGGTATACGCACGCTCGGAGCTGGAGACCGTGATCGTGCGTGCCACGCAATTCCACAGCCTCCTGGCCGGGATCTTCGCCGCGGGGGCCCAAGTAGGGCTGGTTCCGGCGATCCGTGGGGCGCGGTTCCAAACGATCGCACCTGACGAGGTTGCTGCCGCTTTGCTTGAAGCGGCACTGGAGGCGCCGTCAGAGGAGAGCGACCGGCTCTGGACAATCGGGGGCCCCGACGTCACGGATATGGCGGCCATGGCGCACACGTGGAAGCAGGCGACAGGTTCAAACGGGCTGATAGTCACGCTGCCGCTGCCTGGCCCGATGGGAAAGTTCCTGCGCGCGGGCCGCAACCTGGCCCCCGGAGAGCCCTACGGCAGGATGACATTCGGGGCCTGGTTGGCAAACCGGCCGGAAAATTTGTAGCCTAGGGAAACCGGCGTTGCGGTTCCTCCCAGAGGGCAGCGTCCCCGGGGTTATAGCTCAGTTGGTAGAGCGCTTCGTTCGCATCGAAGAGGTCAGGGGTTCGAATCCCCTTAGCTCCACAATTCGTAGGGGATTGTGCCTCTTCGGGTCCCCCGAAAGGGCCCGACTTTCTGGCTCGCGGAGTTCCGAGTCAGTTCCGGCATCGCCCAGTTCCTGCTCGTGTCGCCTGGACATCATTCAGGATTCATCCACCACTCCCGAGCAGCGCAACGGCCAGTACCGGCGCATCGCGAAGCTGCTCGACGGCCTCATTGTCCTCGCCGGCTTGGTCCGCCACTCACTTGCCGCGTGGGTACCGACGGCTGGTTCTCGGGACCCCGACGGTTCAGCAGCAGACGATGGCCAGCCGGGCCCATAGCTAATCAGCTAACCAGCAGCGGAATCAGGAGTTAAGTAGCTGCAAGGTGACAATGTACCGGTCGTCGCCTTCGATTTCGTCCTCATCCAAGGAGTCCAGGTTCAGGTAGTCAACCCTTACGCTGTACTCTCCCGGTTCTACCGTCAGCTTCCCGCCGCTGAGCCCGTTATCCGAAACTCCAGAGACTTCAAGCACTCCGCTGGGGATGGAAAGGGTTCCTCGCTGAGTTTTGTCCGCCTTGACGGCGGGAGCATCGCCTTCGAGAACCCGGACTGTGACAGGAGCGGAGAACCTGCGTCTCGTGCCTACGGTGATATACCCATCGCCCTGGATGAACATGGCCTCGAGTTCCTGATCAGTCCAGGAGATCGTTGCCCCAATTGGCACGAGAGGAGTCAAAAACGACGAACTGGTTAAAATCCGTAAACAGGTTGAATTCAACTTCAATCATGTTTCCTACTTCACGTTGATTCTGACCACGTCGCCAGGGTTCAGACCTTTGGCTGGCTACCAATATATTGTCCCAGGGACCGGTTATGACCGACTTCCAGGTATCGGACCGAGGCGTATTCCGACTCCTTGAACCCAGCCATAGGGGATTCGTCCCGGTCGAGGTAAGGTTCCTGGCTTCCCACCCGGTCGAGGGCGGCAACGGTCGCGCGGACGGCTGGGCCGCCCTCGTCGTCCCCTGCCGCCGTCACCGCCTCCTCGGAGGCGAGGGGCCATCATTCGTGGTTTGAGCAGGCACCTGAAGCCGGCGTGAAGAACATAAACGAGTACGAGCCCCGTCCTTCGGGACGGGGCTCGTACTCGTTTCTGCGTGGGTCGTGTCGTTGACTAACCGATCGGAGTGGGCGGCTGCTCGCCGCGGAGCACGGCGAGCGTGTTGTCTGCGGCGAGTACCGCCATAGCGGTGCGCGTCTCCACGGTGGCCGAGCCGAGGTGCGGCACGAGTGCCACATTCTCCAGGTCCAGCAACTCGGGGTGGACCTGCGGCTCTTTCTCGAAGACGTCCAGCCCGGCCCCGGCGATGACGCCCTCGCGCAGCGCGGCGGCGAGGGCCGCCTCGTCGACGATCGGTCCGCGTGCCGTGTTGACGAGGTACGTGGAGCTCTTCATTGCTGAAAGCTGCTCCGCGCCGATCAAATGGTGCGTTGCCGGTCCGTAAGGGCAGTGCAGCGAAATGACATCGGAAACAGTCAGGAGCTCGTCAAGATCGACCCGGCGGGCGCCCAGTTCCGCGCCGATCGCGGGGTCGATCTCGCTGCGCGACTGGTAGACGATGTCCATGCCGAAGGCCTTCGCCCGGCGTGCCGTCGCCTGTCCGATGCCGCCCATGCCGACGACGCCGAGCGTCTTGCCCTGCAGGCTGCTGCCAAGCAGGAAGAACATGCCCCACTTCCACGGCTGTCCGGCGCGGATTAGCCGTTCGCCCTCACCCAGCCGGCGGGTTGCCATGAGGATGAGCCCGAACGCGATGTCGGCCGTAGCCTCGGTGAGCACGCCGGGTGTGTTGGTGGCGACGATGCCCCGCGCGGTGCAGGCCGGCACGTCGATGTTGTCATAGCCGACGGCGACATTGGAGACGACCTTGAGCTGGGGGCCCGCGGCGTCGAGCAACTCGCCGTCGACGCGTTCGGTAAGCAGGCTCAGGATCGCATCGGCGCCGGCCACGCGGCGCAGGAGCTCCTCGCGGCCAATCGACTCCGGACCGGTCCATGCATCGACCTCGTGCTCGGCACGAAGCTTTTCGAGTGCGGCGTCAGGAATGCGTCCTGTGACGACGACCCGGCTCATGCCGTCTCGATCCACTGGCGCAGGCGTCCGAGGCCGTCGAGGATGTCTGGCACCTCAATGCCCGAGTAGGCGAGCCGGATGTACTGCCGTTCCTCGCCGGGCAGGCGGCGGCCGAAGTGCTCGCGCGTGCAGAAGGAGACGCCCGTCTTGTACAGGGCATCAGAGGCGAAGTCACCGACTGCCGTATACCCCATACGCTCCATGGCCTCGGTGACGTCGGGGAACAGGTAGAAGGTCGACTGCGGGACGGCGACGTGCATGCCGGGGATGGAATTCACGAGCTCGCATGCGGTGTCCCGACGCTTCTGCAGGACGTCAAGCATCTGCTGCACAGAATCCTGGGGGCCGCGGAGCGCTTCGACGCCGGCCCACTGCACGTAGTGCGTCGTGCAGGACTCATCATTTGTGTTTAGCGTGCTGAGCACCTGGGCGATCTCGCGCGGGGCGACGGCGCAGCCGAGGCGTGAGCCGGTCATGGCGAACTTCTTGCTGAACGTGTAGAGGATGACGGTACGCTCGGCCATGCCGGGAATTGATGTGATCGAGCTCGAGACTCCCTCATAGCGAGTCTCGAAGTACGCCTCGTCGGAGAGTACCCAGAGGTCGTGTTCTATCGCGAGCTGTGCGATGGCCTCGCGTTCGGCTGCAGTCGACTCGGCTGAAATGGGGTTCTGCAGGTCGTTGTAGATGATTGCGACCGTGTTTGGGGTGATCGACGAACGGATCTGCTCGAGGTCGATCGCGAAGCCCGTGCTCGTGGGCACGTAGCGGTACGGCACGGCCGTGCCGCCGAGGTACTCGATCTGCGACTCGTAGATCGGGAAGCCGGGGTTCGGATAGAGCACTTCCTGGCCGGGGTTCATGACCGCCTGCAGGAACTTGGTAATGACGGGCTTGCCACCGGTCATCACGACCACGTTGTCGGGGGAGAACTCTATCCCGCGGCGCGAGCCGATGTCGTCGGCGAGTGCTTCACGAAGCTGTGGAATGCCGGGGCCGGGGCAGTAGCCCGTGTAGCCGTCGGCGATCGCCTTGTTCATCGCTTCCACGATGTTGGGGGCAGTGGGGATGTTGATGTCGCCCAGGTGGAAGGGGTAGACCATGTTCCCCTTGGCCTTCCAGGCGGCCGCGGCTTGCGCGACGCTGAAGGCGGTTTCGGTGCCCAGCCGTTCGAGCCGGTGCGCGAGTTGCTGCATGCTGTTCCACTCCTCATCGAGTTTACGATCGGTTCCGTGCAGTTCAGGTCCCAGTATAGGACTAATATATCAACTCGGGCAATCTAATATGCCTACGAATTCTGAAGGAACCATCGTCGCGAAATCGGGACCTGTCGAGCGGAGCATGAAGCAATGGCTGATCACCTGTCGATCAGTTCGAGGCGCCAAGAACCTTGCTCCGCGTATCCGGGCTGGTCTGAACAGGATTCAGTGAAAAATGCGCGAACCGGCGTTATCCTGAGTTCTCATCGAAGAAGTCAAGGGTTCAAAACCCCTTAACTCCTCAGGTTCAACCTTCCATCCAGACGTGGCGGGCCGGAAACGGCAGAGAACAACCTGAATCAGTGCGCTGGCCGTGTTGGGCGCATGGCTCTCCGGGGCAATACCAATGATTCAGGTGGCCCGCCCTCTTGCCTGGTTCGGGGCGCGACGCTTGTCATCATCATGGCGTCAGGTGAGTGTTCTGATGATGAGCACGGCCCCGGTCAGGCTGAAGGCCGTCCCGGCAAGAATGGCGAACCGAAGATGCTCGGCGGCCGTCCCCTGGCCATTCCCGATCCGCAGTTGTCGTGGGTGGCGGGAGATGAGCGCACCGACGGCGAAGCACGTTACCGCGAGAACCATGCAGGTGGACGCAGCGAAGTGAATGCCAGGTTCCATGCGGGGTCTCCCTTCACGTCCCGGACCAGTCTTACCGTAGGGGACCGAAAGCGCCAGACATCAAAGCCGGCTTATGGATTCCCCGCCGGGCCATCCTCCGTATTGCGGTTCCTGGCCCTGCGCACAGTCCACATGACCAGGAGTGTGGCCGCAACGACGACGGCCGCTGCCATAACTACCGTCGACAACAGCACCATAACGTGCCAGCCCTCAAGCCTCATCGGTCCCCATTCCGGTCAGGTGTTTTGTCGAGACTTTACATGCCGCCGGGCCAGGGCAGCATAGGCGCGCCCGCCGGGCGCCGTTCAGGCTACGAAGCAACGCGGGGCGGGCGCTGTAGGGCACGCGGGGGCGGTGGCCCGCTCATTCCCCGTGAACCAGAGCGGGCCACCTACCGGAGCCGTAGATCTTCGAGACCCGTTACGGCAACGGTAGACGGATGATACAGCCGCATGCTTGGGAAATGCGGAGCGGGCCTCAGTGCGGAGCCGCCAGCGGCAAGGGAACCCTTTCTACGACGTGGGGCGCAAGCAGCACATGCTGCTCGGGGGCGATGCCCTCTCCGGGCAGGTCCGCCAGTTCGAATGTCAGCAGGCGCACGATGTGCCGGGCGGCGTCCTCCACCGGCTGGGCCACGCTGGACAGACCCAACGCCGCGGCCACGGGAGTGTCATCAAACCCCACCACTGCAGCCCGGAGTCCCGGGCCGGCGGGCTGCCCGGGCAGGAACTGTTCCGGGCGGAGCTCGCGAAGAATTTCCGCGGCCCCGATCGCCAGCGAGTCGCTCGCGCAGACAATCGCCGTCGCGCCTCTCTCGATGAGTTCCCGGCCGCCGGAAATGCCTCCGGCTACAGTGTCGGTGGCTGATATGCAGAGCCCGGAACCATCCTCGCGGTGGCCCAAACCCCCCATGGCCCGCTCCCACCCGGACTGGCGGTCATCTCCCACCGGGCCGCCGTCCTTCCAGCCCAGGAACGCGATGCGGGTGTGGCCCTGCCCGGCGAGTATGGTGACGGCTTCCGCAGTGCCGGCCGCCCCGTCAATGTCCACCCACGGATGCTGCGCCGAAGCGTCCTCCCACGGCCGCCCAAAGACGGCGAATGGCGTGCCGTTGTCCTGCAGCCATTTCGTGCGGACGTCGTCGCGGCTGCTGGAAGTGAGGATGAAGCCGTCGATTCCCGCGACATGGAGCAGTTCCCCGTACTGGAGGACTTCATCCTCGTGCGAGTCGGCGCAGAAGAGAGTCAGCCGGTACCCCGCGCCCTGGGCAGCCTCGGTGAGGGCATGCAGAAAGCGGTCGAGGATGGAGCCGTTAATACCGTCCGTCACCGGCATCAGCCTCATGCCGAGATTCATGGAGCGCCGGGTTCGCAATTGCCGGGCTGCTGCGCTGGGCCGGTAACCGGCGGCTTCGATGGCCGCCCGGACGCGTTCCAGAGTTGCCGGCTTCACCCGGTGCGGGGCGTTGAGCACGTTGGAGATGGTCTGCCTCGACACGCCTAGCTCAGCGGCAAGGCTTGCGAGGGTGGGCCGGGCCACGAATGCTCCTCAGTGCGGGAAGGATCTGCGGGGCTTTTCCTTCTGACGGTTGTTGTGAGACGATCTTAACGCCATAAATTTGATCGATCAAATTCCTGCTGGAACGTGCTCCGTTGATTTGGCAGCACTATTTCCGCAGCACTCTTCCGGTCTCCGCCCCACCTAAATTCGAGGAGTTTTCCGTGGCCTCTGAGCAGCCGTACCTGCATAACCTTTCCGGCGTCTTCAGCGCCCCGATCCAGGCATGGGCAGACGCCCATGGGCAGATCCGCGGGGCGGGTGCCCAGGGAATCTACTGCGGCGATGACCGCGTGCTGAACGGGGCTGTGCTGACCGTGGACGGCCGCGAGCCAGAGTGGGTATCAACCCAGCTGCGCTCGTCCAAGGAGACTGACTACATCTACTTCGTCCGTGCTGACGCTGAGGTGGCTGACCCGCTGCTCTCGCTAGTGCGGACCCGCACTGCTGAATCGGGCAGGATCCGGCCGGGAGAGGACAGCGAATCCCTAACCGGATGCACCGGCCGCGTGGCAGAGACCCTGACGATTGAGTCGGCGTTCCGCGAGCCCGTCACCCTCAACGTCCGCCTGACCCTGGCTGCCGACAACACCACCATGGAGCAGATCAAGCAGGGAGAACGCTCCCACCGGCCGGTTGTGCCTGCTGCCTGCACATGGGCCTGGCGTGACGCCGATACGGAGCTGCGCCTCACCACGGGGTCCAGCGGCGGGACGGGGCCGGGCTCCGTCGGCTTTAAGGGAACCACGGTCACCATCGACTGGGCGGTGGAGGTGCAGCCAGGAGCCGCCGTCGTCCTCGAGTGGGCCGTGGACCTGACTGACGCTGATTCGCCGATGCTCGCCGGCAAGGGCTCGCCCATCGAGGCCCCGATGTTCGCGGATCCGCGCCTCAGGAACCTCCTGCAGCGCTCAACCAGCGATCTCAACAGCCTGCGGCTCGCCCATTCCTCGCACCCGGATGACACCTTCCTTGCCGCCGGTGCGCCATGGTTTTTCACCATGTTCGGCCGGGATTCCATCATTGCCGCCCGGATGCTGCTGCCGATCAACACGGCCATCGCCCGCGGCACCCTGCGGGCGCTGGCCGGACGGCAGGGAACCGAAACGGACCACACCGCCGCGGTGCAGCCCGGAAAAATCCTGCACGAAGTCCGGCGGACAGTCCTGACCATGGCCGAGAGCGGCCAGGCCCTGCGGCTGCCGCCGGTCTATTACGGCACAATCGACGCCACACCGCTCTGGATCTGCCTCCTTCACGACGCCTGGAAGGCCGGAATGCCCGACGCCGAGGTTGAAGAGCTGCTTCCCAACCTCCTGGACGCCCTCGAATGGCTTCGGGATCACGGCGACCTGGACGGGGACGGCTTCCTGGAATACCTCGACACCTCAGGGCACGGGCTCGTCAACCAGGGCTGGAAGGATTCCGGTGACGCAATCCGGTGGCACGACGGCTCATTGGCAACGGGTCCCATCGCGTTGGCCGAAGTGCAGGCCTATGCCTTTGAGGCAGCTACGGTCGGGGCTGAGCTCCTGGATGCGTTCGGGCGCCCCGGCGCCCAGGAATGGCGGGACTACGCGGCAGGAATGGCGGAGAGGTTCCGTTCGCAGTTCTGGTGTGAGGATGAGCTGGGTCTTTATCCCGCGCTGGCGCTCGACGCGGACAAAAAAGCGGTCGACGGCGTCACGTCCAATATGGGGCACCTGCTGGGTACGGGGATCCTCAACGAGAAGGAGCAGGAGATCGTGGTCAGACGCATCATGGATCCGACCATGTTCTCGGGTTACGGCGTGCGCACGCTGTCCACCACCAACGGCGGCTACTGGCCCACCCGCTACCACGCCGGAGCCGTCTGGAGCCACGACACCGCCCTGATTATCAGCGGCATGCTGGCCGACGGCTTCCCCGATGAGGCGGCAGAGCTGGCGTCGGGGCTGCTGAAGGTGGCGGAGGCCAATGACTGGCGGCTGCCGGAGCTGTTCGGCGGCCACGGCTCGGACACCATGCGTGTTCCGGTGCCGTTCCCGGCCAGCTGCCGCCCACAGGCGTGGGCCTCGGCGAGCTCCGTCGTGATCGCCGCCGCCCTGGGTCCAAAGCCGGACGGTCCAGGGCCGGACGGTCCAGGGCCGGCCGGCGGGACGGCAAGCGCCCGCGACGGGCTGTTGGTGTCGGCGCGCTGAGTCGGCGCTGACGCAGTCCAGCGCCGCCTCAGCAGCCGCTGGTTTGTTCGTCCTGCAGTTGCTCGTCCGATTCGACCCGGCGCAGCACTGCAAGCCTGTCCGCAATCCCGGCGAGCGCGGCAGCGTCCGGCGACGGCGGCACAGCGGGCCGTGACGCGGCGTCCCAATCGAGGGGGCTCCGGCTGATGAGAACGAGCATGATGTCCCGGTCGCGGAGCATGTCCAGCACGTGGAGGAACCGGAGCCACGCCGCCGCGGCACGGGCGGCGGCACCGGCGGCGGCGTGCCCTGCGGGCTCCACGCCCGGGGGCGGGACGCCGTCGACCACCCAGGCAGGGAACATGCCCGCCAGTGTCAAGTAGTCGGCCTGCCCGAGCTGACCGCCGCACAGTGCGTCGAACCCCACCCAGAGGAGATCGGGATCGGCGCTCTTCACCGTCAGGGTGTGTGACGGCAGTTCCAGGACCCGCTGCTGGGAGGCCGCCGGTCGAAAGAGGCCATAGGCGCCCAGCTGCCGGTCGGTGCCCGGCGTGATGATGATGCCGCGCTCGAACCTGGACATGCCCCTACAGCCAGCCCTTGCGTTTGAAGATGACGTACATCAGGACCGCCGTGCCCGCCATCAGCCCGATGGACATGGGATACCCGAAGGACCAGTGCAGCTCGGGCATGTGGTCGAAGTTCATCCCGTACACACCTGCCACGAAGGACGGGGCGAAGAAGATGGCGGCCCAGGAGGAGATTTTCTTGACCTGTTCGTTCTGTTGCGCGCTGGCCTCATTCTGCCGGTTGGCGGTCAGCGTGCCGTCCAGGGTGAGCGCGTTCTGCAGGAGGTCGCGGAAGGAGTTTGCCCGGGATATGACCCGCTCCACATGGTCCTCCACGTCCCGCAGGCTGTGCTGCAGGTCGGTGTCCACGACGTACTTTTCGAAGCCGCGCTTCAGCTGCTGCATCATTCCCGGCAGGGGATGGATGGCACGCTGGAACTGGATGACCTCGCGGGCCAGTTCATAGATGCGGCGGGACACGGTGGAGTCGCCGGAGAACAGCTGGTCCTCGATCTCGTCGATGTCGTTTTCCAGTCCGGCAACCACCGGCGCGTAGTCATCCACCACCTTGTCCAGCAGGGCATAGAGCACGGCCTCGGGACCGTGGCGAAGCAGGTCGGGCCGCGACTCCAGACGGCGCCGGACCTGCCCCACCCCGGACATCTCGGCGTGCCGCACTGTCACCACGAAGTTCCTGCCCGTGAAGATGTGCAGTTCTCCGAACTCCACGGTCTCGGTGTCGTCGAGGTAGCGGGCAGGCCTCAGCACGGTGAACAGGTTGTCGCCGTAGCGCTCCAGCTTGGGCCGCTGGTGGGCTGAAATGGCGTCCTCGACGGCGAGTTCATGCAGCCCGAATTCCGCGGCCACGGCAGCCATTTCGGATTCGGTCGGCCGGTAGAGCCCAATCCAGGCCATGCCCCCGTGCTCGGCCAGCGTCTCGAAGGTCTGCTCGAGGTTTCCCGGTTCGGCGCTGCGGATCCCGTCAACGTAGACGGCGTTGTCGATGATGGTCACGGTGTGCGGTTCCCTGCGTGGCCGTTCAGGACATCGCGCCGATGATGACGCCGGCTGCGGTCATGGCGAGCACGTCGTGGCCGGAATCGATCAGGGTCACGGCTGTCCCGCGTCCGGCGAAGCCGTTGTGGATGACATGGCCTCCGGCGCGGAACACCACAGCCAGGACCAGGGCAAACAGGCCGCCGGCCAGCGCGTTGTCGATGCCCAGCCTGGCAATCAGCGCTGCGAGCAGGATGGCCGTCAGCGCGGCATAGACCATCATGGGCAACCAGATCCCGGCACCGCCCTCCGCGTTCTTCAGGTCCTCTTCCGTCTTGCCGATGGCCTCCATCCAGCGCGTGCCCAACACCGCCGGAAGGTACCAGACGAAGCCGATGGCCATGCTGGCGATAAAGGCAAGCAGCACGGCGAGCCAGTTGAGCTGGGAGATGTACGAGAGCCAATCCATCTTTGAATCCTATTCCCCACGGGCAGGTGCCTGGACTGACGCGCCCTGCACCAGCCGGCTGATGAGCGGCTCCGTCCGGTACGGGATGTGCGTGTGGAGCGCAAGCACGGTTTCCGTCCGGATGACTCCCTTGATCCGGAGGATTGAGCGGAGGGCGGCCTGCAGGTTATGCGTATCGGTGGCCACCACCCGGCACCACACGTCGCCCCGCCCGGAAATCTCGTGCACCTCCAGGACCTGGGGGAGAAGGCGCAAGGCGCCCACGACGCCGTCGAGCTCGCGGTGGGTCACTTCGATCGTCACGAAAGCCACGACGTCGTACCCCACCGACTCCAGGTCGATTTCCCGGCCGCCATCGCGGAGGACGCCGGAACGCAGCATCCGGCGCATGCGAGACTGCGCCGTGTTCCTGGCGATCCCGAGTTTCTCGCTCAGTTCGCCGATCTGGATCCGCGGATCACGGACCAGTTCCAGCAGGATGCGGAGGTCGGTGGGGTCCAGGCTGTTCAAATGATCACTCCGGTTCACGTCTGGCATCGAGGATTGACTGTTTTGATCAATATTTCCACGAAACAGAACCTCCTTGGTCACACCTGGCCCATTCTGGAGGTATCAATCTTCATCTGCAGTCGAAGCTCCCACAAGGAGCGGGGGCTGCCGGGCAGGCAAGGGTACGGGCATGACCGTCTTCAGCGAACTTCGGATGCGGCCGGCGACGGCCGGCAGCAGGGGTTGGGACGCTTCCAACACCGCGCGGCTGGCAATGGCGGGCGTGGTGATCTTCACGCTCCTGGTGGGGGCCAATCTCGCGACGCCCCTGTACCCATTGCTGCAGGCGGAGCTGGGCCTCACCTCTCTTGACGTGTCGCTGGCATTCTCGGCCTATGTCCTGGCGCTCATGTCCACACTCATGGTCGCGGGCCACTGGTCGGACCACATTGGGCGGCGCGCGGCGCTGCTCCTGGCCGTGCTGGCGGGCTTGGCGGGCGGTTTCGTTTTCGCCCACGCGGAGAGCCTTGCCGTGCTGTCGGCGGGGCGCGCGCTGCAGGGGATCGCGGTGGCCCTGGCTACCGGCGCCAGCTCGGCCGCCCTCAGGGAGCTGCTTCCCGAGCGGCCGGAATGGGCCTCGCGCTTCACCCTGCTGGCGTCCGCCGGCGGGGTGGCGGCCGGCCCGGCCATCGGGGGAGTGCTCTCGCTGCTGCCCCACCCCACGTCCACGCCCTACGTCATCCACTCGATGGTCCTGGCGGCACTTCTGGTGCCGCTGTACCTGCTCCGCGCCCGTCCGGCCATCCAGCCGGCCCACGGTCCGCGGCCGCTCAGGGCATTGGCGCCCCGGCGGCCCTCGGTATCGCACGCGGCACGGGGCGCCTTCTGGCTGGCCGCCGCCGTCGGGTTCCTGAGCTTCACCGTCTTTGGTTTCTGCCTGTCCCTGGCTCCGGGCTACTTCGCACCGATCGTAGGCGTCGATTCCAGGCCGCTCATCGGGGTCCTCGCCGGCCTTACTCTTGCTGCCTCGGCCCTGAGCCAGCTCATTGGTGTCCGCAGCCGGTTCGCCGTTCCCGCCGGGCTGGCGCTGCTGGGCATCTCTATGACCCTGATCGCCGCGGCCGCAGCCTACTCCAGCCCCTGGCTGCTGGTCGCTGCCAGCCTGGCCGCCGGCGTCGGGCAGGGCATCGCGTTCCGCACCGCCTTCAACGATGTGGCTGGCAAGGTGGAAGCCTCCCGCCATGCGCAGATCATCAGCACGGTCTATGTGATCACGTACCTGGGGAGCGCCGTCCCGGTGATCGGACTGGGCCTAGCGGCAGCGGTGTATGGACTTGAGGGGACGGCTACCGGATTCCTCGTGCTTTGTGGCATCGCCGCCGGGGCGCTCGCGATGGTGGCGCTGCGCCGGTCGCTGCGGTCCGCCTGAGCGGACCGCAGCCCCGCCTTGAGCGGCAGCCGCAGTCAGTCCTGCTCGTGCAACGGCCCGTGGTTGCCCGGCATGTGCTCGAACACCAGCGTGGTTTCGGTGTGGCCCACCACCGGGTCCGTAGCCAGGTTGTCGAGCACCCAGTCCCGGAGGTCTTCGGTGGTGGCCACCGCGATGTGCAGCAGGTAGTCCACTGAGCCGGAGGTATGGAAAGTGGACAGCACCGCAGGCAGCTTGGGAACGCGGGAAGTGAACCGGTCGATCTGCTCGCGGTCGTGGGCGCGGAGCCGCACGGCAATGAGCGCTTGGACGGAGCGTCCGATGGCCGAGAGGCTCAGTTTGGCTTCGAAACCCTGAATGATGCCGCGTTCGGACAGGGCGCGGGTGCGCATCAGTGCCGTGGAAGGGGCGATGCCAACGAGTTCTGCAAGCTGCTTGTTGGAGATCCGGGCGTCGTCGACGAGCGCCGCCAGCAGCCGCTCGTCGATCGCATCCAGCGGCTCGGCATGTCCGGACATGGGCCGAATATTCTTCGCGTTGGTGCTCACGGATCCTCCTTGGGGTGTTCTCCATTCATCATAGTCGCGACTTTCCGCCCATAACATTCATTTGACCTGTCGATCTCCGAATATTTGCCAGATACTTGCGGCGTTCAATGGCGAATAATTCACAAGGAGCATCATGCTTTCTCGAGACTCGATGGCAGTCCATGCCGGCCGCGACGGGCTCACCGGCCAGGGTGTCCACGCACTCCCCGTCGACCTTTCCACAACGGCACCGCTGCCCTCGGTGGAGGACGGCGGCCTCGCCTACGAGCAGATGGCGAGTGGCGGCCCCCGCCTGGAGGGGCAAAGCACCGTCTACCAGCGGCTCTGGAACCCCACCGTGGCGCGGTTCGAAGCCGGCGTTGCCGTGCTGGAAGGGGCGCCGGAAGCGGTGGCCTTCGCTACAGGAATGGCGGCCCTGAGCGCCGTGCTCCTTGCGGCAGTGGCCGGAGGCAAGAAGCACGTCGTGGCGGTCCGGCCGCTCTATGGCGGCAGCGACCACGTGCTCGCATCGGGTGTGCTGGGAACCGAGGTGACCTTCACGGCGCCGGATGGCGTCCACGCCGCGCTCCGGCCGGACACGGGACTGGTCGTCGTCGAAACCCCTGCCAACCCCAGCCTGGACCTCGTGGACATAGCCCTTCTCGTGGCGGCCGCGGACGGCGTTCCCGTCCTCGTGGACAACACTTTTGCCACCCCGGTGCTGCAGCGGCCGCTGGACCACGGAGCCGCCCTCGTGCTGCACAGCGCGACCAAGTTTATGGGCGGCCACAGCGACGCGATGGGTGGGGTGGTGGCGGCGTCGCCGCAGTGGGCCGTCCGTCTGCGGCAGGTTCGGGCCATCACGGGCGGTATCCTCACGCCCTGGCCGGCCTACCTCCTCCACCGCGGACTTGCCACCCTTCCCGTCCGGGTCCGGGCCCAGCAGTCCACCGCCCACAAGGTGGCCGCCGGACTGGCCGGACATGAACTGGTGCGAACGGTCCGCTACCCGGGCCTTCCGGAATGCGACCCGCACGGGCTGGTCGGCACGCAGATGGCGGGGCCGGGTTCCCTGATCGCTTTTGAACTGCGCAGCGCAGAACACGCTGAGCGCGTCCCGGCCGCCGTCCGGATGATCACCCATGCCGTGTCCCTCGGCGGAGTGGACACCCTGATTCAGCATCCTGCCGGCCTCACCCACCGCCCGGTGGCAGCTGAAGCGAAGCCGCATGCCAGCCTCCTCAGGGTTTCAGTGGGGCTGGAAGACGCCACGGACATTCTTGGAGACCTCGTCCAGGCCATCGAGGGGACTTTCTAACCTCGACGGGGAACCTCCGCCCCGGCGGGATGCACGACGGCGGCGATCACCGCCGTCGTGCATCCCAGCACGATCACGGTGACGGCGAGCGCCGTCCAGCCCAGCGACTGGAACACCAGGCCGCCCGCCCAGCCGATCACACTGGATCCAAGGTAGTAGGCGAGGTTGTACAGCGACGCGGCCTGTGCCCTCCCCGTGGAGGCGATGGTGCCCGTCCAGCCTGCCCCGATGCTGTGCGCGGCGAAGAACCCGCCCGTAAACACAAGGAGCCCCACCAGGATCAGCGCCAGCAGGTGGGTGAGCGTGAGCGCGAGGCCGGCCGTCATCAGCAGGATGCCCGCCAGCAACACGGTCCGCCGGCCAAACCGCTGGGTGAGGCCGCCTGCCCATCTGGAGGTCACCGTCCCGGACAGATAGGCCAGGAAGATCAGGCTGATCAGTGTGGCCGGCAGGCTGAACGGTGCGCCGGAGAGCCGGAAACCGAGGTAGTTGTAAACGGCAACGAAGCCTCCCATGAGCAGGAAGGCCTGGATGTAGAGGGCCAGCAGGCGTGCATTGCGGACATGGCAGCCCAGTGTCCGGAGTGCGCCGCGAAGGCCCTTCGCCGGGGAGGGTTTGAACCCCCTGGCCCTCGGTACCAGCACCAGGAACAACACGGCCGCAAGTGTTGCGAGAATGGAGACGGCGAGGGCGGCGGCACGCCAGCCCCAGAGTTCGCCCACCGGCCCGGCCACCAGCCGTCCGGCCAGTCCACCCAGGGTGGTCCCGGCTACGTAACTCCCGGCGGCCATTGCGGCATGCGCCTTGTTGATCTCCTCGTTCAGGTAGGCAATGGCGATGGCGGGGATGCCGCCCAATGCCATGCCTTCGAGCATCCTGAGTCCCAGCAGCAAAGGAAACGAGGTGGCGAGCGGAACCAGCAGCCCCAGCACGGTGGCGGCCGAGATGCCCCAGGTCATCGCCCTGACACGTCCGATCCTGTCGGCCAGGAACGACCACGGGATGACGGTGACGGCGAGTCCCACCGTTGCCAGCGAAATGGTCAGCGCTGCCTCGGCTGCCGTGACCTTGAGTTCCGAGGACATCAGGGGCAGCACAGCCTGGGTGGAGTAGAGCTGAGCAAAAGTCGCCACGCCCGCGAAAGCCAGGCCCGCGAGGATCTTGCCGTAGGCGGCCGATCCCTTCGCATGACCCTCCCATCCCGTCTCCTCAGGAGGTCGGGAGCAGGGAAGGCCGGGGCCTGGCTGGCTGTGGGAGCCGGGAACGGCGGGCGTTGGCATGCTTTCAGCGTAGGACTGCCGTAATTTAGTATCCAATGCATGATTCAGCAGTGAATCATGCATTGATGGATGGAAAGCGTCCGTATCTGCGGCAGCAGGGAATGGCGGGGAATCAATGGACATCGAGCATCGGCAGCTCGTTCAGCTGCTGCCCATCCTGCCGCTGCTCGCTGAGCTGGGGCGCACACAGCACATCACGGAAACTGCCGAACTCCTGGGTGTTCCGCAGTCGACGGTGAGCCGGGCGCTGGCCCGCGCCAGTGCCGTGGTGGGCACGGAACTGCTCATCCGTGAGGGCCGGGGCGTCCGCCTCTCGCCGGCGGCCAAGGCGCTTCTGCCCTACATCGAGTCCGCGCTCGCGGAGTTCCGCGCCGGCCTTGACCTGGTGCGCCATGAATCCGAGGTGGTCCGTGGCCGGGTTGCCGTGGCCTTCCAGCACACGTTCGGGGAGGCCACGCTGCCGCTGCTGATCGGCGCCTTCCGGCACCGCCACCCGCAGACCGAGTTCCAGCTCAGCCAGGGAGCGAGGGACACCTGCCTTGCGGAGTTGGCGTCCGGCGCGGCCGACCTTGCACTGACTGCCCCCGTGGCGGCGGCCAGCCGGACCATCGGATCGGCCGCCCTCTACCGGGAACCACTGCGGCTCGTGGTGCATCACGCACACCGGATCGCAGGACGCCGCTCCGCCGCCCTGGCAGACATCAAAGGGGAGCCGTTCGTTGCGCTGGGGCCAGGATATGGGCTCCGGTCCCTCACCGACGCACTGTTCCGGGAGGCCGGGTTCCGGCCCCGGATCGCCTTTGAGAGCCAGGACTCCCATACCGTCCGTGGCCTGGTTTCGGCGGGCCTGGGAGTGAGCATCCTGCCGCCCGGCGCCAGCCCACAGCCCCCCGGCGCCAGCCCACATCCGGCCGGCGCCAACCCACAGCCTGCCGGGGCCGCGCGCAGCGGGGATCTGGGGTGGGTGGAGGTGCCGCTGGAGTCGGCACTGGCCTATCGGGAGATCGGCCTGGCGTGGCGTGAGCGCAGCGGGCCGGAACCGGAGCCGGTGCGTCTTTTCCGCGAACTCGTGCTGGGGGAAGGACCTGCGCTGCTGGCCGGCCTGGTCCGTGCGCGCTCCGGGAGCTGACCGGACGGCTCAGCCCCCGGCGAGGAGACCCCCCATCACCTCGGCGACGGGTCCGGTGCGGGCCGACCTCCATCCCGTCCCCGCCCACAGGTTGAGGCGGTCGGCGTCCCCTGCGGCGGCCGCAGCGGCGCGAATGGGCGCCGTGAGGTGGTGGATGGCCGGGTAGCCTTGCGGTGCGTCGTCATGGTCCCGCACGAACTCGTTGACCAGGGCGCGGGCGTAGCGTCCGGTGAAGGCCCGGGTCGGCCGCGTCTCCGTGAACCGGTCTGAGCCCAGGGCATCCTTGTGCAGCTGGCGGGCGCCGCTTTCCTCTGTACGCAGCAGGGCAGTCCCCACCTGTGCCGCCTCGGCTCCGGCAGCGAGCACCGACTGCACCGCGGCTGCGTCGGACAACGCTCCGGCCGCTATCAGCGGAAGGCCGACGGCGGCGCGCACCTCCCGCACCAGCTCCGCCGTCGTGGACGGGGCGCCGGAGGGGGAACCGGGCCGGCCGACGGCCGGCGCTTCGGCGGCCAGGAACGCGCCGCTGTGCGCGCCCGCGCTGCCGTGCTGCACGACGAGGGCGTCCACACCGCGTTCCGCGGCGAATCCTGCCTCGGCGCTGTTCGTAACTGTGGCCAACACCATTGAACCCGCCCGGCGGAGCTTCCCCACCACGTCCGCCCCTGGCAGGCCGAAGGTGAAACTGACCAGCTCCACCGGATCGAGCAGGAGTTCCTCAATCTTGCCCTGCCAGGCATCATCGTCATCCACGGTCAGCGGCGGAACATCGACGCCATAGCGGGACGCGTCCCTGAGCAGACTCTGGCGATACCGTTCCAGGCCGGCCAAGGCCTCGGCGGACGGCTGCAGCTGCCGCATATCCGGCACAAAGACGTTCATCCCGAACCTGATGCCGGCCGCTTTGGCGGCCTGCACCTCATCCCTCATCGCGCCGACGGTCTTATAGCCGGCGGCGAGAAAACCAAGGCCGCCCGAGTGGTGAACAGCCTCAACGAAGCGGGTGGTCGACGTTCCTCCGGCCATGGGCGCTGCGATGACCCGGGTGCCAAACAGACCTGTGGACATTGCTCGCTCCTTTGATGCACTTCAGTAGTCTGGTGGGGTGACTGACTCTGACAACCTATCCGATGCCCCGGCTGTTCCTGCCGGCAAGGCTGCCCCTTCGCCTCAAACGGACGCCGCCCTTCCCCCGGAGGACGCCCGCCCGGCCCGTGCTGTTCCTGCTGCAGGCACCGTGATCGGCCTGGACATCGGCGGCACCAAGACGCGGGGCGTCCGTTTCGAGAACGACCGGCCCGTGGCCGACGAAACCGTCGGCAGTTCCAACGTCCAGAACGTCACCCGCGACGAAGCGGCGGCGCATCTGGCGGAACTGTTTGCAAAGATCGGCCAGGGTCCCGTGGCCCACGTCTATGCCGGCGCCGGAGGGATTGATACCGAGGAGGACGCCGCCGCGCTGGCGGCGCTCATCAGGCCCCACGTACCCGGCGCAACGGTCACCGTGGTCCATGATTCGCGCTTGCTGCTGGCGGCCGGCGGCGCGGCCAGCGGCGTGGCTGTCATCGCGGGCACCGGATCGGCTGCCTGGGGCCGGAACGGGCAGGGGCAAGAGGCCCGGGCCGGCGGCTGGGGCTACCTTCTGGGGGACGAAGGCAGCGGCTACTGGCTTGGGCGGGAGGCCGTCCGCCACAGCCTCCGCCGCATGAACCAGGGGCTGGAGCCCGATGACCTCACGAGTGCCCTGCTGGCCTCCTGCAGCATTGAGGACCCCAACAAGCTGATCGCCCTGTTCCATTCCCCGAGCACGGGACGGCGCTACTGGGCCCAGCAGGCCAGACTTGTGGTGGAGGCGGCAGACGCCGGCCACCGGGTCAGCCAGGAGCTCCTCGACCAGGCGGGCAAGGACCTGGCCGGCATGGCCGCGCAGGTTCTCCGGCAGCTTGGGCTGGAGGGCCCGGTGATCCTGGGCAGCGGCCTGGGCATGAACGTTGTCCGCCTGCAGGACTCCTTCAGGAACCACCTCGGCGCGGCCGGCGTCACCGACGTGCGGGTCCTTGACCGGGAGCCCGTCTTTGGGGTTTTGCAGCTCGTGGGCGAACAGCACTAGGCGAACGGCACTAGCGGCAGACCGCGGGCAGCCCCGGCCCGGGGCCGCTGCTGCCGAGGCTTCCTCGGGGGTGCCCGGGCTAGGCTGGATTCATGAGCGTTCTCTTCGACACCCGTCCCGCCGCCTACGCCGTGATCCTCCGCGACGACGCCATTCTTCTGGCGTACTGGAAACAGGACGGCAAGGAGGGCTGGACGCTTCCCGGGGGCGGCCTGGACCTCGCAGAACATCCGGTGGACGGATGCGTCCGGGAGATCTTCGAGGAAACGGGCTACCACGCCGAGATCGGTGCCATGCTGGGGATCGACGTCGGCCACTGGCCCTCAGGATCACGGCTGGACGGCATCGACCGGGACTTCCAGGCGCTCCGGCTCGTGTACGAGGCAAGGATCACCGGCGGGGAACTCACCCATGAGGTGGACGGCACTACCACCCACGCTGCCTGGATCCCGCTGGATGAAGTTGGCTCCCTGAACCGCGTCTCACTGGTGGATGCGGCGCTGCGGCTGTTCAGGGAGCGGCCCGTTAACGGCAAGCTCGACTGAGCTTTTTGCCCCGGAATTTCCTAGCTGAGCCCGGAATTTCCTAGCCAAGCAAAGACCCGCTGGCTATCCTGTTGGGAGCGACCGGATAGGGCATCCGGCATGAGACGCAGCGGGGAGGTGGACCTGATGATTGCAGCTTTCCTGCGCCCGGAGCGCATAAGCAAAGACTCCTTCATTAATCCTGCCCCGCGATTCGGCACCGCCTAATCCTCAGCCGCCGCCCCGATACATGCTCGTAGGGGATGGCAAGCGTGGTGCCCAGGGGCCCCACCCAGAGGTCCACAGTGAACAATCCTTCCGGCCCTGCAATGGCCGAAAACAACGCAATAGCTGAAAACAACCAGTCCAGCCACAAGCCCGGCACCGCACACCTGCGGGGACCAGCCGAGTACGGTTTCACGGCCTCCGTGGCCGCGCATTTCGCGGCCCACCCGGTAACCGGCGGGCAAATGCCTGGCCGGGTCGTCCGGGTTGACCGCAACCGCCTTCTCGTCGCCACGGCGGATGGCCTGGCGCACGTGCCGTATCCGGCCTCGCCGCCCGTGCCTGCCAGCGGCGACTGGGTCTGGCTCGGGCACAACGCCGCCGGTGAGCCGGCCGTCGTCGCCGTGCTTCCGCGCACGTCCGAGCTGAGCCGCAAACGGGCGTTCGACGCGTCCTCCGAGGCGCAGGTTCTGGGCGCCAACATCGACGTGGTGGGCGTGGTGGTTCCGGTCGACCGGCCGCTGACCCACAACCGGCTGGAACGGACCCTCGTTGCGGCCTGGGATTCAGGCGCCACACCGTTGGTGATCATCACGAAAGCCGACCTCGCCAACCTCGCGGATGACGTCGTCGGGAAGGTCATCCTGCAGGCGGCCGGAGTCGACGTGGTGACCACATCAGCAGAGCAGGGGGACGGCCTGGACGAGGTGCTCGCCCACGTGCCCAGCGGAGGAACCCTCGTGCTGCTGGGGCCCTCCGGCGCCGGCAAGTCCACGCTCATCAACGCACTCGCCGGCAGGGAGGTCCAGTCCACGGGAGAGGTACGGGCAGCTGACGGCAGGGGACGGCACACCACCACGTCCCGGGAGCTGGTGCCACTGCCGGGCGGCGCGGTGCTCATGGACACGCCCGGAGTGCGCGGCTTTGGGCTGTTCGACGCCGACGAGGGCATGGGCGAAATGTTCGGCGATCTTGAGGAGCTGTTCCGGCAGTGCCGGTTCTCCGACTGCGCCCACGACCGCGAACCGGGCTGTGCCGTCCAGGCTGCGCTCGCCGACGAAACCCTGGACACCAGGCGGTGGGCCAGCTATCTCAAGCTGCAGCGCGAACTTGCCGCCCTGAACCGGCGTCACGACGCTGCGGCCCGGCGGGCCTACCAGCGCGAATGGCACCAGAAAGTGGCGGTCGCGGGAAGGACCCAGCGCGCGGCGGAACGGTACAGAAACGGCTAGGCCGGCGTTTTCGGTCGGGAACCCATCCTGCCGGCGGTTGTCTCCGAATGGTTACGGTATGGGCGTCTGCGGTTACTTTCCCGCAGGCACTGGTTACGCTTTGTCAAAGCGCGCTTTACACCCAAAATTCAGCGTGCTTATGATCAGCTCGCTTGTCCGATGTTGCTGACAACAGTTAGGTAAGCCCGGGAATGGCCGAAGCCATGATTGAGTTCGATAGCGTCACCAAGCAGTACCAGGGTGGACAGCCGGCGGTGGACAACCTGAGCATGACCATCGACAAAGGCTCCATCACGGTGTTCGTCGGACCATCAGGATGCGGAAAGACCACCTCCCTGCGCATGATCAACAGGATGGTTGAGCCCACCAGCGGCACCATCACTGTGGACGGCAAGGATGTCACGTCGGTGCCGGCGGCCGAGCTTCGGCGGTCCATGGGCTATGTCATGCAGTCCTCCGGCCTCATGCCGCACCGCTCGGTGCTGGACAACATCGCTACGGTGCCGCGCCTGAACGGCGTCTCCAAGGCGGACGCACGGAGGCGCGCCGAAGAACTGCTCGACGTCGTCGGGCTGGCTGCCGCGCTTGGGAAGCGCTACCCGTCCCAGCTCTCCGGAGGGCAGCAGCAGCGGGTGGGCGTGGCCCGTGCCCTGGCTGCCGATCCGCCGGTGCTGCTCATGGATGAACCCTTCAGCGCAGTGGATCCCGTGGTCCGCGACGAGCTCCAGCGGGAACTGCTGCGGCTGCAGCGCGATCTGGCCAAGACGATTGTCTTTGTCACGCATGACATCGACGAGGCCACCGTGCTGGGTGACAAGGTGGCGGTCTTCGCCGTCGGCGGCAAGCTCGCCCAGTACGCCACCCCGGAGGAAATCCTCCGCGCACCGGCCAGTGAGTTCGTGGCGTCCTTCGTGGGGCGCGACCGCGGGTTCCGGCACCTTGGGTTTACGGCGGCCGACGGCGTGACCATCCGGCCGGTGGCGACTGTCACCCGCGGCGGAGACGCCGACGCCGGCATGACGGGAAACGCCCGTGACTGGCGCCTCGTCGTGGACGCGGAGTCCCGCCCCCTGGGCTGGGAAGGCCCCGGCTCCGGTTCCGAACTCATCCCGGGAGGCTCGCTGTTCCGGCCCGGGGATACGCTGCGCCGCGCGCTGGATTCCGCCCTGTCGTCGCCGTCGGGCCTGGGCGTGGCGGTGGACAGCGAGGGGAAGGTCGCGGGCGTGATCGAGGCGGCGGAAGTGCTCGCTGTCATCGAATCCGCCCGCCGGGTCCGCCAGGATGCCCTCTGATGGACTGGTTTCTGGCGAACAGCGGCATCGTCTTCGAGCGGGCAGGCCAGCACCTGGTCCTTGCCCTGGTGCCCATGGTTTTGGGGCTGCTGATTTCCATTCCGCTGGCCCAGGTCTCGCGGCGCCACCCTGTGCTCAGGTCCCTTGTGACCACCCTGACGTCGCTGCTGTACACGATCCCGTCGCTGGCACTCTTCATCATCCTGCCGCCCCTGCTGGGCACGAGGATCCTGGACCCGCTGAACGTCATCGTTGCCCTCACGATCTACGCCGTGGCGTTGCTGGTGCGGGCTGCCATGGACGCCTTCGATTCGGTCGATGACGACCTGCGGCAGGCGGCCGTGGCGATGGGCTACAAACCCATGGCACGCTTCCTGTCCATCGATCTGCCCCTCTCCCTTCCTGTCCTGTTCGCCGGACTGCGGGTGGTGTCCGTCAGCAACATTTCGCTGGTGAGCGTTGCCGCACTGCTGGGCGTGGGAAACCTGGGGATCCTCTTCACGGACGGGCTGCAGCGGACCTTCGTCACGGAGGTGGTGGTGGGGATCGTTGCGATTCTCCTGCTGGCACTCCTGATGGATGCCGTCCTGGTCCTCCTGGAGCGGCTGCTCACGCCGTGGACCCGGGTATCGGCTGCGCCCTCGCGCGCGGAGCCGGTGACGGGTGCGGAGTACATTGCCGAGACGCAGATCCATGCGGGGGCCCGGCCATGAGTATCTTCACCGAAACTTTTGCCTGGCTCGCCGATCCAAGCCACTGGACGGGGACCTCAGGCATCGCCAACAGGCTGCTCGAGCACCTGCAGTACAGCGGCCTCGTCCTGGCCATCGCCGCGGCGATCGCCGTGCCGGTCGGGCTCTACATCGGCCACACCGGGCGGGGGAGGGTCGCGGCAGTGGCCGTGGCAGGAGCGCTGCGGGCCCTGCCCACGCTGGGCCTGCTGGTGCTCTTCGCGCTCATCGCCGGCAGCGGCCTCATGCCGCCGGTGTGGGCGCTGGTGATCCTCACGGTCCCGCCGCTGCTGGCAGGCACGTACGCCGGGATCTCCAGCGTCGACCCGGCAGTTGTGGATGCCGCGCGCGCCATGGGCATGAAGGAACTGCAGATCCTCTTCCGGGTGGAGCTGCCCAACGGTCTCCAGGTGATGTTCGGGGGCATCAGGACGGCCGTGCTGCAGGTGATCGCCACCGTATCCGTCGTGGCGTATCTGCCTCTCGGGGGACTCGGACGGTACCTCTTCGACGGCCTGGTCCTCCAGGACTTCCCCCGGATGCTGGCCGGTTCGCTGCTGATCGCCGGCCTGGCGATCGCCGTCGACCTCGTGCTTGCAGCGGCGCAGAGGCTGCTGGTTTCCCCCGGACTGGCCACCGGTCCCAAGGGCGGCCGCAAGGCCGCCACCACACGCTCGGCTGCCGCACCCGCGACGGCCGCTGTTCAAGGAGGTACCCCATGAAGCACCCCATCCGCACGACCGTCACCCGCCGCGGCCTGGGCGGCCTTGCCGCAGGTGTTGGCATGGCCCTGGCGCTCTCGGCCTGCGGCGGCGGCGATCCGCTGACGTCACCGACCACCACCGCAGGCGGTGCGACGGGTGGCGGCTCCCTGGTTGTCGGTTCTGCCGACTTTCCCGAAAGCCAGGTCATTGCCGAAATCTACGCCGGGGCCCTGAACGCGGCCGGCATCACAACCACCACCAAGCCCAACATCGGCTCCCGCGAGATCTACTTCAAGGCTGTGCAGGACGGCTCCGTGGACGTCGTGCCGGACTACTCGGGGAACTTGCTCTCGCACGTGGACGCCGAGGCTCCGGAAGTCGCCGCGGAGGACGTCTACAAGGCCCTGCCCGAGAAGCTGCCGGAGGGCCTCGGAGTGCTGGAAGCGGCCAAGGCCGAGTCCAAGGATGCCATGGTCGTGACCAAGGCGACGGCCGAGAAGCACCAGCTGAAATCCATCGAGGACCTGGCCAAGGTCTGCAAGGACTTCACGATGGCCGCACCGGCCACGTTCGAAACGCGCGCCTACGGGTTCCCAGGGCTGAAGAAAAACTACAACTGCGAACTCAAGGCGCTCAAACCGTTCAACGACGGTGGCGGCAACCTGACCCTGCAGGCACTCCTGACGGATGAAGTCCAGGTGGCCGACATCTACACCACAACCCCTTCGATCGCCGACAACGACCTTGTGGTCCTGGAAGACCCCAAGAACAACTTCAAGGCCCAGCAGGTGCTGCCCCTGTACAACAGCGCCAAGATGACGGACAAGGCCAAGGAGGCCCTGAACGGCGTGTCCCGGATCCTGACGACCGAAGACCTCATCAACCTCAACCGTGCAGTCAGCGGCACCCAGAAGCAGAATGCCAAAGATGCGGCCGCGGCCTGGCTCAAGGACAAGGGCATCGTCAAGTAGGGCAAGCCACCCACACTCAAGAACTGAACCACGACGGCGGCTGCCGGACTTCCCTGCGAAGCCGGCAGCCGCCGTCGCATGTGAGCCACGTCTCCCCGGAAGTACATCCCGCATATGGCATATTTGATGGATGGCAGAATTCAAGCAGTCCACCAAGCTTCATAATGTCCTTTACGACATCCGTGGACCGATTCTTCAGGCCGCCCAGCAGATGGAGGCAGAGGGACACCGCATCCTCAAACTGAACATCGGAAACCCGGCCCCCTTCGGCTTTGAAGCGCCGGACGCGATCCTGGTGGACATGATCCGCCACCTGCCGCATGCCCAGGGCTACAGCGACTCCCGTGGCATCTTCTCGGCCCGCACGGCGGTTTCGCAGTACTACCAGACCCGCGGCATCCAGAACATCGACGTGGACGACATCTATCTGGGCAACGGCGTGAGTGAGCTCATCACCATGTCGCTCATGGCTCTGCTCGAAGAGGGCGATGAGATCCTGATCCCCACGCCCGACTACCCGCTGTGGACGGCTTCGGTGGCCCTCGCCGGTGGACGTCCGGTCCACTACCTTTGCGACGAGGAATCGGGCTGGCAGCCGGACCTGGATGACCTGGAAGCCAAGATCACCCCGCGCACCAAAGGCATCGTGGTCATCAACCCGAACAACCCGACAGGTGCCGTCTACCCGGAAAGCACGCTCCGGAAAATCGTGGCCCTGGCGGAGAAGCATGGGCTGGTGCTCTTCGCCGACGAGATCTACGAAAAGATCCTGTACGAGGACGCCGTCCACGTGAACATGGCCGGGCTCACCGGCGACGACGTCCTGTGCCTGACCTTCAGCGGACTGTCCAAGGCGTACCGCGTGTGCGGCTACCGGGCAGGGTGGATGGCCATCTCTGGTCCGAAGAAGGATGCCTCCGACTATCTCGAAGGCATCAACCTGCTCGCCAACATGAGGCTCTGCGCCAATGTGCCGGCGCAGCATGCCATCCAGACTGCGCTGGGCGGCTACCAGAGCATCAACGACCTCATCCTGCCTGGCGGACGCCTGCTGGAGCAGCGAAACAAAGCGTATGACATGCTCAACGCCATCCCGGGTGTCAGCACGCAGCAGGCCAGGGGAGCCCTGTACCTGTTCCCCAAGCTGGATCCCGAGGTTTTCCACATCCGCGATGACGAGAAGTTCGTCCTGGACCTGCTCAGGGAACAAAAAATCCTCGTATCCCACGGCCGGGCGTTCAACTGGGTGCGGCCCGACCATTTCAGGATGGTCACCCTGCCAAACGTGAAGGACATCGAAGAAGCAATTGGCCGGATGGGAGACTTCCTCAGCAGGTATCAGGGGAACTAGCCTGTTCCCACACACAACTGTGGAAAGAGGCCAACATGACCGGCGTCGTGGATTTCACGAAGTTCCCCTCCGGATCCCTGAGGGTCGGCAAGGGCTTCAAGCTGGCGGATGTTGACCCTAATACCACCCCGGGCTATCCCGGGAACAAGGCCGACGGCGGAACCCTCCTTAAGGACCTCGACGACAAGCTCGCGGAACTTCAGGAGAAGCTGTTTGCCGAGTCGAAATTTGGCGGCAATAAGCGGGTCCTGCTGATCCTGCAGGGAATGGATACCGCCGGCAAGGGCGGAATCGTCAAGCACGTATTGGGCGCCATGGATCCGCAGGGCGTCCAGTTCAAGTCCTTCAAGGCACCGACACCCGAGGAAAAGGCCTACGACTTCCTCTGGCGCATCGAAAAGGAAGTCCCCGCCGCCGGCATGCTGGGCGTCTTTGACCGGTCTCACTACGAGGACGTCCTGATCCACCGAGTTCACCGCTGGGCCGACCCGAAGGAGCTTGAACGCCGCTACGCGGCCATCAACGAGTTCGAAGCCAGGCAGGTTGCCGTGGGCACGAAGGTCATCAAGGTCATGCTTCACATCAGCAACGCGGAGCAGAAGGAGCGCCTCCTGGCCCGGCTGAATAATCCCGCCAAGCATTGGAAGTACAACACCGGAGACCTGAAGCAACGCGCATTCTGGGAAGACTACATGGCTGCGTACCAGGCGGCATTCGATGCCGCCAACTCGGAGCATGCCCCGTGGTACGTCGTGCCTGCCAACAAGAAATGGTACGCGCGGATCGCCGTGCAGCAGTTGCTTCTGGAGGCGCTCGGAGAGCTGCATCTCGAGTGGCCCAAAGCCGAGTTCGACGTGGACGCCGAACGCCGCCTCGTTGAAAGGTCCTAACGGACGGAACCGCCGCTATTTACTGCTGCCTCAGCTGACCTTGCGGGCGGCCGCCAGCCTCTTCCGTGCGCCCTCCAGCCATTCTTCGCAGCGGCGGGCGAGGGCTTCGCCCCGCTCCCAGAGGGCGAGTGAATCTTCAAGGCTTGTCCCGCCGGCTTCGAGCCGGGATACCACGCCCACCAGTTGCTCCCGTGCTTCCTCGTAGCTCAGCGCCTCGATGTCTGCCGGCAGGGGTGCCTGCGCTGCAGTTTCGGGTGCGGCGTCGTTGGTGTGGTCGGTCATGTCAGTTTCACCTGTCGTGTTTGTTGAACTGGGTGGTTTCTCGGTCATGCATCAGGCGCCGGCGGGCTGGCGGGTACCGGTCGATGTCGCACCGAACCGCCCGCCCGCAACCCGGACGGAAAGTTCCGTGGCGGGCGGAACCTGCGAGGGGTGGCGCACGACTGTCCCTGCTGCCGCCCCGCTGGCTTCGGCGAGCTGGACCACGGCGTAGCCGCGGTCCAGGGTTTGTTGCGGGGACAGGGCCCTGACCTGGGCCTGGAGGTGGGCGAGCTGGTCCGCTGCCCTGGTGACAGCCGCGCTGATCGCCGCAGTGGAGCGGCGGGAAAGTCGTTCCACATCCTCCTCCCGCGCAGTGACCATGCCTTCCGGTGAGGCGAGGGCCGGTCGGGAACGCAGGGCGGCGAGGCGGTCAGATTCCCTGGCGACAAGCTGGGAGACCGAGCGGTGCAGCTGCGCTTCGGCCTGTCGGACCCGGGCGAGCTCCTCCGAGACTTCCGGAACGATCCGCTTGGCGGCGTCCGTGGGTGTGGAAGCGCGAAGGTCGGCGACGTCGTCCAGGATGGGCCGGTCCGCCTCGTGCCCGATGGCACTCACCACCGGGGTAACGGCACCGGCGACGGCACGGATCAGTTCCTCGTTGCTGAAGGGCAGGAGGTCCTCCAGCGCGCCCCCTCCGCGTGCAATGACAATGACGTCGACGTCGGGGCGGAAGTCGAGTTCCTTCAACGCCCCGACAATTTGGCTCACCGCGGTGTTTCCCTGAACGGCCACCTCCCGGATTTCGAACTCGACGGCGGGCCACCGCAACGCTGCGTTGCGGAGGACGTCCTTCTTGGCGTCGGAGTCCCGGCCGGTGATGAGGCCGATGCGGTGGGGCAGCAGCGGCAGCCGTTTCTTCCGGCCTTCGGCGAAGAGGCCTTCGGCGGCGAGGGCGTGGCGCAGCCTCTCGATCCGGGCGAGGAGGTCGCCCAGGCCTACCGGGCGGATGTCCTTGACGGACATGTTCAGCCGGCCGGTCTTCAGCCAGAATTCGGCCTTGAGCAGGGCAACCACGCGGCTGCCGCGCTCGAGCGGGGTCTCCTGGCGGTCCAGGATCTTCGACCAGACGGACGCCGGCAGTGAAATCTCCGCGTCTACGTCCCTGAGCGTCAGGAAGGCGCTGGTGCCACGCCGGTTCAGTTCGATGACCTGGCCTTCGACCCACGCCGCCGGAGCCCGTTCGATATGGGCCTTGAGTTTCTGGGACAGCAACTGCAGCGGCCACGGGTTGTCCGGGCTGGTGTCTGCGGCGGTGGGAGGCACCGTTGTGCGCCCGGCGGCCGGCACGGTGGCATTTTCAGCCATGTGCAGCCCGGGTGGAGGCGTTGCCCTGTTGCATGAGTGGCTGTCCTTTGCCGTCGCGGTGGGTTAATCAACTCTATCCATAGCTTTATCACCGGGCGGCGACATTTTTTGCTCATGCGGCCCCGCCCCTAGGATGGCTGTGTCCCATCTACCCGCCAGGAACCCCCCAACCAGCTAGGAATCCCTTGCGTTCTTTTGTTTCGGCCTTGGCCGTTGTCCTTGGCCTGCTGCTGGCCGCGTTTGCCGTCCCGGCCATGTGGGCGGACCGCAACATCGTGCAGGAGGACGGCTTTGTTGCCTTGGCCGCTCCTTTGGGCAAGGATCCTACATTTCAGAACCGGCTTGCCTCCGCCGCCGTGGGCGGAATCGACACCGGGGGAGCGGTACCCGGCCCCTTGGCCGAGGCCGTCCGGCCATTGCTGGAATCGGCTGCCGCGTCGCTCACCGGACTCCCGGGCTACCCCGCTGCCTGGGAAGAAACCTTGCGGAAGAGCCACCGGCTCAACTTTGCCGCGGCGGGTGGCGGCTCCTCCGAAACTGCGACCTCCATCACCCTGGATGTGGCGCCGCTTGTGGCCCTCGCGGCCAAGCAGATCTCCGAGCGTCTCGGCGTGCCGCTGGAAGCCCCGGAGCAGACTCTGCTGACCGCTGGCCAGTCCAGCCAGCGCCAGCTCATCGAGCAGGTCGCCGCCTACGCTCCGGTTGGATACAGCCTGGCCATCGGGGCAGGCATCGCCTTCCTCCTTGCCCTTGTGGCGGCCCGGCGGCGGTGGTCAGTGCTGGTGGGCACGGGGATCGGAGCCCTCGGGCTGGCCGGCCTGTGGAGCCTGGGGGCCCGCTGGGCAACCGACGCGGTCATGGGCACAGCGAGCGGCAACGAGGTGGCAGACCTGTTTAAGCGGGAATTCGTGGCAGCCTCGGCAAACGGATTCGGGTCCTGGATCCAGGCCGGCGCGGTCACCGGGGCCGTGCTGCTGGGCGCGGGCCTCGTGTTCGGTCTTCTTGGCGGCGCTGCCCGAAAGCGCTGAAGCCCTCCGGGGACCATGCCCGGTCCGGAGGTTTTCGGCCGGCCGGCCGGGCTGCCGGGACGCACTGCCACACCCGGTAGCATGGAGAAATGACCTCCTCAGCAGTCTCCCTTTCGATGCCAACTGTCCCGCGCCGGCGGCGTTCGCCCGAGGACGTGTCGGCAGCCGCACCGGTATCCGCCCCCAAAAAGGTCCTGCTGGCGGCCCCCCGCGGGTATTGCGCGGGTGTAGACCGTGCCGTCATCGCGGTGGAGAAGGCGCTGGAGCATTATGGGCCTCCGGTGTACGTCCGCAAGCAGATTGTGCACAACGTGCACGTCGTGAGCTCCCTTGAAGAGCAGGGCGCCATCTTCGTGGACGAAACCGATGAGGTGCCCGAAGGCGCGCTGGTCATCTTCTCGGCCCACGGCGTGTCACCGGCCGTCGTCCAGTCCGCGGGCGACCGCGGCCTGCGCACGATCGATGCCACCTGCCCCCTGGTGACCAAGGTCCACAAGGAAGCCGTCCGTTTCGCGAAGGACGACTTCGACATCCTCCTGATCGGCCATGACGGCCATGAGGAAGTGGAGGGCACCGCCGGGGAAGCACCGGAGCACATCCAGATCATCAACGGTCCCCATGAGGTGGACAAAGTGACCGTCCGGGATCCGGAAAAAGTCATCTGGCTGTCGCAGACCACACTGAGCGTTGACGAAACCATGGAAACCGTCCGGCTGCTCAAGGAGCGCTTCCCGACGCTGCAGGACCCGCCCAGCGACGACATCTGCTATGCCACCACGAACCGGCAGGTGGCCATCAAGAAGATCGCGCCCCAGGCGGACCTCGTGATTGTGGTCGGTTCGGCCAACTCCTCCAACTCGGTGCGCCTGGTTGAGGTCGCGCTCGAGTATGGGGCAAAGGCTTCCTACCGCGTCGACTTCGCCAACGAGGTGGACGAGGCCTGGTTCGAAGGCGTGGCCACTGTCGGCGTCACGTCCGGTGCCTCCGTTCCCGAGGTGCTGGTCAAGGACGTTCTCCGCCTGCTGGCCGACTACGGCTACGGCACCGTCGAGGAAGTCGTCACCGCCGAAGAGGACCTGCTCTTCTCGTTGCCCAAGGAACTCCGCGCAACCCTCAAGGAAGCCGGCGACGTTTCCCGGGCCCTCGGCGGCAGACGCTCAAACTAGCCGGCAGGGAAGGGTGAGGCCTACGCGGCGTCCTCTTCAGGTGCCTCCTCCGGTGCTGCCACTGACCGTTCCCGTGCCTGCAGCTCGGGAGCGGATACGGCGCGGGCGGTGACCTGGACCGCGGACGGCGTGGCAAGCCCGGTGGCGTCGAGGGCATTGAGCTTCCGCGCCGTGGGGAGGACCCGGGCCTCCAACGTGCCCACCATGGAGTTGTACCGGTCCACCGAGGTTTTCAGCGAGGACCCCAGCTTGCTGACATTTTCCCCGAGGGTTCCCATCCGTTCATAGAGCTGCCGGGCCAGTTCGAACAGTTCGCGGGCACTGTCGGTCAGCACGTCCTGCCGCCAGGTGAACGCGACGGATTTGAGGACGGCCAGCAGCGTGCCGGGCGAGGCCAGAACCACGTTCCTGGAGAGCGCATGGTCCAGGAGCCCGGGGTCGGCAGAGAGCGCGGCCGCGAGGATGGACTCGGCCGGCAGGAAGCAAATGACCAGCTCCGGGGAGTTGCCGGATATGTCCCAGTACTTCTTGTTGCTGAGGGCATCAACATGGGACTTGAGCGCCTTTGCGTGCGCAGCCAGCAGGACCTGTTGGTTTGACCGGCTCCCGCCGGTGTCCCTGTCGGTGTGGCCAAGATCCTGGGCCTCAAGGTACGCGGACAGCGGCACTTTGGCGTCGACCACCAGCTGCTTGTCACCGGGCAGCTGCACCACGAGGTCCGGGCGGACCGATGCGTCAGCTCCCGCGCTGTGAAGCTGCTCGTGGAAATCGACATGGCGCAGCATCCCGGAGGCTTCAACGACCCGGCGCAACTGGACTTCACCCCACTGGCCGCGGGCGCTGTTCGATCGCAGCGCCGCTTCGAGAGCATGCGTGGACCTCATCAGCTGTTCATCCGAAAGCCTGGCCTCCTGCAGCTGCTGCGCCAGTTGCCCGTACTGCTCCAGCCGGTCACGTTCCAGCAGGGAAACCTGCTGCTGAACGGCCGTCAGCTTTTCGGCGACCGGCGCCAGAGCCCGCAGGACACTGCCGTCCTGCTGGCGTGACTCGCCCAGTTCCCGGTTCTGCACGGCAAGCAGCTTGCGCTCGGCTTCGGCAGCAGCATACTGGGCGGTGACCGCCGAGAGCCGCGCCGAAACGCCGTCGAAATCCGCTTCCAGCGCCGCGGTGCGGCGGCGCAAGACCATGTAGGCGAACGCCGCCCCCGCGAGGGCGCCGAGCAACAGCATCAGGAGGGCCAAAATGACTGCAAAAGAATCCATGCCTTCACTGTGGCATGCAGGTGTGACATTTTTGCCGAAGGCGGCGGCGCCGTGGCCGGCCGGGGCCTTGACAGAACCGGGCCGCGTGCAGGGGAGTGACGCCTCGCGGCCGGGCCCGTAGCAGCCGGCGCCGGCGCAACGGGTAGAATCAATGTCCGTGGCTCTTACTATTGGCATCGTCGGACTGCCCAACGTCGGCAAATCAACTCTTTTCAACGCACTGACCCGCAACCAGGTGCTGGCGGCGAACTATCCGTTCGCCACCATCGAACCGAACATCGGCGTCGTGAACCTGCCCGACCCGCGGCTCCAGAAGCTCGCCGGGATCTTCGGATCCCAGCGCGTGCTGCCCGCAGCCGTCTCCTTCGTAGACATCGCCGGCATCGTCAAGGGCGCATCCGAGGGAGAAGGGCTGGGCAACCAGTTCCTCGCCAACATCCGCGAAGCGGAAGCCATCGCCGAAGTGGTGCGTGTCTTCGACGACCCCGACGTCATCCACGTCGACGGCAAAGTCGACCCCCGTTCGGACATGGAAACCATCAACACCGAACTGATCCTTGCAGACCTGCAGACCATCGAGAAGGCCATTCCCCGGATCGAAAAAGAGGTCAAGATCAAGAAGCGGGAGGCCGCTGAGCTCGCTGCCATCAAGGCCGCGCAGGCGGTCCTGGAGCGCGGCGACACCATTTACTCCTCCATCAAGAGCGACAAGCTGGAGATGGAGCACCTCAAGGAGCTTGGCCTCCTTACGGCCAAGCCCTTTATATACGTCTTCAACGCCGACGAAGCCATCCTCGGCAGCCCTGAGAAGCAGGCGGAGCTGCGGGCCATGGTTGCGCCCGCTGACTGCATCTTCCTTGACGCCAAGCTGGAGTCTGACCTCGTGGAGCTGGACGAGGCCGAGGCCCGCGAAATGCTTGAGATGAACGGCCAGGACGAGTCGGGACTCGATCAGCTGGCGCGGGTCGGCTTCCACACGCTGGGGCTGCAGACGTACCTGACGGCAGGTCCCAAAGAGGCCAGGGCCTGGACCATCCACCGGGGGGACACCGCCCCGCAGGCGGCAGGAGTAATCCACTCCGACTTCCAACGTGGTTTCATCAAGGCCGAAGTCGTCTCCTTCGAAGACCTCATCGACGCGGGGTCCATGGCCGAGGCGAAGTCCCGCGGCAAGGTCCGCATCGAAGGCAAGGAATATGTGATGGCCGACGGCGACGTCGTGGAGTTCCGCTTCAACGTGTAGTGTGGCCTGTTTTCCCTTGCAGACAAAGGGATCAGGCGAGGCCAGTCCGCACAGGGTCCGCAAGAATGCTGAGTGCGTCATCCATCATGGCGCCGGCAGCGGCCCTTGTGCGGTCTTCCGCGGTGGGCCAGAGGTGCGCGCACGTGTTAAACGTCGTTGTGGCCTTAGAGTGACCCAGGGCGCGCTGTACGGTAACTACGTCGCACCCGGCAGCGATCAGACCGGAAGCGTAGAAATGCCTCAGGTCATGGAGTTGCACGTCCTGTAGCCCGGCATCCTTGAGCGTCTTCCGCCACCAGTAACCGATGGTGTTCTGATGCGGCGGCAATCCGCCATCGCCAAGGAATAGCCATTGCTCCTCACTGTGCACTCCGACGTGTTCCACGTGGCGGGCAAGCATCTGCACCAAGCCGTCAGGGATATGCACCAGACGCTCCGAACCATACTTCGGGGCGGTGATCGACACCTGGCCCTTGCCCGCTCTTTGGATTTGCCTCTGAACCTTCAGTGTCCGACGTAGGAAATCAACGTCATTCAACTGGACCGCGGCACCTTCACCGAGCCTCAGGCCGGCAAACGCGCACATGGCTATGAACGGACGGAACCAGTCCTCAGCCGCCGTCAGGAGCTGCCCCACGTCGCTGGGGGATGGGATGACCATTGCGTGCTCATTCTTCCGCGCACGAGGCAGTGTTACGCCATCAGCCGGCTCCGTAGCGAGCATCCTGAACGAGCGCTTGGCGATCTCGAGCAGCCAGGAGTTCAAGACCACCAGCGAATCATTCCGCCGGATTATGGGTCTCATCGAGGGCACGCCCGAGCTGGACGCGAAAGTCTCCAAGGTGTTCACGAGCCACGGTTCGGAGGGTATCGAGCTGAAGAACGGCAACCGGCTGCGGTTCATTGCCCGTTCCGCGAACTCTGTACGAGGATTTTCCGCCTCTGCTATTTACCTGGACGAGGCTTACGCCCTCACACAGGGGCAGATGAGTGCATTGTTGCCGAGCATGGCGGCTCAGACGATGTCGGGGAATGTGCAACTGTGGTTCGCCAGTAGCGCCGGTATGCCGAACAGTGAGGTGCTGTCCCAGTTGCGGGAGCGGGGCAAGAACCCGTTGTCTGAGGGGCTGGCTTACTTTGAGTGGTCTGGCCGGATGATGTTGCCTCGGATGATCTGGACGCTTGGTATCACGCGAATCCCGCCCTTGGGGTGCGCATCTCGGAGGATCACGTCAGGACGGAACTGGCGACGCTGGGGGATGAAGAATTTCGGCGGGAAAGGCTGTCCGTTTGGGCGAAGCTCGGTGGCGAGTCAGTCATCCCCGCTGGCGTTTGGGCAGAAGAGGAGAACGAGAACGCAAAGCCCGGCTCCTCAGTTGCGTTCGCTGTAGATGTCCCTCCAGGGCGCGAGTCAGCGACTATCTGCTCTGCCTCTTATCTCGAGGATGGCCGGACCCATTTTGAGGTTGTGGACCGGCGTGAGGGCACGTCTTGGGTTGCTACCCGCCTCGCTGAACTCAAGAAGAAGTGGAAGCCGGTAGCGATCGTGGTTGACGCCGGGTCCGCCGCTGGTGCCCTGTTGCCTGATTTGCAGCGCGCCCGCGTCCGTACCAAGCAGATCAGCCTCCGCGACTATGCGCAGGCGTGCGGGGCGTTCTACGACACGGTCATGCATGGCAAGGCCAGCCACATCGGCGAGCCAGTGCTTGATGAGGCTGTGGACGCGGCCCGGCAGAAGCACATTGGGGAGACGGCGTTCTACTGGACGCGGAAGAGCGTCATCGCGGGACATTTCGCCGTTGGTGGGCTGCACCAACGCCCTGCACGGCTTGCAGTCAAGGCCCGGCGTGACGGGACAGCCCGCGGTGGCCGCGTGCTGATCCTCTAACAACACTCGCAGCCGGCGGCAAGTGCCATCCGCTCTTTGAGGCCGCACTCACGAAGCTGCTTGCATGATTTTGAAGCTAAGCCTACTTACCAGTAACATTGGGGGGTCCGCTCGTGTCCCCCCATGCACGGCCAGACACAAAAAGAACCCCCGTCAGCCCTTGCGGCGGCGGGGGTTCTTTTAAGGGACTACAGCGGTACTACTTCTTTTCCTCGACGGTGATCGTCCAAGACTGGAAGTTTGCTGATTTCACGTCAAGGAAGTAGTTACCTGCATCCTTGTGGATGGCGGTTTCTCCGGATTCATCTTTCTGAAGCATCTTGATCGGGATGCCTCCGTCTTTCATGATGTCGGTGCCCTGTTCTTCAAGGTAGATCTAGCGCCACGAGGAAGATGCCAATGTTCAGGATCGCGAAGACTGCTATTCCCTTGATCCAGATGTTGTAGCTCTTACTGTTGTTGAACTTTGAGATCTCTTTGGGGGGCGCCCCCTGTTGGGCCATCTCTAGTGCATGGACGGATCCCGCATCGGTAAGCCCTGCCCATGTTGCATCACAGAAGGTCCGGTTGAAGCTGGGTCTGGCTGCTGCTGCCAAGGGGAGTTGCAATCTCTGATCTGTGGTCATGGCGTTACGATCTACGCCCATGACGGAAAACCCAACCGTGGATTCAGTAACCACTCCTGACCTATTGAAGTCCGACGACCGGCGCGCCAAGTATCCCGGGCACCTGCTGCTGTGGACCCTTGAGGATGTCGCGGCTATGTGCGGTATTAGCAGAAGCACGGCATACCGGCACCTGAAAGAGAAACCGTGGCCGTATCATCACCGCATCGGCACCGAGCTTAGGTTCTCAGAGGCGGACATCCAAGCAATACAAGCAACGTATCGCCAAGCCGCCAGTCCACCAGAAAAGCGGGCCAGGAGCACCAGGATCGGGTCCGAAGCGGCCCGACGCAGGGCCCTGCCTACAACATCAGGAACGGATTCAAAGAGCCGCCGCGGAGATGAGAGCCTCTGCTCGATTTGGAACGTCGAGTCCGCAAAAAGTCCGCAAACGGACCAAAATGACCTATCGCTCCCAGTACTTAAAACCCCTAGGAATCAAGGGATACAACCATCCTCAACACCTGCCTGGTAGATAAGGTACGTTCCGCTTCAACGTGTAGGGACCCTAAGTCTGGCCAGGTTCCCTTCTACTGGTTATTCGGTAGACCCGTTCACTGCAACTGCGTTGAGCGCCACCCACAGTGCGCGGAGGAAACCCTCGCTGTCTGGACGGAGTACGGCAGACCTCACACTCCGCCCATCCCATCGCTCGACCAGCAGGATCCCGCCTTTACAACGAGTCACGAACACGTCATCAGCCACCCAGGCCACACCGTCCTTGAAACCGAACATCGCCGCCGGCAGCATTCCTCGGCAGCCCATCACGACAGGCACAGGAATGCCGGCACTTCCGCGGTCTTCTCGGTCTTCACCCATAGCCCGAATGTAAATGAGGGGTGGAGACCAAGACATCAGTACTCAGTACTTGTCTTTCCCCGGCGCGGGCACTCGCCTACTCAGGCGGATCCGCCTATCCGGTTTGGCTACGTCCTGCCAGAGTTTGAGGGCGATCCGGAAGACGTGCACTCCCGGGGCTACGGTGACTGGCTGCGTGTCGAGGGGGCGGTTCCACTTAGCGTGGTCCCTGACAGGGCGCCGAACCAGACGCCCGTCATGACGAGCGCGGCGCCCAGGACGGCAGGCAGGGTCACCGGCTCTTCGATGAGCCATGCCGCCAGCCCCATGGTGACGACGGAAACAGGACAAACACGTACGAGCTTGCCGACGAGGTCCGTGCGCACCACGAGCAGGACCAGGATGAACAGGGAGTGTCACATGCCGTCCCTGCCATCCTCGTTATTCAGTTCCGCCAGAATATCGGCAGCATCGCTGTTGCCGGCGGCTGCCAGACGGCGGAGTTCGTCCAGGGCACCTTTTTCGCTGGCGAGTTCCACAAGTTGATCAGCAGCATCATTGCTGCCGCTGTCGGCGAGACGGCGGAGCTCGTCGAAATCCTCTCGTTCTGCTGCGAGTTCGATGAGTTGTCCGACGGCGTCACGGTCGCCATTGGCGGCCCGTTCCCGTAACCGGGAGAGATAAGAGTCGGTCATTGTGCGAGCCTTCCAGTAACACGCTGCCGGATCCCGTTCCGATGTCCTCAGCCTAGGGGACCTCGGACCAAAAAGAGCGCGCATTCCGCTTGGAAATCAAGGTGGCCGGTCTGCTCTTCAGTGATTGAGGATTAACAATCAAAAGCCCTGATCCCTTGGCTTGGGGCTTTCGTTGCGATTGGCATGGATAACTCGGTGCCCAAACCAACCTGGCAAAGACTGCCGCGGAACGCCCCGGAGTTCCTGCTAGGTTGCATCTCGATAACAACCTTTACTGAGGGACAACTTTCTGACCGCCAGCCATGCCTTCGGGTCTAGGCTACTTCCCATGTGAGACATGCCACATACTCACTGGGGGGATGTGGCGTTTTGGCCGGCGTCTACACAGCGGCGGTCTTTTCCACACTAAACAGACATAGGAGGCGGAATGCGATTCGGTCGTATTTCCAAAGCAGTAGGCGTCGCCGCGGCTGCGGCGCTGGCACTCAGCGCCTGCGCAAACACCAACACCGGGACAACCCCGACCAGCAACGCAGCGGGCAAGCAGGGGGGAACCGCCACCGTTGTCGAGGTGAACGCATTCAACACGTTCAACCCCAACACGGCGGACGGCAATACTGACATCAACTCCAAGGTCAGCTACGCGACCCACTCCGGCTTCTATTACATCGACAACCAGCTCAACGTTGTCCGCAATGAGAAGTTCGGCAAGATGGAAAAGACCTCTGACGACCCCCTCACGGTCAAATACACCATCAACGAAGGCGTCAAGTGGTCTGACGGCACACCGGTCACCGCAGCGGACCTGCTCCTGCAGTGGGCCGCTTTCTCGGGGTACTACAACGACGCCGACGCGGAAGGCAAGGCGGGAACGTCTTACTTCTCGTACGCCGGCGACCCGACGGGCCTCGCACTCACCGACTTCCCGGAAATTGGTGACAACAACCGTTCCATGACTCTGAAGTACTCCAAGCCGTTCGCCGACTGGGAGATCGCCCTCGGTGGCCCCGGGATCGACATCCCCGCCCACGTTCTGGCGAAGAAGGCCGGCATGGCCGACACGCAGGAGTTCATCGACCACCTCAAGGGCATGCCCCGCGGTGACGCCAAGGCGCCGAAGCCTGTAGACAGCAAGCTGAAGGCCATGGCCGACCTCTGGAACACCGGATTCGACTCCAAGACCCTGCCGAGCGACCCGAGCCTGTTCCTCTCCAACGGTCCGTTCATCGTCAAAAGCGTGAACCAGGACCAGTCCCTGACCATGGTCAAGAACAAGGACTACAACTGGGGCCCTGAAGCCAAGCTCGACGAGATCACCGTCCGCTACATCGGCTCCGCACCGGCACAGGTCCAGGCGCTGAAGAACGGCGAGGCGGACATCATCGCCCCGCAGGCGTCCGCCGACACCCTTGAACAGCTCAAGGCGCTCGAGAGCCAAGGCGTAACAGTGGAGCAGGGCAACCAGCTTTCCTACGACCACGTCGACCTGAACTTCTATGGCGTCTTCGCGGAAAAGAATGTGCGCGAAGCGTTCATGAAGACGGTTCCCCGCAAGGACATCGTGGACAAGATCATCAAGAAGCTGGAACCGGAAGCAAAGCCGCTGGATTCACAGCTCTTCGTTCCCGCGCAGCCCTCCTACGCCGACTCTGTGAAGGAAAACGGTTCGGCTGCCTACCAGGATGTGGACATTGACGGCGCCAAGCAGCTGCTCGCTGGCAAGACTCCGGAAATCCGCATCATGTACAACAAGGACAACCCGAACCGCGTGGACGCCTTCTCGCTGATCCGTGAATCCGCGACCAAGGCAGGCTTCAAGATCGTCGACGGCGGACTTGGTGCCTCCGACTGGGGCAAGGCGCTCGGCAAGGGCGGCTACGACGCCGCCATCTTCGGCTGGATCAACCCGGGCGTCGGCGTCTCCGGCGTACCGCAGATCTTCCGCACGGGCAACGGTTCCAACTTCAACAAGTTCTCCGATCCGGAGGCCGACAAGCTGATGGACGAACTGATTGTCACGACGGACCGCGGCAAGCAGGACGAGCTCACGAGGCAGATTGACCAGAAGATCTGGGCCTCCGCCTACGGTCTTCCGCTGTTCCAGTCGATTGGCGTGGACGCGTACAGCGACCGCATCACCGGCGTAAAGTTCATGCCCAACCAGACGGGTGTCTGGTGGAACTTCTGGGAGTGGGCCGAAAAGTAAGCCGATGACCACAACAGCAACAAGCTAACTGAGGCGCCGGGATCAAGCACCATGGTCCCGGCGCCTCGTGGCGATATCCACCGCCGGTGCCGGCAACACAGGCGGGCACGGCCAAACCTGCGACCGGTCCGGGCAATCCCCGGGCCCGAATACTGAGGTTCTATCACGATGGTGACCTACATTGTCCGGCGGCTAGTCACCGCTGCACTCATTCTTCTGGGCGCATCCTTTCTGGTGTATCTGCTCACCGCGGCGTCCGGCGATCCGCTCGCAGAGTTCCGGGCCAGCAGCGCCCCCAATAAACAGCAACTGATGGATTCGCGCGCCGCGCTCCTGGACTTGGAGACACCGGCGCCGCTCCGGTACTTCAAGTGGCTCGGCGGTGCCGCCCAATGCCTCGTACCCTTTGCCGGCACCTGTGACCTGGGCAAGAACATCGCGGGCCAGCCCATCACGGACGCGCTGGGGCACGCCCTGGTCCAGACCCTCACGCTCGTTACCGCGGCCACCATCCTGGCGATACTCATCGGGATCACCCTCGGCATCATTACCGCTCTGCGGCAGTACAGCAGCCTGGATTACGGTGTGACCTTCATGGCTTTCCTTTTCTTTTCCCTGCCTATCTTCTGGGTCGCCGTGCTGCTGAAGGAATTTGGCGCCATCGGTTTCAACAACTTCCTCAGGAATCCCGAGATACCTGTTCCTGTGGCCATAGGCGTCGGCGCGGTGTTCGGCCTGGTGGCGCTCATCGTCGCGGGAGGTGATGCCAGGCGCCGGGCAGTAATCGGCGGTACGGTTTTCGCGGCTGTAACTGCCGTGCTCATATACTTTTCGGTCACCCTCTGGTTCAAGACGCCCGGGCTCGGCCCCGTGGTCATCGCCATCGCGGGAGTGGGGCTGGCCTTTGCCGTGACGCTGCTGACCGCAGGGCTGAGGAACAGGAAAGCGCTGCAGTCGGCGCTCATTGCCGCAGGCGCGGGCGTTGTTGCCTACTTCGCCGTCCAGCCACTGCTCAACCAGGCCACCTTCCTCATGATCATGCTGCTTGCGGTGGCCGCTGTCCTCATCGGGATGGGTATCGGCTACCTGGTGGGCGGGTACGACCGCGGCCAATCCATGCGCGCCGCGGCGATCACGTCCTTCCTGCTGGGAATCCTCATCGTCCTGGACCGCTTTATGCAGGCCTGGCCGGCGTATTTCAACAACAGCAGGGTCCGAGGGCGCCCCATTGCCACCATCGGCGCCGGCACTCCGAACATCGAGGGTGACTTCTGGATCCTTGGGCTCGACTCGTTCACCCACCTGATTCTGCCCACCACGGCACTTATCCTGATCTCCCTGGCCGGCTACACCAGATTCACCCGCGCTTCCATGCTGGAGATCATGAACATGGACTACATCCGGACCGCGCGGGCCAAAGGCCTCTCCGAACGGACCGTGGTCATGCGGCACGCTTTCCGCAATGCCCTCATCCCGGTGGCCACGATCGTCGCCTTCGACATCGGCGGGCTCATCGGCGGTGCCGTCATCACAGAGACGGTGTTCTCGGTTCGCGGCATGGGATTCCTGTTCCTCGACGGCATCCTGCATGTGGACCCGAACCCCGTCATGGGCGTCTTTATCTGCGTCGCCATCACGGCGATGGTGTTCAACCTCATCGCAGACCTTGCCTACTCCGCACTGGATCCACGAGTAAGGGTGAAATCATGAGCCAGCCGAGCCAGCAGGACGAAATCGTAGCTGAACAGGCCGGCCTGAAAGGGCAGCAGGCCGCCGGCATCGAGCCGGTTATCGAGGCCAAAGGACTCAGCCAGGGACAGATTGTCCGCAAGCGGTTCCTCGGCCATTCCGGTGCGATTGTGGGCCTGGTTGTCTTTGCCATCATCTTCCTTACGGCCTTCACGTCCGTGGGATATGCGGGAATCCCGGGATGGTGGAAATACACGCACGTGGCCGTTTCGCCGCTCGTCAACGACGGCGCCCCGACGGCTTCTCTGTGGCCGCTGGCCTGGGGAGAACATCCCTTCGGCCAGGACCGCATCGGCCGGGACCTGTTCGCCATGACCATGCGCGGAGCGCAGCAGTCCATCACGATCATGGTGGTCATCGGCCTCATTGCCGGCCTGATCGGCGTGGCCGTGGGCGCGCTGGCCGGTTACTTCCGTGGCTGGACCGAGGCCATTCTCATGCGCCTCACCGACATCATCATCATCATTCCGGCGCTGCTTCTGGCAGCCGTCATGGCCCAGTTCGCGGGCCGGAGGGACGAAGGGAGCTGGTTTGCCTCGTTTGCGAGCACCAACGGCGTGCTGGCGCTGGGCATCTTCCTTGGGCTCATCAGCTGGGTGGGCCTGGCCAGGCTGATGCGGGGTGAGTTCCTGACCTTGCGGGAACGTGAATTTGTCGACGCCGCGCGGATATCCGGGGCCAGCAACGCGAGGATCATCTTCAAGCACATCCTGCCCAACGCCGTCGGTGTCCTGATCGTCAACGTCACGCTGACCATGTCCGCGGCGATCCTTACCGAGACCGCACTGAGCTACCTCGGCGTGGGCGTGAAGTCACCGGACACCTCCCTTGGCCTGCTCATCTCACAGAACCAGGAGGCCTTCACGACCCGTCCGTGGCTGTTCTGGTTCCCCGGACTGTTCATCGTCCTCATCTGCCTGAGCATCAACTTCATCGGCGACGGGCTGCGGGACGCGTTTGATCCCCGCCAGAAAAAGTTCAATCCCAAGAAAGCCCGGGATGCGGGAAGCCCGATGGTGCCGGAGAAGTCTCCAGTCACCGCCCAGGATGCCGGCACGGGGGACAGGGCCGCCGGGGACGGCCCGGCACCCGGCGATACCCGGGGAGCCTGACGTGAACCGCGCCCTACAGCAGGGCCACGCCCCAGATGCTGAACGCGACGAGCGCTGCAGTCGCGCCCAGCTCCAGCCAGCGCACCGTCACTGTCACGGGCGTCTCCCCGGCGTTTCCGGCGTCGACGGCCCCGGATTCGACCTGCTGCTGCCAGCGGGCGCGCACCAGCTGGGCCGCCTGACCCGAGTCCGTGCTTTTCAGGTCACCGGGCCGGACGGAGAGCCCGGGTCCATAGGTGCTGCCCGGCAGGCCCTGGAGGTCCTCGGGGCGGGCATTGCGTCCGCCCCAGATCCCCGGTGCGGGCGCCGCCCACGCACCGTAGCTTCGGGACGGCGTGATCAGCGTCAGGGCATAGCGCGTGTCCACCTGGACAAGGGCCGCCCACGGTACGGTCACGGACCGGAACGGGTTCTCGAGCCTGACGCCGGCGTCGTGGACCACCACGGACGGGCGCCAGAACAGGAGCCAGCCGAGGTACGCGATGAGCAGCAGCGGCCCGATGCCGGGCACCGCTTCTGCTCCGCCCGTCAGGGCTGTGCTGGCGAGTCCGATCCCCGCTATCAGCCAGGCCAGCCCGGCGAACCATTTGTTGGTGCGGGCCTTGAAAATCGCAGCGTTTTCGGCGTGCGGCGCAGTGCTCATGCCCCCCATAATTCAGGATTCCGAGCCGCGGCACTAATTACAGCTGTGCCACCGGCCCGGGTGGAAGGAAAATCCCAAAATGTCTGACTACATCAGCACCGGCCCCGCCACGACCCGTTCCGGCAACAAAGGCCCGGTGGTCCTTGAGGTGCGGAACCTGAGCGTCGACTTCGGGGTGGAGAAGACGTGGGTGCCCGCCGCCGTCGGCCTCGACTATGAGGTCCGCGCCGGCGAGGTGCTGGCCATCGTTGGCGAATCCGGGTCGGGCAAGAGCGCGAGCTCCATGGCCCTGCTGGGACTGCTGCCCAGCAACAGCCGCGTCTCCGGCAGCGTGAAGCTGTCCGGAAAGGAGCTGCTGGGGGCGGATGAATCCAACATCCGCAGCGTCCGCGGCAAGGATGTGGCCGTCATTTTCCAGGAACCCATGACCGCGCTGAACCCCGTCTACACCGTGGGCGCGCAAATCGTGGAAACCATACGGCTGCACAACGAGGTCTCACCGGACCAGGCCCGTGAACGCGCACTGCAGATGCTGGATCTCGTGGAACTGCCTGATCCGGAGAAGGCGTTCAAGTCTTACCCGCACCAGCTGTCCGGCGGGCAGCGGCAGCGCGCCATGATCGCGCAGTCCCTCTCCTGCGACCCCAAACTGCTGATCGCGGACGAACCCACCACGGCCCTCGACGTCACGGTGCAGGCCGAAATCCTCGACCTCATGAGAAACCTCCGAAACAAGCTGGACAGCGCGATCGTCCTCATTACCCACGACATGGGCGTCGTGGCCGACCTCGCGGACCGGATCGCGGTCATGCGCCGGGGGCTGATCGTCGAAACGGGCACCGCGGAGCAGATCTTCCACAATCCGCAGCACCCCTACACGCAGGCCCTCCTTGCCGCCGTGCCGCACCTTGGGCAGGGCGGCGGTGAAGGGGCAGAGACGGACGTGGACGTGACTGCCGCGCTGGCGGCCGCCACGCATGCTGAACTCGAATCCGTGGATCACGAGGAACTGGTCCGGCGGGAGCGCGAGAATGCCGCCGCGCTGGCCGCCGCCGCGGCCGCCAGGCCCACCGGTGAGCCCGTCCTTGAACTCACGGATGTGGCCATCGAGTACCCCAAGCAGGGCCGCGTGCCTGCTTTCCGAGCCGTGGAAGGCGCCAACCTGACCATCTACCCGGGGCAGGTCGTGGGGCTCGTGGGGGAGTCCGGCTCCGGGAAGACCACCGTCGGACGGGCAGCCGTGGGCCTGCTGCCCGTCGCGGCCGGCACCATGCGCGTGGTTGGCCAGGACATTTCCGCGGCGAAGAAGAACGGCAGGCAGCTGCACAGCGTGCGGCGCCACATCGGAATGGTCTTCCAGGATCCGTCGTCCTCGCTGAACCCGCGCCTGCCCATCGGCGAAAGCATCGGCGAACCCATGTACCTTGCCGGCGTTGCGAAGGGCGCGGACCTGCAGAAGCGGATCGAGGCGTTGCTGGACCAGGTGGAACTGCCCCGCGCGTACCGCAACAGATACCCGCACGAGCTGTCCGGCGGGCAGAAGCAGCGCGTGGGCATAGCGCGTGCCCTCTCGCTGAAGCCGAAGCTGATGGTGGCGGACGAGCCGACGTCCGCGCTCGACGTGTCCGTCCAGGCAAAGGTGCTCGAACTGTTCCAAAACCTGCAGCGCGAGCTGGGTTTCGCTTGCCTCTTCGTGACCCACGACCTGGCGGTGGTGGACGTGCTGGCCGACAGGATCTGCGTGATGCAACGGGGACGCATCGTCGAGCAAGGGACCCGTGACCAGATCCTCCGGAACCCACAGGAGCCGTACACGCAAAGGCTGCTGGCGGCCGTCCCGCTGCCGGACCCTGAACGTCAGCGTGAGCGCCGGGAACTGCGCGCCCAGCTGCTCGCGGCCGGCCTGGACTGACGTCCCGGCGCTAGCCGGCGTCGAGGCCGAGGGCCGAAAGCCGGCCGCCCAGCAGTACTCCCAGGGCGCGGTGGCCGTCGTCGTTCATGTGGACTGAGTCGGCGAGCTGGTCCTCAAGCCCGTAGCGGGTGAGCCAGTCGCCGACACTGACGAACGGGATGCCGCGCTCGGCCGCCACGGTGCCCAGCAGCGCATCCACTTCGGCGCGCCGCCCGCCGCCGTTTCCTGCGCCCTTGCCCAGAGTTCCCACCATTACCAGCTTGGCGCCGGGGTAGCGCTGTTTCAGGGTGGTGATTAGGCTCCCGGCGTTGGCGGCAATCTGTGCGTCGGTGGCTCCCTGCTTGGCGTCGTTTCCGCCGCCCTCGATGACGACGAGCGGGGGGAAGCCGTAGGGAAGGTGCCAGTGCCCCCGCTGCAGGGCATCGACGTAGTTTCCTGTGGTCCCGTTGGAGGCCACAAAGCCCGTTCCTCCCCTGCCGCAGAAGAAGACGTCGTAGCCCAGTCCGGCCAGTGCACGGCGCGGCCAGCTTGCCGCCGGCTCGGACTGTGAATCGCCGATCAGCAGCGCCGTGCGGCCAATGTTATCGGTAATGACTTCGTCCCGGCCGTTGGCAGGATTGCGGAACAGGGCACCCGCCGGCAGGCTGGAAGGATCCACCGCCGTGAACTCGCCGGTGGCCGGCGAGCCGGCGGCGACTGCCTCGCCGGGCGCTGCCGCGGGCACCGCAGCAGCCCGGGAAACCGATGGGCCGCCTGTCCCGGCATCGGGCTGAAAGGGCAAGCCGCACGCGCCCAACGCCAGGCATGCGGCAATGCCGGGGGCAATCAGGACAGCCCGCGTTGAGGCTTGTAGCATCCGTGGACTCCTGGCCTGTTGCATAGCGTTCAGGCAATAGTGATGGATCAGTTCCGGAAAAGCCAGCGATCCTGCCCACGTGACGCGGCTTGCCGACTCACGATTTGGTAACGCGGCAGGGCCGCGGTTTTTTGCGGCTTTAGGCCAATAAATGGCGGAGCGTTTAGACTTGGAGTAGGTGCCCTGTGTAAAGGGTCTAATCCGTCGTGCGTTCCGGTTGGAAATGTCGCGATACAACAGCTGACTTCACCACTGAATCGAGCAATAACGCATGTCTGAAACCACCACCAACACTGCGGTAGCCACTGCATCGCGCAGTGACCTGCGCAACGTCGCGATTGTGGCCCACGTTGACCACGGCAAGACCACCCTGGTTGACGCCATGCTCAAGCAGACCAATTCCTTTGCCGAGCACAACCACCTCGAAGACCGTGTGATGGACTCGGGTGACCTGGAGCGCGAAAAGGGCATCACCATCCTGGCCAAGAACACCACGGTGGCCTACAACGGTCCGTCCTCCAACGGCGAGACCATCACCATCAACGTCATCGACACCCCCGGCCACGCCGACTTCGGCGGCGAGGTGGAGCGCGGTCTGTCCATGGTTGACGGCGTCGTGCTGCTGGTCGATTCTTCCGAGGGCCCGCTGCCGCAGACCCGCTTCGTGCTCCGCAAGGCCCTCGCCGCGCACCTGCCGGTCATCCTGCTGGTCAACAAGACCGACCGTCCCGACGCCCGCATCGACGAAGTTGTCCACGAGTCCATGGACCTGCTCCTGGGCCTGGCCTCGGACCTCGCGGACGAAGTTCCGGACCTGGACCTGGACAAGGTTCTTGAAGTTCCCGTCGTTTACGCCGCCGCCAAGGTTGGCCGCGCGTCCCTCGAGCAGCCGGCCAATGGCTCCGCCCCGGACAACGAGGACCTGGAACCGCTGTTCAAGACCATCATCGAACACATCCCGGCGCCGACGTACAACCCCGACGGTGTCCTGCAGGCGCACGTCACCAACCTGGACGCTTCCCCGTTCCTGGGCCGCCTTGCCCTGCTGCGCATCTACAACGGCACGCTGCGCAAGGGACAGCAGGTTGCCTGGGCCCGCGCCAACGGCGAGCTGAAGACCGTGAAGATCACCGAACTGCTGGCCACCAAGGCACTGGACCGCGTTCCGGCTGAATCCGCAGGCCCCGGTGAGATCGTGGCTGTCGCCGGCATCGAGGAGATCACCATCGGTGAAACCCTGACCGACGCCGAGAACCCGCAGCCGCTGCCGCTGATCACCGTGGACGATCCCGCGATCTCCATGACCATCGGTATCAACACCTCCCCGCTGGCCGGCAAGGTCAAGGGCGCCAAGGTCACGGCCCGCCAGGTCAAGGACCGCCTGGACAAGGAACTGATCGGTAACGTCTCCATCAAGGTTCTCCCCACCGAGCGTCCCGACGCCTGGGAAGTCCAGGGCCGTGGTGAGCTCGCGCTGGCCATCCTCGTGGAGCAGATGCGCCGCGAAGGCTTCGAACTCACGGTCGGCAAGCCGCAGGTTGTTACCCGGACCATCGACGGCAAGATCCACGAGCCGATGGAGCACATGACCATCGACGTGCCGGAAGAGTACCTGGGTGCCGTCACGCAGCTCATGGCCGCGCGCAAGGGTCGCATGACCAACATGGCCAACCACGGCACCGGATGGTGCCGCATGGAGTTCATCGTCCCGGCCCGCGGCCTCATCGGGTTCCGCACCAAGTTCCTCACCGACACCCGCGGTGCAGGCATCGCATCCTCGATCTCCGAAGGCTACGAGCCCTGGGCCGGCCCGATCGAGTACCGCACCAACGGTTCCATGGTTGCCGACCGCGCCGGCGTGGTGACCCCGTTCGCCATGATCAACCTGCAGGAGCGCGGTTCCTTCTTCGTGAAGCCCACGTCCGAGGTCTACGAGGGCATGATCGTCGGCGAGAACTCCCGCGCCGACGACATGGACGTCAACATCACCAAGGAGAAGAAGCTCACCAACATGCGTGCCGCTTCGTCGGACTCCTTCGAGAACCTGACGCCGCCGCGCGAGCTGACCTTGGAAGAGTCGCTGGAATTCGCCCGCGAGGACGAGTGTGTGGAGGTCACCCCGGAGGACATCCGCATCCGCAAGGTCATCCTGGACACCAACGAGCGTGCCAAGGCCAACCGCGCCCGCGCCAAGGCATAACCGCAGCCATCCGGCAAGTACGGATACCGCGTGAATAAGAGAGCTGCCGGCATGGCAGGCGGTCTGGCCGCCGCCGTGCCGGCAGCTCTTTTTGCTGCCTTCGCCGGTACAGCCCTGCACCGGCAGCAGTTGGCGGCCGCCGACGTCGTGCTCCCGCTGGGCGCGTTAGCGGCGCTGGTACTGCTGGGATCCCTCCAGCTGCTGGTGGGGGCGGCCTTCCGTTCTCTGGTGCCGACGGCGGCCACAGGGGTCCTCTGCTACGTCCTGGCGGGCTGGTGGTCCACCATGCCGGCCGGGAAGCGCCTGATCGCGGGGGACCCGGCCGGAAACATGTGGGTGTACGGGATCGCTGTTGTCACCGTGCTGATGCTGGCATGGTGCCGGCGGTACCGCCGGCGGAGCCCGGCAGCGCAGACCCCCGTCGGGCCCGTCCGGGCGGCGGCAACGGAAGAATAGGGCTAGTCTGCCGTTGGATCCCGGTGGTGGGCGATCATCAGCGACGTGGCCTCGCCGTCGTCGTCGGCCGGAAGGGCCATGTACTCGTCCAGCACCGCGCGGAGCTTACCCAGCATCTCCTGCCGCCGGGCCGCGTTGAATTTCACGCCCAGCCGCCACACCTCAATGTCCTCCGGCGGAAGGTCCCGGGTTTCCTGCACGAACGTCTCAATGAGGATGGGGGCCACGTTATCCACGGATGTGCTCCAGGACTTGCGGCTGGCTATGTAGGGCACCTCAGCTGCGCCCCGCCGCCCCTTCCGGCGTTCCTCTGCCAGCAGGAAGCCGGTCCGCACCAGCGTGCGAACATGATGAAGGCTGGAAGCCGGGTTGATGCCCAGCAATTCGGCGATTTCCTTGTTGGTGCGTGCCTGGTGGAGGCACAGCCGGAGGATCCGGAGCCTGATCGGGGAGCTGAGCGCACGGCCCTTCGCCACCAGGTCCGCATCATCGCTTTCCGGGGCGGGTGTCATAGCGCCAGTCTAGCCAGCAAAAAGTGATTGACATATATCAATCACCACTGGAAACTGAGTCGGTGACAGCCGACCGGACCGCCACAGGTCAAGCATCCAGATCGCTGTTGCTGGACCGTAACTTCACCACTTTTTGGGCCGGGCAGGCCATGAGCCAGTTCGGTGCCCAGCTGGGGCAACTGGCGTTTCCGGTCCTCGCCGTGTCCATGCTGCACGCCTCGGAATTCGAGGTTGGCGTGCTGAATGCCGCGGGCCTCGCGGCATTCCTCATTCTGGGACTCCCGGCCGGCGCCTGGGTGGACCGCTGGCTGAAGCGCCCGACCATGATCCAGGCCGACCTCACCCGGATGGCCGCGATGGCAGCGGTTCCGCTGCTGTGGTGGGGAGGGATGCTGGAGATCTGGCACCTCTATGTCATCGCGGCGATCGTTGGCACTGCCACGGTGTTCTTCGACGTTTCATATCAGAGCTACGTCCCGGTCCTCGTCGCGCCCGGCCAGGTCAACCAGGCCAACTCCAAACTGGAAGGCACGGCCCAGGTCGCCAGGATCGGCGGACCGGCCGTGGGTGGCCTGCTGCTGGCGGTGGTCACGGCACCTGTGCTGTTCGTGGGCGAAGCCGTCGGCTACCTCCTGTCCGCCACCTTCCTCGCGCGCACCCGTGACCGGGAGGTGGCCGCCGCCCGGGGGGAACGCCGTCCGCTGCGCGTCGAGATCAAAGAAGGGCTCGCCTTCGTGATCCGGCATCCCCTCATCAGCCGGATAGCGGCCTGCACGGCAGCCATGAATTTCTTCGGCATGGTGATCTTCACCATGATGCCGGTGCTGATCCTGCGGAACCTTGGATTCGGGCCGCAGGGGATGGGACTTGTCATGGCCGTGGGCGCGGCCGGTGGAGTGCTCGGGGCGGTGGCGGCACCTCGGGTGGCGGCCAGAATTGGCGAAGGCACGGTCATACCGCTCTGCGCGGTTGCCAGCTCGGTTTTCCTGGTGCCCCTGCCGCTGGCCGCCATGGCCTCCGAGCCGGGAGTTTCGCTGGCACTGCTGCTCCTGTCGGAGCTCTGTTTCGGGTTTGTTGTCCTGATCTACAACATCATGCAGCTCAGCATGCGCCAGCGCGTGTGTCCGCCCCGCCTGCTGGGCAGGATGAACGCGTCCATCCGGTTTGTTGTCTGGGGGGTGATGCCTCTGGCCGCCCTGGCGTCCGGGTTCCTCGCCGAGCATCTCGGCCTCATCGCGGTGATCTGGATCGGTACGGCCGGCAGTTTCCTCGCGGCGGCCCCGGTGGTGTTCTCGCCCTTGTTGGGAATGCGCACCCTGCCCAGCCAGGTCGAGGGCACTTGACCTGACGCGCGCAGCGTCTTAGCCGGCGGTGCGCGGGCTGCGCCGCGCAGGCGGGGGCGGCACCTGCTTGGCGGCGACCACCCGGTCGAGGTGGATAACGACGTCGGCAGTGCGGGTGCGCACTGTACAGTCGGTGACGCCGCACTCCAGAAGGTCTCCGAGGGCGTCCGTGAACCCGCCGTCGATCCGGTAGCGGACCACCACCCGGGTTCCGGGGGACGCGGCGGCGAGGAATTCACGGGCTGAAGGCGGTGTCACACTCACGGGTTCATCGTATGCCGCGTCCGGAGTGTGACGCGCCGCTTCGTTCGCGGAGCGTGGCTGGGAGATAATAGGCTCTGAAGTCGATAGACCGGCATGCAGGCCGGAAGCACCAGCCGGCCAGCCGCCGGTACCAACGTGGAGAGGCAAGGGACGTGACGTACGTAATCGCGCAGCCGTGTGTAGATGTCAAGGACAAGGCATGTATTGAGGAGTGCCCCGTCGATTGCATCTATGAAGGCGAGCGTTCCCTCTACATCCATCCGGATGAGTGCGTCGACTGCGGGGCCTGCGAGCCTGTCTGCCCCGTTGAAGCCATCTACTACGAGGATGACACCCCGGAGGAATGGGCTGACTACTACAAGGCCAACGTCGAGTTCTTCGATGACCTGGGCTCGCCGGGCGGTGCCGCCAAGGTCGGCAACACCCACACGGACCACCCCATGATTGCAGCGCTGCCCCCGCAGAACCAGGATCACTGAGGCGCGTAAGTGACTACAGCTGTGCGCAGTTTCGGCCTGAGCCTGCCCGACTACCCATGGGAGGCCATGGCGCCGTATGTCGCCAAGGCGGCCGAACACCCGGGCGGGCTGGTCAACCTGTCCATCGGGACGCCCGTGGATCCCACGCCTGCCGTGATCCAGGATGCACTCCGCGCCGCGGCGGACGCTCCCGGCTACCCCACTGTCCACGGGACGGCGGCGCTCCGGGAAGCCATCGCGGCCTGGTTCGCTCGGCGTCGCGGTGTGGAAGACCTTGACCCGCACGATGTCATGCCGACGGTCGGTTCCAAGGAACTGGTGGCGTGGCTGCCGTTCCTGCTGGCACTGCGGCCGGGCGACGTCGTGGTCCGCCCCACGGTCGCCTATCCGACCTATGACATCGGAGCCACCTTCGCCGGCGCCACCGCCGTAGCGGCTGACGATCTCGACGAACTGGACGCCGCCACCCGCGCGAAAGTCCGTCTGGTCTGGGTCAATTCCCCGGGCAATCCGACGGGAAGCGTCCGGGACGCGCGGTCGCTCCGGAATATCGTCGACCAGGCCCGCGAAATCGGCGCCCTGGTGGCCTCGGACGAATGTTACGCGGAGCTTGGCTGGGGCGAATGGGACCTTCAGCGGGGCGGAGAAGCCGTACCCAGCGTCCTCGACCCGCGCGTCTCAGGCGGTTCGCATGAAGGGCTCCTCGCTGTGTACTCGCTGAGCAAGCAGTCCAACCTCGCCGGCTACCGTGCCGCGTTTGTCGCCGGTGACCCTGCCATCATGGCCGGTCTCGTGAACAGCCGGAAGCACGCCGGCATGATCGTGCCGTACCCGGTTCAGGAAGCCATGCGGGTTGCCCTCGGGGATGATGCGCACGTGCAGGCGCAGAAGGACCTGTACCGCGGCCGCCGTGAGCGCCTGGTGCCGGCCCTTGAAACCTTCGGGCTGAAAATCCATGAATCGCATGCCGGGCTCTACCTCTGGTCAACGGCCGGGGAAGCCACCTGGGACACGATCTCCCGGCTGGCTGAGCGCGGCATCGTTGCCGGGCCGGGCGTGTTTTACGGGGAGGCCGGAAACGGCTACGTGAGGGTGGCGCTGACCGGTTCCGACGAACGGATCGATGCCGCCGTGGCCCGGCTGGCTGAAACGGCCTGACCGGCGCCGGTCCGGGCGTTCTATGAAGGCCGCAGGCAAAGCCGGTCCGGCGTCCATGGCCGCGTAACAATACATGTGACACGCGCCACAAGTGGGGTGTTTTAGGGGGCATCAGGGCCCCGCGGATTAGTGGCAGGGTGAAAGTGGCGGTACTTTTTAACTGACTATCAATGGTGGCTTTCTACAAGAAGGCAGCACGGCCGTTGGACGTCCCGCCGGTGCGGGGGTCCCTGCGCGGCTCACCTGATGTTGGATCAAGCTTTCTACAGAGGCCTAGAAGCCTCATGAAGGGGACTCCATGACTGAGACCACCAGCGCAACCTTGCGCCACGCAGGCGGCGAACTCGAACTCCCGCGCATCAAGGTTGTCGAGGGAAACGAAGGCTACGACGTTTCCAAACTGCTGAAGCAGACCGGCGCCGTTGCCTTTGACCCCGGCTTCATGAACACCGCAGCCACAACGTCCGCGATCACCTACATTGATGGGGACGCAGGGATCCTGCGGTACCGCGGTTACCCGATCGAGCAGCTCGCACAGCACTCCAGCTTCCTCGAAGTCTCCTACCTGCTGATCTACGGGAACCTGCCGACTCCCGCCGAGCTGGAGGACTTCGACCAGCGGATCCGCCGCCACACGCTGCTGCACGAGGAGCTGAAGGGCTTCTTCGGCGGCTTCCCGCGGGACGCACATCCCATGCCCGTGCTGTCCTCGGCCGTCTCCGCGCTGTCCACGTTCTACCAGGACTCCCTGGATCCGTTCAACGCCGAGCAGGTGGAAGTCTCCACCATCCGCCTCATGGCCAAGCTCCCGGTCATCGCCGCTTACGCCCACAAGAAGTCAATCGGGCAGCCGATGCTGTACCCGGACAACTCCATGAACCTCGTGGAGAACTTCCTGCGCCTGAGCTTCGGCCTGCCTGCCGAGCAGTACGAGCTGGACCCGGTGGTCGTCAAGGCCCTCGACCTGCTCCTGATCCTGCACGCCGACCACGAGCAGAACTGCTCCACCTCCACGGTGCGCCTGGTGGGTTCATCGAACGCCAACCTGTTCGCATCCGTGTCCGCAGGCATCAACGCCCTGTTCGGCCCCGCGCACGGCGGCGCCAACGAGGCTGTCCTGAAGATGCTCCGCCAGATCCAGGCCGACGGCACCAAGCCCGAGGACTACATGGAGAAGGTCAAGAACAAGGAAGACGGCGTCCGCCTCATGGGCTTCGGGCACCGCGTCTACAAGAACTACGATCCGCGTGCCAAGATCGTCAAGGCCACGGCACACGAGATCCTCGGCAAGCTCGGCGGCAACGACGAATTGCTGGACATCGCCATGCGCCTCGAAGAGAAGGCCCTGAACGACGACTACTTCATCCAGCGCAAGCTCTACCCGAACGTGGACTTCTACACCGGCCTGATCTACAAGGCCATGGGCTTCCCGGAGAAGATGTTCACCGTGCTGTTCGCGATCGGACGCCTGCCCGGCTGGATCGCACAGTGGCGCGAGATGATCAGCGATCCCACGACAAAGATCGGCCGCCCGCGTCAGCTCTACACAGGATCGCCGGAGCGCGACTACCCGGCCAGCTAACGGCCCGGACAATACAACGAACGACGGCGGCCGCCCACCCTTAGGTGGGCGGCCGCTGCTTTTGTGTCCGGCGGGCCTGCCGGTGCCTCCAGCACAAGCGTGCTAAAACGAGGAGTGCCGAAAATTGTAGATGCCGCCGTCCGTCGCCGGGAGATCGTTGATGCTGTCTGCCGGATCATTGGTTCTGACGGGCTGGAGCGGGCTTCCCTCCGTGAGGTCGCGGACGAGGCGGGGCTCGCTGTCGGCTCGGTGCGCCACTACTTCGCGAGCAGCGAGGAGCTGCTGACATTCTCCTTCGCGGCCGTCGTGGACCGCATCGTGGCACGTCTGGACCGCGCGTACGCGCGTGTAGCCGAGACTCCCGCCGGCAGTGAAGAACACCTTGCGGCCGTTTTAACCCTGCTGGGTGAATTCCTGCCGCTGGACGAGGAGAGGGCACTGGACGCCTGCGCTTGGCTGGCCTTCAAAAACGCCGCCAGGATCCGGCCTTTCCTGGCTGCGGAGGCGGACAGAAGCCACCGGACGGTGGCCGCCGTCGTCGGGCAGCTGATCACCCGGCTGGTGGACGAAGAAGGCGGGGACCGGCAGCGGCTGGTCATCGAAGCGGAACGGCTGCTTGCCACGCTGGACGGCCTGACGATGCATGCGCTCCTGCAGCCGGGATGGATGACGCTGGAAATGTGTCGGGACGTGCTGGAGTCCCATGTGGCGGGGCTGGAAAGGACCGCAGCCGCCAGCCATTAACGTCCCCGGGCTGGGGGAATAGACTGGAGCCGGAGAGCGGGTAACCGTTGGCAAGCGGGGCGAACATCAAGAAGCCAAGGAGGCATACGGATGCAGCACACAGGCGGTCCAGGCTGGCGGATCACCATGGACACGTCGGGGCCCATGCTCATCGCCCTTTACATACGAGATGTCGCCGGGTTGGACGGTGCGGGCTTCCCTGCGCTGTCCCATGCAGCTCCGAAAATCAGGCATGCGGACCATTCGCATTTGACCGCAGAGGTCGGCGGGATCAGCGCCCTGAAAACCGAATGGGAAGCCTGGTGGGAACAGCTGCTGAAGGCGCACCCGCAGATGTCCCCGGAGTTGTCGCCGCCGGGTTTCAGGTCCTTTGCCAATTCCCCGGCCCTGCGGAGGGTCCTGCAGGCTCACTTCGGCGCCGCCCTGACGTGGGCGCGCGAACGCCGCAGTGAGTATGCCGAGCTGGAGGCTGAGCGAGTGGCCGGCGGCTCGGGGCACCTGTTGGAAGACATCGTGGAGGACCGCCTGCTGGAAGTGGGCAGGAACTCGCGGGACTTCGACCTGACCATCATCGAACTGCCCCTCGACGAGCAGCGGGCATGGTTCCTGGAGCCGGACAAAATCATCATGAGCCATGACCTGCTGCAGCAACCGGAAGTGTTCCGGAGCTACGTCCAGCCGGTTGTTGAAATGCTGGTGTAGGCGGGACTTTATCCCGCCGGAGCCTCGGCAAAGGTCACCGTTACGGTGCCGCCGCCGCCAGCCGACTCCTGCCACCCGTTGCGTGCCTGCCGGTTCCAGCTCATTCCGTCGACATCGACCTGCACCACGGCAAATTCCTTGGCGTTTGCCACTGCCCAATGCGCAAGTGACCATGCCAGGTCATCTGCGGCCTCCAGTACCAACGTCTGGCCGGAGGCAGAGGCAGGAAGGCTCCCGTACTGTGCCTGCAGTTCGCCGAGGAACGCCGCGGGATCGCCCGCCTGCTCAGGGGAGCGGAGGGTGCAGTCCAGCGCGGCGTGCGTCTGGCCGGTCAGGGCCGAGGCGAAGGAGCGGCCCATCGCCTCGTGCTGGGCGTACGCGCGCGGATACGCCGAGCGCTGCACACGCTGCGCAGCTTCGGTGACATCCATGTCTTCGTAGCCCTGAACCTTCACCAGTGCGTCGTAAAAGGCATTGGTCGCGTAGTGCGGATCCATGACCTGTTCCGTGGTGCCCCAGCCCTGGGACGGGCGCTGCTGGAAAAGACCGCGGGAGTCCGGTCCTGCGAGGTCGCCGTGGTCGATGTTCCGCAGCTTGGACTCCTGCATGGCGGTGGCCAGGGCAATGCTGGCGGCTCGCGGTGGCAGTCCGCGCCGCACAGAGATGGCGGTGACGAGTGCGGCGTTTGCTGCCTGGTCGGTGGCCAGTTCCGCCTGCTGGGATCCGACGGCGGCCACGCACCCTTCCGTGATCAGCCGCTCCGATCTCTGCAGCAGGGCCGCGGCGGTGTAAACGCCCCCGCCCACAAGCGCGACGGAGAGCGCCGCAACGATCGCTCCGCGCACCTTGCGTCGGCGTGTCACGTGGGTACTCCCTTAAGACCGGAGTAGGCCGGCAGCAGTGCCGGCCGACTCTGGACGGTCAGTTGGCATGCAGGGCGTCGTTCAGCTCCACCGTCTGGCCTTTGCGGGGAAGCACTTCCACTTCGCCGGTGGTGGAGTTGCGGCGGAACAGCAGGTTCGGGACACCCGAGAGTTCCACGGCCTTGATGATCCGGCTGGTGTCCTCGCCGTCGGCGTCCTTGGCACCGACGACGCGCACGCGGGTGCCGGCAGTGATGTAGAGCCCGGCCTCCACTACGGAGTCGTCACCGATGCTGATGCCCACGCCCGAGTTCGCGCCCAGGAGCACCCGCCGGCCGAGGGCAATCTTTTCCTTGCCGCCGCCGGAAAGCGTGCCCATGATTGATGCGCCGCCGCCGACGTCAGTGCCGTCGCCCGCCACGACACCGGCGGAGATGCGGCCCTCGACCATGGACGTGCCCAGTGTTCCGGCATTGAAGTTAACGAATCCCTCGTGCATGACCGTGGTGCCCTCGGCGAGGTGGGCGCCGAGGCGGACGCGGTCGGCGTCGGCAATGCGGACGCCGGCCGGTACAACGTAGTCCACCATGCGCGGGAACTTGTCAACGCCGAATACGGTCACGGCTCCGCGCTTGCGCAGCTTGGCGCGGGTCAGCTCGAAGCCGTCCACGGCGCACGGTCCGAAGTTGGTCCACACGACGTTCGGGAGCTTGCCGAAGATGCCGTCGAGGTTGATGGTGTTGGGGCGGACCAGGCGGTGTGAGAGCAGGTGCAGGCGCAGGTAGGCGTCTGCCGTGTCGGCCGGTGCTTCATCCAGGTTGATCTGGACGAACACCACTTTCTGTTCCGTGCCGCGGTCGGCGTCGGTGCCGGCGGCGGCGATGTCGGCGAGCGTCTCATCGGCGTTCTCGATTGCGCGGAGTGCTTCGGCGGCCACGCCCAGGGCGGGCGCCGGGAACCAGACGTCGAGCACCGTGGCGTCCCCATTGCGGGTGGCGATGGTGGCCACCCCGAATCCATAGGCCGAACGGGAATCGTCGGACAGTGTCTGGGCAGCGGGCACGGCGGAAGAAGCGGTTTCAGTCATGGCCCAAGTCTATCGAGCCGACGTGCACCCGCCGAAACGCGCCCCGGGGATAGAGTTGGATGGTGATTGCCGAAACCGCACCCATAACCCTCGACCTCCGCCAGGACGTGGCGCTGCTGACAGCCGCGCTGATCGACATCAACAGTGTGTCGGGCAACGAAACGGAGCTTGCTGACGCTGTGGAGGTGGCCCTTCGGCAGCTCCCCGGCCTTAACCTGCTGCGCGACGGGGACGCCGTCATCGCCCGCACATCCCTCGGACGGTCCGAGCGCGTCATCCTCGCCGGCCATCTGGACACAGTTCCGCTGCCGGTCACCGGGGAGTCGCTGGGGACGGTGCCGTCCACCTGGCCGTCCGGTGTTGCCGGCGACGGCGTCCTGTACGGCCGGGGTGCCACCGACATGAAGGGCGGCGTAGCCGTCCAGCTGGCCTTGGCGGCGTCCCTGTTTGACGGCGGTGCCGAGCCGTCCAAGGACGTCACCTTCGTTTTCTACGACCACGAGGAGGTCGAGGCCGTGAAGAGCGGCCTCGGAAGGCTGGTGCGCAACCACGGACCGCTTCTCGAAGGAGACTTCGCCATCCTCCTGGAGCCAACGGACGGCACCGTGGAAGGAGGCTGCAACGGCACCATGCGGCTCCAGGCCACTACGCAGGGCGAGGCCGCGCACTCAGCGCGCGCCTGGATGGGACGAAACGCCATCCACGCCGCCGCGCCCATCCTCGAACGGCTCGCGGCCTACCAGCCGGAGACCATCAACGTGGACGGCCTGGATTACCGCGAAAGCCTCAACGCCGTGAAGATCCAGGGAGGCACGGCGGGCAATGTCATACCGGACCGCTGCGTCGTCGAGATCAACTACCGCTTCGCGCCGGACAAAACGCCTGACCAGGCCGAGGCCCATGTGCGGGAACTGCTTGAGGGGTTCGACGTCGTCCGCACCGACAGCGCGGCCGGAGCCCGGCCCGGACTGAACCACCCGGCCGCCGCCTCGTTCGTGGCCGCCGTGGGCGCCGAACCCAAACCCAAATACGGCTGGACCGACGTCGCGCGTTTCAGTGAACTGGGCGTGCCGGCGGTGAACTTCGGGCCGGGCGACGCTTTGCTTGCGCACAAGGACAACGAACACGTCGAGGCCGAAGCCGTGCGTGCCTGCCTGCGGGCGCTGCAGAAGTGGCTGGCCTGACGCCGGCACATCATTGCGAAACGAAGGCCCGCAACCTGGTGGTTGCGGGCCTTCGTTTCGTAGGAGCTCCCGGATGGATTACCGGCCGATTTACTTGATCACGGTGGTCACGCCGGCGGTGGGTGCCTTCGCCACACCGCCTGCTGCTTTCTTGGAGCCGTGGCGCTCAATCCAGATGGCGAGGCGCGACACAGCCAGGTTGATGGCGATGTAGATCGCCGCAGCCACGAAGAACACGGGGAACAGGAACTGCGGGCCCAGGAAGTCAGCCATGACCTGTACGGCACGCAGGAGCTCGCCATACGCGACGATGTAGCCCAGTGAGGTGTCCTTCAGAAGGACCACGAGCTGGGCCACCAGGGACGGAAGCATGCGGCGGATGGCCTGCGGCAGTTCGACGCTGAGCCGTGACTGGAAGCTGGTCAGGCCGATCGCCAGGCCGGCCTCGCGCTGCCCCTTCGGAAGGGACTGGATACCCGCACGGATGATCTCGGCGAAGATCGCCGCGTTGTACAGGACCAGCCCGGCCACGACCGCGATGAAGGGACTGGTGGCGAACACCAGCAGGACAAACAGCATCATCAGCACCACGGGCATGCCGCGGAAAAATTCCAGCACGATCCGGGTGGGAACCCGGATCCATGCAACGTCCGAGATGCGCATGAGGCAAAGCAGGAGCCCCAGCGGGAACGCGATCACCGCTGCGATGGCGGCAGCACTCAATGTGGCGCCGATGCCGTCGAAGATCAGCGTCCAGACATCCGCCTGCCCAAAGATAGCCCATCTCCGCGCCTCGAAGATTCCCTGCTGGGCGAGCGTGAAAAGGGCAAGTGCGAGGAGGCCGGCAATGAGGACGACACCGACGACCGAGCCGATCAGCGAGATTCTGCGGGCTTTGGGCCCCGGGACGTCGTAGAGAACGGAAGTCATCGCGCGATCGCCACCTTTCGTTCGACCTGGTGAGCGATGTAGCCCAGCGGCACAGTGATGAGGAGATAGAAGAATGCAACGCCCGCGAGGACCCACATGACGGCGTCGCCGTGGTCATTGGCCAGCTGCTTGCCGTAGCCGAACAGTTCCAGCACGAAGAATGCGCCGGCCACGGAGGAGTTCTTGACGAGCGCGATGAGGATGTTGATCATGGGCGGAATCACCGTGCGCAGGGCCTGGGGCAGGATGATCAGGGACAGCACCTGGCCGAACGTCATGCCGATGCTGCGCGCAGCCTCAGCCTGGCCCAGAGGAACGCTGTTGACGCCCGAGCGCACTGCCTCGGCAATAAAGGCGGCCGTATAGGCGCTGAGTGCGATGATGGCGGCGATTTCGAACTGCTGGAACGTGACACCAAGCCGGGGCAGGACAATGGCGGCGAAGAAGAAGGCGATGGTCAGCGGGGTGTTACGCACCACCTCCACATAGGCCATGCTGAATCCGCGGAGCGCTGCCACGGGGGATACGCGGGCTGCTGCCAGCAGTGTGCCCGCCACGAGGGCAATGATGCCGGAAACGACGGCCAGGAACAGGGTTCTGAGAAAGCCGTCCCAATACTGCGGGAGGCTTTCAATGATGACGTCCATAGGGTCCTTCAGCTGCGTTTGGGGGAAATTGTTCGGAAAAAAGGAGCGGCGGTCACCGGTGCCGGGGATGCCCGGCCGCCGGTGACCGCCACGCCTGCTCTAGTAGCGGTCGATGGCGGGAAGTTCAGGTGCCGTCTTGATGACCGCACCGGCTGTGTCCTCCCAGGCCTTCTTGTAGGACCCGTCCTTGGCGAATTCCTCAAGCTGGTCGTTGATCCAGTTGCGGAATACGGTGTCGTCCTTCTTCAGGCCGATGCCGTAGGGCTCCTTGGTGAAGGTCTCGTCCGACGCGAGCTTGAAGGCATCCGGCTCCTTGTTGACGAAGCCGGCCAGGATCACGTTGTCGGTGGTGATGGCTTCCACCTGCTTGTTGCGCAGCGGCTCAAGGCAGGCCGAGTAGGTGGCTGCCGGAACCAGGACGGCGCCGTACTTCTCCACGATCGTGCCGGCAGGTGTGGAACCGGTCACGGAGCAGACGTTCTTGCCCTTGACGTCCTCAGGCTTGGTGATGGACGTGTTGTCCTTGTTCACCATGAGGGCCTGTCCGGCCTCGTAGTAAGGACCGGCGAAGTCGACCTCGGTCTTGCGCTTGTCGTTGATCGTGTAGGTGGCGACGATCAGGTCCACCCTGCCCTGCTTGATGAACTGCTCGCGGTTGGCGGAGACGGTTTCGACCCATTCGATCTTGTCAGCCGGGATTCCCAGCTTGGCTGCGATGAGCTTGCCGATTTCCACGTCAAAGCCCACCGGCTTGCCGTCCAAGCCCTTCTGGCCGAACAGGGGCTGGTCAAACTTAGTGCCGATCGTCACCTTGCCGGCTGAAGAGAGCTTCTCCATGGTGGAGCCTGCAGCAAAACTCGGTTTCTCCGCGGGCGAAGGGTTGGTGCCGGTGCCGCCGCCGCCGCCGCAAGCGCTCAGAGTCAGCGCCAGGGCTGCGGATGCTGCTACGAGAAGGGATTTCCTTCGGGTCAAAAATGCCTTCATGACATTCCTTTCATTGGGCGGCCGATAGCGGCCAGGGCGAACCCGGGGGGTTCAGTGAGTGAGGAGCTTGGACAGGAAATCCTTGGCCCGGCTGCTCTGGGGATTGGTGAAGAATTCTTCGGGCGTGGCATCCTCCACGATCTGGCCGTCCGCCATGAACACGACGCGGTCCGCAGCCTTGCGGGCGAATCCCATCTCGTGCGTCACGACGATCATGGTCATGCCTTCCTTCGCCAGCTGGATCATGACGTCCAGGACCTCGTTGATCATTTCGGGGTCCAGGGCCGACGTGGGCTCGTCAAAGAGCATGACCTTCGGCTTCATGGCGAGTGCGCGGGCGATGGCCACGCGCTGCTGCTGGCCGCCGGAAAGCTGGGCCGGGAGCTTCGGAGCCTGGTGGCCCACTCCGACGCGCTCGAGCAGGGCCATGGCTTCCTTGTCCGCTTCCGCCTTGGACATGCCCTTGACCTTGATGGGCCCGAGGGTGACGTTTTCAAGGATGGTTTTGTGGGCGAAAAGGTTGAACGACTGGAAGACCATTCCGACGTCGGCGCGGAGGCGCGCGAGCTCCTTGCCTTCCTCGGGCAGCAGCTTCCCGTCAATCGAAATATCGCCGTCGTCAATCGTTTCAAGACGGTTGATGGCTCGGCACAGCGTGGACTTGCCCGAGCCCGAAGGCCCGATGACCACAACGACCTCGCCCTTGCGGACCTGGAGATTGATGTCCTTCAGAACATGCAGCTGGCCGTAATGCTTGTTCACGGCATTCAGGGAGACGAGCGCATTGTCGGGCACTTGAGTAGTCATGGAAAGAATCTATCGAACATCACGCACTTATGACCGCAATCACTCCGACTTCCTGCTGATCGTAATTCAAGAGATACCTGCACGTCAGCAGGTTAGCCTTGGACGATGAGCATCAACGCAGATCCGTCTAAATCCGCCCAGCCCCGCCGCAAAGGGCCCCTCGAGCTGCGCCGCAAGCAGGCTGCGGTGGAGATGTCGGACCAACGGCTGCTTGACACCAAAGGCCCGGGCCACTTCATCCACACCGATCCATGGCGTGTCATGCGGATCCAAAGTGAATTCGTGGAAGGCTTCGGAGCGCTGTCCGACCTCGGCCAGGCCGTCAGTGTCTTCGGTTCGGCGCGCACGAAACCGGGCAGCATGTACTACGAAATGGGCGTCGACGTGGGACGCAAGCTGGCGGAGGCGGGGGTTGCCGTCATCACGGGTGGCGGTCCGGGATCCATGGAGGCCGCCAACAGGGGAGCCGTGGAAGGCAATGGCGTCTCCGTCGGTCTCGGCATTGAGCTCCCGTTCGAACAGGGCCTGAACCAGTGGGTGGACCTGGGCATCAACTTCCGTTACTTCTTCGCGCGGAAGACCATGTTCGTCAAGTACGCGCAGGGCTTCATCGTCCTTCCCGGCGGCCTCGGCACGCTTGACGAGCTGTTCGAAGCAATGGTCCTGGTCCAGACGCAGAAGGTGACTTCGTTCCCCATCGTTCTTCTGAGCACCTCGTTCTGGGGGCCCATGATCGAGTGGATCAAGGGCACCCTGGTGGCCGAAGGCATGGTGTCCGAGAAGGACCTGGACCTGATCCAGGTGGTGGATACCGCGGAAGAAGCCGTCAGCCTGGTCCTCCACGGACATGTCCGCCCGCCGTCGACCAACGGGGACCAGCGGCCTGAGTAGCGGCGGCGCCGGGGTCTGGCACCATGGGTGATGTGAGTTTCTTCCTTGTCTTCCTTGCGATCGTCCTGATCGGGGTCACGGCTGTCATCGGGACAGACCTCGGGGCTCGAATCCTCCGAAGAAAACGCCCCACCGGCATGGTGTTCGACGACGGCTTCGAGGAGCCTGCGGCCTCGCTGCCGCCGGTCCTGCTGCCGGCTGAGGCCAAGCCGGCCGACGTCGACCGTGTCCGGTTTTCCCTGGGGCTGCGAGGGTACCGGATGGATCAGGTAGACCAGGTGCTTGACGAGCTGAGGGACCAGCTTGCCTCCAAAGATGCCGAAATCGCCGGGCTGCGCGCCCATCTTCGAGGCCAGGGCTTCGGGGTTGTCCCCGCGGAGCAGTCTGCGGCACCGGACCATCCAGCAACGAACCATGCGGCAACGGCGGAGCCGCCCATGCAGGCAGACCGGCGTGTGGCAGAGGAGCAGTCTTGACCGGTTCCGCCTCCGGTCACGGCCCGCAGGCCGCCGGAGCATCCGGCGGGCCAGGCTCCCGTCCAGCCACAGACAGCAATGAATGGACAGCGTCCGGCGCTCCCGAGGTGCGCAGGCCCTCTGCAGTGACGGGTGCGTTGAGCGCAGCCGTGGCACGTCTGTGGGCGGCGGCTGCACAATGGCCGTGGTGGCTCCAGGTCGTGGTGATTTACGCGGCGGCCAGGCTGGTCAGTGCGTGCATCTTCATGTCCGCTGCGCTGCACCAGGGCGTCAATCCCTGGTTCCCGGCCAAGCCCGATTACTGGCACTTCATAAACATCTGGGACGCCCGCTGGTATGGCGAGGTCATAGCCAATGGCTATCCCTCAGAGCTTCCGGTCGACGAAGCGGGGAACGTCCAGGAAAACGCCTGGGCTTTCTATCCGCTCTTCCCGCTGCTGGGGCGGACCCTCTCGGCGGCCACGGGCATGGACCCGGGAGTCGCCCTCACGCTCATCGCAATGCTGGCAGGCCTCGCTGCGTCCCTCGTGGTCTACGCCTTGTTCCGGCACCGGGCGGCTCATGTGCCGTCGCTGTGGGCCGTGGCGTTCTTTGCCTGCTTTCCCGTCTCGCCGATACTTCAGGTTCCGTACGCCGAGTCCCTGAACATCCTCCTGCTGGCGTCGGCGCTCCTGCTGGTACTCCGCCGGCACTACCTTGCGGCGATCCCTGTGGCCGTGCTGATGTGTTTGTCCAGGCCCACGGGTGTTCCGTTCGCAGCCATGGCCGGGATCCTCTTCCTTTACCGCCTCTGGGAGGCGTGGCGGGGCGGCCGGGAGAAGACTGCCGCCGGTCTTCAAGCACAAACGGCGGCCCACAGTCCGCGGGAACTCTGGTCGCTGGCCGGGCTGACCGCAGCCTGCGGGGCAGCAGCGGTCCTGTGGCCGGCCATCGCGTGGGCAGCAACCGGCGACATGGAGGCTTATACCAAGACCGAAACCGTGTGGCGCGGGCACGACCTTGTGCCGTTCAAACCTTGGTTCGATACCGGTGTGCTCCTGTTCGGCCCGGTGCTGGGCATCGTGGCGCCGTTCGTTTTTGTTGCCGTGTTCGCCCTGCTCATGCTCTCGCGCCCTGTGCTGCAGCTGGGTGTGGAGCTGCGGCTGTGGTGCGCCTGCTACATGGGATACCTGCTGGTGTTCCTGCACCCGCAGACCAGCACCTTCCGCATGCTGCTGCCGCTGTTTCCGCTGGCCCTGGGGGCGGCTTTGGTCTCGCGGTCGAGGGCCTACCGCGGAGCCGTCCTGACCATGTTCGTCCTGCTTCAGATCGTCTGGGTGGTCTGGCTGTGGGCCTGGGCTGAGCTGCCCGGCGGCGGAGACTATCCGCCCTGATGCCCTGGCCATACCTGCGCCGCCGCCGTGTGAATCCTTGCCCCGTCGAATATCCATCGATTAGCTACAGACGGGTAATTACAGGATAATAGGAGCTAAGCAAGGACAAAAAGCATTCGAAGAGTTCAGTCATGGCGGCTGCCGAACCGGCCGCCATAGGGCTTGTTTGACCATGCGGACTCAGCCCATCCGGGCTGCTCAGTCCTGGGACTACTGGAGGGGATATTCCTCATGGCGGCTATGAAACCACGCACCGGCGACGGCCCTATGGAAGTAACCAAGGAGGGCCGCAGCCTGATCATGCGTGTGCCGCTCGAAGGTGGGGGGCGGCTGGTGGTTGAACTCAATGCCGCCGAGGCGGCCAACCTCAAGGAATGCCTCGTAGGCGTTACGGAATAGCTTGCCAGGCAGGGCCTGCACCGGAAAGGTGCGCGCCCTGCCTTACTTCTTAAACGCTGCCTTACTTCTTAAGCGCGGCCCTGCTTCTTAACCGCGGCCCTGCTTCTTAACCGCGGCCCTGCTTCTTAACCGCGGCCTTACTTCTTGACCGCTACCAGCAGGCCGTCCCCGGTGGGCAGCATCGCGGACGCGAGCCGGTCGTCGTCGCGGACGGCCTTGCCCACCTGCCGCAGCACCACCGTGGTGGCGTCGCGGGCCGCAGGGTTGGAGACGCGGTCCTTGTCCAGGGCATCGTTGACGATCAGGAGGCCGCCGGATTTGAGCAGGCGTACGGCCTGGTCCACGTAGCGCGGGAAGTTGGGCTTGTCCCCGTCGACAAACACCAGATCGTATGCGGCGTCTGTCAGCCTGGGCAGGACGTCACCAGCACGGCCGGAAATGGTGCGCGTCCGGTTCGCGGGGCTGCCCGCTTCCTGGAAGGCCTCGCGTGCTGCTTTGAGGTGCTCGACATCCACATCGATGGTGGTCAGCACCGCCTGCGGACCCAGGCCGCGAAGGAGGCAGACGCCGGACACCCCGGCGCCGGTGCCAATTTCGACGGCCGTCTGGGCCTTTGACGCTGCGGCCAGAACCGTCAGCACGGCCCCGACCCCGCGCCCGATGGGCGTGACGCCCAGTTCGAACGAACGTTCCCGGGCGCGCAGCAGGACCTCATCCTCGGCAGGCAGATCTTCTGCGTAGGACCAGCTCGTGGACTTATCGGCGCTCATGGGTTTCGCTTTCTGGGCGGCAGGTGGATGTTTCTAACAGAGTACTGTGTCCGGCGGCATGGCGCGGGAAGGTGACGGCGGGACAGGCTGTGATGCCGGATACCACGGGCGCCCGGCCGCAGCCGTCCGGTGCCCGGGACGCGCGCCGGCTCTGTTTCGGTTGCGCCTACGGCTAAAGGGGGCCCCACAGTCAGGAAATTCCCAGCGAAGTTTGAAATGATAATTATCCGCTCATCCAAGTGGTGATCGGCGCCGAACCAATGATGTAAACCGCATCAGGCGTTAGTACATCCACGAGGGGAGTGGACGATGTCAGGATCAGTTGTGGCACCTGTCCCTGCAGTTGAAGAGTCCGGGGCCGACTGGGTCATGCCCACCTGGGAAGAGGTTGTGACCAACCACTCGGCAAAGGTCTACCGGCTTGCGTATCGTCTCACCGGCAACAAGTACGACGCCGAGGACCTCACCCAGGAGGTGTTCGTCCGCGTCTTCCGTTCCCTGGAGAATTTCAAGCCCGGAACGCTCGACGGCTGGCTCCACCGCATCACCACCAACCTGTTCCTCGATCAGGCCCGGCGCAAGAGCCGGATCCGCTTCGACGCGCTGGCGGAGGATGCCGAGTCCCGCCTTCCGGGGCGCGAGCCTGGACCCGAGCAGAGTTTCGAGCTCAACAATTTGGACCTGGACGTCCAGGCTGCGCTGGAGGAGCTTCCCCCGGACTTCCGGGCGGCGGTTGTGCTGTGCGACCTGGAGGGACTGTCCTACGACGAGGTTGCCGAAGCGCTGGGCGTGAAGCTCGGTACGGTGCGCTCGCGCATTCACCGCGGCCGCACCATGTTGCGTGAAAAGCTTGCCCATCGCGATCCGAGGCCGCAGCAGGCCCGCAAGCCGCGGCTCAAGCTGCCCCGCATCGCCAGCGTTCTCTGATCGGCGCCATGCATCAACTGAACCGCTTTCTGCATAACGCCAAGAAATCGGCCGCATCCCTGCCCCTGGCAGGGTCTCGGCATCCGGGCACCCCTGACCACGTCAGCCGGTGCGCCGATTGCGCCGCTGCCCTTCGCCGCCAGCGCGAGTATCTTGAACGGCTTCGGCAAGCAGCTGTCCCGGCGGCCAGCGACGAGCTGACAGCGCGGCTGCTGCTCAACACCCGGGAACTGGCCATGGCTCCGGCCGCTCCGGCCCCGCAGGCACACCCGTTCAGGCTGGCAGGCCTGGCCGCCGGCGGCGTTGCCATTGTGGCTGCGGGTGCCGTCATGGCGGGCGCGTACATCGCCGCCGGGGAACCGCGGCAGTATGCGGCCGCTGCTTTCTCGGGACAGGCGGAGCGTTCCGCGGACGCTGCCGGCAGCGGCGGAACGGAGGCCGGGGGCAGCTCCGGCGCGGATGTGTCCGCGGATCCGTCAGGCAACTCGAACGTGGCAGTTCTGCGTTCGCACGGCTGGGCCTGCCCCGATCTCCAGGCCATGGGCTTCCACGTCGTGTCTGCCATGTCAAAGGTCTACGCCGGGCGGCCGGCCGTGGAGTTGCGCCTCTCGGACGGACAGCATACGGCAACTGTCCTCGAACAGCGCTCCGCGCCGGCAGCCGGCAACCCGGAGCTGCCCGCGGGGTCCGCCCAGACGCCTGTGCCGGTCAACCCACTGACGGGGCACCCCGCGAGCAGCGATGGGTTCGTTGCCGTCAATACGGCCGGTGACGCAGGGGCGGGACGGCTCTGGATCAAGGCCACCGCCCCGTGGAGCGCCATTTACCAGGCCGGCAAGAGAACATTCACCTACGTATCGGACCTGCCCGCGGACGCTGCTGACGATGCCGTCGCAGCCTTGGCTGCGGCCGGACGCCCTGTAAGCCAGGTCGGTTTGGACCATGGCGTGGCGGCAGACTCCGGCCCGGAGACGCGAGGTTCAGGCGATGAATCAGTCGTGGAAAGACTGGAACGCGGGCTGCGCAGACTCGCCCTGCACCTGGACAAGATGACCGGGCACCTGGCGCGGTGACGCGGTGCTGCGCCGCCGTGACGGCGGCGAAATCGTCAGCGCCTCTCCGGAGAGGGTAATCTTCCTAAAGTGTTTGGAATCAACGGCCCGGAGTTTCTCCTTCTGCTGCTCATCGGCATTCTGGTGATCGGCCCCCAGCGCCTGCCCGAATACACCCAGAAACTGACAAACCTCGTTCGGGAACTGCGGCGGATGGCATCCGGTGCGCGGGAACAGATCAAGGAAGAAGTCGGCATAGACATCGATGATGTCGACTGGAGGAAGTACGATCCCCGTCAGTACGATCCCCGCCGCATCATCAAGGAAGCCCTGCTCGAAGACACCACGAAGGCGGTCAGCCCCGGCGGGCCCGCAGTTGCCGCCGCCGGCGCGGCCGTGTCCGGGGCCGTGGACCATGCCGCTGTTCCGCGGCCGGGCCGAACCGTCGAACGGTTGCCCGACGGCGAGGCCGCGCCGTTCGACACGGAAGCCACCTAGGGGCTCATCCGGCCTGGATTTCGACGGCCAGTCACTGGAGCCGGATTTGGCCTCCCGTTACCGGGGCTGGACGTCCAGCTTCATTCCCGTCAGGCCACGCGGCCTTGACGCCAGTTTGCCGGCAATGGCGGACAGCGCCGCCGCGGCAGGTGTTTCCGGGCGGCCGAGGACGATCGGCTGGCCCGAATCCCCGCCCTCCCGCAACAGTATGTCCAGCGGGATCTGTCCGAGAAGCGGTACCGGCGTGCCCGTCGTGGCACTTAGCCGTTCGGTGAGCAGCTGCCCGCCGCCGCTTCCGAACAGCTCCATCCGCCCGCCGTCGGGCATTTCGAGGTGGGACATGTTCTCGATGACGCCGGCCACTGTCTGCCCGGTCTGGGTGGCAATGGCCCCGGCACGCTCGGCGACGTCGGCGGCGGCAGGCTGCGGGGTGGTGACCACGAGGATTTCGGCCTTGGGAAGCAGCTGGGCAACCGAGATCGCGATGTCGCCGGTGCCCGGCGGCAGGTCGAGGAACAGCACGTCGAGGTCGCCGAAGTAGACGTCGGTAAGGAACTGCTCCAGTGCGCGGTGCAGCATGGGACCCCGCCACGCCACCGGCTGGTTGCCGGCGACGAACATGCCAATTGAGATGACCTTTACGCCGTACGCCACCGGGGGAAGGATCATGTCGTCCACCCGGGTGGGGGCCTGGGTGATGCCCATCAGGCCCGGTACGGAGAAGCCGTAGACGTCCGCGTCCACGATCCCCACACGCAGGCCCTGGGCGGCCTGCGAGCAGGCCAGGTTCACTGTCACCGATGATTTGCCGACGCCGCCCTTGCCGCTGGCCACGGCAAACACCTTGGTCAGCGATCCCGGCTGGTTGAACGGAATGCCCCGCTGGCCGCCCGGGCCCCGAAGCTGCTCTTTGAGGGCATCGCGCTGGGCCTGCGTCATCACCTTGAGTTCGACCTCGACGGCGGTGACACCGGGAACGCCCAGCAAGGCGGCCTCCGAATCCTTCGTGATCGTGTCCCGCAGGGGGCAGCCGGCGATGGTGAGCAGCACGGAAAGGCGCACCGCGCCGTCGTCGGAAATGTCCACGGAATCAACCATGCCGAGCTCCGTGATGGGACGGCGCAGCTCGGGGTCGATAACGGTAGCCAGGGCAGCGTTTACTGCCGGGGCGAGGGACGTGCTCATGCTGTGGATACTCAGCTTTCGGGGGTGGTGGGGCGCGGCTCGGCTGACCGGCTCTGGCGTGGCTTGTCAGGCTTGATCTTGGGGATCTGCTGGGTCCGCGGATTCCGCTGCCGCTTTTCCTTGAGTTTCTCCCGGACCAGCTCCCGCGGCGACTCGTGGCTGCCCTGCCCGGACCCATCGTGGCTGCGGAGTTCCTCCTGCGCCTCAACCAGGTCCTCCAGAAGGCTGCGCAGCTCGGCCCGGACGTAATCGCGGGTGGCCACTTCCCGCAGCGCGATCCGCAGGGACGCCAGCTCCCGGGTTAGGTACTCGGTATCGGACAAATTGCGTTCGGCACGCTGGCGGTCCTGCTGGAGGGAGACGCGGTCGCGGTCATCCTGGCGGTTCTGCGCCAGCAGCAGCAGCGGGGCCGCGTAGGAGGCCTGCAGCGAGAGCATGAGCGTCAGGAGCGTGAAGCCGAGCTCCACTCTGTCGAACTGCCAGTCGGTGGGTGCGAAGGTGTTCCAGGCGAGCCAGAACAGGCAGAAGACCGTCATGTAGAGCAGGAACTGCGGCGTGCCCATGAAACGGGCGAAGCCCTCCGTGGCGTGGCCGAAGGCGTCCGGGTCCGGCGAGAATTTCGGCAGGATGCGCTGACGCCCGCTCAGGGGCGTGTCCAGGCTGCCTTTGCCGGCGGCCTTGTCCCGTCCCCGCGAGCTTGCGCCTTTTGGAGTGATGTCAGCCAATGCGGCCTCCAAGCCTTCTGATCGGGGCCTCGCCGTCATTTGCCCGCCAGTCATCCGGAAGCAGGTGGTCAAGGACGTCGTCGACGGTGACTGCGCCCACCAGACGGCCGGCCTGGTTGACCACCGGAAGGGAGTTCAAATTGTAGGTGGCCAGGGTGCGGGCAACTTCGCTGATGTGGGCCTGGTCAGAGAGCGGTTCCAGGTTCTTGTCAACCAGGTTGCCCAGCGGTTCGAACGGCGGAAACCGCAGCAGCTGCTGGATGTGGACCACTCCCAGGAACCTGCCCGTGGGGGTTTCCAGCGGCGGCCGGGCAATGAAGATAGAGGAGGCGAGGGCAGGGGACAATTCCTCGCGGCGGACGTGGGCGAGGGCTTCGGCCACCGTGGCCTCGGGCGGCAGGATGACGGGAACGGGGGTCATCAGACCGCCGGCGGTGTCTTCGTCGTATTCGAGGAGGCGGCGCACGTCCTCTGCACCTTCCGGCTCCATTAGCTGCAGCAGCTCTTCGGCCTGTGCGGACGGCAGTTCACCGAGGAGGTCGGCGGCGTCGTCGGGGTCCATTTCCTCCAGGACATCGGCCGCGCGCTGGACGTCGAGCGCGGAGAGGATTTCCACCTGGTCGTCCTCCGGCAGCTCCTGCAGGACGTCGGCAAGCCGTTCATCCTGGAGTTCGCTGGCCACTTCGAACCGCCGCTTGTCGCTCATCTCCTGCAGTGCCTCGGCGAAGTCGGCAGGCTTGAGGTCCTCGTGGTTGGCGACGAACTGGGTGGCGGCCTGCGGCTCGGTCTTGGCACCCTGGTGCGCGTCCGCCCAGTCGATGATCATGGTTTCGTTGCGCCGGAGCCTGCTCAGGGGGGCGAGCGAATGGCCGCGCCGGACGAACAGCTTGCTGACGAACCAGTCGCCTGAACGGTGCTGGTCCATGGCGATGTCCTCGATGGTGGCGTCACCGCTGCCGTCACGCAGCGTCACGCGCCGGTCGAACATCTCGGCGACCACGAGGGTCTCGGCGCCGCGCTGTTCGAAGCGGCGCAGGTTGACCAGTCCGGTGCAGATGATCTGCGTCTGGTCGATGGACGTAATCCGGGTCATGGGAACGAAGACCCGCTTCTTGCCGGGCACTTCGACGACGATGCCCACCACATGCGGTGCACCGCGGGTTCCGCGGGAGAGCACGACGACGTCGCGAAGCCGCCCCAGGCGATCGCCCAGGGGGTCGAAGACGTCCAGTCCCAGAAGTCGCGCCACGAAGACGCGTGTAGGATTTGTGCTCACCCCTACAGGCTACCGAGTCTGCTCTCTTTTAGCTGAATTTCAGCTCGCACACATCCTTATGGGCAAGAATGGGTGTATGTCAAACATTTTTGGTGGTCCCAAGGGCGTCCCGAACGGCTCCGACGAATCCCGGACAGTCCCCACGGGGGACACCGTCGGCACGTATACCTCCTACCTGGACGCCCAGAAGGCTGTCGACTACCTCGCCGATCAGCAGTTCCCGGTGCACATGGTGTCCATCGTGGGCAATGACCTGAAGATGGTGGAACGGGTGACGGGAAGGCTCAGCTACCCTCGAGTGGCCCTCTCGGGTGCCCTGAGCGGCATGTGGTTTGGCCTCTTCGTCGGTGTCATGCTGTCGTTCTTCACACCGGCCGGCGGGACGTTCTCGATTATCAGCTCAGTCCTCATGGGCGCGGCGTTCTTCATGCTGTTCGGGATCGTCACATACGCGATGCAGCGAGGAAAGCGTGACTTTACGTCGACGAGCCAGGTGGTGGCGACCAGCTATGACGTCGTGGTCTCCTTCGAGGCCGCACACGAGGCCCGCCGGCTGCTGCAGCAGCTGCCGATGACGCCGTCCGACGCCACCGCCGGCGCAGGGCCGTCGCACTACACAGGGCCTTCCAACTACACGGGGCCTTCCAACTACACAGGGCCTTCCAACTACACCCAGAGTGACTACCACAACCAGCCGTACCAGCAGCCCGGTCAGCCTGATCAGCCCGGCCGGCACCAGGGCCAGGCGCCCCAACGGCCCGCCGGCTGGAACGACCCGTACGGCCAGCGGACCCAGGATGCCCAGGGGCATGACCCCCAGGGTTCCCAGGCTCCCGGTTCCCAGGCGCAGGGCGCACCGGTTCCGGGTGCACCCCAGTACGGGGCCGTCGAGGGCCAGGCCGGCCAGACCGGCCGTGCGCCGGAAGGCGTCGAGGGCCCGGACGCCGGGCAGCGCGCTGGCCAGCGTCCAGCGGCTGTTCGCTACCCCGACCTGCCTGATGGCCGGCCGCAGTACGGCGTGCGCGTCACCGACGCCAACCAGCCGGCGCAGGGCGATGACGAGAAGCGTTAGCGCTTGGCGAGCCGACAGGTGAGACCGAAAGGGAGGGGCACCGGAGAAATCCGGTGCCCCTCCCTTTTCGCTTGTAGAGGCTGGCTGGCCGCAAACCCGGCGGGGCTAACCCTTGCCGTTGGCCTCCTGCCAGATGCCCGCCATCCAGGCTTCGACGTCGTCGGCAGTGCGCGGGAGCGCGGCGCTGAGATTGACGGGGCCCTCGGCGGTCATCAGGACGTCGTCCTCGATCCGGATGCCAATTCCGCGGTATTCCTCCGGGATGCCGAGGTCCTCGTTCTTGAAGTACAGGCCCGGTTCGATGGTGAAGACCATACCTTCGGCGAGCACCCCGTCCAGGTAGAGCTCCCGCTTGGCCTGCGCGCAGTCGTGAACGTCAAGGCCCAGGTGGTGGCTGGTGCCGTGCGGCATCCAGCGCCGGTGCTGTTGCCCCTGGTCGCTGATGGCCTCTTGGACGGAAACCGGAAGGAGCCCCCATTCGGCAAGGCGTTCCGCAAGGACGGTGGTGGCCGCAGTGTGGATGTCCCGGAAGCGGGTGCCGATCTGCGCGGCAGCGAATCCGGCGTCGGCGGCGTCGAGAACGGCTTCGTAGATCTTGCGCTGGATGTCAGAGAACGTACCGGTGGCGGGCAGGGTGCGGGTGATGTCCGCGGTGTACAGGGAATCGGCCTCGACCCCGGCATCCACGAGAAGGAGGTCACCGGCATGGATCTTGCCTGTGTTCCGGGTCCAGTGCAGCACCGTGGCGTTGTTGCCGGACGCGGCGATCGTGTCGTAGCCGAGCTCGTTGCCTTCCTCGCGGGCGCGGGCAAAGAAAGCTCCCTCCACAACGCGCTCGCCGCGGAAATGGGTCAGTGCCCGGGGAAGGGCCTTGACCACTTCGACGAAGCCTTCCACCGTAGCGGCCACGGCGGTCTGCAGCTGCCCCACTTCCCATTCGTCCTTGATCAGGCGGAGCTCGGAGAGGGCCTCGGACAGTTTCTCGTCGAGGGCGTCCAGCACGCCCAGGTCCAGGTTGTCCGGATCCTTGGCGGTGTTGTAGCGGGCCGTGTCCACGAGGGCGTCGATGTTCTCGTCCACCTTGCGCACCAGACGGATGGAGATGCCGCCGATTTCCGGGGCACCCACGTTTTTGGTGATGGCCATTTCGAGCTCGTCGATGTGTGCCGTCGGCAGGCCGAGGCGGGCTTCGAACTCCGCCAGAGTGGGCCGTGCGCCGATCCAGAACTCGCCGGACCGTGAATCGGCGTAGAACTGCTCGGTGTCCCGTCCGGCCAGCGGGCGGAAGTAGAGCGTGACGCGGTGGTTGCCGCCGTCGTCCCCGGTGCCTTCCTCGACCGGTTCGAAAATGAGCGCGGCGTCAGGCTCATGGTCCAGGCCCAGGCCTGTCAGGTGCGCGAAGCCAGAGTGTGGCCGGAAGCGGTAGTCGCAGTCGTTGGAGCGGACCTTGAGCGGACCGGCCGGCACCACCAGGCGTTCGCCTTTGAACTGGCCGGAGATGACGCGCCGGCGGCGGGCGGCGTGGTCAGCCACGGCGTCACGCTCAGGGGTCACCTGCGGGGACGGGGCCCAGTTGCTGGCCATGAAGGCCTTGAAGGCCTCGGAACTGGGCCGCTGCGAGCGGTTGTTGACCCGCTCCTCGAGAGGCTGGGAGGCTGTATTTTCACCGTTGTAGGTGTCTTCTGCATCGTTCACCGTCCCATCGTCTCACCAGCTCCGCAGCTGAGGCCAACGTCGTCCCCGCAGGGAGAACCACACCGAGAACTGGGGGAACGGCGTGGGAACCGCAGCCATAACGGAGGGGGAACCGGCCTGTCCAGGCCGGGGAAGGCCCGCCATCTACTAGGCTGGGCAGGTGAGGATAGATCTGCACGCCCACTCAAATGTTTCCGACGGCACGGAGGCGCCGGCCGAGGTCATGGCTGCCGCCGCGGCGGCGGGGCTGGACGTCATCGCACTGACCGACCACGATTCCACTGACGGCTGGGCCGAGGCCTCCAGCGCGGCGCTCGAATACGGCGTGGCGCTGGTCCCCGGCATGGAGATCTCCTGCCGGACCGAGCAGGGAATCAGCGTGCACCTCCTCAGCTATTTACACGACCCCACCCACACCGGGCTGCTGGATGAGATCACCAAGGCCAAGGATGCGCGGCAGACGCGGGCCGAACGCATGGTGACGCTGCTCGCCGAGGACTACCCGTTGAGCTGGGATGACGTGATTCACCATGTTGCGCCAGGGGCAACCTTGGGACGGCCGCACATCGCCGATGCGCTCGTGGCCGCCGGAGTGGTGGCGGACAGGTCCGAAGCCTTCACGTCCATCCTGACCTCGCATTCGCGGTACTTTGTGCAGCACTACGCGCCTGAGCCAGCGCTCGCCGTCGAGCTTGTCCGTGCAGCCGGAGGCGTCCCGGTCTTTGCCCATCCGGTGGCGTCCTCACGCGGGCGCGTCGTGGGGGAGCGCACCTACCAGGACATGATCGACGCCGGACTCGCAGGCCTCGAGGTGGACCACCGTGACAATTCTGAGGAAGGCCGCGAGTTTCTGCGCGGCCTCGCGGCCAGGCACGGATTGCTCATTACGGGCTCATCGGACTACCACGGCGCCGGCAAACCGAACCGGCTGGGGGAGAACCTCACGTCACCCGAGGTGTTTGGGCGGATCGAGGAGCTCGGTACCGGCACTGCAGTCATCCGCTGACCGCACCCCATACAGCTAGTTACGTGGGTAGGACTTGAACTCGGCGTGCGTGCCAAGCCGTTTGGCCATGACGTCGATGGCTGGCTGGTTCTGGTCCACGCATACGAACCGGCGTCCCATCTTCGCGGCCACTGCGCCGAGGGTGCCGGATCCGGCAAAGAAGTCCAGGCACCAGTCGCCGGGGCGGCTGGAGGCGGCGACGACCCGCCGCACCAGGCCTTCGGGTTTCTGCGTGGGGTAGCCTGTCTTCTCCTTGCCCGTGGGCGAGACGATGGTGTGCCACCAGACGTCGGTGGGCAGCTTGCCCAGCTCACGCTTCGCGGGTGTCACCAGCCCCGGGGCCATGTACGGTTCCCGGTCCACTTCGGCGCTGTCGAAGTGGTACTTCGCCGGGTTCTTGACGTAGACGAGGATGTTGTCGTGCTTGGTAGGCCAGCGGTATTTGGCGCGCGCGCCGTAGTCGTAGGCCCAGATGATCTCGTTGAGGAAGCACTCCCGGCCGAAGATGGCGTCCAGCATGACCTTGGCGTAGTGCACCTCGCGGTAGTCCAGGTGCAGGTACAGGGTGCCGTCGTCGGCAAGCAGGCGCCAAGCCTCCACCAGCCGGGGTTCGAGGAAGGACCAGTAGTCGCTGAACGCGTCATCGTAGCGGTGCAGTGCGCCTTTGATGGTGTCGTAGGATCGGCCCTTGAAGCCGACCCGGTCGCCGTCGCCGTCGGCGTTCAGCACCATTTTGGTCTCCTGGCGCTGCTGGGCCCGGCCGGTGTTGAACGGCGGATCCACGTAAATGAGTGTGAAGGCGCCGTCCGGCAGCGTGGGGAGGAATTCCGCGTTGTCCGCGTGAACCACCAGGTTGCTGCCGTCCGGCGCCCAGACAGGTTCAGTCATTGAGGCTGTTAGGCCTCGGTGCTGCCCGGCTGTGAGCCGGTTGACGTGGACTCGCTGCCAGCCACGACCTCGCCGTTGCGGCGGCGGGTACGCGTGCGGGTGCGCCGGGCGCGGGTGGGCTGCTCGGCACCCGTTCCGGCTGCCGTGGCGGTTGCCGCCGCGGCAGGTGCGGTGCCGGCGTCAGCCGCGTCAGAGGAACGACGACGGCGGTCCCCCGACCGTCCGCCCGTTTCGCCGCTGCGTCGTCCGCCGGAGCGTGCCGTCTCACGGCCACCGGAGCGGCTGCTGTCGCGTCCGCCGCGGGAGACCTTCTTGCCGGTCTCGCCGAGGTCCTCCAGGACTTCCGCGTCCACGCCGGCAAGCGTGCGCTTGCTGCGCGGGAGACGGCCCTTGGTGCCTTCCGGAATGTCCAGGTCCTCGAAAAGGTGCGGCGAGGAGGAGTACGTTTCGATGGGCTCGGGAACGCTCAGGCCCAGCGCCTTGTTGATGAGCCCCCAGCGCGGCATGTCGTCCCAGTCCACGAACGTCACGGCGGTGCCCTTGTTGCCGGCGCGGCCGGTGCGGCCCACCCGGTGCAGGTAGATCTTCTCGTCCTCGACGCACTGGTAGTTGATGACGTGCGTGACGTCGTCGACGTCGATGCCGCGGGCTGCGACGTCGGTGGCGACCAGGACGTCCACCTTGTTGTTGCGGAAGGCGCGGAGTGCCTGTTCGCGGGCACCCTGGCCGAGGTCGCCGTGGATGGCCGCCGCGGCGAAACCGCGGTCAACGAGTTCCTCTGCCACCTTGGCGGCGGTGCGCTTGGTCTTCGTGAAGATGATGGTGCGTCCGCGTCCGCGGGCCTGGAGGATGCGGGAGACGACTTCGGTCTTGTCCATGCTGTGCGCACGGTAGATGAGCTGGCGGATGTCGCGCTTGGTGAGGCCTTCATCGTCCGGATCGGCAGCCCGGATGTGCGTCGGCTGGGTCATGTACCGCCGGGCCATGGCGATCACGGGGCCGGGCATCGTTGCCGAGAACAGCAGTGTCTGGCGGACCGGGGGCGTGCCGGCGATCAGGGTCTCGACGTCGGGCAGGAAGCCAAGGTCCAGCATTTCATCGGCTTCGTCCAGCACGACCATCTTGACGTTCTTCAGCACCAGGTGGCGCTGCTTGTAGAGGTCGATCAGGCGTCCGGGCGTACCCACGACGACTTCCACGCCCTTCTGCAGCGCCTCGATCTGCGGCTCGTAGGCACGGCCGCCATAGATGGTTGCGATGCGGGCGTTGCGCTTCCGGGAAGCGGTCTGCAAATCGTTGGCGACCTGGACCGCGAGTTCGCGGGTCGGCACGATGACGAGCGCCTGCGGGGCGCCCTGGGCCGGCAGCTTCTCGAAGCCCGGGTCGTCCTGGCCCACGACGCGCTGCAGGGCGGGAATGCCGAAGCCGAGGGTCTTGCCGGTGCCGGTCTTGGCCTGGCCGATGATGTCGTGGCCGGACAGGGCCACGGGCAGGGTCATCGCCTGAATGGGGAAGGGATGGGTGATGCCGGCGTCGGCGAGGGACTCGACGATGTCGGCGCGCACGTTGAAGTCCGAGAAGGACTTCTCTGCGATCTCGTGCGGTTTCTCGTCCGAGATGATGGTCTCTTCCGGCTCGATGGTCTCGGTTCCGGAGTCATCGGAGAGCAGCTGGTGGGTATGCAATTCACTCACAGTGGAGTTTCCTTATTCATTTGGGCATTGGCGCCGCATGCTCAACGGCCGGCCGGATGGGCCGATCCGGAGCACACTCAGGCGCGCAAGCAATTCCAGTGGAAGCCGATCGCGGGCTATCTAATTGCTGGCACTGGGGACCAACGGGTCTGTCTCAAGATCGCGTAGGGGCGGGCTTGTTGATTCAAAATAAACGAAATCAACGACCGGGCATCCATTTCTACCTCTTCAGTCTAGCCTGTGCCCCAAGACTCAGCCGACCAGCTCGAGATGCACGTCCCGTGTGGCGATGTCCGAGGAAAGCAGTCGGACCCGTACCCGGGTGCCGGGTTCCATTTCGCCGGCGCAGCGGGCGGTGACCGCGGGCTCGGCGATTTGGACGATGCCGGACGGGCCACCGCCGTTGGGGCCTTTGCCGTTCCCGTTGCCGTTGTTGGTGCCGCCGGAGCCGTTGTTCTTGGTGGGTTTGGACCCGGAGATCACCACGGCGTCGAACTCCTGGCCGATGTGGTTGATGAGGAGCGCCGCCTCCACCGTGTCCAGTGCCAGACGCTCCATCTTGGCGGCCAGTTGGTCGGAGGCGGCCATGATCTCCGGCAGGGACGGCAGTGCTTCCCGCGCCCACGCCGGCACGGGGCGGTTGTTGCTCAGCGCCTCGCAGATGACCAGGACGAAGCGGTCGATCAGCCGCCGCAGGGGTGCCGTGGTGTGGGCGTAGGCCGTGCCGATGGCGGACTGGACGGCGTCGTCGGGCACCGTTCCGTCGAAGTATGTGTAGCCGGCCCCGCGGAAGAGCATTCCGGCCGAATGCATGATGGCCAACTGCCGGTGGTCGGTGGGATCTAGGGTGCGCAGGTACTCCCCGTAGCTGACCGTTCCGTCCCACGGCTTCCCCAGTGCGGCCGTCTGGCGCCGGAAGTGGCCGAGGGACCGTTCGTCCGGCGCCGGCATGGTGCGGAGGATGCCCACCTTGCCGTCGAGCATCAGCGAGGCGGCGGCCATGCCCGTCATCAGGGAAATCTGGGCGTTCCAGTCCTCCACCGGAAGCTGCGGCGCCGCCACAATCCGGTAGCCGCCGTCGGGAAGCTGCACGATCTCCTGCTCCGGCATATTCAGGCTGGCGCCGCCGCGGGCCCGTTCCAGCTCCACGCGTTTGAGCCCTACTTCACGCAGGAGCTGGAGCACGGGCGAGGCAGTCCCGGCATCCAGTTCTGCCTGGACACCCTTGTAGTTGAGCTTGGCACGGCTGCGGACCCTGGCCCGCCGCACCAGCACGGAGACAACCTCGGCCTCCGTATCGAGTTTGAACTCCCAGACGAACGCCGAACACAGCTGGCCGGCGAGCAGGCTGCCCGCGTTCTCGCTGATCACCTCCGGGTGCAGGGGGATGCGGCCGTCCGGAGCGTAGAAAGTCTGGCCGCGCCGGCGGGTTTCGGCGTCGAGGGCACCGCCGGGAGCTACGAAGGACGGCACGTCAGCGATGGCGTAAAGGATCCGGTAGCCGTCTGCGGACCGCTCAATGAAGAGTGCCTGGTCGAGGTCCGTGGACGACGGCGGATCGATGGTCAGGAATTCGACGCCGGTCAGGTCCAGCTCCGGGAGCCGCCGCCGCGCCACGGCCGCCTCGGCCTCCCGCAGTACGTGGTCGGCGAACTCCCCGGGAAGCTCCAGCTCCGTCCGCAGCGCGCTCAGGGCCGCGGCCAGGGCGTTGGTCTGTTCGTGGACGCTGGGGGACAGGCGATGATGTGGCACGAAAATCAGGTTAGTCCGATTTCCGCAGTTAGTCTTGGGTTATGGGCACATCCTCGGCTGACACCGCTCACTACGATCGTTTCGTCGCTGACCTGTTCGGTGTGATGGCGTACGGGGAGCTTTCCGCCTTCGAACGGCTCTCGTCAGACGCCCGCTACTCCCCGACACTCCATGACCGCGCCGTGCTCGGCCGGATTGCCGTCATCGAGTTCCAGCATTACGAACTGGTAAGCAAAAAGCTGGCGGACATGGGCGTGGACGTCGAGGACGCGATGGTGCCGTTCCAGGCCGCCGTGGACCACTTTCATGAGCGGACCCGGCCTGCCGACTGGTACGAGTCCCTGATGAAGGCCTACGTGGTGGATACAGTCTCGGCCGATTTCTACCAGGCCGTGGCCCGCTATGTGGATCCCGGGACCCGGGAACTGATCCAGCAGATCCAGGCGACCGAGGAAGCAACAGCCGTGCTGAGGGAGCGGTTGCGGGTGGCCCTTGCCGATGACCCCCGGCTGGCCTCCCGCCTGGCGTTATGGGGCCGCCGGCTCCTGGGCGAAGCGCTCACCCAGGCCCAGCGCGTGGGCTACGAACACGCGTTCCTGACCGAGCTGATCACGGCAGCGGACAGCGGCGCGGACGATGCCGCGGCCAGGGAGCTGGTGCAACGACTCACCAGGGAACTCGCGGAAAACCATTCCAAGCGGATGGTGCAGCTCGGGCTGAGCGGCTAAGGCGTGATTGGGTGCTCCGGCAGGAGCACCACGCGTTATCTGTCGATGCATTCCATCGCGGCGATTTTGTCGGTGCCTGCTGTCATGCTGTGGGTATGGATGACAGGGCAGTGGTGGAGACGTTGGAGGGCATCGAGGCCTCTGTCGCTGCGCTGACTGCTGTCGTAGGTCGCGGCGCCGGCACCGTGGCCTCGACCGGTGCTGACCCGATTGCCTGTGCTGACCCGTTTGCCGGTGCTGACCCGTTTGCCGGTGCTGACGCGTTTGCGGGCGCTGATCCTGTGCGGGACCGGGCGGAGGTGTGTCTGGATGGTCTGGCGGAGGTGGGCAGGTTGGAAGCCCGGGTGGCCGCGTTGAAGGTTCAGTTCGCGGCCGGGTACGCCGCTGCTGCCGAGGTGCTGGCGGTGCCGGCCGGTTCCCCGCAGGAGCGCACCGCCCAGGAGATGGCGGTGACCGCTGAGGTCGCGTGTGTGCTGACGGTGGGCGAACGCAGCGCCGGTGCGCTGCTGTCCGAGGCCCGCGCCCTGACCACCGGGCTGCCGTTGACGCTGGCCGCGCTGCAGTCAGGGAGCATTTCCTGGCAGCACGCCAGGGTGCTGTGTGATGAAACCTCCGGGCTGGAGCCTGCCGCCGTGGCGGCCCTGGAAGCCCATTTCCTGGGCCCGGACTCCCTGGGGCCGGGCACCCTAGGCAGGGGCCTCCTGGATCCTGATCTTTCGGGCAAACCCGTGCCCGGTCGTGCACGGGGTTGCCTGGCCGGGGAGTTGGTGCCGGGCAGATTCCGGGCCAGGGCACGCGCCTGGCGGGAGCGGCACCACCCGGTGGGCCTCGAGGCACGCCACCGCAGGAGTGTCCGGGACCGGCGCGTGGAGTTCGTCCCGGACCGGGACGGCATGGCATGGCTGTCGGTCTACTTGCCCGCGGCCACCGCGGCGGGCATCTGGGCCCGGGCCACCGAGGCTGGGCGCGCCCTGCAGGGTCCTGGGGAATCCCGGACCCTGGCACAGCTGCGCGCGGACGTCGCCGCGTCCTGGCTGCTGGGCGGTGTGGCGGACGGTATCCCGTCGCCGGCGGCGCAGGTCCTGGTCACGGTGCCGGTGTTCTCGCTGCTGGGGGCAGGTGAGGAACCGGCGGTGCTGGACGGGTACGGGCCGATCCCGGCGTCCATGGCCCGCAGGCTTGTCGCGAACGGGGCCGGGTCGTTTTTGCGGGTGCTGATCGATCCGCGCGACGGGGCGCCGCTGGAGATCGGCCGGAGCAGTTACCGGGTGCCGAAGCCGATGCGGCAATGGCTGCGGCTGCGGGACGGACGGTGCCCGTTTCCTGGCTGCAGCAACCAGTCTTTGGATAACGAGGCGGATCATCTGCTGGCCTGGTCCGCGGGCGGCGGGACCGGTATCAGCAACCTTGGCCAGCCGTGCCGGAAGCACCACCGCCTGAAACACACCGCGCCCTGGCGGCCGGTCGCGGCGACCCGGAACAGTCCGCCCGGCTGGATCTCACCCACGGGACGGACCTATGCCAGCGAAGAACAGGACTGGGAACCACCACACTGGCCCCACACCACCGAGGGACCAGGCAACACCGAGCCCGGCAACCTCGAGCCCGGCAACCCCGAGCCCGGCAACCTCGAGCCCGGCAACCCCGAGCCAGACAACCCAGAGCCAGACAACCCAGCCAGCCTCGACCCACCTTTGCCCGCGGATCCCTTTCCCGACTGGGCACAGTTCACGGCCGCCTAGAGCGACCCTTCTAGTGGCCTAACCAGATCATGACCGCGCAGAGGACGACGACTGGCGGTCCATGCCGTCCGCTCCGAAAGTACCGGCCGTTCCGGCGTCCAGGGCAGCAATCAGTTCCGCCGCGGCAGCCGCCGGGTCCGGCGCCTCAGTGATGGCCCGGACCACCACGATGCGCTCTGCGCCCGCCGCGACCACCTGTTCCACGTTGCTGTGATCGATCCCGCCAATGGCGAACCACGGAAGACGCCGGCGGCTTTCCGCGTCGGCACTGCCGACAGCCCCGGCCGCATATCGGACGAGATCAAGTCCGACGGCGGCCCGCCCGGGTTTGGTGGGGGTGGCCCACACTGGGCCGACGCAGAAGTAGTTGAGGCCGCCCGGTGCCTGTGCCGCCGCGATGGCGGCATCAATCTGGTCGGGGGAGTGGGTGGAGAGCCCGATCGCCGCGGAGTCGTCCAGCAGCTTCCGTGCCGAGGGCAGCGGCAGGTCCTTCTGGCCGATGTGAAAGACAGGAGCCTCCGCCAGCGATGCGATGTCCGCCCGGTCATTGACGGCCCATAGCCGGTTATGCCGGGAAGCGGCCTGGCGCAGTACTGCCAGGAGTTCGAGTTCCTCGGCCGCCTCGATGGTTTTGTCCCTCAGCTGGATGATGTCCACTCCACCGGCGAAGGCCGCATCGACGAAATCGGCGAAGTCGCCGCGCTCCTTACGGGCATCGGTGCAAAGGTACAGGCGGGCTTCATGGATGTCAGGCACGGTCATGGCAACCAGCCTAGTTCCTCTAAACTGGGCTGGTACCGCGGGAGCCCGCTGCAGCTGTCACAAAAGGCGCAGGGCTGAGAGGGCGTAAGAGCCGACCGCTTGACCTGATCCGGTTAGTACCGGCGTAGGGAAGGATTTCCATGAACCTTGGAACCGGCGGCAACAATTCTGCCTTATCGCTGATCCACGCCGATGTGGCCGTGATTGGCGGCGGCGTGATCGGCCACGGGATCGCCTGGGAGGCGAGACGCTCCGGACGGTCCGTGGTCCTCATCGACAAGGAGCCCGGGACAGGCGCGAGCTGGGCTGCCGCGGGGATGCTGGCACCTGTCAGCGAGCTGCATTACCAGGAGGAGGACCTCCTGGAGCTCATGCTCGAATCCTCGGCCCGGTGGCCCGACTTTGCAGCGGCGCTCACCGGTGACGGTGCCGGCCGCAACACCGGGTATCTGGCGACGCCGACCATCGCCGTGGGCGCGGACCCTGCCGACCGCCGCGCACTGATGGACCTGCGTGAAGTTCAGCTGGCCGCCGGCTTGGCAGTCGACCCGCTGACCATCCGTGAGGCGAGGCTGCGGGAGCCGCTGCTGAGCCCCGGCATTTCCTGCGCGCTGGACATCCCGGCGGACCATCAGGTCGATCCGCGGAAGCTGCTGGCGAGTATTGCAGCTGCCCTGGCCTGTCATGAACCCGGCTCGCGGACTGCCGTGGCCGGCGCCGAGAACGGCTACGCGGTCCGTGACAACGCGGCAGGTCTCCTCTGGGACAGGGGCCAGGACGACGGACAGGACGACAGGGGCCAAAGCGACGGACAGCACGGCGGACGGGTCACGGGTGTCCGGCTTGCAGGCGGCGGCGCCGTGCTGGCCACTGAGACGGTGGTGGCTAACGGTCTCGGGGCCGCCTCGTTGGACGGGCTGCCGGAGGGACTGAAGCTGCCTCTGCGACCGGTGTACGGCGATATTCTCAGGCTCAAGGTTCCGGACCGGCTCCGTCCGCTGCTGACCGCTACCGTTCGGGGCATGGTCCGCGGAATCCCCGTCTACCTTGTTCCGCGGCAGGACGGCACTGTGGTTATCGGCGCCACCCAGCGGGAAGACGGACAGGCCGCGCCCAGCGCCGGCGGGGTCTATCAGCTGCTCAGGGATGCCCAAGTGCTGGTGCCCGCGGTGGCCGAACTGGAGCTCATTGAGGCGACGGCCCGGGCGCGGCCCGGCACGCCGGACAACGCCCCCCTGCTGGGCCGCGTGGCCGCCGGCTCCAAACCCGCGGCCGGCTCCGAAGCGTCCGGCGGCGATCAGAGGCCCGGGACAACGGTGCCCGGGCTGATCATCGCCACCGGGTTCTTCCGGCACGGGGTCCTGCTGACGCCCGCCGCCGCCGTCATCTGCCGGGAGCTGATGGACGGCGTGGAGGACAGCCGCTGGGAGGCCTTCCGTCCCGGTCGGTTCTCCACCGAACGGACCGCCCCAGTCGGCAGCGCCCCGCCGGGCACCGCCGCCTCGAACACAGTCACATTTGACCAGGAGAAGGAACCCGCATGAACATCACACTGAACGGCAACGCCCACGCCGTGGGGGCAGGCGCCTCCGTCACCACGCTTGTCAGCGAGGTCACCGGGCGGGACCTGGCCGCAAACGGGCACGCCACCGACGGCCAGCGGCTCGGGGTGGCAGTGGCACGCAACGCGGAGGTAGTGCCCCGCAGCCTGTGGCACAGCACGTCACTCGCCGAGGGCGATGAGATCGAGCTTGTGACGGCAGTTCAGGGAGGATAAGGACCATGACTGAAACAAAGGCAACACCGCCGGGAACGGAAGATCAGCCCGGAACGGCAGCGGACGCAGCTGACCGCCTCGTCATAGACGGCGTCGAACTGACCTCGCGGCTCATCATGGGCACGGGCGGCGCCCCGAGCCTGGACGGACTGGGGGCGGCGCTCCTGGCATCCGGCACCGAACTGACCACCGTGGCCATGCGGCGCTATTCGCCGGCCGAAACAGGGTCCCTGTTCCAGCTGCTCCTGGACCACAACATCCGCGTGCTCCCGAACACCGCGGGCTGTTTTACAGCCCGCGACGCCGTCATGACGGCAGAGCTCGCCCGCGAGGCCTTGGAGACTGATTGGGTCAAGCTGGAAGTCATCGCCGATGAACACACGCTCCTGCCGGACGCGGTGGAACTCGTGGACGCTACCGAACAGCTGGTCAACCGCGGGTTCAAGGTTTTCGCCTACACCAATGACGATCCCGTCCTGGCGTTGCGTCTTGAAAACCTGGGCGCTGCGGCAGTGATGCCCCTGGGCTCGCCCATCGGGACCGGTCTGGGAATCCTCAATCCCCACAACATTGAACTGATCGTCTCGCGTGCCTCCGTCCCGGTAGTCCTGGACGCCGGTATAGGCACCGCATCGGATGCGGCCCTGGCCATGGAGCTGGGCTGCGATGCCGTGCTCCTCGCCACCGCCGTGACACGGGCGCAGAACCCGGCACTCATGGGCGAAGCCTTCAAACACGCCGTTATCGCCGGTAGGCTGGCGAAAGCGGCCGGGCGGATCCCGCGCCGCGAGCATGCACTGGCGTCATCGGCCATGGAAGGCCGGGCAGAGTTCCTCTAGTCCGGACACCCGGAGGCCGCGCGGCACGGCAGGCTCACCCCACGAACCCGCGCCAAGGAGGCAGCCGTGGCCGCCAGGGACGACATCCTCACCCGCCCCCAGATCGACGCGGCACTCGCGGACCTGCCGGACTGGCGTTACCGCCTCGGCGGCCTGGTGACTGCCTTTAAAACGCCCACGGCGGCCGGCGCGCTTGGGCTGATTGCCGACGTCGGGCGCCTTGCCGAGGAAAGTGACCACCATCCCGACCTGGACTGGCGCTACAACCGGGTGTTCATTCGGTTCAGCTCCCACGACGTCGGAGGCGAGGTAACGGCGCGAGACACCGGGGCCGCGGCGTCGGTCAGTCAAGCTGCCGCTGCGGCAGGCGCGGAGGCCCAGCCGGGCCTGTACCGGACGGTGGACATCGGCATCGAGACGGCGGACCCAGGCGAGATCTCTGAGGTCTGGCGCGTCGCGCTCGGCTACCGCAAGGGCCGGTTCGGGCACCTCGTGGACCCGTACGGCCGTGGCCCCGGAGTGTCGTTCCGGCAGGGGCCGACGCCGGACGGTAACCGCCTCTACGTGGACATCCACCGGTCCAAGGCCGAATCCGGCCCTGTCCTGGAGAAGGTGGCGGCGACCGGCGCCTCAACGAACAGTGACCACGCACCGCATCGGGTGGTGGTCACTGATGCTCAAGGAAACCAGTTGTGCCTCTGCACCGAGGAAGGCCACGGACCGGACCTCGGGGAGTGACCGCCGGGGCCCAAGCCGCTACTTCTTAAGCGCTGCCGTGAGCCGTTGCGTGTCCCGTTTTGCGCGCACCCTGCCCAGGTAGCCAGCCACCACCACGGCCGCAGCTGCGCCAGCCACCATCGGAAGAATCCACGGAATCCAGGTGAGGCCCGGCTGGTAGCCAAGGCCGGCGGCCATGCAAATGATCCACGCAAGCATCCCCACTGCCGTGGCCACGCCGGCCGGCAGGAACATGCCGTATTTGGCGTGGCGCCTGTCATTGGCCCAGACGATGAAGCCCGCAGCCACGGTGACCAGTACGACGATAACGAGGGACAGCACGTCCTGTCCTAGAGTGCGCCGAAGCCGACCCGGCGGACTTCTTCCGCGCCGATCTCGACGTAGCCCAGCACGTTGGCCGGCACAATGATCTGGCGGCCCTTCTCGTCGCTCAGGCGCAGCTCGGTGCCCTTGGCGAGGGATTCTGCTACGACCTTGGCCACAGCGTCAGCATCCTGGGCCGATTCCAGCACAATTTCGCGGCCGATGTTCTGAATGCCGATCTTTACTTCCACAGCAAGGCCTCCCAGCCAATCAAGGTTGATGCAATTCCAATTGATGCAATTCCAAAGGGTAGTTCTCCCTTTGTAGTCTAGGTCTCCTTGGGGAAGCGAGAGATTCCGCGCCAAGCTAAACGGTAGATCAGGTCGCTGGCCACATCGATGTCCAGGTTCCCGTCGGTTTCGAGCCAGTAGCGCGCGCTCACCTGGGCCATTCCGGCCAGTGCCCGGCCCAGCAGCTGCGCTTCCAGGTGCGGCAGCTTGGTGTCTTCGGCGATGACGTGCGCGATGGCGTCGGCAAAGGTCTTGTTGAAGGTCTCCAGGCGGGAGCTGACGTCCGGATCGTTGATCAGGTCCGATTCGAAGACGAGCCGATGCGCCTGGTCGTCGCTGTCGATGAAGCGGTAATAGGCCCGCATGACGGCCTGGACCCGCTCCTTGTTATCGGTGGTGGAGTTCAGTGCCCCCATCATGAGGTCGGTGAGGACACCGAGGTGGCTGTCCAGGAGTGCCAGGTACAGCTCGCGCTTGGAGGGAAAGTGCTGGTAGAGCACCGGTTTGCTCACATGGGCCGTTTCCGCGATCTCATCCATGGCGGCACCGTGGTAGCCGTTGGCAACGAAGACCTCCTGGGCTGCATTCAGCAGCTGGGCACGGCGTTCATCGCGGGGCAGCCTGGCTGACCGCTGCCCGGCGGCGCGGGTTGCGCCTGCAGGGGACTGCGTACCCTGGGGTCGGTCAACCGGTGCATCGTGAATCACTGTGGGCCTTCTTTCCGTTTCAGTTAACTTCACTTTACCCGGAGGTAATATGACCCAGCGGTATCTTCAGGCATACATTGAAGTATGGCTTCTCCGTCCACTGCAAATGCAACCCGCACCCTACCGGCTCCCCTCGTCGAACCGGCGCCCGGCCTTTCGCCAGATGAGGTGGAGCGGTACTCCCGGCATCTCATCATTCCCGAGATCGGCGCACTCGGCCAACGCCGCCTGAAGAACGCGCGCGTGCTGGTGATCGGGGCCGGCGGACTCGGCTCGCCGGCCCTGCTCTACCTTGCCGCTGCCGGCGTGGGGACCATCGGGATCATCGACGACGACGACGTTGACCTGAGCAACCTGCAGCGCCAGATCATCCACGGCGTCGCAGATGTAGGGCGGCCCAAAATCGAGTCGGCGCGCGATGCCATCGCGGCTCTGAACCCGCTGGTGGATGTTCGCCTGCACGACGTCAGGCTGGATTCCTCCAACGCCCTGGAGCTGTTCTCCGGCTACGACCTCATCCTTGACGGGGCAGACAACTTCGCCACCCGCTACCTGGTCAATGATGCTGCGGCCATCCTCGGGAAGCCCTATGTCTGGGGTTCGATCTTCCGTTTCGACGGCCAGGTCAGCGTGTTCTGGGAAAAGCACGGCCCCACTTACCGGGACCTGTATCCGGAGGCGCCGCCGGCGGGTTCGGTGCCGTCCTGCGGCGAGGGCGGAGTGTTTGGGATGCTGTGCGCTGCGGTCGGATCCCTGATGGTGACGGAGGCAGTCAAGCTGATCACCGGCGTCGGGCGTTCCCTGCTCGGCCGCGTGGCTCTCTACGACGCTCTGGGGGGCAGCTGGCGCGAAATCAGGGTGGCGAAGGACCCGGCAGCCCCTCCGATCACCGAGCTGACGGACTACGAGGCATTTTGTGGAATCACCCCGCCGGAAGCCACCGACACGGAACACACCGTTACGGCCACGCAGCTGGCCACGATGCTCGCCTCCCGCGAGGCGGGACTGAAGGACTTCGAGCTCGTTGACGTCCGGGAGGCGGGGGAGTTCGACATCGTCCGGATCAACGGCTCCGTCCTCATCCCGCAGGGCAGGATCCTGTCCGGCGAGGCGTGGGGAGAGCTGCCGCAGGACAGGGACATTGTCTTCCACTGCAAGTCGGGGGCGCGGTCCTCCGCGGTGCTGTCCGCGGCCAGGAAGGCCGGCTACCGGCGTGTGAGCCATCTCGACGGCGGCATCCTCGCCTGGGTCAGGGACGTGGAGCCCCAGAAGCCCGTTTACTGACGAAACCCGTTTACTGACGGGAGCGGCAGGCAGGGGAGAAACGCTCACGGCCGCTGCACGCCGCTTGCCAGCGGCGGCAGCGACAGCACCTGTGTTCGGCCCTGCCACGGATCGGTGTATTCCAGCTCCATGCCGGTGGAGCCGGAGGGGGCCAGATAGCTGATCCAGTGGTGCTCCGTTGCGCCCGGGGCGATCGTCCCGGAGTTGCGGCCGGCGTCCTGGGGGGTGACAGTGGTGGCGGACGGGGCCAGTTTCAGCCGGAGCTGGCCGGGGCTGAACAACACCGGCTCCGGACTCGAGTTACCCAGCTCCACCTCAACCAGGACCACGTCGCCCCACGTCAGGTTCACCGGCTGTGGCCACCGCGGGCCCGCCGGGGCTCCGCCGTCGTGGCCGTGAGGGTCCGCAGAGACGTCTGTCACGCTCGCGGCGGGCTGAAAGGCACCCGCTGCCACCGCTGCACTCCCGGCCCGAGCACCCGGCCCGCTGAGCCGGGCAGCGGCTGCCTCCACGGAGCGGAACGCCCGGTGACCCTGCGCATCCAGGCGGGCGAGGCGGCCCGCGCGGGTGATGGACAGGGAACCAAAGGCTGTGTCCATGCGCGTGGCTGCAAGGGGGGAGCTGCGGGACACCGCGCCGTAGGTCCCGCCGGCCATCAGCAGGACGGCACCGCCTCCGACGATGAGTCCGAACTGGCGGCGGCTCAGGACCGGGATGGAAATCGTGCGGGAATCAGGATTCACTGCTCGCACCCCCAATAGGTTTCACAAGTGACTTCCATGCTCCGCATGGAGCCTGTGGAAACCTTGCAGGATCCTTGGAAGCCGTGGCAGCGCAGCAGCAGACCGGCGGCAGCGCGAGAAGCCGGCACCGGGAAGTGCGGATTCTGGAGGGGCCGGACTATGGAGGTGAGGCCCCCCGTTTAGGCCGAGTTCCTTTGGGCCTCAGCTTCGGGAAGCCCGGCGGCAAGCTGGATGTGGTCAACCGGGCACTCGGCCTTGGGTGCGGCGGCGGGCTGTTCCACGGTGATGCCGTACAGGGTTTCCAAGGCGGCCACATAGTCGTCCTGCTGGCCGTTGGCGGCCAGCTCCCTCGCCCGGACAGTGGGCACGTGGAGCAGCTGCTTCACCATGCGGCGCAAGGCGAACTCAACTTCTTCGGCCGCGGCGGTGCAGCCGTGACGGGCGCGCACCTTCTCCATCTCCGCGTCCAGCACATTCATGGTGTGGCGGCGGAGTGCCACGATGGCCGAGTCCACGGACCGTGCCTCGCGCTCCTGTTCAAAAGCCGACGCGGCGCTGGAGACTATGCTGCTGGCCTGGGCCAGGGATTCGGCCTGCTCCTCGGGAGCGGCGAGGCGGACAGATTCCAGCGTGAGGAGCTCAACGCCGTCGAGCTCTCCGACCGCAGGATCAAAATCATGCGTGAGTGCCAGGTCAATGGCGATCAGGGGACGGGTGGATCCGGCACGCACCTCGGCCAGTTCCGCTGCCTCAACCCTGGTGTCCGATCCGCTGCAGCCGATCATGACGTCCGCGGCGGCAACGGCTGGGTGGAGGGTGTCGCCGTCGAGCGCCGTTCCGCCGCGCGTTGCCACGAAGGTGGCCGCGCGGCCGGAGGACGAAAAGACGGAGATGTCGCGGCAGCCGCGCTCCCGCAGGAGGGCCATGGTGGCGCCTGCGTAGGCGCCGGTGCCGAAGACCACAACTTTCTTAGTGCTCCAGTCGGGATCTTCGGAGAGATCTGTGGCGAGGTCAAGGGCCACCGAGACGATGGACAGGCCGCGGGATCCGAGGGCGGTCTGCGCGCCGACGTCCTTGGCCGTCTTGGACGCGGCCTGGAAGAGCCGGATCAGTCCGGAGCTGGCCGTGCCTTCGTGCTGCGCCGTGATCAGGGCACGCCGCACCTGTCCGGCGATTTCGCGTTCACCGACGACAGCGGAGTCCAGCCCGGAGCTGACCGCGAACAGGTGGTGGCTGACCTCGGGGCCGGTCCGCGTACTAAAGGACCGCGATACGAGCTGTTCGCTGAGGCCGCTCATCTCGCTGATCTGCCCGACCAGCGCGGCGCGGGCGGCTTCGACGTCGTCCGCATGCGCCGCCTCGCCGTAAACTTCGTAGCGGTTGCAGGTGGCAAGGACAACGGCACCCGTCACTGCCGGCGATCCGGCGAGGGCGGATGTAGCGATGCCTGAGGAACCGTTGCTAAGTTGAGCGACGGTTTCGAGGTCGATGTCGGCGTGTGTTGCCACCAATGAAAAAAGAACCACAGCAGGACAATCATAGCTTTTTCGCAGCGACGTAGAACAACCCTTGGCCGGGATGGCGTGCCCGGTCGCCTGTGATTCCCGCCACGCCGCGTCGCCTGGGCAGCGGGATGACAGTCTGTCGTTATCTTTTGGAGGCGATTTTCGGCACAATCAAAGGATGACTTCTAGCGCTGCAACATCAGATGGCACGGTTCTTGATGCAGGCCATCCGCTCATGGACGGGCGCACTGCCGACTCGCCGCTTATTACTGCATACCGTGGCGGCAAGCCCAGCCGGAGGCCCGTGTGGTTTATGCGCCAGGCCGGCCGGTCCCTGCCCGAATACCTGAAGGTGCGCGAGGGCGTGGCCATGCTGGACTCGTGCCTGCGGCCGGAACTCGCCTCGGAGATCACTCTCCAGCCCGTGCGCCGCCACGACGTTGACGCGGCCATCTTTTTTTCGGACATCGTCATTCCGCTCAAACTGGCCGGTGTCGGCGTGGACATCGTGCCGGGCGTGGGCCCCGTTCTCAGCAAGCCGGTGCGCACCGCCGCCGACGTCGCTGCCCTGCCCACGCTCACCTGGGAGGCGCTGGAACCGATCCGCGAAGCCGTCCGCCTGACGGTGGCTCAGCTGGGCAAGACGCCGCTCATTGGTTTCGCCGGAGCACCTTTCACCCTTGCCGCGTACATGGTCGAGGGCAAACCGTCCCGCGACCACCTCGGCCCGCGCACCATGATGCACGCGGACCCGGAAACATGGACGGCCCTGGCCAACTGGGCCGCCGACGCCTCGGGGCTGTTCCTGCGGGCCCAGCTGGAAGCGGGAGCCTCGGCAGGGCAGCTCTTCGACTCCTGGGCCGGGTCCCTCGGCCTGGCCGACTACACCCGCTTCGTTGCGCCGGCCTCGGCGCGGGCGCTGGACCACGTCCGGCATCTCGGCGCGCCGCTGATCCACTTCGGCACGGGAACGTCCGAGCTCCTGGTCGCGATGCGCGATGTCGGCGTCGACGTCGTCGGCGTGGACTACCGGCTGCCACTGGAGGAGGCGAACCGCCGGCTGGGCGGGACGGTGCCCCTGCAGGGAAACATCGACCCGGCCCTCCTGTCCGCACCATGGGAGGTGCTGGAAGCCCATGTCCGGGAGGTCATCGCATCCGGTGCCTCGGCACCTGGCCACGTCCTGAACCTCGGCCACGGCGTCCCGCCGGAAACGGACCCGGACGTGCTGACGCGCGTCGTAACGCTGATCCACTCCATCTCCCCGGAGTAAGGCATGGAGGCGGGAAGCCCTCCGGCGCCCGGACAGACCGCCCTGGTGGTGGGCGGCGGCATTTCGGGGCTGCTTGCAGCGCGGGAACTCGCGCAGGCCGGAGTGGCTGTCACGCTGCTCGAAGCCACGGGCTCGTGGGGCGGCTGCGTCGGCCGGCATGAGGTTGCCGGGCTCGCCCTGGACAGCGGCGCCGAATCGTTCGCCACGCGCTCGAGCGCGGTGGCCGATCTCGCCCGCGAGCTGGGCCTCGGCGATGCCATCGTGGCACCCCACCCGGGCGGTGCCTGGGTGCAGCTGCCGGAAGGGCCGCGCGAACTTCCCAAGACCGGCGTCCTCGGGATACCGGCAAACCCCTGGGACCCGGAGGCGCGCCGCTCGCTGGGGATCGCCGGATCGCTCCGTGCGTCGCTGGACAGGATCCTGCCCGCTTCCGTGGGGACCGCTGCCGACGTCACAAGTGTCTCTGCCCTGGTCCTGGCCAGGATGGGGCGGCGCGTCCTCACGCGGCTGGTCGAGCCGGTGGTTGGCGGTGTGCACTCGGCCGACCCTGCTCTCCTGGACGTGGACATGGTGGCGCCGGGCCTCCGCGCCGGAATCGTCCGGCACGGTTCGCTGGCGGCCGCTGTTGCAGCGCAGCGCCGCGCCCCCGCCCCGGCTGCCGGCGCCCAAGCCGCCGACGCCCCAACCACCGGCGGCGCCAAGGCGGGCTCTGCGGTCGCCGGGCTGAAAGGCGGCATGCACACCCTGGTGTCGGCGCTCGTGGCGGACCTCCGCCGGCGCGGCGTGGAGATGGTCACCGGCAGCCGGGCCCGTTCGGCCACGCGGACCCAGGATGGCTGGCGGATCGTCGCGGACGCCGCAACAATTGGTAATGAAACAGGCAGCCACCCCGACGGCCCGGCGGCCACGACGTACGACGCCGGCCTGCTGGTGGTTGCGCTCGACGGACCCGCAGCCATCGGACTGCTTGAGGACGCGGTGCCGGCCTTGGCCGGCCACCGGCCCGGCCCCGGGCCGGAAGTGAAACTGGTGACGCTCGTCGTCGACCTCCCGGAACTGGACCGGCGCCCGCGCGGAACGGGCATCCTGGTGGCTCCCCAGACTCCCGGAATCCGGGCCAAGGCACTCACCCACGCGACGGCCAAGTGGGACTGGCTGGCTACGGAAGCGGGGCCGGGGCGGCATGTTGTGCGGCTTTCGTACGGCCGCCGCGACGGCAGCGTGCCCGACGGGGCGGACCGGGCATCGCACAACGCCACCGCATTGCCGGAGGACTCGGACTTGCTGGCCCTCGCCCTGCAGGACGCGTCCGCCCTGCTCACAGTGCCTGTGACGGCGGACAGCCTGGTGGGCTGGGATGTCGTCTCGTGGGGCGGGGCCCTCCCGTTTGCCGCAGTCGGGCACCGCCAACGGGTTGCCGACGTCCGCCGGATCTGCGGGGACAGCGACAGACTCATGCTGGTGGGCGGCTGGCTCGCCGGAAACGGACTGGCTGCCGTGGTGGCAGACACCAGGAAGCAACTGCGCGGTTTTCTGCAGTAATCCCAGGCTCCGGCACGGACAGTACGGTCCTTGGAATCAGCGCCGTTCATACCCGCTCGCCCTGCCGTCCGCAAGTTTTTCTTCCCGGCGTTTTGTGTCTAGGGTCGGTAACTATGGTCGATCAGAAGTCCGAAAACTTTCGTACGCTGACCGGTAACCATGGGGGACTTCGACGCGGCACGGCAGCAGTTGCGCTCGGAGCGGTACTGGTCTTATCCGCAGGCGTCCCTGCATCCAACGCTGCAGCCTCGACATTGCTGGCGGACGCGGGGGACGTCACCCCGTCAAGCACCGACGCGAACACCGCGACGGAGCCGGCCGCCGACGCTGACCAGTCCGTACTGCAGGTCAGGACGGCAGTGTCCGACACCCTCAGCCTCGAGGCCTGGGCAGGTGCGGTCCTGGGCAATGACGAGGACGACGACGAAGATTCGTCAGCCTCGCCCGCGCCGACGGATTCATCCACGAGGCCCTCGTTCTCACCCTCCGCCACCCCCGTCCCCAGTATTCCCGTGCCGACGCTGCCTGGAACACCTCTTCCGACGACAGCGCCGGCACCCGCACCTTCCAGCACATCCACGTCCGGCCCGTCCCAGGCGTCGTCGCCTGCGCCCACCGCGTCGAAGCCTGGCTTCTCACCGGCGGCCACGGCTCCCGCGCCTGCCGTCCAGAACCCGCCGGCAGCCCAGCCCGGAACTGTAACCCAGCCCGGCGCGGCTGCCCAGCCGGCACCGGCAGTACAGCCCGCACCGGCAGTACAGCCCGCACCGGCAGCGCCAGCAGCACCGGCCAGCGGCCCGTCAGCCGAAAGCCCGGTGGCCGCTGCGGCCGGGAGTTCCGCAGCGGATCGCAGGATGGGCGGAACCCTGAGTATTTCCTCCGGGGCGTGGGGCTCGTCCCGTTCCGTCGGCCCGATGAACATGGGAACAATCGATTCCCGGTACTCCGTGAGCAGGCCAAGCAGCGCAGTCCTCGGTTCGTCACCGGCCGGCTCCGTTTCGCCGATGGTCTGGGTCGGGGCCGGGCTCATCGTGCTCGCCGGGGCTGCCGGACTCGTGGCATACAAAATCCGCAGGGCTCTGTAACGAACAGTCCACCAGAAGCCTGTGCTGTGAAATACCCCACTTCTACGTTCTGTAGAAGTGGGGTTTTTCGACTTGGACGCACGGAACGGGCAGACTTGTACCCATGAGCCACACTCCTGCCGAATCTGTCACCAAAACCGAAGAATCAGCCGAGCAGTTCTTCACCCTCTGGACCGTCTTCAAGCGCTCCGCAGACATCCTCCGCAGCGCAGACGCTGCCGACGATTTCGATGCCCTGATTGCGCGCCTGGCCGAGGGCGGGGTGACCCACCGCGGAAGCTACGACGTCTCCGCCATGCGTGCCGATGCTGACGTCATGGTCTGGCTGCACGGGCCCAAGCCCGAGGCGCTGCAGCAGGCCATCCGCGATATCCGCCGCAGCAAGCTCTTCGCCGGAACCGAACTGGTGTGGTCCGCCATGGGCGTGCACCGCGAAGCGGAATTTGCCAAGAACCACACGCCGGCCTTTTCCCGCGGTGTGGAACCGGCCGAATGGCTTTGTGTTTACCCCTTCGTCCGGTCCTACGAGTGGTACCTGCTGCCCGAAGAAGAGCGCGGCAAGATGCTCCGGGACCACGGCCTGCTTGGCCGCGACTTCCCCCAGGTCATCTCGAACACCGTCTCCTCGTTTGCGCTCGGCGACTGGGAGTGGATCCTGGGGTTGGAAGCCCCAGAGCTCGTCGACCTGGTGGACCTGATGCGCCACCTGCGTTCCACGGAGGCCCGCAACCACGTGCGCGAGGAAATTCCCTTCTACACCGGACGGCGCATCACCGCCGGGGAGATTGCCGAGGTGCTGGCATGAGCCCGTTGGATCCCCAGGAGTCTGCCGTTGCGGTAAACCCGGTGACCGAGGCTGGCCGGATGGCGCCCAAGGAGTACGATGCCGTTCTTCTCGCATCCTTCGGTGGTCCGGAGGGGCAGGACGATGTCATTCCCTTCCTGCGCAATGTCACGCGCGGCCGCGGCATCCCGGATGAGCGGCTCGAAGAGGTGTCCCACCACTACCGTGCCAACGGCGGCATCAGCCCGATCAACCAGCAGAATCGCGAACTAAAAGCCGCTCTGGAAGGGGAGCTGGCCCGCCGGGGCATCGACATGCCGGTGCTGTGGGGCAACCGGAACTGGGATCCGTACATCCCGCAGACCCTTCAGGACGCCTACGACGCCGGCCACCGCAAGCTGCTTATGCTCACCACGAGTGCCTACTCCTGTTACTCCAGCTGCCGCCAGTACCGCGAGGACATCGGCATGGCGCTGACAGAAACAGGCCTCGACGGCAAACTCGAGGTGGACAAAGTGCGGCAGTACTTCGACCACCCCGGTTTCGTCGAGCCCTTCATCGAAGGCACGGCCGCCGGTATCGCCGACGTCCGAGCCCAGCTCGCCGCAGCCGGAACGCCGGACGCCCCCATCCACGTTCTCTTTGCCACCCACTCCATCCCCACGCGCGACGCCGACGCTGCCGGAAAGTCCCCCGATGAGCCCCGCGATTTCGCCGAGGGCTCAGCCTACGTTGCGCAGCATCTGGCAACGGGCACCGAAGTCATGCGCAGGGTGGAAGAGGAATCCGGCCTTTCCGCCCCATGGTCCCTCGTGTACCAGTCGCGCTCAGGTGCCCCGCACGTGCCCTGGCTCGAGCCCGACATCAACGACGCCATCGAGGACCTTTCCAAGCAGGGCGTCAAGGGCATCGTGATTGTTCCGCTGGGCTTCGTCAGCGACCACATGGAAGTGGTCTGGGACCTTGATACGGAAGCGCTGGAGACGTGCGCGAACCTTGGGCTCGCAGCCACCCGCGTTCCGACGCCGGGCACCCACCGCCGTTTCGTCAATGGACTGGTGGACCTGATCTGCGAACGCACCGTGGCGAACAACATCAAGGACCGCCCGGCAGCCACAGAGCTGGGTCCCTGGTACGACATCTGCCGCCCCGGCTGCTGCGCCAACTTCCGCGGCGAAAAGCCGACCATTGCGGGCGCCGACACCACCGTGGGCACCGGCCACGGCCCCTATCCTTCATCAAGTCAGGACACGCAGTGACCGTCCGGATCGGCACTCGGGCCAGCAAGCTCGCCCTCACCCAGACGCAGCAGACCGCCGACCTGCTGGCCGCCGTCGGGGGCTTCCCCGTCGAGCTCGTGCACATCAGGACCGAGGGGGACGTCCTCAAGGGCTCGCTATCGCAAATGGGAGGCACGGGCGTCTTCGTGGCCGCGCTCCGCGACGCCCTGCTGCGCAATGAATGCGACGTCGCCGTGCACTCCCTGAAGGACCTCCCCACGGGACCGGCTGCCGGGCTGACCCTTGCCGCGACTCCGCCGCGCGTGGATGTCCGCGATGTCCTGTGCGCCCGCGACGGCCTCAAACTGGCGGACCTTCCCAAAGGCGCACGGGTGGGCACGGGTTCACCCAGGCGCGCCGCGCAGCTCCGGGCTGTCCGTCCCGACCTGGACATCGTGGACATCCGCGGCAATGTGGACACCCGTCTGGGGCGCGTCCCGGGACTGCCGGGCAACGCCACCGAGGCAGTCGTGGCCGGAAAGTCGTGTGACCTGGATGCCGTTGTCCTGGCCGCTGCCGGCCTGGAGCGCATCGGCCGGCTGGACACCGTCACCGAATACCTGGAAACCGATATCATGCTGCCGGCCGCCGGTCAGGGATCCCTGGCCATCGAATGCCGCACGGCTGAGGCCCCCCGCCAGGCAGGCTCCGCCGAGGCGTCGCAGGGCGCCCTCGCGCAGGCCCTTGCGGCCGTTGATGACCAGGACACCCGGCTGGCGATTACCGCAGAGCGGGCACTGCTTGCCCGGCTCGAAGCCGGCTGTGCAGCCCCTGTGGGCGCCTACGCCTACCGCAAGGGCAGCCTGCTGCACCTCGAAGCCGTGGTCTGCGCTGTCGACGGCACGGCGATGGTGCGCGACAAGCGGGCCACGGACGGCCTGACTGAAGTCGGAGCCACTCTGCTGGGCATTGAGCTGGCCGAGGTCCTTTTGGCTGCCGGGGCTGCCGACATCGCGGACCTGACGGCGTCCTGAGAGGTTTGCAGGGAACGACGTCATGGGACTGAGGGGCGACGGTTCGGCCAGCGGAGTGCCGGACCCCGGAGTGCCGGATTCCGGAGCGGTGGACTCCGGAGCGCCGGCCACCAGGGTGCCGGAGCCGCAGGGCGGGCGCCCTCTCGAGGGCGACCGTATCCTGGTCACCCGCAGCCCTGACCGTGCCGGACCGTTCGTGACGCAGCTGCGTCTCGCCGGCGCGGATCCGCTCCTGCTTCCGCTCAAGGACTTCGAACGTGCATTGGACCAGGCAGCCCTTGACGAGGCCTTCGACGCCCTCGGCTCGGGGCACTTTGCCTGGCTCGTGGTCAGCAGCGCCACCACGGTCCTGGCGCTGCAGGTCAAGGCCGCCGAGCGGGAGGTGGCGCTGCACCAGTGGGTTCCGGCAGCGACGCGCGTCGCTGCTGTAGGCCCGTCCACCGCGAAAGCCCTTGACGCCGCCGGACTGGCAGTGCACCTGGTACCACACCACGACCATTCCGCCGCCGGTCTTGCCGGGGAGTGGCCCGAGAGCCCCGCCACGGTGCTGCTGCCCCAGGCGGACATTGCGGCCCCCGCCCTCGCCCTTGGCCTGAGAGCCAAGGGGGCGGACGTGAGGACAGTCGTGGCGTATCACACGGTGGACTACCCGGCGGAGCCGGGCCGGCGCCTCGCCGCGCAGGGAATGCCCGGTCAGGGAGTGCCCGCTGGCGAGGAGACGGCGGCTGGCGCGGAGGCGAAGTCCCTCACGCCGGCGGAAGCCAAAGCCTGGATATCCGACGGCGGGCTGGCCGCCGTCGTCGCCGCTTCACCGAGCGCTGCCCGCAGCATCAGCACGATGCTTGCCCCGCTGGGAGCCTGCCGGTTTGTCGCCATCGGCAGGACAACGGCCGCCGAAGCGGAAGCGCTCGGCCTGACGGTTGCCGCAACGGCAACCGAAGCCACGCCTGAGGGCCTTGTGGCTGCCGTCATCCGCGCCGTTCATCCCGACGCCGTACGCAACCCCGACATCCATTCGACAGCATCAGGCACCCAGTGAAGGACAGGACATGAGTTTTCCGAACCACCGCCCGCGGCGGCTCCGCACCACTCCGGCGATGCGCAGGCTCACTGCAGAGAACCGGCTCGCCCCCGCGGAGTTGATCCTCCCTGCCTTCATCCGCGAAGACCTTTCCGAGCCCAACCCGATCACCTCCATGCCCGGCGTTGTGCAGCACACCACCGAGACCCTGAAACGTGCCGCAGCGGAAGCCGTTGAACTGGGCGTGGGCGGCATCATGCTGTTCGGCATTCCGGCGAAACGAGACGCCGAGGGAAGCGCGTCCCTGGATCCGGAAGGCGTCCTGAACAAGGCCATCCGCGACGTCCGGGCCGAGGTGGGCGACGACCTGGTGGTCATGAGCGACGTGTGCCTGGACGAATTCACCGACCACGGCCACTGCGGCGTCCTGGACGGCGACGGTTACGTCGACAATGATGCCACGCTGGACATCTACGCCAAGATGGCAGTGGCCCAGGCCGACGCCGGGGCCCACGTGCTGGGCCCCTCCGGCATGATGGACGGCCAGATCGGCGTCATCCGGCAGGCACTCGAAGACGCCGGGCACGTCAACACCGCGGTGATTGCCTACGCGGCCAAATACGCGTCAGCGTTCTACGGACCGTTCCGGGAAGCGGTGGACTCCCAGTTGAAGGGGGACCGCCGGACCTACCAGATGGACGCCGCCAACCGGCGCGAGGCCATCCAGGAAGTGGAATTGGACCTCGCCGAAGGGGCTGACATGGTCATGGTGAAGCCCGCCATGAGCTACCTCGACATCCTGAGGGACGTTGCCGAGATGAGCCCCGTCCCCGTGGCCGCGTACCAGATCTCGGGGGAGTACGCCATGATCGAGGCGGCGGCGGGGAACGGCTGGATCGACCGCCGGGCAGCCATCACGGAGTCGGTCCTGGGCATCCGCCGCGCAGGTGCCAACATGATCCTCACTTACTGGGCGAGCGAGCTGGCCGGCTGGCTGAAGGAATCCTGATGAGCGAAACGCCGGAGAGTTCGTCCACCCGGACGGGCACCCAGGCCGGCCCCACTGATCCTGTCGGGCCTGGCCGGATCCTCCTGGGGCTCAACACCTTCGGAGACGTTGGAGCAGGGGCAGACGGAGGCCCGGTGCCGCACGCCCAGGTCCTGCGGCAGTTGCTCGAACAGGCGGAGCTGGCTGACGCCGTCGGACTTCACGCCTTCGCGGTGGGGGAGCACCACCGCCGGGATTTTGCGGTCTCCGCACCCGAGGTCTTCCTCGCGGCCGCCGCCGCACGGACCGAGCAGATCCGGCTCGGCTCGGCCGTCACCGTGCTGAGCTCCGACGATCCCATCCGGGTCTTCCAGCGCTTCTCGACTCTGGATGCGCTCTCCGGCGGGAGGGCCGAGGTGATGCTGGGCCGGGGCTCGTTCGTCGAATCCTTCCCGCTGTTCGGCTTTGACCTGGCGGACTACGAGGTCCTCTTCGAGGAAAAGCTTGAGCTGTTCCACAGGGTCCGCGCTCAGAAGCCCGTGCACTGGGAGGGCCGCACCCGGCCGGCCCTGAAGGGACTGAGCGTCTATCCGCATCTCGAACACCATCTCCTACCGGCCTGGATCGGCGTGGGCGGCACGCCCGAGTCGGTGCTGCGCTGCGCCGAGTACGGTTACCCCATCATCTTCGCGATCATCGGCGGACAGCCGAGGTCCTTCGCGCCGCTGGCCAATCTCTACCGGGAAGCCATGGCGAAGTACGGGCATCCCATGCAGCAGATGGCCACACACTCGCCCGGACACGTGGCCGCCACCGATGAGGAAGCACGGGAGGAATACTTCCCGCACTGGCTCGAACTTCGGAACAGGATCGGTGCCGAACGCGGCTGGGGTCCCGCCGGCCGGGGTGAGTTCGACGCAATGTGCACGCCTGAAGGGGCCCTGTACGTCGGCTCGCCCGAAACTGTGGCGCAGAAGATCGTCCGGCTTAAACAAAACCTCGGCGTGGACCGTTTCGACCTTAAGTACAGCAGCGGGTCACTGCCGCATCCCGCCATGATGCGCTCCATTGAGCTGTTCGGGATGGCCGTGGCACCCCGCGTCAACGAACTCCTGAAAGAATAGGACGCATGACTTCCAGCATGCCTCACAACGAGGAACTCTTCGACCGCGCCCGCCAGCTCATGCCCGGCGGCGTCAACTCCCCGGTCCGTGCATTCGGCTCCGTGGGCGGAACCCCGCGCTTCATGGTCTCCGCCAAAGGACCCTACCTGACGGACGCCGACGGCAACGAGTACGTTGACTTGGTCTGCTCCTGGGGCCCGGCCCTGCTTGGCCATGCCCATCCTGCCGTCCTCGACGCCGTCCACGCCGCAGTGGACCGCGGGCTGTCGTTCGGCGCCTCCACGCCGGACGAGGCCAACCTGGCGTCAATCGTCAAGGAACGCGTATCGGCCGTGGAGCGGATCCGGATGGTCTCCACCGGCACGGAGGCCACCATGACGGCTGTCCGGCTGGCCCGGGGCTTCACCGGCCGCAACCTCATCATCAAGTTCGCCGGTTGCTACCACGGCCACCTGGACGGCCTGCTCGCCTCCGCCGGCTCCGGTGTTGCCACTCTCGCCCTGCCCGGATCCGCCGGGGTGACAGCGGCGACCGCCGCCGAAACACTGGTCCTCCCGTACAACGACCTCGGCGCCGTCGAAGCCGCCTTCGCCGAGCACGGCCCCAACATCGCTGCCGTGATCACGGAAGCGGCACCCGCCAACATGGGCGTCGTCACCCCGGGCGAGGGCTTCAACGCCGGGTTGTCCCGCATCACGGCGGCCCACGGCGCGCTGCTGATCCTGGACGAGGTCCTCACGGGCTTCCGTACCGGCTACGCCGGCTACTGGGGCCTTACCGGCGGCGCCGCGGATTCTGCCGAACAGTGGACCCCGGACCTGCTCACGTTCGGAAAGGTGATCGGCGGGGGCATGCCGACGGCGGCCCTCGGCGGACGCGCCGACGTCATGGACTGCCTCGCTCCGACCGGGCCCGTTTACCAGGCCGGGACGCTGTCCGGCAACCCGGTGGCCATGGCGGCCGGCGTTGCAACCCTCACGCATGCCACCCGCGACGTCTACTCCTTCATCGATGCGCGGTCGATTGAATTGTCCTCGGCCCTGTCCTCGGCACTGGACGCCGCCGGCGTCGACCACTCCATCCAGCGCGCCGGAAACCTGTTCTCGGTGGCGTTCGGTACCTCGGAGCACGGAGTCCACAACTACAGCGACGCACAGAAGCAGGAGGCCTACCGGTACGCCCCCTTCTTCCACTCCATGCTGGATTCCGGCGTCTACCTCCCGCCGTCCGTGTTCGAGGCCTGGTTCCTGTCCGCAGCCCACGATGACGCGGCCATGAACCGTATCTTCGATGCGTTGCCGGCCGCAGCGGAGGCGGCTGCCGCCGCTTCGAAGGCCTGACCGCCGTCGTCCGTCCCGGTGCTTAGGCACAACGGGGCAGTGCGGCAACAAAAAACTCCGGACCCGCGACAGCGGATCCGGAGTTTTTTGTCGTCTCCCGGCGGAGACGGGCCTTGCTAGAAGGCCGGGGTCACATCACCGTTGGGCCATTCCTTCTCGATGAAGGCCTTGACCTCGGGGGAGTGGAGGAGCTCGTCGAGCTTCTTGATGCGGGCATCATCCTTCGACTCTTCCCGCCAGGCCAGGAAGTTGGCGTACGGGTTGTTTTCGGTGGACTCCACAGCCAAGGCATCCTTGGTGCTAAGGCCTGCCTTGAGGATGAAGTTGCCGTTGATGAGCGCAAGGTCCACGGACGGGTCCTTGAGGTCGTTGATCAGCAGTTCCGGCTGGTTCTCGGAGAACTTGAGCTTCTTGGGGTTCTGCTCGTCGGTCAGCGAGATCACCGAGGTGTCATCCTTGATGTCCTTGACCAGGCCGGCCTTTTCGAGGACACGGAGGGCACGGACCTGGTTGGAGGGATCGTTGGTGATGGCGATCTTCGCGCCGTCCTTGATCTCGCTGATGTCCTTGACCTTCTCGGAGAAGGCGGCGTAAGGCTCGATGTGGACGCCTTCGCCATGGCCGAACTTGTAGCCCTTGGTCTTGACCTGGTCGTCGAACCACGGCTTGTGCTGGTAGTAGTTGGTGTCCAGCGAGCCGTCGCTCAGCGCGGTGTTGGGCGTCTGGTAGTCCTCGATCTCCTTGATGTCCAGCTTGAGGCCGGCCTTCGGGGCGAGGTCCTGGTTGATGAACTCGAGGATCTTGGCCTGCGGCACCGGGCTGGCTCCGACGCTGAGCGTCGCGGGCTTGGCCGGGTCCAGGGTCTGGGTCTCGGCGCTCGGTGCGGACGAACCGCCGCATGCGGTCAGCGTCAGGGCGGTGACAATGCCCGTCGCCAGGAGGGTGAGTGATTTACGCATCGGATGCGTTCCTTTCGAAATAGCCTGGAGCCCGACGGCGGAGCGGAGGGATCCGGTTCAGATGCAGTGAGCGGCTACTCGCTGCTGAGAAGATGTGGTGGGTGCCCGCCATTTGGCGGGTGGTCCCGGTTTAGCGGTGGTCGAGGCTCCGGGAGATCCATTCACCCGTCAGCTGGATGACCTGGACCAGCACGATGATGAGCACAATGGTGACGAGCATGACCGTGACGTCGAACCGCTGGAACCCATAGTTGTAGGCGAGTTTCCCCAGGCCGCCGCCGCCGACAAGGCCGGCCATGGCGCTGTACCCCACCAGGGTCACAACCGTGGTGGTTGCGGCCGCGACAAGGGCCGGAAGGGATTCGGGCAGCATCACCTTGCTGATGACCTGCATCCTCGTGGAGCCCATGACCTGGGCGGCATCAATCTTGCCGTGGTGGACATCCCGCAGGCAGGCCTCAACGAGGCGCGCAAAGAACGGAATGGTCCCGATGGAGAGCGAAACGGACGCCGCAACAGGTCCGAGGCTGGTGCCCACCAGCAGCCGGGCCAGCGGGATCAGGGCCACCATCAGGATGGCGAAGGGGATGGAGCGCGTGATGTTTACGACGATGTCGCTGACGATCCGGTTCACCACAGGCATGGGGCGGAGCCCGCCCGGTGTGGTGGTGTGCAGGAAAACGCCCAGCGGCAGCCCCACCAGCACGGTGAAGAAGCCAGAGATTCCCACCATCTGGAGGGTTTCCATGATCGCTTCGGGCAGTGCCTTGGCCAGGACGGGGTTGCTGAAGATGTCGTTCACTTGAGGTCTCCCGTCTCGGGGGCGAAGTCGGCCGTGTCAGAGGCGAAGTCCGGCTCGTCGGACCGGACGGCGGCGTCTGCCAGCTTGGCGCTGATGCCCCGGTCGCGGAGGTACCCAAGGACAGCGTCGTAGTCCGCATGGTCGGCCAGCTGGACCCGCAGATGCCCGAACTGCTGCCCGCCGAGCGTCTCTACGCTTCCGGCGAGTACGTTCAGGTCGATGTCGAAATGCCGCGCGACGCTCGTCAGCACCGGCTCTTTGGCGCTTTCGCCGGAAAACAGGATCTCCAGCACGGGGCCGGTCTGCAGGGCTCCCCGGATCGGTTCCGAGGCCGGCAGGGGCAGGAGCGCCCGGGCCAGTTTGCTGTCGAGTTCAGCAGCAACCTCGGCCAGTTCGCCGTCCTCGACCACGCGGCCCTTGGCCAGAAGTGATACCGATCCGCAGACACGCTTCACCACGTGCATCTCATGGGTGATGATCAGCACGGTGAGCTGCAGCCGCCGGGTCAGGTCCTGGATGAGGTCCAGGATTTCATCGGTCGTGGCCGGGTCCAGCGCTGACGTCGGCTCATCGCACAGCAGGACGTCGGGGTCGGAGGCGAGTGCCCGGGCGATGCCCACGCGCTGGCGCTGGCCGCCGGACAGCTGCGAGGGATACGCGTTTTCGAAACCCTCAAGTCCCACCAGCTTTAGGAGCTCCGCCACCTTCGTGCGGACCGTGTCCTTGGGAGTCTTGACGAGTTCCAGCGGATGCGCGACGTTGGCTGCCGCCGTCCGGGAATCCATCAGGTTGGCGTGCTGGAACACCATGCCGATCCGGCGTCGGGCTGCACGGATTTCGGAGTCCTTGACCGAGCTGAGCTCCGTGCCGTCGATGTTCACAGATCCGGACGTTGGGCGGTCCAACAGGGTCAGGCACCGGACCAGCGTGGACTTGCCGGCTCCCGAGTGGCCGATGATGCCGTGGATGGAGCCTTTGGGGACGGAAAGTGAGACCCCGTCGAGGGCCACTACTTCCTTTTTCCCCTGACGGTAGACCTTGCGCAGGTCTGTAACTGTGATCATGTATCCTCAGGCGGTAGGGGGACGGGGCAGGGCATAGCACAAGCCCGCTTCTGAACTAAATTATGTCAGCGCCAGGATATGGCAGCCACTTCCGAAGGTTCTTCGGCTGCCCGCGTATTTTCACGCATAAGTGCAAGCGATCCACCGACGCGACCGTGGGATGCACAAGATATCCGCGGCTCTCTGAATCGCAGCCGGGTGGCCTGTGGCCCGCTTAGGGCCGGTCTGCTGTGATCTTAGTCGCAGCAGCGCCCCTTTTTCCCAGTCCCCGGGGCTATTCCCAGCCCCCGGGGCGGTGTGAGGCTAGAAGTCGCCTCGGCTGGCGTCTTCCGGAGGCAGGACGGGCCAGTCGCCCTCGATGACTGCGGCCGGTTTGGTCTTGCGGAGGTATTGCTGGAAGTCCGCTGCCTGGCTGACGGCCCAATCGACCTGCAGCTGATGAAGTTGGGCGGCTGGCAGCTTCAGCTTCGGGAACTTGCCGGCCATCGCATCCAGCACCCGGAGTGTGGCCAGTGCATCGGCGGCGGACGTGTGGGCATTTTCGAGGTCAACGCCGTACTCTTCGCACAGTGCCGTCAGCGTGCGTTTGCCCTTGCGGTAGCGGTCCACCTGCTTGTTCATGATGTAGGGATCAAGAACGGGAAACCTGCTGAGCTGGGGAACGCCGTAACGGGCTGATTCGGCCGCCAGGACGGTGAAGTCGTAGCTGGCGTTGAAGGCGATCACCGGCACGCCCGTGTCGAAGAGTTGCTGCAGTACCGCGGCGACTTCCCGGGTAACCTCCGCGGCCGGCCGGCCATTGCTGCGGGCATGCTCGGTGGTGATCCCGTGAATGTCACTGGCTTCCGTCGGAATCTCGACCCCCGGATCCGCCAGCCACTCATGTTCCTGGATGACACTCCCGGCAGCATCCACCACGGTCACCGATGCCGTCACGATCCGGGCGGCGCGGGAATTCCGGCCCGTGGTTTCAAGGTCGAAGGCGGCCCGCGGGAGGGTGTTCCAAGTGCTCATGTGATCACGCTACCGGGTGGCACCGACAGTTTATTGCAGGTGTCGTGCGTGTCCGCCGGCGCCGGCTGCCGGGTGCTCCGTGACCTTCGGCACGGGGCACCCACCGATAGTCTGGAGCCATGCGGACGGAGTATGTCGAGGCAGTGCTGGCTGTTGTGGAGCTCATCCCGGCCGGCTCGGCCGTTGCATACGGGGACGTCGCAGAACTGATCGGGTCAGGGGGCCCGCGGCAGGTGGGTTCGGTCATGAGCCACTATGGAAGCGGCGTGCCCTGGTGGCGCGTGCTCAGGGCAAGTGGCCAGGCCCCGGAAGGGTTGGCCGCGGAAGCGCTGCAGTACTACATGCGGGAGGGCACGCCGTTGCACGGGGACTTCCTGCTCTTTGCCAGGACGGGCGAGGGCCGCTGGCGGATTGACTTGGCAGCAGCCCGGTGGGCGCCCTCCGATGCTGACTTCGACACGCTGGACGCCATAGCCGAGCGGCTGGAAGCGTCGCGGCGTAAATTGTCAGCGGCAAATGATGGAATGTCTGAGTGACCGCAACTATCCAGCAGACCGCTGCACCATTCACCACCGCTGCACCATTCATTGAGGCGCCGTTCGGCGAAGCGGCGGAGCACCAGGAACCCTTTGCAGGATCCCAGCCGCTGCCCGGGACCGGTCTCCGTCTCTTGCCTCCGCGCCAGGTCCACAGCGCCGTTCCGCTGCTGACCGAGGACCAAGTCGCGGCCGTGGAGGTGCCGCAGGGTTCGGGTCCCGTGCTGGTCCCCGGGGCGCCGGGAACGGGAAAGTCGACCGTCATCATAGAAGCGGCAGTCCGGCGGGTGGAGATGGATGCCGCGGATCCGGAGCGAATCCTGATTCTTGCCCCTGGCAGACTGGCGGCGGACACCCTTCGTGACCGCTTTACGGCCCGGCTGAACCGCAGCCTGAGCACCACCCCCGCACGGACCTGGGCCGCCTACGCCTTCGACCTGATCCGGCGGGCCAAAGCAGAAGGGATCCTGCCGCTGCCGCGGGCGCCGCGCCTGCTGTCCGGCCCGGAACAGGACCTCATCATCAAGGAGTTGCTGGACGGCCACGCCCTGCCCGGACTGGGGCTGCCTTGGCCGGCGGACCTGACCGCCGCCCTGCCCACCCGGGGATTCCGGCAGGAAGTGCGGCAGCTGTTCGACCGGATCATTGAATCCGGCCGAACGCCGCGGGACCTGGAAAAGCTTGGGCATGAGTGCGGCAGGCCCGACTGGATTGCAGCCGCCGCCCTGTATGCCGAGTACCGGGATGTCCTGGACCTCCGCATGCCTGAGGCTTTTGATCCGGCCGGCATCATCACGGCTGCACGGCAGCTGTTCCAGGACGCACCCGATTTTCTGGCGGCGGAGCGGGAACGCCTCCAGCTGATCCTCGTCGACGATATCCATGAAGCCAATCCTGCTGTCTTTGAGCTGCTGGCAGACATCGCCGGGGGCAAGGATGTCTATGTCACGTCCTCCCCGGACACTGTCGTCCAGGGATTCAGGGGGGCACGGCCTGACCTCGTCGCAGAGCTGCCGAGCCTTCTGGGCGGTAACGGCGGCGGGGGAGTTGTGGAGCGGCCGCTCCGGTACGCCCACAGGCACCAGCCGGCGGTGGCGCAGGCCTGGCTGGGCGTAGCCAGCCGGATCTCGCTGCGCGCAGGAGGACAGCTCGCCCGGCGTCTCGACGAACCCGACGCCGACCAGCGCCGCGGTGAGGAGGCGGCGGGGCAGGCACGCCGGGATAGCGGCGGAACTGTCGAGGCACACCTGCTGCCCTCGGCCGTTCATGAGCTGCGGTACGTTGCCCAGCGGATACTGGAAGCCCAGATTAATGGTGGCCGCGACTTCGCGGACATGGCCGTGATTGTCCGCAACGGCGGCCAACTCAGCCAGCTGCAACGCTATCTGTCCGGCCAGGGCATTCCGGTGCGGATTCCCGTGGCGGAGTCCGCTGTCCGGGATGAAGTTGCCGTGCGTCCGCTGCTCGACGCCTTTGCCGTGGCCCTTGACCCTGACCTGCTGACGCCGGAATCCGCGGTGTCGCTGTTGACTTCGCGGATCGGCGGGGCAACTTCCCTGGAACTCCGCAGGCTCCGTCAGTCGCTGCGCCGGGAGGAAATCCTCGGCGGCGGCGGGCGCTCCAGCGACTCCCTGCTTGTGGAGGCGCTCACCGAGCCCGGCGCGCTCGCCTCCTTGGGAATTGAAGGCCGGTCGGCGCGGCGGGTCGCGAGGATGATCGATGCGGGGCGCCGTGCAGCGGCCGAGCCCGGCGCGAACGCCGAGACCGTGCTGTGGGCGCTGTGGAATTCCACCGGCCTGGCGGGGGCCTGGACGGCGGCGGCACTGTCCGGAGGGCTTGTGGGGGCGCGGGCGGACCGTGACCTGGATGCCATGATGGCGCTGTTCCACACTGCGGAACGCTACGTCGACCAGATGCCCGGTTCCGGTCCGGTGCAGTTCCTTGAGTACCTGCTGAGCCAGGAGCTGCCCATGGACACGCTGGCGGCGCGTGCACAGGTTGATGATGCCGTGGAACTGATGACTCCCGCCAGCGCCGCCGGGAGGGAGTGGCCGGTGGTCATCGTGGCAGGACTTCAGGAAGGCGTCTGGCCGAATACCCGGCTGCGCGGCGAGCTGTTGGGGAGCACACTGTTCGCCGATGCCGTGGAGCATGGGGTGGAGTACGCGCTCCAGCGTGGCCCGCTGAGCCGCCTCCGGGAGATCAGGTACGACGAACTTCGCAGTTTCTCGACGGCGGTGTCCCGCGCCAGGGATGTGCTGATCTGTACAGCCGTGGCTTCGGAAGATGAACAGCCGTCCTCATTCCTTGATTACGTCGCTCCGCTGCAGCCGGATCAGGACGCAAGGGGATTCACCTCCGTGGAGCGGCCGCTGACGCTCAGGGCACTGGTGGCGGAGCTGCGCCAGTACGCCCAGCTGGACGGAAGGTTCGACGCTGAATCTGACGAGGCCGTCAGGGTCCTTGCTCGCCTCGCTACTGCCGATCCTCCCGTTCCGGGGGCACACCCCCACAGCTGGTGGGGGCTGGCGCCGCTGACTTCCGATGAACGCATTGTGCCGCCCGGCGGCACCGTCTACGTGTCGCCCTCAAAGGTGGAGTCCGTGCAGAAATCGCCCCTGGACTGGTTCGTCCAGGCTGCCGGCGGCGAGGCAGCCACCGACTTCGCCAGAAGCCTGGGCACATTGGTGCACTCCATCGCGCAGGACATCCCTGAGGGTTCGGGAGCCGAATACCTCGCCGAACTCGTCCGGCGGTGGCCCGCCCTGGGAATGAAGGACAACTGGGAAGGGAAACTGGACTTCCAGCGGGCTGAATCCATGGTCCGCAAGCTTGCGCAGTACATACTGGTCATGCGCAGCGAAGGCAGGCGGTTGGCCGGTGTGGAGCAGGACTTTGAGGTCCAGCTGACACTGGATGCGGACGGGCCGGATGCTGGCCCGGAAGCCCGTTCCGCCGTCCTGCGCGGCCAGGTGGACCGGCTGGAAATCGACTCCCAGGGACGTCTGGTGATCGTTGACCTCAAGACCGGCAAGCGGCAGCCGGGAAAAGCCGAGCTCGGCAGGCACCCTCAGCTCGGCGCCTACCAGGCGGCGGTCCTCGCGGGGGGCTTCGACCGTCAGGATCTTCCTCCCGGCGCGCAGCCGGGAGGGGCCGTGCTGGCGCAGCTGGGCACCACGGCGAAGAGCCCGGGAGTCCAGCATCAGGATCCACTGGATCCGGGGGACAACTGGGCGATGGACATGGTGAAGGAAGCCGCCGGCGTCATGTCCGGCCGTGAATTCGAAGCTCGGCACGATCCCTCGAAGGGCGGCTTCGGCGGCCACGGCTGCAGGCTTCCGGAAGTCTGCCCCCTTTGTGCACGGGGAAAGCAGGTTACAGAATGACCGCCCTCCCCGAACTCCCTGCGCCCAGGTTCAGCCCCGAGGAACTCTCGGTCCTGCTGGGGGAGAAGAACCTGCCTACGGCGGAACAATCGGCCATCATCTCTTCGGCGCTGACCCCGCGGCTGGTTATTGCCGGCGCAGGGTCGGGCAAGACCGCCACCATGGCGGACCGTGTTGTCTGGCTGGTAGCCAACGGCTGGGTCAAACCTGAGGAAGTCCTCGGTGTCACCTTTACCAGGAAGGCAGCCGGCGAACTGGCCAGCCGTATCCGGGCCAAGCTTGGGGCCCTGCAGCGCATCGCGGCCGCCGACACCGGCCGCTCACTCTTTCCCGAGGGCCTTCTCAGCGCCGACGCCCTCGAGCCGAAGGTATCCACGTATCACTCTTTTGCCAGCGGTATCGTGTCCGACTATGGCCTTCGGCTCGGCATCGAGCGCGACGTCGTCCTGCTGGGCGGCGCCCAGGCCTGGCAGCTGGCAAGCGAAGTCGTCGAGTCGTACGACGGCGAGTACGCCCACTTCCGGGCGGCCAAGTCCACGCTCGTAAAAGCAGTCATCCAGCTCGCGGGTGAGTGCGCTGAGCACCTCCGCGAGCCAGCCGAGGTCCAGGACTGGCTGATGGAGCGGCTGGCCGACTTCGAAGGTCTCCCGTACGTGGCCGGCGCGAAGAAGAACCCCACCCAGGCCGCCGGCGAGCTCGGCGCGATGCTCCGGACGCGGGCCAGTGTGGCCGAACTCGTGGGCCGATACTCCGAGGCCAAGAGGGCGCGGGGAGCACTGGACTTTGGCGACCTCGTCGCCCTGGCCGCGAAGGTGTCCCGGCAGGTCCCGCTCGCCGCGGACACGGAACGGCAGCGGTACAGGGTGGTGCTGCTGGACGAGTTCCAGGACACTTCGCACGCGCAGCTGGTGCTCTTCTCGCGTCTCTTTGGCGACGGGCATGCAGTCACCGCCGTGGGCGACCCCAACCAGTCCATCTACGGATTCCGCGGCGCTTCAGCCGGCCAGCTGTTCCACTTCGTGAGCGAGTTCCCGGTCAAGGTTGCGGGTCAGGCATCGGGAGCTGCCCGGTTCAGTCCGGCCCCCGTCTCCTACCTGACCACGGCATGGCGGAACGGGCGTAATATCCTCGCCGCGGCCAACGTCATTTCCGCGCCGCTGAGCGCTGCGGCCGCAGCGGCTGGACCCGCCGGCCAGCGGACGTCGGCGGCCGCCGTCGAAGTGCCGCCCCTGCAGCCGAGCCCGGCCGCATCCCAAGGGCGGGTGGTCATGGGACGGTTTGACACTGACGAAAATGAAGCGGCAGCGATTGCGCGCGATCTCCTGAAATTCCGGGTTACGGACTTTGAAAAGCAGTCAGCCGGCGCGCCGGTCCCGCCCGCGATGGCAGTGCTGTGCCGCCGGCGGGCCCAGATGGAGTGCATCCGACGGGAACTCGAGGCCAACGGGATTCCCTACGAAATCATGGGACTGGGCGGCCTGCTGGACACTCCGGAAATCGTCGACCTCGTCTCTACGCTGCGTGTCCTTGCTGATCCCGGGCGGTCAGATTCCCTGATGCGGCTGCTGGCCGGCGCAAGATGGCGGATCGGCCCGGCAGACCTCATGGCGTTCCGTGACTGGTCGTCCTACCTCGCGCGCCGGCGTGGCCAGAATGCAGCCGATGCGGCCATCGCGGACGAGGAGCCAGCTTCCGCCGCCGACGTTGTCATCGAAGGGGACCTGACAGACGCGGCGAGCCTGGTGGAAGCCCTGGATTGGTTGCCCAGGGACGGCTGGACTTCCGCGCACGGACGGACCCTGACGGCAGCTGCCCTGGAACGCCTGCGCCGGCTGGCTACCGAGCTGCGGCATCTGCGCGGACTCATCGGGGACGACCTCACAACTCTCCTCGGCGAGGTGGAACGCGCCATGCTGCTGGATATTGAGGTCGCAGCCCGGCCCGGGCTCAGCATCCATCAGGCCCGGCGGAACCTCGACGCCTTCCAGGACGCTGCCGCGGGCTTCCTTCAGACGTCGCACCGCGTGGACATCCTCGCCTTCCTGGCGTGGCTCGAGGCGGCGGCGGCAGAGGAGGGCGGCTTGGATGTGCCGCCGCCTGACGTGAACCACGAAGCCGTCCAGCTGCTCACAGTCCACGCCTCCAAGGGACTCGAGTGGGATGTCGTGTTTGTGCCGGGCCTGAACTCCGGGTCCTTCCCGAGCAGCCGTGACTCCCGGTGGAGCAGCGGTTCGGCGGCGCTGCCCTGGCCGCTCCGCGGTGACCGAGCTGACCTGCCCCAGTGGGATTTGGACCAGCCGGACCAGAAAGGGTGGCTCGACGCTGAGAAGGACTTCAAGGCCGCCGTCCAGGCACACGGCGAAGCTGAAGAACGGCGGCTCGCCTATGTGGCGTACACGCGGGCAAAGCATGTCCTGTGGATTTCCAGCGCCGCCTGGGTCGGTGCCCGCGGCGGAATGGCGGAGATGTCGCCGTTCCTTGCTGAACTCGGACCCTTGGCGGGCATTGGCGAGGCAGCCGGCTCAGTCACAGCTGGCGGCAGGGTGGCGGAAATCCATCCCGACTCGGTGGACGAGGTTTCCCTGCCGCAGGAAAGCCCGTTGACCCAGGACCTCGAGGTGGCCATCTGGCCGTACGATCCGCTGGAAGGACCTGCTGACCCCCGAACCGGGAAGCGGCTCCGGCTTGTCCCGGGGCGGCGGGCCGCTATGGACCGCGCCGCTGCCCGTGTGCTGCAGGAAGTCGACCGGCAGGGGACGCAGGCGGTCTCCGGCGCACCCGCTTTGGAGCCCGAAACTGGCAACAGCCGCGTACTCCGGCCCTGGGCTGCTGGCTGGTCACGGGAAGCCGGCCTGCTGCTCGAGCGGCGGGCCCGACGCGCAAGCAGCCGTGACGTGCACCTGCCGGGACACATTTCCGCTTCCACTCTGGTTGCCCTTGATGAGGACTCCGCGGCAGTACTGCAGCGGCTCAGGAGGCCAGTCCCTCGGGAACCCGGCATGTCCGCCCGAAAAGGCACGGCGTTCCACGCCTGGGTGGAGGAGTACTTCGGGACGTCCGGCATGCTGGACATTGATGAAGCCCCCGGATCCGATGACCACATTGACGAGGCCTATGGCCTCGAGGACATGGTTGCCACGTTCAAGGCATCCGAATGGGCGCACCGGTCGCCGGCCCACATCGAAGTGCCGGTCGAAACCCGGATCGGCGACGTCGTGGTCCGCGGCCGCATTGACGCCGTGTTCCGGGACGCCGACGGCGGCTGGGATCTTGTCGACTGGAAGACCGGGCGCCGACCCTCAGCGGGTCAGCTCAAAACCAAGAGCGTCCAGCTCGCGGTGTATCGGCTCGCCTGGGCCCGCCTCAAGGACGTTCCGGTTGAACAGGTGCGGGCCGCTTTCTACTACGTCGCAGACAACCAGGTGGTGCGCCCGCACGATCTCGCTTCCGGCGACGAACTGGAAGCCATCGTGACAGCCGCCCTGGCCGATCCGGAAACACAGGCAGATCCGGAGGCGTAGGCCGATCCGGAAGCAAAGGCCGATCCCAAGAGGTGCGCCCATGGGAGGTACCCCCGACACGGCAGAGCCGGGGACTCCCGGCTCTGCCAATCAGTTGGTCTTGGCGTCGACGACCGTCAGGGCGGTGGTGGACGTGTCGTCCGCCGAAAGCACGGGCCGGGACGCTTCCCCCTTGTCCCGCCCTGGATCGTTGTCCCGCTCTGGATCGTGGTTCCGCGTGCCCAGGTTGTCCTGCCCTTCCTGAGGGCCAGGGCTGTCCTGTTCTTCCTGCAGGTCCTGTGTGCCCGGGCTGTCGGGCACCACGGTCTGCTGGCCGGACTCTTCCACGGGGATGGGCGTGACATGCACGGCGGCCAGAGCCGGTGCCGGGATGGGTTCGACCGTGACCGCGCCGCGTCCCGCCGTTGCCGGGCCGTCCGCCGCCTGCCCGGCAGGGACTGCCCGGGGAGCTGCCGGCACAGGCGGTGCCGACGGCTGCGGCAGGGGCTCCACGCTGATTGGCTGTCCGCCATGCTCGGCGATATCGTCCGCCAGGGTGGCCAGCATGGATTCCGCTTCGACGATCATGCTGCGATCGTTGGCCGCAATCCCCTTGACGAGGTATTGGGCCAGGGCGAATTCCGCCGAGAGCGCCGCCCGCCGGAGCAGGTGGTTGTCCGGGGCGTCCCGCCGGTGCTCGCTGTAGTGGCGCACCACCGCGTCCACGAAGTCCTGCTCGTTGGAGGCAACAAGCCACGCAAGGTCATCGGCAGGGTCGCCGATCCGCAGGTCGGTCCAGCCGGTGACGGCCGTGACCCGGTCCTCTTCAACCAGCAGGTTGTCTTCGTGAAGGTCGCCATGGACCACACAGGGATTGAAACGCCACAGCGAGACGTCTTCCATGGCGTGTTCCCAGCGGCGGAGCAGCAGCGGAGGGATTTTTCCGGTGGTTGCCGCCATGTCGAGCTCATTGAGCCTGCGCTGCCGGAACTCATTCGGCGTGTAACTGGGCAGATCAGCATTGCTGACCAGCGCGCGGGGAAGATCATGGATGGCGGCCAGTGCGGTGCCGATCTCCTTCGCGAGCTCCTGCGGGCCGGCAGTGAGCTCCTCGACCGTGCGCGTGGCACCGTTCAGGTGGGAATACACAAACGTGGTCAGGTTCTCCTGCCGTACCGTCCCGGCGACGGTTGGCATCAGAAAAGGCAGTTCGGCCCGGATGGCCGGGGCAAAGGCCCGGAGTACCAGGAACTCCGTCTCAAGCCGGGTGCTGGCCTCTGCATGCCGGGGCGAGCGGACCCGCCAGCGCTTGCCTTCAGAATCGAGGAGGAGTGCCGAGTCGAAGTCCGCGGGGTCGTCCGGGGCGGAACTCACTGCGGTCGGGCTCAGTCCGGGGACTGCCGCGGTTGCCACAGCTGCCAGTTCGATCGGTTCTCTTCTCACGCTTCCACGGTAGATTGACTCACGTCCAAGACAACGATGTGCCGCGGCGAGTCTTGAGATCCGGCGGAAATAACAGCGTTCCGGAGACGGTGCAGTTCCCGGGACCGGGCCGGGGAAATGTGAATTGTCACCCCGAGTCAGTACGGTGGATACATGAGTCATGCGGAGGCCGCTGCGCCGGTCATTCAGCCATCCGGCGGGCGGCGGGAAAATCACCTCCCCGCGGGTGATCTGCCGGCGAACCACTTGTTCGACACCGTGCTTCCCGTGCGTCCGGCCCTCTTGAACCGCGGATCCGTGGAGCGGATGAAACCGGGCTTTGTCGACGAACTGATGGCAGCAGGCCACGCACGGGCAATGGTGCTCTCCGGCCGGCAGGCCCTGGTCCGGGACGATGCGCTGGTGCTGGCGGATGCTGCGGAGCTGCGGGGACGGCTGCAGGACGTCGACTCGGGGCCAGCACTGGTCGTCTACCTGGGCTCCGCCCTCAGCTCCAGTGCGCTGCCGGAAGGCACTCCGATTCTTCTTTTCATCCTGCCCGAACCGGTGGATCCCGGCTCCGCCGGACTGCCCGCGGATGGCTCATGGGAAGGCTTCCGGGACGTCGCCGCCCGGCTGGACCCCACCCATACGGCGCTCTTCGTCGAGGCGAGCGCCATTGCCAACTGGCATGCCTCCCATACGCATTGCCCCAGGTGCGGCACGCCCACCGTCGTCGAGGCGGGCGGCTGGGTCAGGCGCTGCCCCGCTGACAACTCCGAACACTACCCCCGGACCGATCCCGCGATCATCGTCACCGTGGTGGGCCCGGACGGCCGGCTGCTGCTCGGCGGGGGAGGGCCCCTTGACGCCAAGAACTACTCCACGCTGGCGGGGTTCGTGGAACCGGGGGAGGCCCTTGAACAGGCGGTGGTCCGCGAAATCCACGAGGAAGTGGGCGTGCGGGTCAAGGCGTGCCAGTACCTGGGCTCCCAGTCGTGGCCGTTCCCCGCCTCCCTCATGCTCGGCTTCACGGCTGCTACGGATGACACCGAGGCAAGGCCCGACGGCGTCGAGGTCACCCGTGCGCGCTGGTTCAGCCGGGAAGAACTCCAGGCGGCCGTGCTGAGCGGGGAGATCGTGATTTCCAGCAGATTGTCCATCGCCCGGTCGCTCATTGAGCACTGGTACGGCGGAGTTATCCAGGACCGGCCCGCAGACGAATGACGCTGCGTGCAGCGTCAGGGCAGCTTGCCTGCCCGCTATCGCCGTCGCCCTGTGCGGGTACGGTACACCATCCCTCCTTTCGACTGAGCAGCAGAATTGACTACAGAAATTCCTGACGGCAATGCCTCCCTGGAGGACCGCATCCTTGGCGGCCTCGACGCCGAGCAACGTGAAGTCGCCAGCACCCTGACCGGACCCCTGTGCGTCCTTGCCGGGGCCGGCACCGGCAAGACCCGTGCCATCACGCACAGGATCGCCTACGGCGTGCACTCCGGGGTCTACAGTCCGCAGCGGCTGCTGGCTGTGACCTTCACCGCCCGGGCGGCGGCGGAAATGCGCAGCAGGCTGCGCGACCTCGGGGCAGGCAACGTCCAGGCCCGCACCTTCCATGCCGCGGCGCTGCGCCAGCTTCAGTTCTTCTGGCCGCAGGCGGTTGGCGGGACGCTGCCGAACCTGCTGGACCACAAGGCGCAGATGATCGCAGAGGCAGCCCGCCGGCTCCGGCTGAGTACGGACCGTGCTTCCATCCGGGACCTGGCCTCGGAGATCGAGTGGGCCAAGGTTTCGATGCTCACGCCGGCCAACTATCTCGAGAACGCGCAGGACCGGGGAAACCCGGGCGGCTTCGACCTCACCGCCGTGGCACGGGTGTTCCAGTCCTACGAGGACGTCAAAACCGACCGCAACGTGATCGACTTCGAAGACGTCCTCCTGATCACCGTCGGCATCCTGCAGGAGGATCCCAAGGTGGCCGCCACGGTCCGGGAACAGTACCGGCACTTCGTGGTTGACGAATACCAGGACGTCTCCCCGCTGCAGCAGCGGCTCCTCGAACTGTGGCTCGGCGGCCGGGATGAGCTGTGTGTGGTGGGCGATGCGAGCCAGACCATCTATTCCTTCACGGGCGCATCGCCCAAGCACCTGCTGGGCTTCAAGGCCATCTACCCCAACGCCAACGTGGTGAAGCTGATCCGCGATTACCGCTCGACGCCGCAGGTGGTCCAGTTGGCTAATGACCTCCTCGCGGGTCGCCGCAGTGGTGGGCCGGTTGCCGATGCCGCCTGGGCCGCGCCGCTGAAGCTGGTTGCCCAGCGGGAGGCAGGCCCCTTGCCGCAGTTCACCGAGTGCTCGGATGACGAAGCCGAGGCGGCAACCGTGGCGCAGAAGATCCGGGCCCTGTTGGATTCCGGTGTTCCGGCGAGTGAAATCGCGGTTCTGTTCCGCACCAACGGGCAGTCGGAAGCGTATGAACAGGCCCTTGCATCAGCAGGCATCGGCTACCAGCTGCGCGGCGGCGAGCGCTTCTTCGCGCGCAAGGAAGTGCGCGACGCCATCCTGCAGCTGCGGGCCGCCACACGTGCAGTGGCGGAATCGTCGCCGCAGCCCCTGGGCCAGATCGTCCGGGACATCGTGGCGTCCCTCGGCTACACGGACTCCGCCCCGCACAGCGGCGGCGCGCTCCGGGAGCGCTGGGAATCGCTGGCGGCCCTGGTGGCCCTGGCCGATGAGCTTGTTCTGAGCAGGGGAACCGCGTTCAGCCTCGCGGACTTCGTCAACGAACTGCAGGAACGGTCGCTCGCCCAGCACGCGCCCACCGTGCAGGGCGTCACGCTGGCTTCGCTGCACGCAGCTAAGGGCCTCGAATGGGATGCGGTTTTCCTGGTGGGCCTCTGCGAAGGACTGATGCCCATTTCCTTCGCGGATACTCCGGAGGCAGTGGATGAAGAGCGCCGGCTCCTTTACGTCGGCATCACCCGGGCCCGAGAGCACCTGTCACTGTCATGGTCCACGGCGCGGACGCCGGGAGGCCGGGCCAACCGCAAACCCTCCCGGTTCCTGGACGGACTGCGGCCGGATTCCGTGGCAACCTCCGCCGCAAGGGGCAAAGGTCCTGCGCCGCGCCGCAAGGCCGCTGTTCCCGCGTCCTGCCGGGTCTGCGGCAGCATGCTGTCCACCGGAGCAGAGCGGAAGGTGGGTCGCTGCAGCCAGTGCCCGCCAACATACGAGGAGCAGACCTTCACCGCCCTCCGCGAATGGCGGCGCGACGTTGCACAGTCTGCTGATGTGCCGGCCTTCGTCGTCTTTACCGATGCGACCCTTACCGCCATCGCCGAGGCACGGCCATCATCCCTGGAAGAGCTGGCACGGCTGGCAGGGGTGGGCCCGTCCAAATTGGAGCGCTACGGCGAAGCAGTCCTGACAGTCCTTGCCGAAAGCGACGCCCTCTGATGGCGGACGTGCAGCTCAGAACGCACGACGGCGCGCCCGTCGTCGTCCGCCGGTCGGCCAGGAGGCGCCGTACAGTAGCCGCGTTTTGGGAGAACGGAACCGCCGTCGTCGCCATCCCGGCAAACTTCAGCAGGGCACAGGAAGCCGAATGGGTGCGCCGGATGCTGGACAAACTCAGGGTCCAGGGGGACCGGCAGTCCAAAGGCGGGCGGCGTCCCGCCACCGATTCCGCCCTTGCCAGCCACGCGGCTGATCTCTCGGCACGGTATCTCGGGGGAAGGGCCGTGCCGACGTCGGTGCGCTGGGTCAGCAACCAGAACTCGCGGTGGGGGTCGGCAACCCCTGCTGACGGGTCCATCCGGCTGTCGGACAAGCTCCGGCCCATGCCGCAGTGGGTCATCGATTACGTGCTGCTCCATGAACTGGCGCACCTGCTGGTGGCCGGACACAACGCGTCCTTCTGGCGGCTCCTGGAGGCATACCCCGAAACCGCGCGGGCCAAGGCCTTCCTGGAAGGTGTCTCTTTTGCGACCTCACGGGGAATAACTGCCGACGGGGCTGTCCCGGGGGACTGACCCGTCAGCAGTGCTGTCCTGCCCCGGAGGGGCGGGCGCGCCCTGGCCCTCCCGGGCCGGACCTCCGAGGCCGGCCCCCCCGAGGCGAGGACGCAGCGGCCGACTTACTGGCCGCCGTCGTCCTTCTTCGTCCCGTCGGCGTCCTGTGTACCGTCGGCGTCCTTTGTACCGGCGCTGTCCGCCGTACCGCCGTCGTCTTTCGTGCCTTGTTCCGCGCCGCCAGCCGCGCCGCCGGCCGCGCCGCCGGCCGCGCCGCCGTCGTCCGCAGCGCCCGCCTCGGGAGTGTCGAAGCCGCCATCCAGGAGCTTCATCAGGGCATCATCCACTTCGCTGTCGCTGGCCTCTGCCAGCTGGCGGCGTCCACTGAAGCCCTTGGGGTCGTCCAGATCCTCGGCGGTGGGCAGCAGGTCAGGGTGCTTCCAGATGGCGTCGCGGCCCTCGATGCCGCGTTCCTGCTTGAGCGAGGCCCACAGCGTTGCCGCTTCCCGGAGCCTGCGGGGACGCAGCTCGAGACCCACCAGCGAGGCGAAGGCATGTTCGGCCGGACCACCGGTGGCACGGCGGCGCCGGACCGTTTCGCGGAGAGCGCCGGCGGAGGGGAGGACCTTCTCCGTGGCCGCCGCGGTGAGTTCATCAACCCAGCCCTCAACGAGCGCCAGCGCGGTTTCCAGCTTCTGGAGGGCCTGCTCCTGCGCCGGAGTCCGCTTGGGCATGAAGACGCCCTGCGACAGCGCCTCCTGGATGCCCTCGGGGTTGCTGGGGTCCAGGTCCCGGGCCAGCTCCTCGATCCGGGACGTGTCGATGTGGATGCCGCGGGCGTAGGCCTCAATCGCGCCCAAGAGGTGCCCCCGCAGCCAGGGGACCTGGACGAAGAGGCGGGCGTGGGCCGCTTCGCGGACCGCAAGGAACAGGCGGATGTCATTTTCCGGCAGGCTGAGGCCCTCTCCGAATTTGGCCACGTTGCCGGGAAGAAGTGCCATTTCCAGGTCCGCGAGGGGGACGCCGATGTCCGTGGAACTGACTACCTCCGCGGAGAGCGCACCGATGGCCTGTCCCAGCTGCATGCCGAAAATGGCGCCGCCCATGTTCTGGAGCATGGAGGAAGCGCCGCCCATCATGGACTTCATTTCCTCGGGCATCTGCTCGGTCATGGCGCTGGACAGCGCGTTGGCGACGCTGTTGGCCACCGGCTCGGTGAGGCGCTTCCACGTCCCGAGCGTCTCCTCGACCCACTCCGCACGGGACCAGGCCTTGCCGATCAGGCCGGTGGCCGGCAGATCCGTCACCTGGTCCAGCCAGAGCTCGGCCAGCCGGAGGGCCTCATCCACCTCCCTGGACTGGGCCTGGGTCACGGACGGGTCGGTGCTGCTGGCAGCCACCCGCCGGGCATTGTCATGGGCAAGCTTCCAGTTCACGGGCCCCTCGGAGGGCGCGCTCATCATGGCCTGGACCTGCGAGAACATCTGGGCCAGGAGGTTGGGGTCATCGGGCAGCCCCGCGGCCTTGGCCAGTTCGGAGGGGTCGATGTCGCCCATGCCCTTGCCGCCCATGAGGTTCTGCAGCATTTCCGCCAGCGGATCCTTGGGATTGTCGTCGCCGTTGGACGGATTGAGTGGGTTGGAGGTCATGATCCCGCCGATCGTCGGTGTGACTATTGATCACCTTCACGCTACCCCTGCGCGAGAGCGGCTGTCTGCCGAAAGACGGTCCGTTCGCTGTAGGCAAAGAGCTTTAGCCGCGCCCGGACGCGTAGTGTTAGTAGTCGGAATGTTTGCAGGCTGCACCGGGCCGTCCGCTTGTTGCAGCCCCAGCGCCGCGGACGTTGACTCTGGCGCGGAGAGGTCCTTCAGTGACGATAACCAAGGGCGATCAGCCCTCAGACGAGTCCGCGGCTCCTGCCGCGGGCAGCGAATCGGCGGGTACCGCCGGATCGGGCCCTTCTACGGCGCGCGATCCCCGGGTTTCCGCCATGATGCTGTCAGGGCTCATTGCGCTCGTCCTCGGAGTCACCTCCGCCGTGCTGCCGGTCCCGTACGTCGTCGAGTCGCCGGGACCCACGTTTAACACGCTGGGAAAGGACAACGGCAAGCCGGTCATCAGCATCACCGGGCGCGACACCTATCCTGCCGAGGGGAACCTGAATCTCACCACCGTCTACGTCGACGGCGGCCCTAACGGACCGGTCAGCGTATTCGAAGCCTTCTCAGCCTGGCTCGACGGTTCAAAGGCCGTCTATCCGCAGGAGCTCATCTTCCCCACGGGCCTGACCAAGGAGCAGTCCCAGCAGGAGAGCGCAGTGGCCATGACCACCTCGCAGGAGAATGCCGTGGCCTCGGCGCTGAAGGAACTCAACATACCCTTCGGGCAGAAGCTGGAGGTCGCCGACCTGTCGGAGGGCTCCGCCTCGCAGGGGAAGCTGAAGCCCGGCGATGTCTTCACCTCGATCAATGGCAAACCGATCAGCGCACTCGCCGTTGTCCAGGACGAACTGGCTGCCGGAGCGGGCAAGCCCGTCGTCGTCGTCGTAGAGCGCGAGGGTAAGACCATCACGGAAACGGTAACCCCCGCCCGGAGCGATTCCGGCAGGTTCATCCTGGGGGTCCTCCTCAAATACCGCTTCACCTTCCCGTTCGACGTCAAGATCTCATTGGAAAAGGTGGGAGGACCGAGCGCCGGCTTGATGTTTGCCCTGGGCATCATCGATACCGTGACCCCCGGCGACCTCACGGGCGGCAAGCACATCGCCGGAACCGGAACCATCACGCCGGACGGAGTAGTAGGACCCATCGGCGGAGTGGCGGTCAAGATGCACGGCGCCCGGGCCGACGGTGCCACGATGTTCCTCGCACCGGCAGCAAACTGCTCCGAAGTTTCAGGGAATGTTCCAGAGGGCCTGCAGGTGGTTAAAGTCGAGAATCTGGACGAGGCGAAGCGCGCTGTGGAATTGGCCGCAAGAGGCGGGGACACATCGGGTCTTCCCGCCTGCGCAAACAACTAGACTAAAGGCAGGAACTAAGGCCCCTCGCCGCTCGTGGCAATAAATAACAGCCGCTGTCGGGTGTGTGGAGGGCCGAGCAAGCTGACACGTGCTCTGCGCCCACGGTGCAACGCACCATGCATGCTGGTCCCCGGAAACTCAAAAATATGACAAAGCTATGAGGTACAGAGTTTGTCCCGTCCTGCCAGCCCCACCCCGCCCGGAAGACTCCAGCCAAAGCGCGGTGCCTTGACGCCGACGCTCATTGTCGTTGCGCTGGTTGTCGTCGGCTTCATCTTCTTCGCCAACGTGTGGACGGACGTCCTCTGGTACCAGCAGTTGGGCTTCTTTGAAGTCTTCCTGACGGAAAACGTGGCAAGAATCACCATCTTTGCCGCGGGTTTCGCGGTCATGTTCGCCGGCGTTTTCTACGCCATCCGGATCGCGTACCATTCACGGCCGGTGTACGCCCCGGATTCCGAAATCCGGGACAACCTCAACCGCTACCAGGCCCAGCTTGAACCAGTGCGGCGGGTGGTCATGGTCGGCCTTCCGGTGCTGTTCGGACTCTTCGCCGGAAGCGCCGCCTCGAGCCAGTGGCAGAAGGTGCTGCTGTTCTTCAACCAGGAGTCCTTCGGGCAGAATGACCCGGAATTCGGGCTGGATATCAGCTTCTACCTCATGACGCTGCCGTTCCTGGGCTTCATCGTCGGGTTCCTCATCAGCGTTGCGGTCGTTGCCGGCATCGCCGGCATCCTGACCCATTACCTGTACGGCAGCATCCGGATCATGGAACGCGGGATCTTCACCAGCCGCGCCGCGCAGATCCACCTTGCCGTGACGGGCGCATCGTTCCTGGTGCTCCTGGGCATCAACTTCTGGCTCGACCGCTACGCCGCCGTCCAGAACAACAGCGGCAGGTGGGCCGGTGCGCTCTACACAGACGTCAACGCCGTCATTCCCACCAAGGCGATCCTGGCTGTTGCTGCCATCCTCGTTGCCATCCTGTTCATTGTTGCCGCTGTCATCGGCAGGTGGCGGCTGCCGCTCATCGGAACGGCGATGCTGGTAATCACCTCCATCCTCGCCGGCGGTGTCTATCCCTGGGTCATCCAGCAATTCCAGGTCCGCCCGTCGGAGCAGACCCTCGAAAACGAGTACATCAAACGCAACATCGGCATGACCAGGGCGGCCTACGGCCTCGACCAGGTGCAGGTGGAGCGTTACAACGCCACCACCAACGCCGCCTCCGGTGCGCTGGCAAAGGACGCGCAGACCACCGCCAATATCCGGCTGCTGGACCCGAACCTCATTTCGGATGCGTTCTCTCAGCTCGAGCAGTACCGGCCGTACTACCAGTTCCCGAACGCGCTGAACGTAGACCGGTACCTGGTTGATGGCAAGGTCCAGGACACTGTCATCGCCGTGCGCGAACTCAACCCCGAGGGATTGAGCCCAGACCAGCAGTCCTGGCTGAACACCCACGTCGTTTACACGCATGGCTATGGTGTGGTGGCGGCGAAGGGCAACAAGTTCACCGCCGACGGCAAGCCGGAGTTCCTGCAGTCAGGCATTCCGTCCACGGGTGTCCTTGGTACGGACGAAACGTACGAGCCCCGGATCTACTTTGGCGAGGACTCGCCGGAATATTCGATCGTGGGCGCCCCGGAAGGGGCACCGCACCGCGAGCAGGACCGTCCCTCTGGCAAGGACACGGGCGGCGAGACCCAATACACATTCACCGGCAACGGCGGCCCGAACGTCGGCAGCTTCCTCAACCGCGTGCTCTACTCGATCAAGTTCCAGTCCTCCGACCTCCTGCTGTCCGATGGTGTGAACCCGGCCTCGCAGATCCTCTACGAACGCAATCCCCGCGAGCGCGTGCAGAAGGTGGCGCCGTACCTGACGGTCGACGGGAACGCCTATCCCGCCGTCGTTGACGGCCGCGTCAAGTGGATCGTGGACGGCTACACCACCAGCCAGTACTACCCGTACTCCCAGCAGGAACAGCTGTCGGATGCCACCACCGACTCGCAGACCACGGCGGGACGCACAGTGGCCCTGCCCAACAGCTCGGTGAACTACATCAGGAACTCGGTGAAGGCCACCGTCGACGCGTACGACGGCTCGGTCACCCTGTACGCATGGGACGACAAGGACCCGCTGCTGAAGGCCTGGCAGAAGGTTTTCCCGACGTCACTGAAGCCGTACTCCGAGATGTCTGCCGCCGTCATGAGCCACGTCCGGTACCCGGAGGATCTGTTCAAGGTGCAGCGCGAACTGCTGGGCCGCTACCACGTGACCGACCCGGTCAGCTTCTACAAGAACGACGACGCCTGGAGCGTTCCGAACGACCCCACGGTTTCGGAGGACGTAAAGCAGCCGCCGTTCTACATGTCCCTGCAGATGCCCGGCCAGGAGAAGCCCGCATTCCAGCTGACGTCGTCCTTCATTCCCCAAGTGGTTGACGGCAACGCGAGGAACGTCCTGTACGGCTTCCTGGCGGCCGACTCGGATGCCGGCGGCCAGAAGGGCGTGAAGGCAGAGTCATACGGAAAGCTCAGGCTCCTCCAGGTGCCGCCGGAAGCACAGGTGCCCGGACCGGGCCAGGCGCAGAACAAGTTCAACTCCGATCCGACCGTTTCGCAGGCCCTTAACCTGCTCCGCCAGGGCGCCTCGGATGTCTTGAACGGCAACCTCCTCACGCTTCCTGCCGGCGGAGGCCTGCTGTACGTCCAGCCGGTGTACCTACGCTCCACCGGTGAAACGTCCTACCCGACACTGCAGCGCGTGCTGGTTGCCTTCGGCGACAAGATCGGCTTTGCCCCCACCCTGGACGAGGCCCTCAACCAGCTCTTCGGCGGTGACTCCGGAGCCGCGGCCGGTGACTCGGCCAACAACGGGCAGACTCCTCCGGCGCCGGGCGGAGGAGGGACTCCTGCCCCGGGAACAACCGACGCCCGCGCCGAACTGAAGGCCGCCTTGGGAGAGGCCAACGCAGCCATCAAGGCCGGGCAGGAAGCACTGGCCAAGGGCGACTTCGCGGCCTACGGCGAGCAGCAGAAGAAGCTGAACGCGGCACTGCAGAAGGCCATCGACGCCGAGGCGAAGATTGCCGCCACCACTCCGGCCTCGGAGCAGTCCCCGTCCGCCACCCCCGCCCCGACCCCCAGCAGCTGAGCAGGTGGGCAGCTGAGCTAGTGGGAATCTGGACCGGCTGGCAGCCGGCCAGGTGCCAGGACGCTGAACTGAGTCACCAGTAGTGAAGGCCCGCCGCCGGCTCCCGTGAGGGAGCGGCGGCGGGCCTTTCCTGTTGGCCTGAAGTCTGCCTGCCGTAGAAGGGGCAGCGGCCCGAGACGCAGATCACGTCGCCTCGATTTGGCCTGCTGTTCACCGGCCGGTAGAGTTGTTCTTGCGACGCGGGGTGGAGCAGTTCGGTAGCTCGCTGGGCTCATAACCCAGAGGTCACAGGTTCAAATCCTGTCCCCGCAACTGAGAGAAGGCCCGGATCACCATCAGGTGGTCTGGGTCTTTTGCTGTCTCTGGGGACTGGCTGAAGAGTGCCGGGGCGCAGCCAGGGGGCGGTCCGGGGGTGGCGTCGGCGGCCGCGAAAGTAGGGTAGAGTTGATCAAGCGACGCGGGGTGGAGCAGTTCGGTAGCTCGCTGGGCTCATAACCCAGAGGTCACAGGTTCAAATCCTGTCCCCGCAACCAATGACGAAGCCCTGGCCGGTGTGAACCGGCCGGGGCTTTTCGTTTCCCGGTAGCTTTTGTTCACGTTCTGGCACTTCCTAGTATTCTCTTCGCAGGGCCCGGAGTGTTTCGGCCGGGGCAGTTGCCCGTCTCAGTCATTCTCGAGAGGAATGTAGTTTCGATGTCCACAACGAAGAACAAGTCCGGCACGGCGAAAGGCAAGCGGTCCAGGCTCTACTGGACGGTGCCGGCGGTCCTCGTGGCCGCAGTGCTGGTGGTTCTGCTCGCAAAGTGGGCCACGGGCCTTTCCGGCGTTCAGTCCTTCCTGTCGGACTACCCGGGACATTCCGAACTTCCCGGCGGCGCACCGGTCGGCTTCCCGGCCTGGCTCGGATGGCAGCACTTCCTCAACGCCTTCCTGCTGCTGCTCATCATCCGCACGGGCTGGCAGGTACGGACCACCACCCGTCCGGGCGGCTACTGGACGCGGAACAACAAGGGCCTCATCCGGACTAAGACTGCACCCACGAAGATCTCCCTGGAGCTCTGGTTCCACCTGACCCTCGACGTTCTGTGGATCCTCAACGGCCTCGTTTTCGCGGTCCTGCTCTTCGCCACAGGCCAGTGGATGCGCATCGTGCCCACCAGCTGGGACGTCTTCCCGAACGCGCTGTCGGCTGCACTGCAGTATGCCTCGCTGGACTGGCCCACCGAGAACGGCTGGGTGAACTACAACGCCCTGCAGCTGCTGGCATACTTTGCTACGGTCTTCATCGCGGCCCCGCTGTCCTTCATCACCGGTCTGCGCATGTCAGCGGCCTGGCCCAAGAAGGCGGCCGGGCTGAACAGGGCCTTCCCGATCGAAGCGGCGCGCGCCATCCATTTCCCCGTGATGGTCTACTTCGTCGCGTTCATAGTGGTGCACGTGTTCCTCGTGCTGGCGACCGGCGCGCTGAGGAATCTGAACCACATGTATGCCGCCAGCGACGACGCCGGCTGGGCCGGCTTCTGGATCTTCGCGGCGTCAGTCGCAGTCATGGTCGCGGCATGGTTCCTGGCCAGGCCGCTGTTCCTGCGCCCCATTGCTTCTCTGATGGGCAAGGTTACCAGCCGCTGACCGCAGACGCCGCAAGCGCCTCTTAGCCGTCCTTTAGCTGCTGGTAGGCGTCCAGCGCCCGTGCGCGTGACTCCTGCAGCCCCACGAGCGGTGCAGGATAGCCTCCGGCAGCTGTGGCGTTCTTCCACGGCTCATGGACGGCTTTGTCGTCCAAACCGGCGAGCTCGGGGATGAACCTGCGCAGGTATCGGCCCCGGGAATCAAACTTCTTGCTCTGGGTGACGGGGTTGAAGATCCTGAAATACGGCGAGGCATCCGCCCCGGAGCCGGCCACCCATTGCCAGTTGGCGGGGTTGCTTGCGGCATCGGCGTCAACAAGTGTGTCCCAGAACCACGCTTCCCCCAGGCGCCAGTCGGCCAGCAGGTTCTTCACCAGGAAAGACGCGGCGGCCATGCGGACGCGGTTGTGCATCCACCCCGTCTGCCACAGCTGACGCATGCCGGCATCAACGAGCGGATAGCCGGTGCGCCCCTGATGCCACGCTGCGAGCTCGGCGGCGGACGGTGTTTGCCAGGCAAAGCGGTCAAACTCGCGGCGGTAGTTGTCCGTGGCGAGGCCGGGGTTTTCATAAAGCAGGTGCCAGCAGAATTCCCGCCAGCCAAGCTCGCTTCGGAAGATGCCGACGTCGGCAGGAGCGTTCCGTGGGAAGCGCTGGCGGAGCGCCTGCCAGACCCGGAACGGGCTGATTTCGCCAAAGCGCAGGTGCGGGGAGAGCCGGCTGGTGCCTTCCACTGCGGGCAGATCACGTCCGGTGCCGTACTCCTCGACGGGTCCGTCCAGGAATTCCTCCAGCCGCAGGCGCCCGCCACGTTCCCCCGGCGTCCAGGTTTGGGCGAGCCCGCGGCTCCAGTCGGGCCGCCGGGGGAGCAGCCCCCAGCTGTCGAGACTGTCGCTGCCCGGCAGGGAACCGCCGGCACCATGTGCCGGTTCGGGGAGACGCGTGGGGGCGTCCACCGGCCTCCGTGGCTCCGCAGCCGCCAGGCAGGACCGCCAAAACGGTGTGAACACCTTGTACGGCCCGCCCGTTCCTGTTCGGACAGTCCATGGTTCGAAGAGGAGATTCGCCTGGAAGCTGGTGGCAGTGATGCCCTGCCCGGCGGCCCATTCCTTGATGCCGGCGTCCACGGTCCGTTCGCCTGGACCGTAGCGTCTGTTCCACAGCAGCGTCCCTGCTTCTGTCTCCTCGGCCAGGCTACGGAGCACGGCGGGGGCGGCACCGCGGCGGAGCAGCAGGCTGGAGCCTTTGGATTCCAGTTCTGCGGAAAGCCGGGCCAGCGAATGGTGGAGCCACCATTTCGCCGCTCCGCCCAGCGGACGGATGCCGGGGGAGTCCTCATCAAGGATGTAGACCACAGTCGTCCGGTCCGGGCGTGAGGCTGCGGCGGAAAGGGCCGGGTTGTCGTCGAGGCGAAGGTCGTCCCGGAGCCAGACAATCGTTGAAGCCATGGCCCCACGCTACATGCCGCGGGAACGGAGAAGGCCGGGATCCTCAGATCCCGGCCTTCTCCGTACCAACTATCCTGCTCAGGGTTCCAGGCTGTTCTTGGTTCCTACAGCTTGTCGAAGTCGGCCTCGTCGACGGTCGATCCGACGGCTGCCGAATCGGACGCCGCACCCCCGGCGCCGATGGCAGGCTTGGCCCCGCCGGACTTCAGCGCAGCCAGGCGGGCCTCAATCTCGGTCTGCTCGCCAAGGTCTTCAAGCTGGTTGAACTGGGCATCGAGGCTCGACGCGGCGAGCTCCTGCTGGCCGAGGACTTTTGCTTCTTCGCGGCGGATTTTTTCTTCAAAGCGGCCCACTTCGCTGGTGGGGTCCATGATGTCAATGCTCTTGAGGGCGTCGTGCACCTGGGACTGGGCGGCGGCAGTCTTGGAGCGGGCCACCAGTTCGTTGCGCTTGCTGGTGAGCTGGTTCAGCTTGCCCTTCATCTGGTCCAGCCCGGTCTTGAGGCGCTCCACAACTTCCGCCTGCGACGCGATGCTGGGCTCGGCGGCCTTGGCCTCGTTCTCAGAGGCGATCTGTCGCTGCAGCGCCACCTTGGCCAGGTTGTCGAACTTCTGGGCGTCAACGGTGTCGCCGGCGCTGCGGTACTCATCGGCCTTGCGCGACGCCGCCAGAGCCTTGTTGCCCCAGTCCTGGGCGTTCTTCACATCCTCGTTGTAGTCCTGCTGCAGCATCCGAAGGTTACCGATGGTCTGCGCCACTGCCGACTCGGCTTCGGCGATGTTGTTGGTGTAGTCCCGCACCATCTGGTCCAGCATCTTCTGCGGGTCCTCGGCCTGATCGAGCAAGGAATTGATGTTCGCCTTTGCGAGCTGCGCCATGCGGCCAAAAATGGACTGCTTAACCATGGTGTTACCTTTCGTCCTGCTCAGTTTTCCCACTGAATCCAGTGATCAGTTGATATACCGCTTCTACCCGCCGTCCGGAAGGTCCCGGTTCGGCGGAGTCTCTCTGCCGGCTAGAAGTCCCCGCCTCCGCCGAAGTCGCCGCCCCAGTCTCCGCCGCCGTCTCCGCCTCCGAAGCCGCCGGCATCACCGCCTCCGCCGTCGCTGTGGCCGCCGCCCCAGCCCGCTCCGCCTCCGCCGTTCAGGATGGAGTTGATGAGGATACCGCCGAGGATGGCGCCGCCGAGGCCTCCGCCTCCGCCACCGCCGAACATGCCCCCGCGGCCGTAGCCCTGGTTGGCGTAACCGCCAAAGTTGTCGACGTCGGATTGAGCCACGTGCGCCGCCTGCGCAGCCAGGGCGTGGGCCTGCTGGGCGTAAGTCAGAGCCGTGACGGGGTCATTGCGTGAAATGGACAGAGCGTAGTCGAGGTTCCGCTGTGCTTCGGCCAGGCGGGTCCTGGCTTCCGTCCCCACGCCGCCGCGCCGTGCGGTGATGTAGTCCGAGGTGGCGCTGATCTGCGCCTGCGCGGACATGATGGTCTGCTGCAGCGAGGCCTGCGCACGGCGTGCCTGCTCCTGCTGGTCGCGTATGCCGCTCAGCGAACGGTCCAGCGACTGGTGGGCGGCTTCCACCCGTTCAAGTGTGGCGATCGGGTCAATCCGGCCACCCTGGATCTCGGTTTTCACCTGGGCGAGTGCCGCCTCGACGCCTGCCACGGGACCGGCAAGCTCCGGGTGTGCACCGGACTGGATCAGTGCCTTTGCCTGGGCCAGGTCCTGGGAGGTGTCCACAACGGCGGCCTCGAGCCCCTTCCGGGCATCGTCCAGGCTGCCGGACACCTTCGAAATGGCGTCGAGGAGCACGTTGGTCTGGTGCAGGCTTTCCTCAGCGGCGCGGACGGCCACAGCGGCCAGGCTTCCCTCGCCGGCATCCAGCTTCTCGCGCGCGGTGCTGCTGGCGTTCTGCACGAAGGCGAGCCGTTCCTTGGCCTGCGTGATGTTGTCCGCCACCTGGACGAGTGCGCTCTCGGCGTACTTGCCCCGCAGCTCCGCGAGCGTGCGCTCAGCGGTGGTGATCTTCGCGTCGGCAGCGGCCGCCCCGGAATCAACGGCGGCCAGCGCCTGTGGCGCATTCTTTTCGAGCTCGCGGAGCGAATCGAAGTCCGCCTTCTGCTCCTGCAGTGACGCCAGGGCAGCTTCCGAGCGGCGGATGATCTCGCCCAGCCAGGTGCGCTGCTGCTCCTCGGTGTCCGGGATGTGGTCGTCCAACTGCTGCTGCAGCTTGAACGATTCGGACATGTGGGCTTTGGCCTCCTCGAGCGCCTTCGTGAAGTTTCCGACGGCGGCCTCGCCGTACTGCGCTTCGGCGAAGCCAAGTTCCTGCTCGCTCGACTTGATGGCGTCGTCGGCTTCGATCAGCAGCGAACCGCTCTTGCGGCGGAGTTCCTCGATGCTCAGCGAAGCAAGGGGATCGAGCTCGGCGCCCTGCGGACCGTAGCTGGCACTGGAGGCCTGGGCGGCCTTCTTGCGCCGGTTGCGGAGGTACAGGTACGTTCCGGCGCCGCCGGCGGCCACAACGCCCACGCCAACCAGCACAGCTGTGCCGGCACCGTCGCCCGACGGAACGTTGCCGCTTCCGCCGCCGGCTGCGTCGCCGATGGCAGCGGCAGTGTCGATGGCGGCTTGGGCGTAGTCACCGTTGCGGAGCTGCGGATCCACGGCGCTCTTTACGATCGTGTCACGCTGTGCGTCGGTGATCTTGCTGCCACTGGGCTTGCTCAGCTGATATTGCCTGACGCTTGGGTCTGTGGCAACAGCCAGAACCATCGCGTTTGAGCGCAGATTTGCCTTCTGGGCCACTTGGGCGGTCCAGGCAGTCCCGTCCGTCGGGTTCTCGAATTTCTTGACGTACACGACATGCAGTGTCATGGCGTGGTCCGTGCCGAGCTTCTTGATGGCCGTTTCGACGTCGGCCTTCTTGCCGCCGAGTACACCGGCGGTATCGACAATTTTGGTGACAGGATCGAGTGTGACCGGATTCTCGGCCCAGGCTGCTGTGGCAGGAAGCGCCAGCATTCCAGTCAGGCCGATCACGGCGAATACACGTTTCAACATTGACCGCATGGCAACCCTTCAGCACGCCGCGACTGGTTCAGGATGAAACAGCCGTCTCAGAATGCAGCAGCGCCCCCACGCCGGGTGTAAAGCCGCAGGTCGCTGTGGCAATTCTTCTTGATTCTATGGTGCACCAAGGGGACCGTCCACGGCCGGGAATATGCCACCAGCGAAAAGCGCTTTCACGCTTAGGAAACCGCCAAAATCGCAGGGGGTGTGCGCGCTCAGGAAGCTCTCAGCAAACGTCCGCCCTAGTTTCAGTCAGATCGTCCATAGTTAATACAGACGAGGATGAAAGGAAGTCCAATGACTGAGAACCCAATACCGGGGTCAGCTCCTGAGAACCGAGATCCTGCAGGGCGGCCCGCTGATCAGACGGCTCGGCCGGCGCGCCCGGAGGGTCTCCAGCAGGGGGAAAACCAGGAAAGCCAGGACAGCCAGGAGAACCCCACCTTGCGGCTGGACCGGCCGGAAGAAGCCGGGGACAACCGGAGCCACGGACCCCACGAGCCTGGCAACGGGCAGCACCAGCCCAGCACCGGACCGCATCCCGAATACCCGCAGCATGCTCCCTTCTATGGCCAGCACTCCGGTCCTGCGACCCAGCAGTTCGCTTCTGCGCCGCAGCATGCCCCCCAGCACACCGATGCGCACGGCCACCAGCCCGTGCTCGCCCAGTACGCCGCCCACTCCGCGTTCCAGGACAACCGCGCCAACGCCCCCAAACGCAAGGCCACCTTTGGCGTGGGCACCCTGGTTGCCAGCATCCTCGCCGCAGGCCTCGTGGGCGGCGGCGTGGCAACGGTAGGCGCCGGAAATCTGTTCGACGGCGGGACCGCGCCGACGGTCAGCACGGGTAGCCAGCCCGGGACTGTCATCGTCAACAACAAGGATGACGTCAACGCCATCACGGCGGCGGCCACCAAGGCAACGCCGAGCGTTGTCACCATCAAGGCCACGAGCGGCAGCGAAGGCGGCACCGGCTCGGGCGTCATCATCGACGACCAGGGGCATATCCTGACGAACACCCATGTGGTGACGCTGGACGGCACCGTCGCCAACGCGGACATAGAAATACGGACCAGCGAGGGCCGGGTGCTGTCTGCAAAGCTCGTTGGAACTGATCCGCTGTCCGACCTCGCCGTGATCAAGGTGGACAACCCCTCAGGTCTTACCCCCGCCACGCTGGGCGATTCGAGCAAACTGAACGTCGGCGATACCGCGGTGGCGATCGGCTCGCCGCTTGGCCTCAACGGCACAGTCACCGACGGCATCGTTTCCACCCTCAACCGGACCATCAGCGTCGCTTCGTCGGCAGCGCCCAAGGGCGGTCAGGACAACTCCCAGGGCGGTGACCAGGGCTTCGAGTTCGCGCCTCCGGGCCAGGGACAGGGCCAGAGTTCGGCGAACAAGGGCTCAATCGCCATCAACGTGATCCAGACAGATGCCGCCATCAATCCGGGCAACTCCGGCGGTGCACTGGTGAACAGCAAGGGTGAGATCATCGGCGTCAACGTGGCTATCGCATCGGCCGGCGGCAGCTCGGCGGCGACCGGGACGGGCAATATCGGCGTCGGTTTCAGCATCCCGATTAACCACGCCAAGCGCGTGGCCCAGGAAATCATCGAAAATGGCAAGGCCACCCACGGCCAGCTCGGAGTCAGCGTCAAGGAGAAGTCCTCCACAGATTCGAGCACCGGCTTCTCCATTGGGGCGGATGTCGCCACGGTGGAGGCGAATTCCGCGGCTGCCAAGGCAGGCATCAGGGTCGGCGACGTCGTCACACGCTTCAATGACCTTGCTATCAGTGACCCAAACCAGCTCACCGCGGCAGTCCGCGAGCAACCCGCAGGTGCCTCCGTCAAGATCACCATTCAGCGCAACGGCCGCGAGCAGCAGCTCGACGTGACACTGGGAGCCGCAGCGGAACAGTAGGGTAACCCCAGCAGAAGCGCTACCGACGGCGGGACTCACCGGAAAGGTGGGTCCCGCCGTCGTTGTGCGTCAAGCCGGGCGCCAGGTTGACACAGGCGTTAACACGGGGCGGCATCGGCACGCCCCTATATGGTTAGCTAGGAGCTACCCGTACCCCGGGCGTTCCGCGGCCATGACCTCACCCGGCTGGCTATCCACAAGCATGGAAGGCTGCTGTAAATACAGTGGAAGAGACATTGAAGATCATCGTCCTGGTCAAGCATGTGCCGGACGCCCAGTTTGACCGGCACCTCACTGGCGAGGGCCACACGACAGACCGCGACGAGAGCATCCTGTCCGAGCTGGACGAATACGCCCTGGAGGCCGCGCTGCAGCTGATCGAGGCGCGCGGCGGAAGCAAGGCCGGCAACAAGGTGATCGCCCTCAGCATGGGGCCGGCAGGCGCCGTGAACGCCATCAAGAAGTCCCTGCAGATCGGAGCCACGGAGGGCGTTCACCTCACGGACGAAGCACTCACCGGTTCGGACGCCGCTGCGACGTCCCTCGCACTCGCGGCAGCAGTCCGGCACCTCGGCGCTGACACCCCCGTGGACCTCGTCCTCACCGGCATGGCCTCCACCGACGGTGAAACATCCCTCGTGCCGGCCCAGCTCGCCGAGCGCCTCGGACTGCCCCAGGTGACCTTCGCTTCCTCCCTCGAGGTCGACGGCGGACGGGTCAGCGCGCGCCGTGACGCGGACACCCACTCCGAAACCGTGGAGGCGTCCCTGCCCGCTGTGGTGTCGGTGACGGACCAGATCAACGAACCCCGCTATCCCAACTTCAAGGGCATCATCGCCGCCAAGCGCAAGAGCATCACCACGCTTTCGCTGGCTGACATCGGAGTCGATCCGTCACAGGTGGGCCACGCCGGATCGTGGACGACGGTGACGTCGGCCGAGGAACGCCCGCCGCGCACGGCCGGCACCATCATCACGGACGAAGGCGACGCCGGCATCAAGCTGGTGGACTTCCTGGCCGCCCAGAAGCTGCTCTGAGAGGGATCACATCACATGGCAAACGCACTTGTATTCATTGACAACCCGGGCCAGGCCCTCAAGAAGAGCACCCTGGAACTCCTGACCATCGCCCGTTCCCTCGGGGAGACCGCCGTCGCCGTCAACGGCGAACTGCACGACGACGCCGCTGCCACCCTGGCTGCCTACGGTGCCGCCGCCGTCTACCGGCCGTCCGCGCAGGACCTGGACGACTACCTCGTGGCCGCCAAAGCGGCGTTCGTGGCGGCATCGGTCGACAAGTCCGGCGCCACAAGGGTGCTGCTGGAAAACTCTCCCGAAGGCAAGGAAATCGCGGCGCGGCTCGGGATCCGCTTGAGCGCCGGTGTGATCACCGACGTCGTCGCAATCGACGCCGACGGCACCGCCCACAAGTCTGTGCTGGCAGGGTCCTACGCCACCGCGGCGAAGGCTACCACGCCTGTCAGCGTGTTCTCGGTCAAGGCCAACAGCGTGAACCCCGAGCCGGCTGCCGCGCCGGCAACGCCCGAAACCGTGACGGTTGACGTTCCCGCCGATGCGGCCGCCACGGCTGCCCGGATCACCGCCCGCGAGCAGAAGGTCGCGAGCGGACGCCCGGACCTCACGGATGCACGGATCGTAGTGGCCGGCGGCCGCGGCCTGGACGGGGACTTCACCCCTGTCGAGGAACTGGCTGACGCCCTCGGCGCTGCAGTGGGAGCATCCCGCGCGGCCACCGATGCCGGCTGGATCAGCCACGACGCCCAGGTGGGCCAGACCGGCAAGGTCGTCTCCCCGCAGCTCTACATCTCAGCGGGAATCTCCGGTGCCATCCAGCAGAAGGCCGGCATGCAGACGGCCAAGGTCATCGTTGCCGTGAACAAGGACGCTGAGTCGCCGGTGTTCGAAATCGCGGACTTCGGCATCGTCGGCGACCTCTTCAAGGTACTCCCGCAGGCCACTGAAGAAATCAAGAAGCGCAAGGGCTGATTCCTTGACCGCCCAAGCTCCAGCACAGAGCCCGTTCAACCCGGACAAGCACCGGGTTGAACGGGTGCTCTGTTTCGCGGCCCATCCTGACGACATCGACTTTGGTGCCGCAGGCACCATCGCTGCCTGGACCGCCGCCGGCGTCGAGGTCAGCTACTGCATCATGACCGACGGCGACGCGGGCGGGTTCGACCCGGCCCACCGGGAAGAAATCGTTGCCCTGCGGGCGGCCGAGCAGGAGCGTGCGGCAGCGCTCGTCGGGGTCACCGACATCCACTACCTCCACGAGAGGGACGGGTTCCTCGAACCGAACCATCTGGTGATGTGGGGAGTGGTGAAGCTCATCCGTGAAATCCGTCCCGACGTCGTGCTGTCCCTGCATCCCGAGCGCAACTGGAACCGCATCCAGAAGAGCCACCCCGATCACCTGGCAGTGGGCGAGGCGGTGACGCGGGCGATCTACCCCGCCGTGGAAAACCCCCACGCGTATCCAGAACTCGCGGAGTCCGGGCTGGACGCCTACAAGGTCCCGTGGCTTTGGCTGTTTGCCGGGCCGGAGGAGCGGGAAAACCATTTCGTTGACGTCACTGAGCATGTGGAGAGCAAACTGGCCGCCCTCCACGTCCACGTCAGCCAGCATCCCGATGCCACCGCCATGGAGAACACGGTGCGGAACGGCATGGTGCTGAACGCGCAGCGTGCCGGCCTGCCCGAAGGGCGCAGCGCCGAGGCATTCCACGTCGTAGCCATCAACGGCCCGGGAACGATCGCCGGCTTTTAGGCCAAGGCGCCAACACCGGGGCGTTGCCGGATGCTGACGCGCCGCTCAGGCGTTGAGCGGTGCGTCAGCGACCGTGGGCGATGTCGGGGCAGCTGAGCCGCCGGCCGGTTCAACGGTGATGCCGAGCGCGGCAGCGAAACTGATGCCCTTGACCACTGCAGGCTTTGACAGTGCTTCCTCGTCCATGAGCCCCTGGGAAACCGGAGTGGATCCGTCCTTTGGAATCAGCCACATCTGGTACACCTTGCCGGGCGGGGGCGCGGGTACGTCCTTCATCCGTACGACCAAAGCGTCCTTCGACGACGATATGGACACGGTGGCCGTGCCGCCGCCGCTGACCTCGACGGTCGCCTGGCGCACGTCCTGCGCCTGGAGTACCTGGGTCAGCGGATCACTCTGGTTGGCCATGTACGCGCCGACGCCCACGCCGCCCAGGGCGATGACGGCGGCGGCAGCAACGCCAATGAGCCAGGCCCGCATACCGGAGGGCCGGCGCCGGACGTTGCGGCGTTCCCGGGCGGCAGCAAGATCATCCGCCGCAGGTGGCTGTGCGGCCGGTGCCTCAGCGTGCTCCGCGGCAGGCTGCACCGGAAGCTGGGCGACTATCCGGCCGAACAGGTCTGCCGGAGGTTCCTCCTCTGCGGTGAACGCCATGGCCAGTGTTTCCCTGGCCTGGCGGACCCGTTCATTGAAGGACTCGCGCTCGGACTCCGGAGCAGTTCTGACGTACTCTTCGATGGCCCGCCGCTCCGCGTCACTCACGGCATCCAGGGCATAAGCTTCGGCGAGTTCCACCGCGCGGCCGGCGGTCAGGTCAGTGGAAATGTCGGCAGCGAACCCCCGAGGCAACCGGCGGCCGTTCGTATCGTTCGTTTCGCTCATTTCAACTCACCCCCAAGCAGTTCTTTAGTCGGATCAGTCCGTCGCGGATGCGGGACTTGATGGTAGGTATGGCAGCGTCGAGCTTTTCCGCAACTTCCCGGTAGGTCAGTCCGCCGTAGTAGGCCAGCCGCACGGATTCCTGCTGCGTTTCCGTCAGCGTTCCCAGGCACCGCGCCACGGCTTCGGCTTCCAGTCTGCTGTCCACCTCATCAGCCACGGAATCGTGGTCGATGTCCTGGCTGCTGGCGCCGTACCTGGCCTCACGGTCACTGGAAGACTGCGATGACCGCACCTTGTCCACGGCACGCCGGTGGGAGATGGTCATGAGCCATGCCAGGGGACTTCCGCTGGCGGAGTCGAATTTGGCGGCGTTTTGCCAGACCTGCAGAAAAACCTCTTGCGTGGTGTCTTCGCTGAGCTCCGGATCGATCAGGACGCGCCTGGCCATGCCGTATACCCGGCGGGAGGTCAGCCGGTAGAACTCGGCGAAGGCCTGCTGGTCGCCGGTGGCGATGCGCTCCAGCATTGCCGCCAGCTGGCCGTTCAGGTCGACGGCGCTGCCTGGCGGCGCTGGGGCGCCAAGGTTCGGCGCGTTCGGAGTTTCCATCACTGTCAAGCATAGGTCTCCGGACGTCCCCTGTGGGTCCCGCCCGGAGACGGCAGCACTGTTGCGGGCAAAACCCGGTGTTGGCCTGCCCGCACGTAATGTTTTCACCTGCCGCTCCTCATCCCTGGGATCTGACCTCAGCAGTGATTCGGTGCGGGTGGCGCACCGGATGGGTGCGCCTGGGCGTTGTCAGAGCGGCCGAGTCAGACCTGGCCCGTCAGACCTTGGCGCCGGCGAAGCCCTGCTGGCGCCACGCCTCGTACACCGCGATGGATGCGGCGTTGGCCAAATTCAGTGACCGCAGGGAGGGCAGCATGGGCAGCCGCACCCTCGAGGTCACGTGGGGATCGTTCTTCACATGTTCCGGCAGGCCCACCGACTCCGGGCCGAACAGCAGCACGTCGCCTGGCCGGTAGGCGATGTCCGTATACGATTTTTCGCCGTCGGAGGTGAAGGCAAAGACCCGCTCCGGCTGCAGGGCCTGCCATGCAGACTCGAGGTCCGGATGAACGGTCACGACTGCAAGGTCGTGGTAGTCGAGCCCCGCCCGGCGCAGCTTGGCATCCGAGAAATCGAAGCCCAGCGGCTCAACGAGGTGGAGTTCGGCCCCGGTAATGGCGGCAAGGCGTATCGCGTTGCCGGTATTGCCGGGGATTTCAGGGGTATGGAAGAGGATGCGGAACACTGTTCAATCCTAGTACCGGGTGAGTCTTGGGCCGTTTTTGGTTCAGTGCATCCCCCTCAGCAGCCTGGCCAACACCGGGACGTTGACAGTATTGGGGGCCGGGCCGGAAGCGAGGAATTGCTTGAGACCCCTGGCGAGCCCTGCGGCGTTGACCACCTGCACCACGTCGGAGGAAGCGCGGGACCGGCGGTGGTGGTCGATGACCGGTTCGTGTAGGTTGCCGTCGGGGCTGTGGACCACTGTCCAGCCGGTTACGTTCAGTTCGGGGAAGATGTCCTGCATCGCCCAGACAACATGGGTCAGCTGCGGGGGAGCGATGGACCGGCTGCCATGCCTCAGCGTGGCCCCGTCCCAGGCGTAGGCGCCTTTGGGCAGGAGCATGGACCCGATCAGGGCCAGCCGGTAGCCCGAGAGTACTGCGTGATCGATGTGGCTGTTGTCCGCGGGAGACTGCAGCCCGTTGATCAGCCGGGCTGCCGGCATGGCCGGGAGAACCTGCCGGCTGATGAGCTGGACAGTGCGCATTTCCCGCTGGATCCGGGCTTCGGCCCCGAAGATGCCACGCTTCCTTGGCATCCCGTGGACCTGCCGGCTGGCCACGTCGAAGGGGATCAGCGGGGCAGCACCGGGCGAATCAAACGGAGGCACGTAGACCGGATCGTCACCGGATGTGTTCCGCGGAGTGCCGGGCCGGTGGATCGTCGCAGAGGCATGGCTTCCTGCGGCCGGCGCATCAAAATGGGCCTCTTCCGCTCCCTCCCTGCTCCGGTGCCTGGCTCCTGTCGCGTAGGAGCGGTCGTAGGCAGCCCGTCGCCGGGGGTCGATCAGCGTTTCATAGGCAAGGGTGACCTGCCGGAAGGCGGCGGCATCACCGCCGTGGTCAGGATGCGAGACCCGTGCTGCCCTGCGGTAGGCCACCTTGATCTCTTTGTCCGTTGCGGTCACGGGGACGCGGAGTACCTCGTAGTGGGAGCTGTTTCCCTCGGTCAAGCACGGTCCTTCGGTTGATGTTGCCAGCGCACGCACGCCGCCCGGTCTGCCAAGCATATCGGCCGGTAATGCCGGACTAGTCAGACAACGTCCATGCCTGTATCCCGGGTTCCCGGCCGGCCATGAGGGCCGGCCGGCGGCGTTTAGACTCTTCGAAGGACCATGGCGCCCGGGCTTCTGCCGGACGCCCATTCGCGGAGGAAATTGTGAGGTGTTGATGGCCGGGCTTAGCGATCCGCGCCGCAGTGGCCCGGCGGGCGGGCGGTCCGTCCAGAGGGGACTGGCGCTTTCCACGCGGGCAGTGCTGGCCGCGGTGGCCGCCACTGTGCTGGGCGCCTGCAGCGTGGGGGTCCCCGATCCCGGTGCCCGGGAGACTGCGCCTGCCAGCCGGCAGCCGGCCGCCCCCACCGTTACACCCGGTCACGACGCCGCCGCCGTCGCCGCGCGCAGCATGCCGTTTTCCGCCGGCTCCACGTTGGCCCGTGGCGTTCCCGTGCAGGTGTCGGAGGGCCTGGCGGAAGCGCCTGGCTGGCGGCGGACCGGGACCCCGGCCGGAGGCGCCAGCGAGTACAGGAAATCCGACGGCTGCCTGGCTGCGGCCAAGGTCCGGACCAACCAGTGGCCGCTTGTGGCAGGCAACGACCGGGAATCGACGGAAAGGCTTTTCGCCTATCTTGATCCCACCATCCTGCCGAAGTATTTGAAGGCGGACGTCCTGCGCTGGGGCGGGGAGGCTGGCAAGCCGGGACCGACCGTTGATGTGCTGGTCTTTGAGCGTGCGGCCCTGCCCAGGGGCAGGGCCGCCATGCTTGCCAGGGTCTTCGGCCAGGCGGGTTCATCCGTTTTCGTCACGCTTGCATGCCCATCGGCTCCCGCTCTCGCCGCCGCCCGGGCGGATGTTGGACGCTGGCTGGCGGTTGAGCCGCCTGCTGAGTAGCTGCCGGGCTACTTTCCCGAGGCCACGGCAAGCCGGTTCAGGGCGACTGCACCCACGAAGAGGCCGAAGTCGCGCAGGGCAACGTCATAGAAGTTGCCCAGGATGAGCAGGTTCACGATGATCCCCAACAGCCAGGCTGCCACCACGAGCGAGCCGATCCGGGGACGGAATGCGACCAGCAGCCCTGCGAGGACTTCTACGACCCCCACGGCATACATGAAGGTCTGCCCAGACACCGGGATTACCGACGTCGCAACAGGAGCGAGATAGATCGTCCAGTCGGTGAGCAGGTTGAGGAATTTGTCCAGGCCAAAGAGGATCGGTGCCACGGTGAAGACGGTTCGGAGCAGCAGGAATGCTTGGCGAGCCGGCTCCTGCACCAACGTTCCGGTGGGGGCCTTTCCGATCAATGCTGATGTTTTCATGACACTCTCCTTCTAAAAGTAGGTAGTTTGATTTTAGATCTCCTGAGACGGTTTAGCAATGAATCTTGTTTTTAGAGATACGCTGGAGTCATGACCCGTGAATCAAATACGAAGCTGTCGTGGGGGGAGCGGTTGGCTGCGCTCGCGTCGCTGGGGGATGCGACCCGGCGGCGCCTCTTCGAGTACGTCGCCTCGGCGCCCTCGGCCGTGGGCCGTGACGATGCCGCAGGAGCTCTGGATCTCCCGCGAAGCACGGCGTCCTTCCACCTTGACCGCTTGGTGCGCGATGGTCTCCTCGCCGTCGAATTCAGGAAGCTCGGTGCCAAGGGCGGACCTGGCTCCGGCCGCCCGGCCAAGCTGTACCGTCCCGCACTTGCGGAAGTGGGTGCGTCCGTCCCGGACCGGAGTTACGATCTCGCGGCGGAACTCCTGGCGTCAGCGATCGAGTCGTCGATGTCGGGGGGTGCTTCCGTCCGCGAGGCTCTCCTCGCCACGGCATACTCCCGCGGGCAGGCTGCCGCGGGCGGGGGAGGGCCACTGGAGCAACTGCTAACCCAGGTCGGATACCGCCCCGCTCCCGATGGGCAGGGAGGAATCGTCCTCTTGAACTGTCCGTTCCATCGGTTGGCTGAGGGCCACACGGACGTGGTGTGCGCGATGAACGGCGCTTTTCTCAGCGGCGCCGCTTCCGCCTGCGGCGTGCCCGAAGAGAAGGTGCAAGAGGACCGGTCCGCCGGGCGCTGCTGCGCCAGGATCAGGCCATAACGCCGGGCCGTGCCATGCCCCGCAGGTAGAATTAACCCGTGCCTGCCTACCTGGATCATGCCGCCACCACACCCATAGCCGCCGAGGCGTTGGCCGCGCTGACCCGCGAGCTGGCCCGGACCGGAAACCCGTCATCGCTGCATGGAGCGGGACGACGGGCCCGCCGCTCCGTGGAGGACGCCCGGGAAATCATTGCCGCAGCCGCAGGCGCCCATCCGTCGGAGGTCATCTTTACCTCGGGCGGAACCGAGGCCGACAACCTCGCCGTCAAGGGACTTTACTGGTCCAGGCGCGCCGAAGACCCGGCGCGACGGCGGATCCTCTGCTCCGCCGTCGAGCATCACGCCGTTATGGACACAGTCGAGTGGCTGGAGCGGCACGAAAGTGCCGACGTCACCTGGCTGCCCGTGGACTCGAACGGGGTGCTGGACCTCGGCGTCCTTGAAGCCGAACTCCGCCGTGATCCTCAGTCGATCGCCCTCGTGACCGTCATGTGGGCAAACAACGAGGTGGGCACCATTCAGCCGGTGCGGCGAATCGTCGAGCTGTCGCACCGTGCAGGGGTCCCTGTCCATTCCGATGCCGTTCAGGCGTTCGGTTCCATTCCCGTGGATTTCAAGGAGTCCGGCCTGGACGCCATGTCCATCTCCGGCCACAAGATCGGCGGACCGGTGGGGGTTGGCGCCCTGCTTCTGGGACGGGCGGTGAAACTCACGCCTGTTCAGCATGGCGGCGGTCAGGAGCGGGACGTCCGCTCCGGCACCCTGGATACGGCCTCCATCGCGGCATTTGCCGCCGCCGCCCAGGCCGCAACGAGGAACCTGGCCGCGGAGTCCGTGCGGATCACCGGGTTGAGGGACCGGCTGATTGCAGGCGTCCGCGACGCCGTCCCTGCAGCCGTCCTGCGCGGGGCGCCCGGGCCGGGCAGGCTGCCCGGAAACGCACACTTCACCTTCCCGGGCTGCGAAGGCGACTCACTGCTTTTCCTGCTGGACCTTGCCGGCGTCGAATCATCCACCGGCTCGGCCTGCACCGCGGGTGTGCCCCGCCCCTCCCATGTGCTGCTTGCCATGGGGCTGGACGAAGCAACTGCCCGCGGCGCCCAGCGGTTCACGCTTGGCCATCCCTCGACCGAAGCGGACGTGGACGCGCTCCTGGCCGCGCTGCCTGATGCCTACGCCCGCGCCCGGCAGGCCGGCATGGCCGGCCATGAATCATCGATCCAGACGGCCGGCACCGTGGCGCGTCAGGCGTCCGGCATCAGCTGATCAAAGGGCACCGCCGGGTCGGACAGGGCTGCAGCGGGCACGGCCGAGCGGGCCGAGATAAGGGCCTTGATGGTCTTCTGTGCGCTCGGCTTGCTGGAGCGGGGCCAGTTGACGCTCATTCCGGCCACTACCCGTCCCTGCTGCTGCCAGAAGGCGACAAATTCCTTCGATTCGAGGGACCCGCGGATGACCGGCGCGACACCTGCCGTGAGTGCGGGAAAGCCGGAATACTCCATGCTGACGTCGTACTGGTCCGTGTAGAAGTACGGGATGGCGTCCAGGACGGCGTCCTGGCCGAGCATGGCTTTGCCCGCCACCTTGCCGCCGTTCAGGGCGTTGGCCCAGTGCTCGCTGCGGTCAGGTTCTCCCGTGAACGGGTGCAGGGCGTTTGCAACGTCACCGGCAGCGAAGATGTCCGGTGCGCTCGTCCTCAGCGAGGCGTCGGTGAGGATTCCGTTCCGGAGCTCCAGGCCGGCCGCGCCGGCCAAGGCCGTATCGGGCACCACGCCCACGGCGATTACCACGATGTCCGCGGGCAGCTGCTCGCCGGAATCGGTGAGGACCCCGGTGGCCTTGCCCGCATGGCCGGTGATCTCGCGCGCAGAGGAAGGCAGCAGGAACCGCACGCCGTTGCCTTCATGCAGGGCCCGGAAGAAGCGGCCAAGGTCGGGCCCAATGGCACTTGCGAGCGGCACCTCCTCCCGTCCCAGGAGGGTGACCTGGTTTCCGTAGCTGCTGGCCGCGGCCGCCAGCTCCATGCCAATCCAGCCGGATCCGATCATGACCACATTGCGGCCCCCGTCCGAGAGCTGCTCCCGCAGGCGCCGGCTGTCGTCGAGCGTCCGGAATGTGGTGACGCCGTCGAGTCCGCTGCCGGGCAGTTTGAGGGGCCGCGGGAGTGCGCCGGTGGCTAGCAGCAGGGCGTCGTAGCCCTCGGAATTGCCGTCGGCGTAGCGGACAGCGTGTCCGGCAGGGTCCACCTCGGTCACCGGAACGCCCAGTCGGAGCGTGACGTTGTTTTCCGTGTACCAGTTCTCCGGCACGACCTCCACGGCATCCTCGGCGGCCTTGCCGAGCAGATACTCCTTGGACAGGGGCGGTCTGATGTAGGGGTGGTGCGATTCCGCTCCAGCGATGGTGATCCGGCCGAGGAATCCTTCGGTGCGCAGCGTGCGTGCTGCTGTGGCCCCGGCCAGTCCCGCGCCAGCAATAACGATGCTCTCAGGGGACATTGTCCGCTCGATTCGTCAGGCAGGCCAAGCGGTCTGCACTCTAAAACCAGTTCTTTTGACGTTAGAAGAGTGCGGCGCGGCCGTCAAGGCAATTTAAGTCAGATTCCACCGGGCGATAGAATAGTGACGCAGGCAGTGCAACTTCAGGTTCGGTCGCCTGCTCCCACGGACCGGCGGGGATACCCTGCCGACACCACACACCAGCCCACAGAAAGCTTACATGCGAGTTCTAGCAGCCATGAGCGGCGGAGTTGACTCCGCCGTTGCCGCCGCCCGCGCCGTCGAGGCTGGGCACGACGTCGTCGGGGTTCACCTGGCGCTGTCCCGCATGCCCGGCACCCTGCGCACGGGAAGCAGGGGCTGCTGCACCATCGAGGATTCCCGCGACGCCTGGCGCGCCTGCGACGTTCTGGGCATCCCGTACTACGTGTGGGACTTCTCCGAGCGGTTCAAGGAGGACGTGGTCCAAGACTTCATCGACGAATACGCCGCGGGCCGCACGCCGAATCCCTGCATGCGGTGCAATGAGCGCATCAAGTTCGCCGCCCTGCTGGAGAAGGCAATCGCCCTGGGTTTCGATGCCGTGTGCACGGGGCATTACGCGAAGGTGATCAACGACGCCGACGGAAACCCGGAGCTGCACCGCGCCGCTGACTGGGCAAAGGACCAGAGCTACGTCCTCGGGGTGCTGACACATGAGCAGCTCAAGCACTCGATGTTCCCGCTCGCGGACACTCCGTCCAAGGCCGAAGTGCGGGCAGAAGCCGAACGGCGCGGGCTGTCCGTGGCAAACAAGCCGGACAGCCATGACATCTGCTTCATCCCGGACGGCGACACAGCCGGCTGGCTGGCGGAGAAGATCGAGATGACCACCGGGGATATCGTGGACGAGACCGGATCCAAGGTAGGCGAGCACCCCGGGGCCAACGCGTTCACCGTGGGGCAGCGCCGCGGCCTGAAGCTCGGACGGCCGGCTGCCGACGGCAAGCCCAGGTTCGTCCTCGAAATCCGGCCCAAGGAGAACAAGGTGGTGGTCGGGCCGGAGGCTCTCCTGGCCATCGACGAGATCCGCGGCATCAAGGTCTCCTGGGCGGGGCTGCCCATCGGCGAGGTGGGCACAGGCGCCGACTTCGACTGCCACGCGCAGGTCCGTGCGCACGGCGACCCCGTGCCCGCACGTGCCCGGGTTGAGCGCGCTGCTGATGACAGCGGCGTGGAACGGGACAGCCTCGTGGTGACGCTGACGGATCCCCTGAGGGGCGTTGCGCCCGGTCAGACAGTGGTGCTGTACCAGGGCAGCCGGGTCCTTGGCCAGGCCACCATCGATGCCGCCCGCTCGCTGCAGCGCGCTGAACTGAAGTAGCCAATCTTGACGTAGCCAAACCCGATTTTCGGACCACAGGACGGCCGGCGGATTTTCCGCCGGCCGTCTTTCGTACCCGCGAGTAGGTTTTGAGTCTGGCTATGGTAAATTTTGTGTCTCATCTCACAAGATGCATCGTTTCACCGGGCAACCGTCTGATTCAATCAAGGCATCAGGCCAACGCGCCGCCCGCACCAATCCTGCAGGCTCCGCGTGTCTTCATCGAACAGAAAGTTCACAGATGGCAATGAACAACAAGGCCGTGCGGAGCGCTATCGCGCTCGCAGGCGTGTCCGCTTTCGCACTGACTGCCTGCACGGGCCCCTCGGGTGGTGGCACATCCACCGGCGAGGCTGGCGGCGGCACCATCACCTACGGCACTACCGACAAAGTCGTCACCCTCGATCCGGCCGGCTCCTACGATGCCGGATCCTTCATGGTGATGAACCAGATCTACCCGTTCCTCCTGAATGCCAAGCCGGGAAGCGCCGATGCATCCCCTGATATCGCCGAATCGGCCTCCTTCACGAGCCCCACGGAATACACCGTCAAGCTCAAGCCGGATCTCAAGTTCGCCAACGGCCACGCCCTCACGTCCTCGGACGTCAAATTCTCCATCGACCGGGTGGTCAAGATCGCCGACCCAAATGGGCCCGCTTCCCTCCTGGGGAATCTGAAGTCTGTTGCGGCCACGGATGATTCCACAGTGGTCTTCACGCTCAAGGCAGGCAACGACCAGGTCTTCCCGGGCGTTCTCGCCGCCAACTCCGGACCGATCGTCGACGAAGAAGTCTTTCCGGCGGACAAGGTGATGGGCGATGACGAGATCGTCAAGGCCAGGCCGTTCGCTGGCCAGTACACCATCGAGAGCTACAAGAAGAACGAACTCGTCAGCCTCAAGGCCAACCCGGACTACAAGGGCCTGCTGGGCAAGCCCGCAAACGACGGCGCCAACATCAAGTACTATGCCGACTCGAACAACCTGAAGCTGGACGTGCAACAGGGCAACATCGACGTTGCCGGCCGTAGTCTCACGGCTACGGACGCGGCCGACCTGGAAAAGGACTCCAAGGTCAAGGTACACAAGGGCCCGGGCGGGGAGCTGCGCTATATCGTGTTCAATTTCGACACCATGCCCTTCGGTGCCAAGACCGCCGATGCCGATCCCAAGAAGGCCCTCGCGGTGCGCCAGGCCATGGCGCACATCGTAGATCGTGAAGCCATTGCCACACAGGTCTACAAGGGCACCTACCTGCCGGCCTATTCGGTTGTGCCGGAAGGATTCGCCGGAGCGGTCCAGCCGCTGAAGGAGATGTACGGGGACGGCACCGGAAAGCCCAGCCTGGACAAGGCCAAGCAGGTTTTGGCCGATGCGGGGATTCCGGGCACCGTCAACATCAAGCTCCAGTACAACCCGGACCACTATGGCAAGTCCTCCGGAGACGAGTACGCCATGATCAAGGAACAGCTGGAGAAGTCCGGACTGTTCAAGGTTGACCTGCAGTCCACGGAGTGGGTCACGTACTCCAAGGCCCGCACGGCGGACGCCTACCCGGTGTACCAGTTGGGCTGGTTCCCCGACTACTCCGACGCCGACAACTACCTCACCCCGTTCTTCGTACCGGGCAACTTCCTCAAGAACCACTATGAGAACCCGGCTGTCACGGATCTGGTGAAGAAGCAGCTCACCACTGTGGACAAGGCCGAACGCGAAAAGATCCTCGGTGAAGCCCAGACGGCTGTGGCCAGGGACCTCTCCACTCTGCCGCTCCTCCAAGGCGCCCAGCTGATGGTTGCCGGGGCTGACGTCAAGGGCGTCGAGCAGACGCTCGATGCGTCCTTCAAGACCCGCCTCGGCGTGATCTCCAAGTAGGTCCGTCCCTTCGGGATTCAGTCAACCAGCGAGGCGGGACGCCAATCCGGTGTCCCGCCTTGCAGCCACTGCACACATGGCCGCCCGGCCGGCGGCCACAGAGGCTCACGACCTAGGGAAGTATGACAACTCTCATTGAGGCGCCGCCCAGCGACGCCGACGGACTGCTGCCGTCAAAAAAGAAAACTGCCGGCGGGGGACTCGGGCAGTACATGATGATCAGGTTCCTCCTGATCATCCCCACGATTTTCATCCTGGTCACCATGGTGTTCTTCCTGATGCGGATCACCGGCGATCCCATCACGGCGGCACTGGGTGGCCGGCTGCCTCCGGACCAACTGCAGGAGCGCATTTCCGCCGCGGGCTATGACCGTCCCCTCGCCATCCAGTATTTTGAGTATCTTGGCCAGCTCGCCACAGGCAATTTCGGAACCACGCTCTCGGACAACCGCCGGGTCACTGAGATGCTGGCCACCTATGGTTCGGCCACACTGGAACTGACCATCAACGCGCTCGTTGTCGCGCTGCTCGTCGGCATTCCTCTGGGCATGGTTGCTGCGCATCGCCGGGACCACGCCCCCGACGCGGTGCTGCGCGTCTTCGCCATCCTCTGCTATGCAACCCCGGTGTTCTTTGCGGGGCTGCTGCTCAAGCTCACTTTTTCGGTGTGGCTTGGCTGGCTTCCGGTGGCAGGGCGTGCCAAGACATCCAGTGAACTGGCCCTCACCGGGCTGCAGGCGCCCACCGGGATCTACTGGCTGGACGCCATACGCAGCGGGAACATGGCCGCCTTGGCTGACGTCATGGCCCATGCAGTCCTGCCAGCCGTCGCCCTGGGCCTGCTGACGGCAGGCATCTTCCTGCGGCTCGTCCGCACCAACGTGATAGGCACGCTCAGCAAGGACTATATCGAAGCCGGGCGGTCGCGCGGCGTCAGCGAATACCGGCTCGTCACCAGGCACGCCTTCAAGCCTGCCCTCATCCCGATCATCACGGTGATGGGGCTGCAGATCGCCGTGCTCCTTGGAGGCGCGGTGCTCACGGAAACCACCTTTGAATGGAAAGGCCTGGGGTTCCAGCTGGTCAACTACCTGACAGCCCGGGATTTTGTGGCGGTACAGGGCATCGTGGTGCTCCTGGCCGTCATCGTGGCCGTCACCAATTTCATCGTGGACGTTGTGGCCGCGCTCATCGATCCCCGCGTGAGGTACTGAGATGGGCATGAATCCTTCCGTGCAAGCCACCGTTGACCGCAGGGCTCCCCTGATCAAGAGGCTTCCCGTCATTTCGCACTACAACAAGAGCGTGGGACTGCAGCGCGGCATGCTCGTCACTGGTCTCGTCCTGACCGGAGCTTTCCTCCTGACAGCCCTCTTCGCTCCGCTTATCGCTCCTTACGGCTACTCGCAGCTGTCCGACGCCGCCGGCAGTTTTCCTGCGCAGCAGGCACCCGGCGGGAAGCATTTCCTCGGCACGACTGTCGGCGGCTACGACGTCTTTTCCCGTGTTGTGTGGGGCTCCCAGACCGCTGTGCTCGTCATCGTGGTGGCCGTGGTCCTGTCCATCTTTGCCGGCGTCATCCTGGGCCTGGTGAGCGGTTACCTCGGCGGCTGGCTGGACCGCGTCCTCGTGGTTGTCGCGGACGCCATCTACGCGTTTCCGTCGCTGCTCGTGGCCATCGTCATGGCCATCGTCATCAGCGGCGGCCAGTCGAGCCTGTTCGGCGGCGTGCTCGCGGCGGCCATCTCCATCACGGTGGTGTTCATTCCGCAGTACTTCCGTGTCATCAGGGCGGAAACCATCCGGCTCAAGGCGGAGCCCTTCGTCGAGTCTGCCAAGGTGGTGGGTGCTTCCAACATCCGCATCATGGGCAGGCACATCTACCGGAATGCCACGCGGACCTTGCCCCTGATTTTCACGCTCAACGCCTCCGAAGCGATCCTGACGCTGGCGGGGCTTGGCTTCCTGGGTTTCGGCATCGAGCCCAGCTCGGCCGCTGAATGGGGTTTCGACCTGAAACAGGCGCTCGCGGACACGACCTCCGGCATCTGGTGGACCGGCGTGTTCCCCGGCCTCGCGATCGTCTGGACGGTGCTGGGCCTCACGCTCGTCGGGGAGAGCATCAATGACCTGAACGATCCCCGCCTGCGCGGCCGCAGGAAGGCAGCTTCCGGGACCGGCGGCCGGGACTCGACCGCAGGCGCCCAGGCGGCCCTGCAAGCAGAATCGAGAGTACTTTGACCATCAACCTGGATCCCTTTACGGACCAACCCAAGCCGGCGGGGCGGCCCGTCCTCGACATTGACAACCTCAAGGTCACGTTCGCCACCGACGCCGGCGACGTCCATGCGGTCAAGGACGTCAGCCTCGAGGTCAGGGCCGGTGAGGTACTCGCCATCGTCGGTGAATCCGGCTCCGGCAAGACCGTCACCGCAAAAGCGATCCTCGGCCTGTTGCCGGAGACTGCCACGAGCGGCGGCGCCGTGCTGATCAACGGCAACAACGTCATCAGCGTCAGCGCCGCCACGCTTCGGCAGATCCGGGGACGCGACGTGGCGATGGTCTTCCAGGAACCGTCAACGGCGCTGAACCCAGTCTTCACTGTTGGCTGGCAGATCGCCGAGGGCATCCGTGCCCACGCGGCCGGCGGCAAACGTGTCTCCGCCAGGGAAGCGAAGGCCAGGGCCATCGACGCCCTCCGGAAGGTGGGGATCCCCGATCCGGAGCAACGCGTCAACTACTATCCCCACCAGTTCTCGGGCGGGCAGAAACAGCGCGTGGTCATCGCCGCGGCGCTTGCCCTGAACCCCGGCCTGATCGTGGCGGATGAGCCCACCACCGCACTGGACGTCACCGTTCAGGCGGAGATCCTGGAGCTTTTGAGGGATCTGCGGGACAAGTACGGGACGTCCATAGTGCTCATCACGCATAATATGGGCGTCGTGGCTGATCTGGCCGACCGCGTCGTGGTGATGTACCAGGGCGACGTCGTGGAGGAGGCACCGGCAAAGTCACTCTTCGCCGAACCCCGGCAGGACTACACCAAGAAGCTGCTGGCAGCCGTTCCCCACTTGGGCCGTCATTCGGCCTCGGAAGGGATGGTGGAGCGGGCCCGTCAGGGCGGGAAGATCCTGGTTGAGGCCAGCGGCCTGACCATCGAGTATCCCGGCCGCCTCGGCACTCCCGCCTTCAAGGCGGTGGACGGTGTCAGCTTCACTGTCTCTGAGGGGGAAGTTTTTGGTCTCGTGGGTGAGTCCGGCTCCGGCAAAACCACCATCGGCCGGGCCATCGCGGGCCTGAACCGCACTACCGGCGGCAGCCTGAACGTGCTGGGCTACGAAATGCTGCACCTCAAGGAGAGGACGTTCAAGCCGCTCCGCAAGGAAATCGGTTTCGTGTTCCAGGACCCCGCCGCATCCTTCAATCCCCAGCTGACCATCGGGGACTGTGTGGCGGAGCCGCTCATCATCCACGCAAACCCGACCCCCGCCCAGGCGCGCAGACGCGTAGGGGAGTTGCTCGAATCAGTCCAGTTGCCGGCGTCGTACGCCGACCGCTTTCCGCACGAGCTGTCCGGCGGACAGCGCCAAAGGGCGTCACTGGCCCGGGCACTGATCCTGAACCCCAAGCTGCTGATCGCGGACGAGCCGACGTCGGCCCTCGACGTTTCGGTGCAGGCGAAAGTCCTTGAGCTGTTCAAGGACATCCAGCAGGAGTTCGGGTTCGCGGCGCTGTTCATCAGCCATGACCTTGCCGTCGTGGACATGCTGTCGCACTGGGTGGGCGTGCTCTACAAGGGCAAGCTGGTGGAGCAGGGGATCGGCCACCAGGTGATGGGCGCACCGCGGCATGACTACACGAAGCGGCTCATCGCCTCGCTCCCGGTGCCGGATCCCGCCGAGCAGGCCAGGCGCAGGGAGGACCACCGGGCCCTGCTGGGTATCTAGCGGGTTCGTGCGGGTTCGTGCGGTCCTAAGCCGAAACCACCTTGATGTTGAACGGGTCCTTGTTGCCCTGGGTGAGGAAGATCCGCAGCCACAGCGGCAGCCACATCTCCATTCCGCGGGCGGCATCGAGCGATCCCAGGTCCCGGATGTGTTCCGGCCGCCAGCCGAATTCCGCGAGCAGCCCCTTCACCACAGCCTTGGCGTCCGCATCGTCGCCAGCCAGAAAGGCGTCGTGGTCGCCGCCGGCCAGCCGCTCCGGAGCCACCATGACGTCGGCGCGCATGGTGTTCAGGGCCTTGACCACCTTGGCGGTGGGAAAGGCCCGCTGGATGGCTTCCGCCAGGCTGTCTGTATTCGCGATGGAGAGCGACGGCGGGAAGCCCGCCGAATGATCGAGCGGATTTGCGACGTCGATCAGCACCTTGCCGTCGAGGTTCCTGGTGCTGGCGGCCGCCAACACGTCAAGGGACACCGTGCCCGGTGTTGCGTTGATCACCACCTCCCCGTCCGCAGCCGCATCGAAGAAGGTGGCGGCCCTGGCCAGCGGGCCGGCGCCGGCAGCCCATTGCGCGGCCGCCTCGTTCGTGGCCGTCCGGGACCCCATGGTGACGGCGTGCCCGACCTCCACGAGCTTTCCCGCCAGGGTCCTGCCCGCGACGCCCGTACCCAGCACTGCGATCCTCATGGTCACCCTCCGCCGTCGGTCTTTTCCGGAACACTTACATTGTCCGTCCGCTGTCGGCGCGTGCGGCAGCTTAACACCGGCGGACATTCCGGCCGTGCCCATAGACTGGAATCATGACCGAGCTAAACCATGATCTGCCTGACAGTGAGTCCTACAATCCCGCCGCAAGTTCGCTGGCCGGGCATGTGGATCCCGCGGTGATGGCGGAGCTGTTGTCGATCCGGTCCAGCATCGACAACATCGATGCGACCCTTGTTTATCTCCTGGCGGAACGCTTCAAAGCAACGCAGAAGGTGGGTTTCCTGAAGGCCACGCACAGGCTCCCTGCCGGGGACCCTGGCCGGGAAACGGCCCAGATCGCCCGGCTGCGGCGGCTCGCCGAGGATGCCCAGCTTGATCCTGCCTTCGCGGAAAAGTTCCTGAACTTCATCATCGGCGAGGTCATCCGCCACCACGAGGCCATCGCGGAGGACCACCACAACGGCGCCGGCAGGGGGCCCGGCAGTCAAAGTGGCGGCGGGCCGGCCAGCCCTGCCGCAGGACCGACCACGCAGCTCAGCGCCTAAGCCGTGACCGCAGCAGAAGAGGCGCAGCAGGGCCAGGTGACGGCCACGGCCCTGGGACCATGGCCCGGGCAGGATCCGCTGGAGGCCATACGCAGCATCCGCGGTGAACTCGGAGACCCCCACCTGCCGTACCTGGCCGAGCTGCCCGGCCGCGGAGTGGGCGCCGACGCCATAGGCCGCACCGCATCCCTCCTCGTTGAGATGGCTGTGGACGTGCAGCCGCACGGCTGGCGCCTGGTGGACCGTCCCGGGCGGGACCTGATCAGGGCTAAATCGGCGCTCTCCACTGACATCAACGTGCTCGCGGACGTTGCCGGGGAAGAAGACAGCCCGGCATCGGAATTCAAGGTGCAGCTGCGGGGTCCATTGAGCCTGGCCGCCGGACTGCACCTGCACAACGGTGAGCGGGCGTTGATTGACTACGGCGCCCGGCGCGATATCGCCGCTTCCCTCGCCGCCGGACTGGGGGAGCACCTGGCCCGCGTGGGGGGCGCCGTTCCCGGCGCCCGGCTGGTCGCGCAGGTCGACGAACCGGACATTGCTTCCGTGCTTGCCGGCACGATTCCAACAGCCAGCGGCTACCGGACCCTGCGTTCGGTTCCCGGGCAGGAAGTGTCCGAGCTTTGGCGCGTGGTGGTTGACGCCCTCCACGCTGCCGGCGCCGCCGAAGTCGTCATTTCGGTGCCCGAAATCGAGGCGCCCTTTGAGCGGATCCTCGCGGCCGGCGCCGACGGCATCGCCGTTCCCCTCAAAGCGCTCACGTCACGCCAGTGGGAGCAGCTGGCTGAGGCCGTAGAGGCTGGCAAACGGCTGTGGGCAGGTGCCCTGGCAGTGGACAACCCCGAGGCAGAGCTGGCCAAGGCGGGTGAGGCTGCCGACGCGGTGTGGCGTCCCTGGCGACAGCTCGGTCTGCCTGCCACAGAGCTGCGTACGCTCAGGATTACCCCCACAGGCGGGCTCGACGGGTTTACCCCCTCCGGCGCCACCGCGGTGCTCACGCGGCTGACCCACGTTGCCGACGCACTGAACCAGTTGGCGCTGGGCTGAGTACTGCCGGAACTGGCCCAGCAAGATTCACCGGGCACCGAAAGCGCTGAAGGGCAGCGTCAGCTCCGCTGTTCCCAGCGATCGGGGGCGGCGTACTCGGGGAGGAATCCCGGCGTCGAAGTGCCCTCCGCATACGACTCAAGCCGATAGTCAAAATGCCCGGCATAGACCAGTACCAATCCGATCTGCGGCTGGATCACTTTCACCTGGATGCGGTGACGGCCACGGTCCCCGTCTGATGGCTCCCACCACTGCTCGGCGTAGGCCTTTGCATCGAGTGAAGCGGGCAGCGGCAGTCGCACCGGGCCCAGGAACAGCCGGGACGCTTCGGAGACCCCACGGAGCCTGCCCTCAGGGGTGGCGCTCAGATTAAGGTCGGTGACCAGTCTGCGGTATCTGCCCACGTAGTCAACGAGCCTGGCGTGTCCGCCGGAGCCATCAGACCCTTCGGAAACACGGTGCGTCGCCGAAGACACACTGGTGGTGTCCTGAAAGATCCTGGTACGGCCGGGAAAGAAGATCTCCCGCCGGGCTGTCAGGCTGGAACGGCCGAACGGATCCAGATGGGCATGGTTTTCGATCCGGAACGGCACGCTTTCACCGTATTCAGGGAAAAATGCCTGTTCGCCTGCCGTCATCCGGAGCAGCGGCCGCAGCCAGGATTGCCGGCACCCGGCGACGTCAAAGGTGCCTTCGCCCACCCCATACATGCCTGAACCCGGTGCGAGCGAAAAGTACTCCTGGAGCTCAGGCTGCAACCGGGTGAACCCTGCTCCCATAGCCTGTTGGTAAATCGGCATGGTCATTTGGATCCTCCTGAAGGGCGTGGGCTGTCCTGCTGCATCCTAGCGGGCTGCCCGCCATGCCGAGAATGCCGTCAATAGGACAAAGCAAGGGCAATAAGGGAATATATAACTATGAAGGCACGCATTCTGGTAGTGGACGATGACGAGGCATTGGCTGAAATGATCGGCATTGTTTTGCGCAATGATGGTTTTGAGCCAGTCTTTTGCGCGGATGGCGGGCAGGCCTTGGATATCTTCCGCTCTTCAAAACCGGACCTTGTGCTGCTGGATTTGATGCTCCCCGGGACGGACGGCATCGAGGTCTGCCGCCAGATCCGGTCGGAGTCCGATGTTCCGATCGTCATGCTGACTGCCAAATCGGACACGTCCGACGTCGTCCGGGGGCTGGAATCCGGCGCCGACGACTACGTGCCGAAACCCTTCAAACCCGCCGAACTGGTCGCCCGCGTGCGGGCCAGGCTTCGCCCAGGCGATCAGAAGGCACCGGAGACGCTCCGGATTGCAGACGTAACCATCGACGTCGCGGGCCACGCCGTGAGCCGCGGCGGCGAGCGGATCTCACTGACACCGCTGGAGTTTGACCTTCTGGTCGCTCTGGCGCGCAAACCTTGGCAGGTTTTTACCCGTGAACTGCTGCTCGAGCAGGTCTGGGGCTACCGCCATGCAGCGGACACCCGGCTGGTCAATGTCCATGTCCAGCGACTGAGGTCGAAAATTGAACGTGATCCGGAAGCACCGGAAGTAGTATTGACGGTCCGTGGTGTCGGCTATAAAGCAGGTTCCTGAACCCCAGGGCCAGAATCCCTCCGAAGCCCCTAAAGGGCCGGCGGTCGGCGCCCCCATGCCGGGTGCGGCGGCGCCGGATCCAGCGCCCGATTCACAACAGGTAGACGTCCACACTGTCCCCGGCGGCCCGCGGGTGGTGCACGGCGTATCGCCCGGGACCGATGGCCCGCACGGGCCGGCCGCCCACCCTGCTCCGGAGCACACCGACGCCTTCTCGGGCGGATATGTCCGGCTGCCGCTGCGGGCGCGGATCTGGAGACGGCGCGCCCTGATCGTTTCACTGCGCGTCCTGCGGCTCGTGCGCACCGGCCTGGACAGGGTCTTTCCCGGCATCCGGTTCCTGCTGCACTCCGTCCAGCGCAGGTGGCGCCGTTCCCTGCAATTCAGGACGGTCCTGACCACCCTGCTGCTGTCCATAAGTTCCTTTGCGATCGTGGGGGCGTACCTGTCCAACCAGATCGCCAACAATCTCTTCCAGGAACGGCTGACGCAGGCGGAGTCAGAGACCCGGTACAACGTCAAGCAGGTGCAGGATACGTTCGATGGCGCCCAGGTCACCGATCAGTCCAGCGTCATCACCCTCGTCTACGACACCTTGAATGCGGTCGAAGGCAGGGGATCCGTAATCCAGCGGCGCTACGTCTTTGAAGCGATGCCCGAGCAAACCAAGCCCCGGAACCGCTGGGTCGAGTCCCGGGCTTCGGACCAGTTGACCGTCAGCGTCATTCCCAAGGAGCTCAGGGCCGCTGTCCAGGATTCCGGCAAAGACCAGTTCTGGGCGTCCATGGAGTTTCCCGTAGGCACCGAAGACCGTCCGGGCATCGCCGTCGGCAACAAGGTGACGTTCAACGGCACCGTCTACGAGCTCTACCTGATCTACGACCTGGACACGGCCCAGCAGACCCTGGACGAGATCCAAAACGTCCTGTGGGCCGGCGGCGCGGCACTGATCATCATGATTGGTGCTATTGCCTGGTACGTCACCCGGAATGTGGTCAGCCCCGTCAGCCATGCTGCTGTGGTGTCCGAAAAGCTCGCTGCCGGGCAGTTGCAGGAGCGGATGGTGGTCAAGGGCGAGGACGAAGTGGCCCGGCTCGGGGCATCCTTCAACCACATGGCCGCCAGCCTCCAAGAGCAGATCACCCAGCTCGCCACCCTCTCGCAGATGCAGCAGCGCTTCGTCTCCGACGTTTCCCACGAGCTGCGGACCCCGCTGACCACCGTGCGAATGGCAGCTGAGGTGCTGTACGACGCCCGTGACGATTTCGACCCCATTAACAAGAGGTCCGCGGAGCTGCTTTACAACCAGGTTGAACGCTTCCAGTCCCTGCTGGCTGACCTGCTCGAGATCTCCCGCTTTGACGCCGGCGTTGCCATGCTGGATGCGGAGCCCACGGACATCGTCCAGCTCGTGTCCCACGTCATGGAAGGCGCCGCGCCCGTGGCCGAGGAGTACGGTTCGGCCATGACGCTGAACGCCCCGGAGGGAAGCATCGTGGTGGAGATGGACGCCCGCCGGATTGACCGGATCCTCAGGAACCTCGTACTGAACGCTTTGGAACACGGTGAGGGGAGGCCCGTGAACATTTCGGTGGCGTCCAATGCGACGGCCGTTGCCATCACCGTCCGTGACCACGGAATAGGAATGAGCCCCGCCGAAGCAGCCAGGGTCTTCGACCGTTTCTGGCGCGCCGACCCTGCACGGGCGAGGACGACAGGAGGCAGCGGCCTGGGCCTGTCGATCGCCACCGAGGACACCAAGCTCCACAACGGGTGGCTCCAGGCCTGGGGAAACAAGGGCGTGGGCTCCAACTTCCGGCTGACCCTTCCCCTGAAACAGGGCGGCACGATCACAAAGTCACCGCTGCAGCTTGAACCTGCGGACGTAGCCCTTCCCGCTGCCGGCGACCGCACCGTCCTCGTTCTGGGGAACCAGGAAGCGGACGGGGCCACGCCGGCCCCGCATGAAACGGCAGAGCCTCGCGGAACCGAAGCTGCGCCTGAGGGCGACGTTGCATCGGAAAGTGACGTTGCACCGGAAACAGCCGCCACGGGGGAGAGATCATGAGAAGGCGGCCGGTGGTGGGACGCGCTGCGGCGGCGCTCATCGCCGTCGTACTTCTGTTGGTGGCCGCGTGCGCCCAGATTCCCCGGTCCGGGCCGGTGGGAAAGAGCACCGACGAGAGCGCGGGAAATCCCAATGCTCCGGTTTTCTTCCCCGTCGCGCCCCGCACGGGGTCCAGCCCTGAAGCCGTCATCGAGGATTTCTATCTGGCGGGCAGCGGCTATGAGGATGACTACGCCGTGGCGCGCCAGTACCTCACCCAGGCATCGTCCGTTGCGTGGAAGCCCGATCAGCGCACGCTGGTTTTCCGGTCCGAGCGGGTGGTCCGGACGGGCGTCGAGGGGGTTTTCAACTACGAACTGGATGTCGCGTATTCCGTGGATGCCGACGGCGTTGCCACCCAGATGCCGGAGGGCACCAAGGAGAGCATCCCCGTCACGCTGACCCAGGTGGACGGGGAGTGGCGGATATCCAAACTTCCGGACGGCACCGCCATTCCTGAAGAGACGTTCAAGGTGATCTACGGCGCCTATCCCATTTACTTCTACGACCCCACGTTCACCTACGCCGTGCCCGACGTGCGCTGGTTCATCAAGAAGAAGACCGTCAAGTCGATGACGAGCGCCCTGCTTGGTGGGCCGGCTCCGTATCTCAAGGGCGCCGTCGTCAGCGCGTTCCCGTCCGGGATGAAGCTGGCACGGGAATCCGTGCCGGTGGTTTCCGGAGCTGCCCAGGTGGATCTGTCCGCCAAGGAACTCACCGAAGCTTCTACGGAAGACAGGCTGAGGATGCAGACTCAGCTGGCCCTGACGTTCCGCAGCCAGCCCGATGTCATCAACGTGGAGCTTAGGGCCAACCAGGATCTGGTGCGTGTTGAGGACAACGGATCGGTGCTGCCGCCCGTGCAGAACAGAAATGTTCCGGCCCGCCAGATCGCCGTCAGCAACAACGAGCTGGTGCGCTATGAGAACAACAGAATTTCCCCGCTGCCCGACATGCAGTCCGTTGCGGGGCTGAAGCCGCGTGCGCCGGCTGAATCGCCCGTCTCACAGACGGTGGCATTTCTCGACAGCACCCGGAGCACTCTGTACTCCATGGTTCCGGGGCAGGCCCCGCGTGCCCTGATCACCCGGAGCACGCTCTCCCGCCCGTCCTTTAGCCTGCATGACTGGGTCTGGACCGCGGGGCCAGGTGCGCAGGGCGTCACCGAGGTCACCGCATTCCGCCCCACCGGGGTAGCGCAAGGAGCCACGGTGCCGGCCGTGACGCTGACCCCGTCTTGGCTGGCGGGACGCACTGTCAAGGATTTCCGCGTTTCCCGCGAGGGCGTGCGGGCGCTGGTTATTTCCGAACAGAACGGAGTGACCCGGGTCCAGGTGACCGGCATCATCCGCAGCGCCGACGGCACCCCGAAGGAGCTGACCTCGCCGATCACCCTGCAGTCGGGCGCCAGCCCGAACCAAGGAGTCTGGGTCACCGACACAACGGTAGCGGTGATGAAGGGCGCGGCCTCGGCGAACGTCGCCCCGGAACTGCTCTCCCTCACTTCCACCCAGCCGCAGAAGCTCGCGCCGTGGCGCGGCCTGGTAGCACTCAGCGCCGGCAACGGATCCGAGGAAATCTACGCCCAGTCCGCGGACGGCATCTTCCAAAGGCTGGGGAACGGCTGGTCGCCACAGCTGAAGGGGCCCTTGGATCCCTCATTCCCCGGCTGATTGCGCCTGGCTTTTTCGGCGGCGGCGTTTTCCACAGGGCGTTCTTTATAACGGCGTTTTCGCGGCGGCGTTTTCCACAGCGGCACGGGAGCCTCTTCCGCCGTCGCCGCGTCCGGGCGATGCTTGCTGCGTGGAGACCCGACACCCGCAACCCGTCCACGGCGCTGCCGGGGACCCTGACCTGCTGCCCCACCTGCTCAGACGGGCGAAGCACCGCAGTGAATACCGGCGGCGGCTGCTGCGGGCTGCGGACCTGTTGGCTGACGCAACGGCCGAGGTCATGGCGCTGGCAGTGCCCGTCGAGTGCGTGTGCTGCGGCAACGAAGACAAGGCCATTTGCTCCGGCTGTGAGCGGCAGGTCCGGTTGCTGACCCGGAGGCCGTTCCGGGCCGAGTCTGCAGCTCCCGCCCTGATGGGCACGGACGGCTCCGTCCTTCTGCCTGTGGTGGCGGCCGGCATCTACCGCGAGGAGCTGGCACAGTCTGTACTCTCCTTCAAACGCCATGGCCAGGGACCCCTGACCGCATCGCTGGGAAAGGCTCTGGGACGGGCGATCCTTGCCGCCGTGGGCACCGACCGGGACATCTGGCTGGTGCCTGTGCCCAGCAGCAGCGGTGCGTACCGGAAACGCGGATTCACGCCGGTACACCTCTTGGTCCGCTATCTCCGCCGCCACGGCATCCTGGGCGGCCTGGAGTGCCATGACGTCCTTCGGAAGATCAGGTCGCCCACGGTGGCCGCGGGTACGGCGACGTCCGGCGGACAGAAGGGGCTGAGCCGAGGGGCTCGGGCCGGGAGGGTGCGCGGCTCCATGCGGGTTGCCTGGAAGGCGGGGGAAAGGGGGCTGGCAGGGCGCCCGTGCATCATTGTCGACGACGTCCTCACCACCGGTGCGACGCTCGCGGAGGCCGCCCGGGCATTGCACCAGGCCGGGGCCGTGGTCCGCGGTGCCGTAGTCCTGGCAGCCACCCGCGCGCCCGACGCAGCAGCTCCGCAGCCCCTCCCCGGCTCCTCCCCGGCCCCTCCGGGGGCAGCCCCGCCGGCTACAGGAGTCATAGAAAAAAATAAAGGGCGAAAGGATGAATAACTCGTTGCTATGAACTAACGTCGGTTATGGGTACCAAGATCAGTTGTACCTTTCGATAGCGGCTCGGAAAGGGGCTCGACTGTCAGTCAGATCGTCCCCATGAAGTGCCGCTGTCGTGTCACCGAAGTCATTTGGAGGGCACCATGGAGTTCATGATTAGCGGACGAAATCTGACGGTCTCGGACCGATTCCGCGAATACGCCGGCGAGAAGATCTCTAAGATCGAATCGCTTGGGGACAAGGTCCAGCGGGTGGATGCGAAGGTTTCCAAGGAAACGAACGCACGCCAGACCGGCGACCAGCTCACAGTTGAAGTGACCGTCCTGGGCAGGGGCCCCGTAATCCGTGCCGAAGCAAGCGCCGCAGACAAGTTCGCCGCATTCGATCTCGCCTACAACAAGCTGCTGGAGCGGCTCCGCAGGGCGAAGGACCGCAAGAAGGTGCACCACGGGCGGCACACTCCCAAAGCCGTACGCGAGGCGACCGCATCCCTGGAGCCCGCCAGCACCAACCAGCCCATCTACGTCGAGGCGAGCAACCGCGACGAGCCTGCGCAGGAGCCGGCGGAGAAGTCGCGCTACGACGTCGACAATGACATTCCTGCCGGAGACTCTCCGGTTTTGATCCGCCGCAAGATCTTTCCGGCGGCGTCCCTCACGCTGGATGACGCCGTGGACAACATGGAACTTATCGGCCACGACTTTTACCTCTTCGTGGACAAGGCCACGAACGCGCCGTCAGTGGTGTACCGGCGCCGCGGCTGGACCTACGGCGTCATCACCCTGGACCACTACTGCGAGCCCGGCGAGAACACCCTGGAGGAGAAGATCCACGCGTACCGCTCCGACGATGCGGCCGCAACAGCCTAGGATAGTGCCCTCACAACGAAAGGGCTGACATGGTTGCAACGCTGAGCCTTTCACAGGCCCGGCGGATCGCCCTGGCAGCCCAGGGACTGGACAAAGGACGGCCCGCCGGCCCCGTGACTTCACGGACGGTGGGCCGGACCTTTGCCCGGATCCAACTGGTCCAAATCGACTCCGTCAATGTCCTGGCGCGGAGCCATTTCCTCCCCTTCTTCTCCAGGCTGGGCAATTACGACCGAACGATCCTGCAACAGATGGCGGGCAGGCATCCCCGGCGGATGCTCGAGTACTGGGCCCATGAGGCGAGTTTCATCCGGCCAGAGCATTTCCAGGACCTCGTGACGTGGCAGAACCGCACCTGGGTGGGAGCGTCAGCCATGGATCCAGCGCTGCGCTCAGGCGTGACGCGCCTCGTGCTGGACGCCCTGGCTGCCGGAAAACCCATGACCGCCGCCGAACTTACGGCGGCCATCGGCCATGTAGAGGACCGCAAACACGTGAACTGGGGATGGAACTGGAACGCGGTCAAGCGTGTCCTGGAACATCTGTTTGAAGAGGGCGTTGTCTCCTGCGCATCGAGGACCGACCAGTTCGAACGCCGGTACGCGCTAACGAGGCACGTCCTCCCGGCCCTGGACTTGGAGGCGCCTCAAGATCCCCAGTCGGCCATGGACAGGCTCATCGAGGCTGCGGCGCAGGCACACGGCATCGGGGCAGTGCGGTGCTTTGCCGACTATTTCAGGACACCGATGAAGGCGGCGGCTGTGTCTGTCCAACATCTTGTGGACAGCGGCAGGCTTGAGCCGGTCACTGTCCGCGGCTGGGAGCGGAAACTGTTCCGCCACGTCGAGGCCCGGCTGCCGCGGACCGCAACGGGCAGGGCACTGCTCAGCCCGTTCGACTCCCTGGTTTTCGAGCGCCGGAGGCTGGAGGAGCTCTTCGGGTTCCATTACCGGATCGAGATCTACACCCCTCAGTCGAAGCGCCGGTACGGTTATTACGTCCTGCCTTTTCTGCTGCGGGACCGAATCGTGGCCAGGGTTGACCTGAAGACCGACCGCGCGGGCGGCAGACTGCTGGCCAAGGCTTGCTTCGGCGAGCCGGACGCCCCGGCGGACACCGCCGTCGAACTCGCCGCGGAACTGCGGCTGATGGCCGACTGGCTTGGGCTCGCGGAGGTGGTTGTATCGCCGTCAGGGGACCTTGCCGCGGCGGTGGGCGCAGCCATCAGCGGCGCCGACAGCAGGTATCCGCTCTGAGGGAACAGGGCTACCCGCTTCGCGTCTCTCCCGTAGACTGAACACGCCAGAATTCGGCAGCATGAGACTGGGAGCAACTTCACGTGGCATCACTAATCGAAAAACTTCTCCGCACAGGTGATAAGAAAACCCTGAAGCAACTGCGGAACTATGCCGATTCCATTAACGCCCTTGAAGACTCATTCAAAACGTTCTCCGACGCCGAGCTCCGTGAAGAAACGGGCCGGCTCCGGGAGCGCCACCTGGATGGCGAGACACTGGATGATCTCCTGCCCGAGGCTTTCGCCGCGGTCCGCGAGGCCTCGTCCCGCACCCTTGGCCTGCGCCACTTCGACGTCCAGCTCATGGGTGGTGCTGCACTCCACCTTGGGAACATCGCCGAAATGAAAACCGGTGAAGGTAAGACGCTCGTCGCCACGGCACCGGCCTACCTCAATGCCCTCGCCGGCAAAGGCGTGCACGTCGTCACGGTCAACGACTACCTCGCCGAGTACCAGTCCGAACTCATGGGCCGGGTCTACCGGTTCCTCGGACTCACCAGCGGCTGCATCCTTGCCAACCAGGACCCGGCCGTCCGCCGGCAGCAGTACGCCGCGGACATCACCTACGGAACCAACAACGAATTTGGCTTCGATTACCTGCGTGACAACATGGCCTGGGACAAGTCGGAGCTGGTCCAGCGCGGGCACCACTTCGCGATTGTCGATGAAGTCGACTCCATCCTCATTGACGAGGCCCGGACCCCGCTCATCATCTCCGGTCCGGCACAGGGGGACACGAACCGCTGGTACAGCGAATTCGCCAAGGTGGTGCTGCGGCTGCAGCCCGAGAAGGACTATGAGGTCGACGAGAAGAAGCGCACCGTCGGCGTCCTCGAAAGCGGTATTGAAAAGGTCGAGGACTACCTGGGCATCCAGAACCTCTACGAATCCGCCAACACTCCGCTGATCGGTTTCCTGAACAACGCCATCAAGGCCAAGGAACTGTTCAAGCGCGACAAGGACTACGTCATCCTTGACGGGGAAGTCCTGATCGTCGACGAGCACACGGGCCGCATCCTCGCCGGCCGGCGGTACAACGAGGGCATGCACCAGGCGATTGAGGCCAAAGAAGGCGTCGAGATCAAGGCCGAAAACCAGACCCTCGCCACCGTTACTCTGCAGAACTACTTCCGCATGTACGGGAAGCTGTCTGGCATGACCGGTACGGCCGAGACCGAAGCCGCCGAGTTCATGAGTACGTACAAGCTCGGGGTAGTCGCCATCCCGACCAACCGGGACATGCAGCGGATCGACCGGTCGGACCTGGTCTACAAGAACGAAACCGTCAAGTTCGATGCGGTGGTCAAGGACATCGCCGAGCGCCATGAACAGGGCCAGCCCGTTCTGGTCGGCACCACCAGCGTCGAGAAGAGCGAGTACCTGTCGCGGCTGCTGGCCAAGGAAGGCATCCGGCACGAGGTGCTGAACGCCAAGAACCATGCGCGGGAAGCGGCGATCGTTGCACAGGCCGGCCGCAAGGGCGCAGTGACCGTGGCCACCAACATGGCCGGCCGCGGTACGGACATCATGCTGGGCGGAAATGCCGAGTTCACAGCAATCGCTGAACTCGCCCGGCAGGGGCTGGATCCGGAGGAGAACTCCGAGGAGTACGAGGCCGCGTGGCCGCAGGCGCTTGACGCCGCCAAGCAGGCCGTCAAGGAAGAGCACGAGGAAGTGCTGAACCTGGGTGGCCTCTACGTGCTGGGCACCGAGCGGCACGAGTCACGCCGGATCGACAACCAGCTCCGTGGCCGTTCGGGACGTCAGGGCGACCCCGGCGAATCGCGCTTCTACCTCTCGCTGACCGATGACCTCATGCGGCTGTTCAACTCCGGGGCTGCTGAGCGCCTGATGAACAGCTCAGTGCCAGATGATGTGGCGCTCGAATCCAAGCTGGTGTCCCGGGCCATCGCCTCGGCCCAGGGCCAGGTGGAAGGCAGAAATGCGGAGCAGCGCAAAAATGTCCTGAAATACGACGACGTCCTCAACCGCCAGCGCGAGGCCATCTACGGTGACCGCCGCCGGATCCTCGAGGGTGACGACCTGCACGAAAAAGTGCAGTTCTTCCTCGAAGACACCATTAATGCCTTTATCGACGAGGCCACGGCCGAAGGCAACGGAGACGACTGGGACTTCGACCAGCTTTGGACGAACCTCAAGACGCTCTACCCCGTCACGGTGACCCCGCACGATGTGATCGACGAGGCGGGCGGAAAATCGCGCATTACCGTCGAGTTCCTGAAGGAAGAGATCCTTTCGGACGCGAAGCTGGTGTACCAGGCCCGCGAGGAAGCCATCGGTTCCGAAAGCATGCGCGAACTTGAACGGCGCGTTGTTCTTTCCGTCATCGGACGGAAGTGGCAGGAGCACCTCTATGAGATGGATTACCTCAAGGAGGGCATTGGACTGCGTGCCATGGCGCAGCGTGACCCGCTGGTCGAATACCAGCGCGAAGGCTTCATCATGTTCCAGTCCATGATGGAGGCCATCCGTGAGGAAAGCGTCGGGTTCCTCTTCAACCTTGAGGTTGAGGTCACCCCCGCCGAGGATGTTGTGGTGGCCGATGCTGCCGGCGGTCACACCGAGCACCATGAGCCGCAGATCCGCGCCGCAGGCCTGGAAGCGCCGGAAAAGCCGGCGCAGCTGCAATACACGGCGCCCGCTGAGGGCGGCGGAACCCAAACCCGCGTCGAGGGCCGGGCGGCAGGACGCTCGGGGAACCCGGCCAAGGCCGCTTCGCAGAACCGCCGCGACGGCAAGAAGAAGCGCTAGAGCCGAGCGCACTGACAACCTGCAGCAAGGGACCCGGGCAACCGCCCGGTCCCTTGCTGTGCTTGGTCCTTGCGCTCTCTGATGCTCAGCCGATTTCCAATGCCGTGACCCGCCAGACCTGTTTGCTTCGCTCGAGTCGCACGGCAACCGCACGGGCCCTCAGTTCGTCGATCACGACAGCGCTGGCTTCAAAAATGTCCGGAGTAATTTCGCATGCCCGGACGGAGCGTACGGTCGGGTTCCGGTGGAGGCGCCCCAGTTTCCGGGGTGCACGGGCAGCCTCCCGCCGCGTCAGGCTAGCGCGATGCTGAAGCGCCAGCAGGCACCTTTGGTCCAGCCGCCGCGCCAGCTGGTTGATCGGCCTGGTGCCGGCAAGGACTTCTATGGCCGCCTGGACGGTGGACATGGTGATGGCGCAAATCTCCCGCATTTCTTCAGTCGCGCCCAGCCCCATCGACTGGACGGCCTGTGGCGCTGGGATGCCCGCGCTCCGGATGGTGGGTGCTGCAGTCATGACTCGGTCCTTTGGGCTTGAACGGAAGCGCGGGCACGCCAGGGAATGCCAGGCACGCTGTAATGCGGGAATGCTGAGGCTCGCCGTAGTGCCCGCCGTGCTCACGGAGCCCTGAGAATCTGGCCCGGCAGGAGGACATCCGGATTGCTGCCGATTGTCGCGATGTTTGCTCTAAACCATCGGGGCCACTCCCTGGCGATTTCGATGTCGGTGGCTTCCGGACCTAGGTGTGTGGCAGCGATCGTCCACAGTGAGTCACCAGCCCTGACCACTACCTGGGGGAGGTGTGGCTGGTTGTTCATGGCCCTGGCCGGCGTTGAGGTGACAAACTTGGGCGCTGAAACTGGCGGGTGGGGTTGCCACTGGGGCCGTACATCCGACGTGGGCGGTACCCGCGGGCCGGTGAGATTTTCTTGCGCCGGCTCGGCGGCGAACGCCAAGCTTACAGAGGACCGCAGCGGACTGTCTGCACGCTGATCTTGGGTGGGTGCCCACGCAGCAGCCACTGCCACCGTGTAGTTTGGGACCAGCCCCGGCCCCTGCGACGCATCTGCGTGGGCGAGGGGTGTCCCAATCAACTGCATTCCCAGTGCCCCCAGGGCGAGCCGGCGCATGAATGCCGGGCTGAAGCGTCCGGCGAGTGCCGCGGCGTGCTTTCGTCCGGCCTGTGCCAACACGGCTGCCGCAAACGCAGCCATGAGGGACAGCACCCACCAGGCGACGATGACCAGCCCGGCAGCTACCGCTACGAAGCCCAGGAGATCCTCGAAGGCGATGGATTGCCGCCGGGACGAGGAGTGCTGCCACCGTCCCATGAGACCTACCCCCGTGAAGGCCAGAAAGGACCCTAGCCCCAGGATGACAAAGGCCAAAGCTGCATCTGAGGGGACGATCTTCGAGCTGGAGGAATCCATAGCTGCTCTTCCTAGTGTTTGATGTAATTTGATGTAATTTGATGCAGTTTGATGTGGTTCGATACTGACCCAGTCAGTTTGCGCCATTTTGGTGCCTACTGTCCAGAGTTGATTTGCCTTCAATTGAATTGACCGTTGCTGCCAGCGCGCTTAGGGTTGCGCCATGCGATGGAATGCCCTGTTTGAAGACCTCGAGGCGCAGATAGCGGAGGCCGCGGTCTTGGGCCGGGAGTCCGAAGTATCGGAGCGGTCACGGGTTGACATGGCGTCTATTGGCATGGCCGATCGGCTCCGCGGATCGCTTGGCCGGAGCGTTGGCGTTCACTTGGTCTCCGGTACGGACTTCATGGGAACCCTGAGTCATGCGGGTGCAGAAAGCCTGGTCATCGATGAGGAAGCGCACCAGGTCCTGATTCCCTACGCTGCGGTGTCCCATTACAGGGGGATGGGCCGCTATGCCGTGGGTGAGCCATCGGCAGTACGGAGAAAGCTGGGTTTGGCCAACGCGCTTCGGAGCCTGGCCCGGGACAGGGTGCCGCTCACGGTCTTGCTGGCCACAGGCAGGGCTGGCGAGGTACGGATTTCCGGCGTCATCGACCGCGTGGGGCGGGACTTTCTGGACCTCGCTGTGACGCCGCCGGGTGAAGCGCGCAGGGCATCGAACGTCGTGGACGTTGCAACCGTTCCCTTTGGGTCTTTGCTTGCACTTCGTTCAATGCGCTCCGGGGAACTGTAGCGTTTCGGTCGGAGGAGGAGGAACGATCAGTCCGACTTGGACTTTGACTCTTCGATCATCCGGCTTGCCTCGGCATAACGCTCTTCAATGTACTGTTCGAGCATCTTCTCCTCGACGCGCCACTGACCGCGACCACCCACCTGAATGGCCTTCAGTTCGCCGCTACGCACAAGTGCATAGGCAGCAGGCGAATTGATCTGGAGCTGCTCGGCTACATCTGCAAGGGTGAGGAAACGGGGCATAGCCCAATTCTGCCACCAGTGGATGCAGATGGTGCCGTTATCCACAGTTTGATGATGTTTGGACCCGGGACTTCCCGATTGGCCAAGGATGCCGTATCAATAATCATGACTGGCGCAGCCAATCGCGCCTGACGCGTCAAGGGGGAGCACGTACGCATGATTTCCAGCGCCGCAGCCACAGGGGCCCGTCTGAAGAAACCTTCGTGGAAGGATCCAAGGCTCCTTGTGGGGGTGCTGCTGATCCTCGCCTCGGTGGTGGGCGTGATTTCACTCCTCGGCAGCGCGGATAAGACCACTGAAGTCTTCGCCGCCCGCGAAGCGATAGGAGTCGGAGAGAAACTCACCCCCGATAACGTCAGCCGCGTCAAAGTGCGGCTGGGGGACGTGGAGTCCCGCTACATAACGGCGGAGTCCGGGATGCCAGACGGCGCGGTGGCTGTCCAGCGCATCGGAAAGGACCAACTGTTGCCCCGGGAAAGCCTGGGAAATGTCGACGTGCTGGACAGGAAGCCGGTGGCCGTTACGGTGCAGGAAGCGCTGCCCGACCAGGCAGTGGCCGGCACCCGTGTTGACGTTTGGGTGTCCATGCCCGATGCGCGGAACGGATTTGCCCAGCCGAAACTCCTGCTTCCGGGCGCGGAAATCGCCCAGGTCTCACCCGGTTCGTCAGCTCTTGGATCCTCGAAATCCACCGTCCTGATGGTCTTGGTGGGCGATGAGCATATGCCTTCCCTCCTGGGGGCGCAGGCGAACGATGCCAAGATTTCCGTGGTGTGGAATCCCGGCGGTGCCGCCAAATGAGCATTCCCGTCGTCACCGTCGGGCAGGCCCAGGAAGATCTGGTCGGCGGCCTCGAGAGGCTTCATGGACCCGTCACTGTCGTGCGGCGGTGCACTGAGTTGACGGAGCTGCTGGCTGCGTGCCAAAGCGGGCTCGCCCGGGCCGCTGTCGTGGCAAAGGGGAGCGAGGAACTGACTGCCTCCCTGGTCGACAGGCTCGCCGCGGTGGGTGTTGCCATCGTCGCCCTGACGGACAGCGAGGAAGAGTCCTCCCGATTGCGCGGCATTGGCGTGTCCGCTGTCCTTTCGACTGTGGAATCCGCAGCACTGGCCGAGCGTATCTCCGAGGCAGTTGACCAGTTCCCGGGCCGGGTCAATGCCGCCATGGAAACAGGGGAGCACGGTTTGGCAGATGCGGGGGCTGTCTTGCGGCCCGACACCGACGACGCCGGAAACCCTTCGGCCGCGCCTGGAACCGGCCAGATCATCGCAGTATGGGGTCCTGCCGGATCGCCCGGACGGACCCTGCTCGCTGTGAACATTGCCGGCGAACTTGCCGCGGAGGGAAAATCGGTCCTGCTCGTTGACGCTGATAGCTATGGGGCCAGCGTCGGCGCGGTTCTCGGGCTCCTGGACGAGGCGGCCGGCCTTGCACAGGCCTGCCGGCTAGCGGACCAGGGGCTGCTCGACACAGCATCACTGCTTCGGGTGGCAGTGCCAGTTTCCATGAAATGGGGAAGCCTGCGTGTCCTGACCGGCATAACCCGGGCAGACCGTTGGACGGAACTTCGGGCCACCGCGCTGGCACGTGTCCTTGAGCGGGCCAAAGACGTCGCAGACGTTGTTGTCGTTGACACCGGATTCTGCCTTGAGGCTGACGAGGAGCTCAGCTTTGACACCATGGCGCCCCGCCGGAACGCGGCCACGCTCAGGAGCCTGGAACTGGCCGACACGGTCTTCGCCGTAGGGGCCGCGGATTCCATCGGGGTTCCCCGGCTGGTCCGGGGTCTCGCCGAACTGGATACGGCAGTGCCGGGCTTGCGGCCGGAAGTTGTTATGAACAAGGTGCGCGCCGCAGCGGTGGGGCGCTCACCTGAACGGCAACTCCGCGAAGCGTGGGAGCGCTATGGCCCGGCAACCGGCATCAAGGCGTTCCTTCCATCCGATCCAGGGGCGTGTGACACGGCGCTGCTGTCGGGGTCTTTGCTGCTCGAGGCAGCTCCGGATTCGCCCCTTCGCTCCGGCATAGCAGCGCTGGTTTGTGCACCTGGCCAGCAAAACCGACGATCCTCTGTATTTTCTTCCACAACAAAGCGTTGGCTGAGGGGCTAGGCTCACGATTAGGGCTGCAACGGTGCGGCCATGAACTTGTGATGGAGGCGTTTATCAATGTCGTCTGGGTCCAGCGTGGAGGATCAGTCCCGTCCGATCGGAGCCGAAGAGGGCTTCTTTGCGGACTACTATGAGCACCTCGCAGAGGAGGACTTTCGTGCTTATCCGAACGACGTCCTGAGTCAGCGGGCCGAGACGCACAAGAAGGTCGCGGCGAGCAGGGAGCCGGGCACCGCCAACATCTCAATTGTTGATGAATCGGACCGCAGCGTCGTGTACATCGTTACGGATGACATGCCCTTCCTGGTGGATTCCGTGAACGCAGAGTTGGTCCGCCAGAACTCGGCCATCCACCTCGTTGTCCACCCCATGTTCGTCGTCACCCGCAACCGCCAGACCCATGAGCTTGTCAAAGTGAACAGGGTGCCGTCCAGCGTCGGCATTTCCAGCGGCGACACCGCTGCACTCCCTAGCCTGTCCCACTTGATTGCCGAGGGTGACAACACAACCCATATGGAATCGTGGATCGCGGTGGAGATTGGCCGCGCCGACGAGGAGGCAAAGCCTCGCCTGAAGGAAGGCCTCGAACGGGTTCTGGGGGACGTCCGGGCAGCGGTTGAAGACTGGCCGAAAATGCGCAACAAGGCGAGGCAAATAGCCGAATCCCTCGACAAAGTTGCCAATCCCTCTCAAATCGCCGAACTGCGCCAGGCCCAGGACCTGCTTCGGTGGCTGGACGAAGGCAACTTCACGTTCCTTGGCTACCGCGAGTATGACCTCATCAACGAGGCAGGGGAAGACGTCCTGGAACTCCGGGAGGACAGCGGGCTCGGGTTGTTGCGCGCCCACCGTGACACGCCCCATGTCCAGCACCTCACGGACGCCGGCAGGCGGAAGGCGCGCGAGAAAAAGGCCCTGGTCATCACCAAGGCCAACTCGCGCTCGACGGTGCACCGCCCGGCGTACCTCGACTACATCGGTGTGAAAAGCTTTGACGCGGCCGGCAACGTCAATGGGGAACAGCGCTTCATCGGACTCTTTGCGACCAGCGCCTACACCGGTTCAGTCCGGAACATCCCCATCGTCCGGGAAAAGGTGGAAGCCGTCCTCCGGGGCGCTGGGTTCCCGCCCGATTCGCACTCGGGCAAGGACCTGCTCGGCATCCTCGAAACGTACCCCCGGGACGAACTCTTCCAGATCGAAATCCCCGACCTGGCTGCGACGGCCACCGGCATCCAAAGGCTGCAGGAACGCCGCCGCACTCGGCTGTTCTTGCGGCCGGACATCTACGGCCGGTTCATGTCCGCCGTCGTGTACCTGCCACGGGACCGGTACACGACCAACGTCCGTCTCCGGATCGAACAGGAACTGCGCGAAACCTTCCATGCCCAGTCCATCGACTACGAGGCGAGGATGACGGAGTCAGCCCTGGCCCGGCTGTTCTTCCGGATCCGGCTGCCCAAGGGCGCCGACGTCAGCAATGTCAACACCGAGGACCTGGAGAGGCGGCTCGTCCGAGCAGCGCGGTCATGGGGCGAAGGCATCAGCGAAGTCCTGCGCGACCGGGGCGACGGCGAGGGCTCCAAAGAACTTGCAGAGCTCTGGGCTGAGGCCTTTCCCGCGAGCTACCGCGTGGACTACGAGGTGGAAGACGCCCTGGAAGACATTGAGAGGTTTGAAAAGTACGGGGCAGCGGCCGAACGAAGCGAAGGAGCGAAGCAGGAGCGCCCGGGCGTGCATGTCTACCTTCCAGCGGGGGCGGGGGCAACGCTCGAAGAGGATGCACGTGTCAAGCTCTACATGCTCGAGCCCAAGAGCCTCAGCCAGATCCTTCCCTACTTCCATAACCTCGGGCTTGAGGTCCTGGACGAGCGGCCTTTCGAAATCGAAACGGCCGACAACCGCGACTTTTTCCTCTACGACCTGGGGCTGAAATTCCCTGCCGGGGTGGACCCGCTATCCACCGGCCAGCTGCTCGCTGATTCCTTCGGTGCTGCAGTGACGGGAGCCGCGGAATCGGACAGCTTTGACCGCCTCGTGCTGCGCGAAGGCATGAACTGGCGACAGGTGGTTGTGCTGCGGGCCTACGCCAAGTACATGCGCCAGATGGGCAACACAAACTCCTTCGAGTTCCTGGCCGATACCCTGCTGGCCAACCCCGAGGTCACCAAGGGTCTCAGCGCGCTGTTCGAAGCCCGCTTCGATCCGGCACTGACAGAGCTGGAACGCGATGAACGGCAGGCAAAGGTCCGTGCCGAGCTGGCCGCATCCATTGAAACTGTCGCGACCCTCGACGCCGACCGCGCCCTCAGGACCTTCACGAACCTGATCGAGTCAACGCTGCGCACAAACTTCTACCAGGAGAAGCCCTACCTGAGCTTCAAGCTGCACCCCGCAGGCATCGAGGGCCTGCCGTTCCCGCGGCCGCAGTTCGAAATCTGGGTTTACTCGCCACGGGTCGAGGGCGTCCACCTGCGGTTCGGCAAGGTCGCCCGCGGCGGTCTTCGCTGGTCCGACCGGCGGGAAGACTTCCGTACGGAAATCCTGGGGCTGGTCAAGGCCCAGACCGTGAAGAACGCCGTCATTGTTCCCACCGGCGCCAAGGGCGGTTTCTTCGCTAAGCGGCTGCCCGATCCCGCTGTGGACAGGGCTGCATGGATGGCGGAGGGCATCGAAAGCTACAAGACGTTCATCCGCGGACTGCTCGATATCACTGACAACCTTGTAACCGGCCCTGACGGTGAGCGGCTCGTTGCGCCCGAAAACGTTGTGAGGCACGATGACGACGACTCATACCTCGTGGTGGCAGCGGACAAGGGCACTGCGACATTTTCCGACATCGCAAACGCGCTTGCGGCAGAGTATGGCTTCTGGCTGGGCGACGCCTTCGCCTCCGGCGGTTCTGTTGGATACGACCACAAGGCCATGGGCATCACGGCCAGAGGCGCGTGGGAGTCGGTCAAACGCCACTTCAGCGAGCTGGACCTCGACACGCAGTCGGAACCGTTCACTGTAGTCGGCGTCGGCGACATGTCCGGTGACGTCTTCGGAAACGGGATGCTGCTGTCAAAGCACATCCGGCTGCTCGCTGCCTTCGATCACCGCCACATATTCCTGGACCCGAACCCCGACGAGGAAAAGTCCTACGCAGAGCGCCAGCGGCTCTTCGAATTGCCGCGGTCCTCGTGGGACGACTACGACAAGAGCCTCATCAGTGAAGGAGGCGGTGTCTACCCGCGGCAGGCCAAGTCCATTGCCGTCTCTCCCCAGGTGCGGGCGGCTCTCGGCCTGCCGGAGTCAACCACCCAGCTGAGCCCGCCCGAACTGCTGCGGGCCATCCTGCTGGCGCCGGCGGACCTGCTGTACAACGGAGGCATCGGCACGTATGTCAAGGCGAGCACCGAGTCCCATGCGATGGTGGGGGACAAGGCCAACGACGGCATCCGGGTCGACGGACGCGACCTCCGCGTAAAAGTGGTGGGCGAGGGTGGAAACCTGGGTATGACACAACGCGGCCGCATCGAGGCTGCACTTCAGGGCGTCATCCTTAACACGGACGCCATCGACAACTCGGCAGGCGTCGACTGCTCGGACCACGAGGTCAACATCAAGATCTTCGTCGACCGGATGGTTGCTGCGGGGAAGCTCGATCCGGAAGAGCGGGCAGAGTTCCTGTCATCGATGACCGACGAAGTGGGCCGGCTTGTCCTGGAGGACAACATCGACCAGAACATCCTGCTGCTCAACGACCGTCAACGTGTAGCCGAGTGGAGTCCCAGCTACGAGCGGCTGATGGACTGGCTGGAAAAGGCCGCGGACCTCAACCGTGACCTGGAGGCTCTGCCATCCACCGCTGTCCTTCATGAACGGCTGGAGCAAGGGCAGGGCCTGACCTCGCCCGAGCTGTCAGTGCTCGCAGCCTATGCCAAGATCGAGCTGGCTACGGCGCTGCGTGACAGCGACCTTGCTGACGACCCCTGGTTCCGGCAGACGCTGCGCGAGTATTTCCCCAAGCAGCTGCGGGAACGGTTCGATGCCGAGCTGGACACCCATCCGCTGCGCCGCGAAATCATCGCAACCGTGGTCGCGAATGACATGATCAACATGGGCGGCATCACCTTCGTCTTCCGGACCATGGAAGAAACATCCGCGAGCGAAGTGGCGGTGGCCAAAGCGTTCGTGGCGCTCCGCGAGGTTTACGAGCTGGACAACATGGTGTCCGAACTCAACGACCTTCCGGCGTCGTTCCCCACGGAGCACTGGAGCACGGTTCACCTCGACATCAGGAGGCTCCTGGACCGGGCGGTGCGCTGGGTCCTTGGACAGGGGAACACCTCCCGACCCATCGCGGACATCGTTGCAGAATTCAAGCCGCTCATGGATCCCATGCGTGCCCGCCTTTTGGATTACCTGCGCGGCGATGACCGCGAGCGGGTGGCTGAGTGGCTTGAAAAGGCACGGTCCTGGGGATTGCCTGAAGATATTGCCCACCGCTGGGCTGAGCTCTTTGAGAGCTTCGTCCTGCTGGACATCGCGAAGATCACCCACAGCCGCACGGAGCCCGTGGGCGAAATCGCCCACGTCTACTACACCGTGTTCAACCGCTTCCATGCGGACTCCCTGCTCGAACGGATCAGTTCGCTGCCGCGCCAGGACAGGTGGCAGGCACTCGCCCGCGCTGCCTTGCGAGACGATCTTTACTCGACCGTTTCAGACATGACGACGGCCGTGCTGGAGTCGACTGATGCAGGGGCACCGGCAGAGGATCGGCTCAAGGCCTGGGAGGCACTCAATGCCGAGCAACTGGGGCGTGCGAAGAGCATGTTCGATGAGGTCAACGCCCTCGAAGCGGACGACATGGCCTCGCTGTCGGTAGCATTGAGGCTCTTGAGGTCAATCGTCCGGCGCTAGGACATCGGTCCGCGTCGAAATCTGGAGGTGCAGTGGCAATCTTTACGGACCCCATCAGGGAACATGCTGATTTTGGGCCGGGGGATGCCGAGTGGCTGCACCTCCTGGTGGGCGACTGGCAGATGGTGGCCGATCTCGCCTTTGCCGACCTCGCCCTCTGGTTTCCGCACCCGGACTATGGCTACGTGGCGCTTGCCCACGTGCGGCCCTCCACGACGCATACGGTATTCCATGCCGACTTCGTCGGGGAGGGCATCCGGTCCGACCTTCAGGTTCTCGTGGACAAGGCGTGGGCAAGCCGCACGATCGAGCGTTCCAGCGAAACCAACTGGAGCAGTGAGATGGCGCTCCGGGTGGAAGCCGTGCCGATGGTCAGGAACGGGCGAACCCTTGCTGTGGTTACGTCCCACATGGATCTCTCAAGTTCGCGCATGCCGTCCCGGCTTGAGCTGACCTACCGCCAGTGCGCCTACGACCTCCTGCGCATGGGTACGCTGGGCCTCTGGCCTGACTTTGCCTCGCCCACGGGCTCCCGGCGTGGGGCGCCCCGTGTCGGTGACGGACTCATCCGGCTCGACGCCGAGGGCATCGTGCAGTATGCGAGCCCGAACGGTGTCTCCGCGTTCCGCAGGCTCGGAGACGGCGAGTCGCTGGAGGGGCGTTCCCTCGCGGAAGTCACGGCCGGCCTGCTTAGGGACCGCCGCATGGTCGATGAAACGCTGCCCCTGGTTGTCACCGGACGCATGCCGTGGCGCAGCGAGATCGAGTCCAGGGGCGTCAGCCTGTCCCTGCGGGCGATTCCACTCCGCGACGAACAGCAGCGGTTCGGCGCACTGGTGTTATGCCGCGATGTGTCAGAGCTGCGGCGCCGGGAAATGGAGCTCGTCACAAAGGACGCTACCATTCGTGAAATCCACCACCGGGTCAAGAACAATCTGCAGACAGTGGCCGCGCTGCTGAGGATGCAGTCACGCCGCATGGTCAGCGACGAAGCAAAACAGGGACTGGAACAGGCCATGCGGCGCGTTGCCACGATTGCCCTGGTCCACGAGACGCTTTCGCAGGGGCTCACGCAGAGCGTTGACTTCGATGAGCTGATCGGACGGCAGTTCCGGCTTTCGGCCGAGGTTGCGTCGCCCTCCCAGCAGGTGAAAACCCAGAGATCGGGTCAGTTTGGCGAACTCCCCAGCGACTTTGCCACCCCGCTCGCGCTGGTGATCAATGAACTGGTGACGAACGCCGTCGAGCACGGGCTGGAAGGCCGGACCGGAACAGTCTGGCTGCTGGCCGACAGGTCTGAGGGGGACGACGGAGCTGAGCTGCTCACGGTGACCGTGGCAGACGACGGCGTGGGACTTCCGGACAGCCCCCACGTGGAGGGCCTTGGGCTTCAGATCGTCCGGACCCTCGTTACCAGCGAACTGGGCGGAACCATCCAGTGGAAGCCCCGGGAGGGCGGCGGTACTGCTGTCCAGATCGTGCTGAGCCTGGCAAACCGGTAGCGGCAGACGGGCACGGCAACGCACCACTGGAAGCCCTTGGGCAACAGCAAAGGCCGCGGACGCTAGGTCCGCGGCCTTTGGCCGAAACTGGCGAGCTAGGAGGCCCGGCGCGCGCGGGCTGCCCTGCGCTTGAGCGCACGGCGCTCGTCTTCACTCATGCCGCCCCAGACGCCGGCATCCTGGCCGGACTCGAGCGCCCACTGCAGGCACGTGTCGACCACGGGGCACCGGCGGCACACGCTCTTGGCTTCCTCGATCTGAAGCAGGGCTGGGCCCGTGTTTCCTACCGGGAAGAAAAGCTCCGGGTCCTTGTCGAGGCACGCTGCGCGGTTACGCCAATCCATGCTGATCAGTCACTCCATTCCTGGGAAGTCAATCGCCACTTGTGAAAATATTCACTAGGGCCTACATAGGAAAGGGGCCCTGAGGGGCCCCCTTGGTCATCTGGATCAAGCGTTTCATGTTAACGCTGTGTAAACAAGGGGTAGTGGTCCACGAAATGCCTCCGAAACGTGAGCGATGCATCACACCGGGCAAGCGCCCCCACCGAGTGTCGACTATGTCCGGTAGGGTGCCAGTGTGTCAAGACCCCCAGCCAGCCCTTCCGACCCGTCCCCCGAGCCCGGTGATAACGGGGGCTTCCAACATCAGCGGACGCCGGAGCCGCCATCGTCCTTCGGCGGGCGTCCCCGTCCGATCGCCGTAATCTCTGCGGTTGTCGCGGCCGAAGCCACCGCCCTGCTGGCCGCTGCCGGCTGGTACGGACTCCAGCTTCTGACCGCCGCCCCTGTTCTGTCGTTCTGGGGCGCCGTCTTTACCCTTGCTTTACTGCTGGCTTTCGCATCGTGGCTGTATGCCGTTGCCGTGTTCCTGTTCAGGGGCTTCCGCTGGCCACGGGCAGGTGCCCTGGTGGCGCAATTGTTCGTGCTCACCATAGGATTCCCGACCCTTACCGGCGGCTATCCGCTGGCGGGCCTAGCCATGCTCCTTCCCGCCGTTGTTGTCATCGTGCTGCTGTTCGATAAGCGGGTCATCCGGTTCGCCTCCCGGTCCGCAGGCTCGCCTCCCGCGCTCTGATCACTGGCCGGTACCTCGCAGGGGCGGATCAGTCGGGCGGAGCGGCCAGTTGAACCGGCACCGCCCTGCCGTCCGAGAGAAGGACCGCCCGTCCCGGAGGCGGATTGGGTTCCAGTTCGAACCTCAGCCCGAAGAGGTCTCCGTCCAGGGGACTTCTTGGAGCAATCAGTATCCCGCTGCCGGAACTGCGGGCGGTGATGGCCAGGGGAACCCGCTGCACCAGAGTCTGACTGAAGCCCGCGGACAGGATGACGGCCCAGCCGAGGGCGTTAACGTCAAGCAACTGGTGGTTGACGGAGGAGGGCAGCTGGTCGGCGTCGTCAACGAGCAGCACAGCATCCCGGGCCAGCCGTCCTGCGAGTGCCTCGCGGTGGATTTCCGCCCAGTATTCGGCGGGGCTGGACTCGGCGTCGGGATACAGCCAGGCCGCCGCTGAATGGTTAAGGACGGGAATAGCATCGAGCAACGTGCTTTTTCCCGACCCCGGCCCGCCCAGGACGGCGAGGGCGCCGCCGGATGGGAGCCGCACAGCTGCAGGGCGAAGATCGTCGCCGCCCACACCGATGTACAGCTGCCGGGACCGGCTGAAACTTTTCAGAGAGCCTTCCCGTCGGCGGGCCGTCTCCGCGGCAGCCGGGCTGGTGCCACTGCCGATCAGGGCCAGCAGCTTGTCCACCGGAAGGCGCGAAGGCAATGCTTCCACCCGGAAAGGCGCGGCCTGCGGGTCCGGCTGCTTCCCTGAGCGATGGTGCAGCAGCCCGCCGTCGGCGTGGAACTGGCAGACTGCCGGAGCGCCGCCGGATATTGATCCAAAGGCCACGGCACGTCCGGGGACATCCGGGATCTCAGGCATCTTGGGCCATGTAAACCGGCTCTCATCACTTGCGCCCCTGGGAAAGTAGACCCGGCTTGGTATGGCGGAAAGGAACCGCGACATGGCCAATTCGCGCTCGCCCGTCATGACCACAGCGATACCGGCACGGCATCCGTCGCGGACGATGTCGTGGACCAGGTCTTCAGCCCACATCAAAGGACAAGCCCGCAGGGCGGAGACCCACGATCCCCACCCCGAGATGGCCAGAATCAGGGGAGTGGCCTCAGCCGGTCCCGCACCACCCAGCCGCTCGGACATCTCCTGGCGGAGCCTTTCCAGCACCCGCACTCCCCGCCGCAATTCGTGCAGCCCCACCACGGCACCGGTCCGCGTCGACGCCTTCATTCCGGCCAGCGAGCCGTCGGCATCCAGGACGTAGAGATGGGACTCCTCCGGATGCACCGCTAACTGGTTCAGAGCCAGCGACAACGCGCGGGCGGCATCACCGGCTGTGCCGCCCACCAGGGCAAGATGCCCATCGATGACAGGGCGCCAGAAGAGCCGGGTAATCTCCTGGTGCTGCGGCAAGTCGAGCCAGCCGAGCTCCACGCAGCAGCCTCCGCTGGAAGAAGCGGTGGTTCCGGGCAGTGCGGAGGAGGCAGGGCGGGTGCCTGCAGAGGGGGCGCTGGGGTCATCTGCTCTGCCGGGAAACGTCGGAACGGCCGGCAGCGGCGGGGCGACAGGGCTTCTGACAGGAGCGCCGCCCCGGGCTGCCCATAATGCCGCCGCCACCTCGACCAAGGGATTGGCGGCCGCGGCGGGTGTGGGCGGGGCGACCCCCTCCGCTGCCGGGGTCGGGGCCAGGAGGAGGGCGTCGGTCGTGCGGCGGACAGTGGCGGTGCCGTGCCCGGGCTCGGGGGCCGCGATCGAGAGCGCAGCAGCCTGGAACTCCTCCGCTTCTTGCGTCCCCCTGGCAAGATAAGCCCGGCCGGGCGTTTCCACCCTGATCGCGGCTGCGGCGTCGTTGCCGATAATGTCGGCCGATTCATGGGCGGACTGGACCCGGAGGGCGATGCTGGTGGTGACGTTGGCCCTGATATCGGCGTTGAGTGCGCCCTGCGGACGCTGCGTAGCCATGATCAGGTGGATTCCCAGCGAGCGGCCGATGGTGGCAATTCTCATCAGCTCGTGTAGGGACGCGGGAGCGTCGTCCACCAGCATCCGGAATTCATCGATGACGAGGATCAGTTGCGGGAGAGGAGGCAAGTCATGGGCCTTAGACAGGCGGTAGGCCGCGAGGTCCGGTGCCTGAACCTCCGCGAGGAGGTGCTCCCGGCGGCGGACCTCCGCACGCAGTGATGTCATCGTCCGGTCCAGTTCGCTCCTTAAGAGGTCCGTCAGCATGCCCACGCAGTGCGGGAGCGGCGTCAGCGGACCAAGCCCGGACCCGCCCTTGAAATCGAAGAACAGGAGGTTGACCCGGTCCGGGGGATAGCTGAGCGCCAAGGCAACGGTCAGGCTTCGCAGGAGCTCCGACTTTCCGGAGCCGGTAGTGCCGGCAACGAGGACGTGCGGGCCGTCGGCCTCAAGATCCAGGATGCGCGGACCATCTGCATCATGGCCAATGGGTATGGCCAACCCGGGTGCAAGGCGTCCCCTCGACCATCTGACGTCGGCCGCCTCTGCTGACAGGTCAAGAATGTCACTGAGCGGGCATGCTGCGGGCATGGAGTGCTCATCAGTTGCGGGTCTGGTTTGGCTGGCCTGCCGGCAGTACCGGTCAAAGACCTCCGGAGGTACGAGGTCGGGGATGAAACCCTGAGTGCTGGCGGCGGAGCGAAAAACAGCCTGTTGCCCGACCAGCTCGATACCCGTCTCCGGCGGTCCCTGGGCAGCTGGGGTCGCCGCAGCCGAAGCCTCCGGACCGCAATCTGTGAACCTGATGACGCGCCACCTGTGCCGCCGTGCCGTTTCAACCAGCTGGTCAGGCCAGCCCGTTCCTGCGGGGGAGGAGAGCAGGAAGGCTCCGGCGTCGCCGTCGCCGTCCCCGTCCGAAGCGCAGGCGAGGGTACTCTCAACGTCCCAGGGGGCAGCGTGCAGAGTGACGCTGGGAAGGTATCTCGCGGCCAGTGGCAGCGACGACACAGGTCCGCAGACGATGACCCGCGTTCCGCGGGCCATCGGATATCCCGTGAGCTGCATGAGAAACGAACGCATCAGTCCAGACACTTCGGTTTCAATCCCCCGCACGGTGACGACGGGCAGCCGCGGGTCCAGCAGCAGCGGAATTGACCCCAGCGGCGGCGGCCGAAACTCCGCATCCGGTGGGTCTACCCGGACATTCGCATCCTGCTCCGCCAGCCCGAGGCGGAGCCAGATGCCCGAGACGTCAGGCGGGGCGTCGGCGGTTATCAGCGTCCCCGCGACGTCCAGGGCCAGCTGTGCAGCCGAGGGCGCCGACCGCCGTCGTCGTTCCCGATCTTTGGCCGCCGCCTCGGCAACTGCCGATCGCACCCTGCGGCGCTGCCGGCGGCCCGTTAGGAGCGGCGTCAGGAGCATCACCACGGATACTGCCGTGAATGCCAGAAACATCCACATTCCGGTCAGCAGCGCCAGGCCCACCCCGACAGCAACTGGGAGCGCAGCGCTGAGCAACAGCAGTCCCCGGTTTTCCTGCCCCGCCTGCCGCGGTACCGTCAACGGTTCGGCTACGGACTGACCGGCGGAACCGAGGAACGAGTTCCGGGAACCGCGCGGTCCGGCCACAACAACGGACAGGGTGGACCGCCCGCAGCGGATGAGGGAGGTGGTGGAGAGGGCAGCATTCCGGACAACCTTGCCGTCCACTTCGGTGCCGTTGGCGCTGCCGAGATCCTCAATGGTCAAGGCTGTATCTGACACCTCGATACGTGCGTGTTCTCGTGACAGGTCCGGGTCAGGAACTGTCAGGTCAGCGTTGGTGCGTCCGATCAGGTAGCTCCCGCGGCGCAGCGGCAGCACCGTTCCGGCGGCAGGGCCGCTGTGGACAGCCAGCAGCAGGCTGGCGGGGGCAACGCGCGCAGACCGGCTGCGGCGCCCTTCCGGGTGGTGCCCGCCGTCCACAAGGACTGCGCCGGTGACCAGCGGTGCCAGCCCCACGGTCAAGGAAGGAAGCGGCAGGCCATTCACGGTCAGCCGCCGGGTCCGGAAGCGGAGGGCGAGCTCCCGGTCCAGCACTGTTCCCGAAGACCCCTCAGGGACCGCCGCCGTCAGCTCTTCCGGCGCGGCGGCCTCGCCGGAGCCGGGGCCGCGAACCAGGGTGAAGTGCAGATCCACCTGCCGGGCCTCCGTTCCTGAGGGAAATTCAGGCACCACGCTAACGCCGGAGACGCCGCAGGTGTGCGGGTGCAATGGCCTATGTGGATAACCGCTCCCGCGGCCTCCAAAACGGCCAGGCGACCAGACTCGGGTAGGCTAGTGCAGCAGGTAATGCACAACATTGGCCTGCCCGAATTCGAACCAGGAGATTTAGTGACTGCTGACCTCGTCATCGTAGGATCAGGCTTTTTCGGTCTGACAATCGCAGAACAGGCCGCCACTGAGCTGGGCTTGAAGGTCGTCGTCCTCGACCGCCGCCACCACATCGGCGGCAACGCCTACAGCGAAAAAGAAGAACAGACGGGAATCGAGGTCCACCGCTACGGTGCGCATCTCTTCCACACCTCCAACGAGCGGGTCTGGGAGTATGTGAACCGCTTCACGACCTTCACGAACTACGTCCACAAGGTCTATGGCGTCCACAAGGGCGAGGTCTATTCGCTGCCCATTAACCTGGCCACGATCAACCAGTTCTTCCGCGCCAACCTGACCCCGGGACAGGCAAAGGCCCTGATTCAGGAGCAGGCCGGCGAACTCGCGGGGACGGATCCCCAGAACCTGAACGACAAGGGCATCCAGCTCATCGGACGGCCGCTCTACGAAGCGTTCATCAAGCACTACACCGGCAAGCAGTGGCAGACGGATCCCAAGGATCTCCCGGCCGGCATCATTTCCCGGCTTCCGGTCCGCTACAACTACGACAACCGGTACTTCAACGACAAGTATGAAGGCCTGCCGACCAACGGGTACACGGCATGGATCGAAAAGATGGCGGAACACCCGAACATCGAAGTACGGCTGAACACCGACTTCTTCGACGATTCCCACGAGTACAGCAAGGACAAGGTCGTCGGAAACATCCCGGTCATCTACACGGGGCCCGTGGACCGCTACTTCGACTTCGCCGAGGGCGACCTCTCCTGGCGGACCATCGACTTCGAAGAGGAAGTTCTCGACGTCGGCGATTTCCAGGGGACCTCTGTGGTCAACTACAACGACGAGGACGTCGCCTTCACCCGCATCATCGAACCACGGCACTTCCACCCGGAGCGGGACTACCAGAGTGAGAAGACCGTCATCATGCGGGAATTCTCCCGCTCCGCAGAGAAGGGCGACGAGCCCTACTACCCAATCAACACCCCCGCGGACCGGGAGCGGCTGCTGAAGTACCGCGACCTGGCAGCGGCCGAGAAGGATGTCCTGTTCGGCGGACGCCTCGGCACCTACAAGTACCTCGACATGCACATGGCCATCGGATCGGCCCTGACGATGTTCGACAACAAGATCCGTCCGCATTTCGAAAGCGGAACAAAACTTGAAAGCGGAGGCGTGGACGCATGAGCACAGCTACCAAGACCGAGGCCTTGCACATGAACGAGGAAGGCCAGTCCTGGCGGGTCCTGCAGCGGGTTATTCTGCCGAGCCAGAGTCAGATGGACACTGTGCCTCTGTACCTTGACACCGGAACCGCCACCGGTGTGCAGCTGCCGACGTCGAACCTTGAGGCGAACAGCAGGACCAAGACCCAGACCGTCAGCGCTCCGAGCAAGGAAGCGCACGTGGAAGACTTCCTGACACGTCATTCGACGTCGGTCCGCCCGGGTGAGCGTGTCTCGTTCGGCAGCTACTTCAACGCGTTCGCCGCGAGCTACTGGCGGCGCTGGACCACCGTCAAGAGTGTCCGGCTGTCGGTTTCCACTTCCGGTTCCGGCTCCGTTATCGTCTACAAGTCGAACGCCCGCGGTGCGCTCCAGCGCGTTGATTCCCGTAAGGTCGAAGGCGGCTCGGTCAGCACCTTTGACCTGACCCTCGCCCCGTTCGGCGACGGCGGCTGGTACTGGTTCGACCTGGTGGCCGGGTCCGAGCCCCTGGTCCTCCGGAATGCTGAGTGGCTGACGGAAGGCGACGACAGCCAGCAGGGAAGTGTGACGCTGCAGATCACCACCCTCAACAAGACCGAATTCTGCATCAACAACCTCAAGCTGCTGTCCGAAAACCCGGATGCCCTGGAGCACGTCAAGGAGCTCGTGGTTGTCGATCAGGGGACGCAGAAAGTGTCCGATGCTGACGGTTTCGCCGAGGTGGCCGCGGCGCTGGACGGCAAGCTGAGGATCATCAACCAGGACAACCTGGGCGGTTCCGGCGGATTCGCACGCGGCATGTACGAAGCAGTCGAGAACGGCAGCGACTATGTGCTGCTGATGGACGACGACGTCGTAGTGGAACCCGAGAGCATCTCAAGGATGCTCACCTTCGCAGACCTGTGCAAGACCCCGACCATCGTCGGCGGGCACATGTTTGACCTGTACAACCGCACGGTGCTGCACACCTTCGGTGAGGTTGTGAACCCCTGGCGCTTCCTCTGGGAACAGTCCCGTGAGGACATGCTGCTGGGCCACGACTTCCAGTCCACCAACCTCCGTCAGACCAGCTGGCTCCACCGCCGGGCCGATGTGGACTTCAACGGCTGGTGGATGTCGCTGATCCCCACGCGGATCCTCCGTGAAATCGGCCTTGCCCTTCCGGTGTTCATCAAATGGGATGACGCCGAATACTCCCTCCGGGCCAAGGAACATGGTTATCCGACCGTTTCCATGCCCGGCGCAGCGGTCTGGCATGTTTCCTGGATCGACAAGGACGACCTCGTGGGGTGGCAGGCATACTTCCACGCCCGCAACAGGTTCATTGCGGCGCTGATTCACAGCCCCTACGAGTTCGGCGGCCGGATCGTCCGCGAGTCGCACTATGCAGACATCAAGCACCTGGTGTCCATGCAGTACGCCACCGCACGCGGGCGCAACATGGCGCTGCGGGACCTCCTGCGGGGACCCGGGCAGCTTCACGGGCAATTGGCCAAAAAGCTGCCTGAAATCCGGGACATGATGAAGAACTACCCGGACTCGGTGATCGCGACTGATCCGGATACCTTCCCTGCCGCGAAACTGGACAAGCCCCCGAAGCACGGGCACGGTGTCCGCGAGCCAAACAAACTGGGCCTGATCCCCATCGCCGCTAAGACCGTGCTGCGCCAGCTGGTGAAGCCCGTTACGCCGTCGAGCAGGGTCCGTCCCCAGGCGAATGTGGCTCACCAGGACAACCGTTGGTGGCGCATGTCCCAGTACGATTCCGCCGTTGTCACAAACGCCGAAGGCACTGGCTCCGCATGGTACAAACGTGACCCGAAGCAGCTCCGTTCCATGCTTGCCGAGAGTGCGCGCCTGCACTCACTGCTGCTGAAGGATTGGAAAAAGCTCAGTGCCGAGTACAAGGCTGCGCTGCCTGAGATTACGTCGATTGACACGTGGAAGAAGACCTTTGACGCACATAGTGAACGCGTAGATGAGCGTTAGCACGGAGCTGGCCCGCCCCGGTGTCGGCGGCGGGCTCGCTGAAGTCTTTCGCACGAGGTTCCTGCTGAAGCTTCTGGTCCGCAAGGAACTGAAGGTCAGGTACCGGGGGTCCGTGCTTGGGCTGCTCTGGTCCTACGTGAAGCCCGGTGTGCAGTTCATCGTGTTTTACATTGCGCTCGGTGTGTTCCTGGGACTTGAGAACAGTCCCAGGAACCCGGACGGCCTTCCCAACTATGCGATCTATCTGTTCTCCGGAATCGTGCTGATCAACTTTTTCAACGAGGCACTGGGGAACGCCTCCCGCTCCATCGTGAACAACGGTGGGCTCATCAAGAAGATCTATCTTCCGCGGGAGCTGTTCCCGGTCGCCTCGGTATGGGTCTCTGCCGTGCACTTCTTTCCGCAGCTCGTCATTCTCGTCGGCGCATGCCTCTACGCAGGATGGCACCCCTCCTTCCTGCAGTTGGCCGCCGCACTGGGCGGCTTCGCGATCGTCGGCCTGCTCGCAACAGGCCTCGGCCTGCTGTTCGGCGCAGTCAACGTCTACTTTCGCGACTCGGAGAACTTTGTCGACATGCTCCTCATGGTCGCGACCTGGGCTTCGCCCGTGATGTACGCCTGGACGATGGTTGCGGACAAGTTGGGGGAGTTCTGGTTCACGGTGTACCAGTTCAATCCCATTACGGTGGGCGTGGAATCATTCCACTACGCTTTTTGGCTTCCGACGACGGACGGCAGCGCTCCGCTGCCTCCGCACCTGCTGTCTGTCTGGCTGCCGGTTGCGCTGCTTGTCTCCGCTGGCATCCTGCTCATCGGCCAGCTGACTTTCCGCCGGCTTGAGGGCCGTTTTGCACAGGAGCTCTAACGTGACCACCGCCATCGAAGTCAAGAACATCAACAAGCAGTTCGTCCTGCGCCACACCAGGTCCATCAAGGAAGCCATCGTCTGGCTTGCCAAGGGCCGCAAAGGCGATCTTTCGGAGAAGTTCCACGCACTCCATGACGTCTCACTGGAAATCGGCCAGGGGGAGGCCGTGGCCCTCCTTGGTTTCAACGGTTCCGGCAAGTCGACTCTGCTGAAACACATTTCAGGCGTCATGGTGCCCGACAACGGGACCGTGCGGACGCGTGGCCGGGTGGCGGGGCTGATTGAGGTCGGTGCGGGTTTCCACCATGACCTGTCAGGCCGGGACAACGTCTACCTCAACGGGGCCATCCTTGGCATGACCGAGGAACAGATTAAGGAGCGCTTCGACTCCATCGTTGAATTTGCCGAAATCGGCAAGTTCATTGACACCGAGGTGAAGTTCTACTCGTCGGGCATGTACCTGCGGCTCGCATTTTCAGTGGCCGTCCATACCGATCCCGAGGTGTTCCTGGTGGACGAAATCCTGGCGGTCGGCGACGAGCCGTTCCAGAGGAAGTGCATCGCGAAGATCCAGGAGCTCGCCGCGGAAGGCAAAACCCTGGTCGTGGTGAGCCATGATTTGGATCTCGTGTCGCGGATTTGCGACAGGGGGATCCTGCTCGACCGGGGCAACGTCACGTTTGACGGCCCGATCGAACAAGCGGTTGCCACGTTGCGGGCCTAATAAAGGTCACATCCCTCCTGGGAGCATGGCCGGCCGGGCGGTAGCAAAGAAAAGCCCCGTGCGTCCATCGGACGCACGGGGCTTTTCCTGCCGGTAGAACTCCTACGGATTGCCCAGCGGGCCGCAACCGGTCACCTGGTAGAGCCTGGCCGGTCCTTGCTGATCAACGAGCTTCAGGCCCGGGGCGCTTTCAGCCTTGTCCATGGCGGTGTTGGGGTGGGCTCCGCCGTGGACCTCGTGGTCGTCGAAAATGAGGGCGTACTGCACGTTCAATGCCTTCACTGCCGGGCAGACCACCGGGTTGACGCCTGCCTCGTCGAGCCGGCTCAGGATGACAAGTTCTTCCGGTGTGCGGCGGCCGACGATATGCGGCGATACAGAGCGGCGGAGCGACAGTCCCTCCGTAAGGGACGCCCCCGTCCAGGGATCGCCGTAGACGGTGGCCCCGGCTGGAACGTGGCTGGGCAGGCGGTCCAGGAGCGCCCGCTCGTCACTGGACACCAGCGGGACATGCGGGCCTGTCCTGTAGTTGGCTGAGGCAAGGACCTGTTCCTTTCCAACGGCACCGAACTGCGCACCCACGGCAATGGCGAAGACTCCCACGAGCAGAACGGCGGCGGGCGCAATCTTGTCCAGGGCGGTGGCGCCGGGAAGGCGCAGTATCCTGCTGGCCGTCTCGCCCACCCGGTGCCTCGTGGCCGCAGCGGCAGTTCCACGGAGAATGCTTTCGCCGCCCAGCACGGCCAGGGGGAGCAGGACGACGGGCAGCATCGCGGCGAGGCGGTATGAGTCGTTGTACCAGACTCCGGTCAGGAAGTGCCGGGTCTCGCTCGGAGGAAGCGCGGACGCCACGATGAAGAGTCCGGCAGCAACAAAGGCCATGCCCAGCGCCCAGACGAGCTTTCGCCGTGCGATGGAGGCGACAAGTCCCGCGACGAGCATCACGAACATCACCAGGGAAACATGCCTTCCCTGGGGGCCGGCGCCGAGAACCTCACCGATGGCCTGGGAAACGGTCTGATAAGGCTTCCACCGTGAAGACGTGAGGCTCTGGCCGGCCATGTCCCACACGATGAAGACGAGCGGAATGAATACGGCTGTCAGGACGGCAAAGCCGATCAGCTGCCGGCCGGTGGTCTCTCTACGCCTGAAGCCGGCGGCGAGGCGGACCAGTTTCGTCAGCAGCAGCGGGAGGGCCAGCCCAAACAGGGCCACGACGAAACTCGGATGGGCCAGGGCAAGGCCGGGCAGGATGAGAGCCCCCTGACAGAGCACAGGCACGATCCGCCGCTTGGTTGGGTTGAGGCCCAGAAGGTCAATGGTCAGTGCCAGTGCCACGGGCATGATCGCGATCGCCAACAGGTTGGGGTACAGAACCCCGAAGTCAATCATGAGGTACGGAAAGGAGCTGAAACCCGCGGCGAGAGCCCCCGTCAGCAGCATGGGCAGGACGTGTCCACTGGAGATCCGGCTGATCAGGTACATCATTCCGAGTGGCCACATGGCCCCGGCAATGACGATATTGCCGGCGCTGATGGCTTCCGGGACTGAGACTGACGCTGTTGAGGCGACGAGTGCGATCAGGTCGTGCCATGCAGCGGGGTAGAACGCCGCAGATGCTTCGGTCAGGTTTCCCAGCGTCAGGGACGAGCCCGAGCCGGTGATCAAGATATGACCGATGGCGTTCAGATGGAAGATATTGTCATAGGTTTGCGAGATGTTGCCGGGGGCGCCGATGATCCGCGCAAACCGCACCGTGATGATGACCGCCGGTATGGCGAAGGCGGCAACGATGGCACCGCGCCTGACCCACTCCTGTGCTGACGTAAGGGTCGGCCCCGTGGCGCCATTGTTCTCCGCGCTCCTGTTGAACGACTTACGGGGCTGCGCCCCGAATACAAGGCCGCGGATGGCCAAGACGTAGCGCAGCACGAGAGCGGTGACAGTGAGGATCAGCGCACAAGCGGCGACGGGGATGATCCCGTAGCGGATGCCGGCGTACGGAGCCGCCACGGCAACGGCGCTGGCGAGAGTGACCGTCGTCGGACCGGAGACCGCGAAGAGCGGAAGACCCCTTACACCTGCCGCACGCATGACCAGCAGCCCAGGCCCCAGGAAGATCACTGCGGCAAGCAGTAGAACGGGCACGAATGTCACCCAGGGCATGGTCGCTCCTCGACGGTTTCAGGGAAATATGGCCAGTGGCCAACAATACTGTAAGCAGCCAGGGTGCTCAGCGCCGTCCCCGGCCCCTCTCCTCAATGTGGGAGACTATTCCAGTGAATCGAACGTGGATTGTCATTCCTATGTACAACGAAGGCACCGTTGTCGCCGATGTAATCCGAGGTCTCCTGCCCGTTTTCCCGTACGTGGTGTGCGTTGATGATGGCAGCTCGGACAATTCGGCGCAGATCGCCCGTGAGGCCGGTGCCGTGGTGGTGCAGCACCCCATCAACCTCGGCCAGGGGGCCGCGCTCCAGACCGGCATCGAGTATGCGCTGCAGGATCCGGAGCTCGGGTGCATTGTGACTTTCGATGCCGACGGGCAGCACAAAGTTTCTGACGCACTCGCGATGGCGAACCGCGTCCTTAACGATGAGGCCGACATCGTGCTCGGCTCCCGGTTCCTGGATGACCGGACGAAGCTGTCGCCCATGAAGCGGATCGTGCTTAAAACGGCCGCGCTGCAATCCAAGCTTTCCACCGGCATGGACCTGACCGACGCCCACAACGGGCTGCGGGCTTTCAACCCGTATGTTGCCCGCAACATCAACCTGACGCAGAACCGCATGGCTCACGCCTCGGAACTCGTGAACAGGCTGGCCACGTTGAAGCCGCGTTATGTGGAACACCCCGTGGAGATCATCTACACGGATTATTCGAAGGCCAAGGGCCAGTCCCTGCTGAACTCGGTCAACATTCTCGCGGAACTGTTTTTGAGGTAATAAATGCTAATTGTCATCCAGGTCATCCTGGTCCTCGCTGTCGTCCTCGTCGCGATGATCCTGATGCGGGGCGGGTCCAACGCAAGGCATCTGGCGATTCGCCGCCTCATGCTGATGGTCTTCACCTTCGTGGCCGCCCTGTCCATTTTCTTTCCGCAGCTGCTGACCACCGTCGCGGGCTGGTTCGGGATCGGCCGTGGCACCGACCTTGTGCTATACGGCGTGGTTGTATGGCTGCTGATCTTCATGGCCACCACGTACCAGCGGTTCCGCCAGACAGAGATTTCGCTGACCAAGCTGTCGCGGCGGATCGCCATCGACGAGACTCCGAGAGTCTGGGAAACGGACGGCAAATAGGATGGCCGCAGGACCGGCAGAACCCACGGTGGATGTCTCGCTGATCATCCCGACCAACAGCATGCACAGATGGCTGGACCGGGCTGTTAAGTCGGTTTTGGAGCAGGAGGGCGCCAGCTTCGAGCTGATCCTCTACCTTGACGGGGTGGAGCTGGCCCCGGACAAGGAATGGGCCTCCGACCCGCGTGTGCGGCTGGTCCACGGCACGAATTCCCAAGGTGTAGGGCATGCCCTGCGCGAGGCGTGCAAGCACGCGCGGGGCGAGTTCATTGCCCGGCTGGACTCCGACGACGTCGCACTGCCCGGCCGTTTTGCCCGGCAGGTGGCGTACCTGCGTGAGCATCCTGACACGGTGGCGGTCACCGGCCAGGCACCGTGGATTGATGAGGAAGGCGTTCGAATCGGAGCCTTCGGACACGCATCAGGAGCTGACGTCCGCGGAAAACTGCTGGAGCAGAACGTGCTGGTCCAGTCGGCGATCATGTTCCGGGCGGCTGACTATCGGGCGGTAGGCGGGTATAACCCGATGAGGCAGATGGAAGATTACGACCTCTGGCTGCGGCTCGCCCTGCGCGGACGCATGGCGGTCCTCGATGCCGACGTCGTGGAGTACCGCATCCACCCCAACCAAACCAGCCGGGGGGTCCATCCCCGTGCGTCCTACGTCAAGACGGTTTATGCCGGGCGCAAGAACCTCGCCCAGCTGCTGGGGAAGTCAGCGGGCAGCCAACTGGTTCGCAACACAGCGTTCCGTGCGGCGCTGTACATGATGTACTACCTGCCGCCGGGCCTGATCCGCCGCATCCGCACAGCGGCCTCCCGCTAGTCCGCCGCAAGCGCCTCCTGCAGTCCACATGGGCGCTGGGGCGGCCACCCCATAGGTAGGCCTACCAGGCGCTCCAGCCGCCGTCGACGGCAATGGTCTGGCCGGTGACATACCGGGAAGCGTCCGAGGAAAGCCAGGCGACAACGCCGCGGAAGTCGTCCTCCGTGGCCATCCGCTGCAGCGGGGTCAGCTTTTCGTACCGCTCGGTGAACGCCGCGGCCTGGCCCCGGGCGATTCCTCCGGGCGCGAAGGCATTGACGCGCACGGCAGGGGCCATGACCGTGGAAAGATACCTCGTGAGCTGGACGATGCCGCCCTTCGTGGCGCCGTAGGCGGCGGGGTTGCCCATGACGGTGCCCTCGTAAAGGCCCATGTTTGGCCCGACGATCCCGTAGATTGAGGACACGTTGATGATTGAGCCGCGTCCATCCGCCGAGAGCTTTGGCGCGAGCTCGCGGGCGAGGGAAAACGGTACGCGGAGGTTCAGCTTCGACGCCAGCTCAAAGGCCTCGTCCGTCTGTTCCGCGAAGGGGACGGCGTAGCCGGGGATCCCCGAGGTGCCGGTGAAGGCGGCATTGTTCACCAGAATGTCCAGCGGCCCGTCGATGGCCCTGGCCAGTTCAGTCGTTCCGCCGTCTTCGAGGAGGTTGACGGCCACCGCCGTGGCCTGCACGCCGTGCTCGCGGGCGAGCTGCTCCGCGACTTCTTCGCAGGCGTCCGCGGCGACGTCGGATATGACGACGTCGGCGCCTTGGGCAGCGAGGGTCCCGGCCAGCACCCGTCCCAGCGGCCCGGCCCCTCCGGTAACCAGTGCACGGCGCCCTTCAAGACTGAAGAGGCTGTCCAGCCCGGTCACTTGGCGGGCTCCGTGGTGGGTTCGCCGGACATATCGGCAGGCGTGTAGCCCGGCAGTGGGGCCAGTCCGGCTCCGACCACCGCTTCGACCAGGCGGAACTCGTGTTCGTCGTCGATGCTGAACGCATGCGTCTCCGGTATCTCCACGAACCCGTGGCGGCCCTCGTCGAACCAGCTGGTTTCCAGCCGGCGGATGAAATCTGCCCGCCAGACGTAGAAGCTTCCATTGATGCGCATGTACCGCGGCACGTCCTGGCGGCGGACGACTCCTGTGCCTTCCTCGAAGTACCTCACCAGGCCGGGGCCATCGGCTTCAGGCCGCACGCCCACCCAGGTCGGGTTGAAGAAGGGTTCGGAGACGGCCACCACGCCGTCCAGCTCCGGCGTGGCCACGAGGGTGTCGATGGCCTCGCGCACCCGTTCGGGCGTGCGCGTCGGGCTTGTCGGATCCAGCAGCAGCACCATGTCGTAGGCCACCGAGTCGATTTCCTCCATGGCGGCCAGGGCGTGGCGTAGCACCACGCTCATGGGTGCCGTATCCGACGCAAGCTCGGCGGGACGCAGGAACGGGACCTCGGCGCCGGCAGCACGGGCGGCTTCGGCGATGGTCTCGTCATCCGTTGACACGATGCAGCGCACAGAATCGCCCAGCAACCCTGCCAGCGCAACGGAGTGGGCCAGCAGCGGCTTGCCCATCAGGGGGCGGATGTTCTTGCCGGGTAGGCCTTTGGATCCTCCCCGTGCCGGGATGACCGCCAGAACGCGGGGGCGGATGGAAGTATCAGTCATGGTTTTGTTGCCCTCGGGAGTCGTGCACAACGTTCCGGATCGGACGCTGAAGTTGGCTGCAGCTGAAGCTGATTACAACACTATCGGTTCTTTCCCACCGGAGGAGTGGGCCGCCCTGGCAGCGTCGCAGATGGCAACAGCGCGGATTCCGTCCGTTAGCGATGCCGGAACAAAGCGCTCCATCAGGTTGCCCGCGGACACGCCCGAGCGCTCCAGAACGGAGAGCGTCTGGCGGGCGAGGACGACATCGACGGAGGCATCATCCGGAAAGCGTTTGGAACTGCGTTGGACGCCTGACGCTGCCGCGATTTCGACGGCGACCTCGTTCGAAACGACGTCCCAGACCAGCGCGCCCTCCGTGGTGCTGACGCGGATGCTGCGGGTCTTGACGGGGCTGACGTAGTCAAGCCGGATGTGGACCGCTCCGTGGTCGCCCCATAGCAGGTCGGCCGATTCTTCGGCCTCGATGCCGAGCACGCCGTGCCCCAGCGTTGCCTGGAGGGAGGAAGGCGCTCCGAGCAGCATGACGGGGTAGTCGATGTCATGGACGAGGTCGCGCAGGGCCCCGCCCTCCGCCGCGCGGGCGGAATAGCTGTCGCGGTAGTCGCGGGTGGGGCGCCAGGACGGCAGCCAGGACTGGGAACGGACCTGGGCGCTGGTGACCTGCCCCATGTTCGGGAGCAGGTCCGCCATGACCGCAAGTCCCTGGTGGAACCGCAGCGGCGCGCTCACGGAGATGGTGTCCGCCCTCGGGTGCGCAGAGAGGGTGCGGGCACTCGCCGCATCCTGGCTGACCGGCTTCTCCAGCAGGAGCGCTTTGGGGCTGTGGTCAAGGGCTTCCAAAGCGTCATCGACGTGCCGCGCTGTGTCGGTGGCGATGATCACCACGTCCACCTCGGTTTCAGGGTACGAGGTGAGCAATGTGACGGAGGCGGGAATATCGCTCCTCGCGGCCAGGCTTGGGGTCGGACGGACGGGGAGAGCGAAGATGTCATCAACACCCATCTCTTCGAGCACCCGCAAATGCCGGGCACCGATGGAGCCCGTGCCCCTCACAAGAGCCGAGGTTCTGCGGCCCCCCTCCCGCTGCCCGGCCAGCCGTGCGGAAGGCACCGGAGCCAGGGCCGGAGAGACATCCAAGTATGATGTGAGCGTCATCTGCTCAACTCTATTGCTCAAGGCGCCGCTACTCTAAATGGATATCCAGAATCACTATTACGGTCACTCTGCGGCATTCGCGCACCATTGCGGGATGAACAGGATCCACCACATTCCGGGCTTGGTGCAGCACGGATGGACGGTCAAGTCGCCTGTCCTGGCTCAGTTTGCAGACTTCAATGACCGCGGTGCCAACCGGAAACGGCTGGTCTGGACCTCGGCGTCACGGGGATACTCGCCCGAAGGGCCAGAGAACCTGTTCCCGGACGGATCCAGCATGATCACCGCCGTCGGAGCGCCGTTCCTGTACCTCCAGAAAGCGGTGCAGGACAAGGGCGGGCTGCCGGACCGCACGCTGGGGCCCCTGGTGCTGCCCCTCCACGGCACGGCACTGGTAAAAGTCAGCGGCGACCACGACGGGTTCGCGCAGGAGGTCCTTCGCCGTGACGGGCCTGCCACGGTGTGCCTCCACATCGAAGACCTCGAGCATCCGGAAATCTACAGTGCCTGGACGGACGCAGGGCACCACGTCATCAGCGCCGGCGACCGCAGGGACCCGCAGTTTTTGGGGCGGATTCTCTGGATGATGGCTTCCGCGCAGAAAGTGGTCTCGAACCGCATGTCCACGGCACTTCTCTACGCCGCCGCTGCCGGCGCTGACGTCGAGATCTACGGGCCGGACTTCCAGCTCGGCCAGAACGCAGAAACCGATCCCGGCCTTCGGATGCGTGAGCTGTGGCCGGAATTCTATGAGACATCACCGGACAACGCCGAGCTCAAGCGCATAGCAGACCTGGAACTCGGTGTGCAGGACATGAAGTCGCCGGACGAACTGAAAAGCCTGCTCGGCTGGAACAGCCCCTCCTTCGGCGCGTTCTGGGATTACTGGGCCAGTGGTCCGCTGGAAAAGGCCCAGGCTGTCCTCGGGCTGCGGAAACGCCCCGAAGGTGCCCACAGCGGCGAAGCGGGCCTGTCCCCGATCCATTTCCTCCGGCACCCGCTCAAGCACCTGCCGTCCCCGCTGCCGAAGCTCACGCCGGCGGTAGCCGTCGAGGCGGTCAGGCTCAAAGAGTCGGGCCGGCTCTAGGGGTGGGCGCCTGGCTGATCCTCGGGGCCTCCGGGCACGCACGCAGCCTTGCCTCGATCGTGAACGGCCGCGGAGACTACGTGGCCGCCGTTTCTGACGCCGGGCTGGCTGGAACGGCCAGCGACTCCGCAGTATCTGAGCGGAGCCTCAGCCCGTTCGCCGCGGCCGACGGCCGCCCCCCGGCCGTGTTTTTCGACGACGACGAGGCGCTGAGGTTCGCCGCCGAAAAGTCCCTGTCGATCGCCGTCGGCATTGGGGACAACGGCGTGCGGAACCGCGTCGCGGAATCGATCATCGCTTCGCCGGAGCTGGTCCATCTCACCGTTCCGTTGGTCGCGGCAAGTGCCACCGTTGATCCGACCGCCCGCCTCGGGGCTCTTTCGCAGGTCTGTGAGCACGCCCACGTGGGCCCGTTGGCGGATATCGGCTCAGCCGTCATCGTCAACACCGGGGCAATTGTCGAACACGAGGCCGGGGTCGGATCCGGAACGCACCTGGCCCCCGGTTCAGTCCTTTTGGGGGCCTCGTTCGTGGGCAATAGAGTATTTGTTGGGTCAGGCGCCCGTGTCCTTCCCGGCTGCACGGTGGGAGGACTGTCTGTCATCGGTGCGGGCGCTGTCGTGACGCGTGATCTCGCCGGGGGAGCAACCTACATCGGTGTTCCGGCCCGGAAACTGACATCCAAGAAAGGCGCAACCCTGTGACCATCGAATCCAAAGCCCAGCATGTGACGTTCGGTCCGCACCGCATCGGCCCCGACGAGGAAGTCTTCATCATTGCCGAGGCGGGAGTGAACCACGACGGTGACGTGGCAGTTGCCCATGAACTGATTGACATGGCAGCCGACACGGGTGCCAACGCGGTGAAGTTCCAGACGTTCAAGCCTGAATCCCTGGTCACGGAAGCTGCAGATACCACGCCCTACCAGAAAAAGGCCGGGTTCGCGGAGTCCCAGTCCGAGATGCTGAGGCGCCTGACGCTGCCCGAGACTGCCTGGGTTGAGCTGCGGGACCACTGCTCCGAGCGGGGGATCACCTTCCTCTCCACACCCTTCGACTACGACAGCGCGCGGATGCTCGCGGACATTGGCGTTCCGGGGCTGAAGATCGGTTCCGGGGAACTGACGAACACTCCCTATCTCGCCGCCATTGCGGAATTTGGCATTCCGATGATCGTCTCCACGGGAATGGGGACCAGGGAGGAGATCGCCGCGGCGCTCGAGGCGACAGCCAAGGCACCCGCGACCGTCCTGCTGCACTGCGTCTCTGCCTACCCCGCGCCTCTGGATGAGGCCAACCTGCTCGCCATTCCCGCGATGCGGAAGGAATTCGGCGTCGAGGTCGGCTGGTCGGACCACACGCCGGGCTCGCTGACGGCCATCGCTGCCACGGCTCTGGGCTCGACGCTGCTGGAAAAGCACATCACCACTGACAAGACGCGCAACGGTCCAGACCACTCCGCCTCACTTGAGCGGGCCGAGTTCGAGGACTATGTTCGCTCCGTCCGTGACGTCTACCGGGCGCTTGGCGACGGCAACAAGCGCAGAATGCCCAGTGAGGAAGCCAACGCCGGACTGGTGCGGCGCTCGTTCCACGCCGTACGGGACATCGCGGCAGGCGCAGTGATCACGGAGGCCGACGTCGCCATCCTCCGTCCGGAGGGCGGGCTCCGTCCATCTGCCCACGTCGTGGGCCGTTCCGCTGGCCGTGCCATCAAAGCCGGAACACCGATGACCGCAGAGGACCTTGCCTGACATGCGGGTGCTGGGTTTCGTAGGGACGCGGGCGGATCTCTTCCCACTCGCCCCCGTCCTGGTGCAGCTGGCCGGAAATCCTGACGTGGAGTTGCACGTGGCAACGGCCGTGGGGTTCCCGGCCGGGACAGCAGCGGGCCGGCTCCGGGAAGCAGGGCTGCAGGATGGTGCGTTCGTGCACCATGACCTGGGGCTCCACTTGGACGACGCGTCCGCGCTGGGCCAGCTTGCACTGGGTCCGAAACTGTCCGCGAGCATGGCTGAACTGCTGCAGCAGAACCGGCCAGACGCCGTCGTTGTTCTTGGCGACCGGTGGGAACTCCTGTACGTGGTGCCGGCAGTTGTCATCTCAGGCGTGCGGCTCGTGCATCTCCATGGCGGGGAAGTCACGGAAGGGGCGCTCGATGAGCGCGTCCGCCACGCGGTGACCAAACTGGCGGACCAGCACTGCGTGAGCACGGCGGGGGCCGCGCGCCGCGTGGCCCAGCTTGGCGAATCGCCGGATCGGATTCACCAGACAGGCGCCCCCGGGCTCGACCGCTTCAGGAAGCCGGATCCCCTGACCGAGGAAGAGTTCCGCGCAGAGTTTGGCCGGCCCCTGGTCCGACCGCTGCTGATGGTCACGTACCACCCGCCCACGGCCGAGATGTCCGGAAACGCCGGTGCCTTGGCGCGGCAGGTATTCGACGAAGCCATTGCCGCGGCGGGCACGGTGATTCTGACGTATCCGGGCTTTGACGCCGGACGCAACGAAATCGTTGCCGAACTGGAGGACATTGCCGCCGCCGGAACCGCGATTGTCCGTGAGAGCCTGGGGCCGCTCTATCCCCGCGTCATGGCCACCATCGATGCCCTGGTGGGGAATTCCTCCTCGGGCATTCTTGAGGCTGCGACCTTTTCGGTGCCGGTCGTCAACGTCGGGGATCGGCAAAAGGGCCGCGAATGCGGCGCCAACGTCATCCACTGCCGCGACGAGCGTCCGGGGATCCACGCTAGTATTGAAAAGGCTTTGAGCGCGGAGTTCCAGGAATTGTCCCGTCAGGTGGTCAATCCGTATGGGGACTCGCATTCGTCAGAACGGATCGAACGCGTGGTGGTTGGCAGCGGACGGACGCCGCTGACCAAGGCCTTCATTGACATCGGCGCTGGAGAATGACACGTATGAGTATTGACGGGCCCCTCGGCAACGTCTGCATCGGGCAGGACGCCACCGTTAGGCAGGCGCTGGAGACTATCGACCGCGGTGCGTCCGCGATCGCCCTCGTCACCGACGAGGCGGGCAAGCTCCAGGGAGTGCTGACCGACGGCGACATCCGCCGCGGCCTGCTGAAGGGGGCCGAACTCGACGGACTCGTCCACGAGTACGCCAACCGGGCACCGCACGTCGTTGGGCCCGATGCCACGCGCGCCTCGGTGCTGGACCTGATGCGCAGCCTGCGGATAAGCGAAGTTCCGGTCGTTGACGACTCCGGCAAACTCGTCGGACTGCACACCCTGAACGACATTGTGGGGCGGACGTCCCTGAGCAATATCGCCGTCATCATGGCCGGTGGCAAGGGCACGCGCCTGGGCGCGCTGACCAAGGACACCCCGAAGCCGCTGATGACCGTCGCCGACCGGACCATCATCGAGTGGATCATCCTGGGGCTGGTGGAATCTGGCGTCACGAACATCTACGTCTCCGTGGCGTACCTGGCGGAAAAGATCATGGACCACCTCGGCGACGGCTCCCGGCTCGGCTGCACGATCAAGTACCTGCACGAGGACCCGGCCAAGCCCCTCAACACCGCCGGTGCCCTGGGGCTGCTCTACCACGAACGGCCGGACATCTCCGAGCCGGTGCTGGTCACCAACGCGGATCTCATGGTGCGCTACTCGGCTGCGGAGCTTCTCGCTTTCCACGCTTCCAAGAACGCCAGCGTGACCGTTGCCGCCCGGCCGTATGTCCACCAGGTGCCCTTCGGCGTCCTGGACATCGGCGAGAACCGCTCAATCTCCGCTGTGGTCGAGAAGCCGAGCATTGAATTCGAAATCAGCACGGGGATTTACGCCGTATCGCCGGAGGCGCTCGCGCTGGTGCCATACCTTGAACCTTTTTCCATGCCGGACCTCGTCCAGGCCTGCATTGAGCAGTCCAAGACGGTGGCCGCATGGCCGATCGAATCCGACTGGATCGACGTCGGAACACCCAAAGACCTAGCAACAGCGAAAGGCCAGTGATCACCTTGAATCAGCAGAACCTTACGGGCAAGACCGTGGTTGTTACGGGTGCGGACGGCTTCATCGGAAGCCACGTCACCCAGCGGCTGATCGCCCAGGGCGCCAACGTGCGTGCCCTTTGCGTCTACAACTCCAACGGTTCGTACGGGTGGCTTGATGACCTGAGCCCGGAAGAGCGTGACTCAGTGGACCTGCGCCTCGGCGACATCCGCGACGCGGAGTACGTCTCCGACCTCGTTGCCGGTTCGGACGTCGTCCTCCACCTCGCGGCCCTTATCGCGATTCCCTACTCCTACGAGGCACCCCGCTCGTACGTGGAGACGAACGTCGTTGGCACGCTGAACGTCCTCGAGGGCGTGCGCCGCCACAACGTGCCGAGGCTGGTGAACACCTCCACGTCCGAGGTCTACGGCACCCCGAAGACCGTGCCGATCACCATCGAAAACGAGCTCCGCGGCCAGTCCCCGTACAGCGCGACGAAAATCGCCGCCGACAAGCTCTGCGAGGCGTGGGCGAGCTCGTTCGAGACTCCCGTTGTGGTGCTGCGTCCGTTCAACACCTACGGTCCCCGGCAGTCCGCACGTGCGGTTATTCCCACAGTGCTGCAGCAGATGGTGGCCGGCGCCGACAAGATCCACCTCGGATCGCTGACCCCCCGCCGCGACTTCACTTATGTCACAGACACCGCCGACGGATTCGTGAAGGCAGCCAGCGCGGACATCCCGCTGGAGGGCCAGGTCATCCAGCTCGGCACCGGCTATGACGTCTCCATCGGGGAACTCGTTGAAATGGCCCGCAAGGTCACCGGATCGACGGCGGAAATCATCACCCAGGACGAGCGCGTCCGCCCGGAAGCCAGCGAAGTCATGCACCTTCTTTCGGACCCGTCGCAGGCGCTGGCCGAACTCGGCTGGGCACCGCAGGTCAGCCTCGAAGAGGGCCTGCGCGAATCCGCCGAATGGATCAAGGCCCGCGGCGTGGACCTTTCCGCTGCCGCACGATACTCCCGATAGTTTTTGCCAGAAAGGTCAATTGTGGCGAGCCGTATCCCCCTAGCTGTACCCAATATCGGTGAGCGTGAAGCCGAACTCGTGAACGAAGCCGTCGCCAGCGGGTTTGTCTCTTCCGTGGGGCAGTTCGTCTCCGAATTCGAGCAGAAGTTCGCTGACTACGTCGGCGCCAAGCACGCCGTGGCATGCGCGTCGGGAACCGCGGCCCTGCACATCGCGATGCGCCTGGCCGACGTTCAGCCCGGGGACCTGGTCGCCGTGTCGGACTTCACCTTCATGGCAAGTTCCAACGCGGCGTCCTACCAGTTCGCCGACCTGCTGCTCGTGGACTCGCTGGCCGAGTCCTGGTGCATGGACGTTGCAAGCCTGCGCCGGGAGATCGAGCGCAGGACGGCGGCGGGGGAGAAGCTGCCCAAGGCCATCGAGATCGTGCACATCCTGGGCCAGCCCGCCGACGCCCAGGCCGCGCGGGAACTTGCGGATGAATACGGCATCATCCTGATCGAGGATGCCGCGGAGGCTCTCGGCGCGATGTGGACCGAGGGGCCGCTGGAAGGCCGCCACGTCGGGACCGTCGGGCACATGGGTGCGTTCTCGTTCAACGGAAACAAGATCATGACCACCGGCGGCGGCGGCATGTTCACCACCGATGATCCCGAACTGGCGGCGAAGGCCAAGCACCTGTCGACGCAGGCCAGGCTTCCGGACCGCGGCTACCTGCATGACGAAATCGGCTTCAACTACCGGCTGACGAACATCGCCGCGGCTCTTGGAGTGGCACAGCTCGAACGGCTGGACGGGTTTGTCGCGAAGAAACGTGAAATCGCCGCACGCTACGCGGATGCCTTCGACGGCACTGAGATCGAAACCCCGCCGAGGCTCCCGGGGCAGGAATCCACGTACTGGCTGTACTCGGTGCTCGTTCCGGCATCGCGCGGTGCCGGGGCCAGGGACGAACTGCAGGACTTCCTGGCGGAGGTCAACATCGAATCACGCTCCCTGTGGCGTCCGCTGCATATGCAGCCGCCGCTGAGTCATGAGTTGACCCTTGACGGCGCCATCGGCGAGGACCTGTTCGCCCGGGGCCTTTCACTGCCGTGCTCCACCGATCTCACGGAAGACGATCAGTCCCGCGTGATCGAACGGGTCCACGAGTGGCTCAAACTCAGCGGTGAGTAGCTCCGGGCGGGCAGATGTTGCCGAGTCCGGGAACAGCAGCGCCATGGAACGAACCGGCAGGAACTCCGTCCTGTATCTGGCCGGTGCGCTCATGCAGGGGCTGGGCATCTTCCTGGTGCAGCCGTTCGCCCTCCGTGTGCTCAACGACGATGCCGAGTGGCAGGAACTCTTCCTGGCCGTCTCCGTCATCCAGGTCGGCGTGGTGCTCGGAGCCGCGGGGCTTCCGCTGGCAATCACCAAGACGTGGTTCGATCACAACGGCGCAGCCAAAGCCCGCTCGATCAGCGGCTTCCTGAGCCTGTTCGGCGCGGTGGTGGGCGTCCTCGCGGCGGCTGCCTACTGGGGGCTGGCGCGAGGCAGCGACGGCGCGTTCAGCTTCACCATCGCGCTGCTGACCATGGGCCTGCTTGCCACAGTGCTGGCCGCCCAGGCGCTGCTGAGGGCGCAGGGCCGCCCGGTGGCGTTTGTCCTGCTGAGCCTCGGTTCATCCGTGGCCGCCTATGGCGTGGGCCTGATTGCGATGCTCCTGGTGGGTGCTTCCGCCAGTGTATTCATGGTCGGCTTCGGGGCCGCGGTCTTCCTGACAGCCGTCGCGTCACTGTTTGTGGCGCCGCCGGCGCCGCCGTTCTCTGTTCACGGCGCTGCCAAAGAGGCGCTGCTCATTGGCCTTCCGGTCCTGCCACACACCGGTTCCATGATGCTGCTGACTCAGGGCGCGGCGTTCCTGCTGGCAGCCGTGGCAGCCGAGGGCGTCTCCGGCGACTACGGCAAGGTGCAGATCTTTGTCCTGGGCACCGTGACGCTGCTGGGGGCTTTGAACAACGCCTGGGTGCCTGCGATCATGTCGGCCAAGCCCGGTGAAAGGCCGGAGCGCGTGCGCTCGGTGATGAAGACCGCCAGTTTCGCCGGGCTTGCGATCGTCGTCGTGGCGAGCGGCGGAGCCAACGTGGTCACCCATGTCATGGCTGTCGGGCGGGAAGACCTCATTCCCGTGGCGCAGATAATGCCCCTGATTGCCTTGGGTTACCTGCTGTACCTGAACGCGTCCTCTCTGCTGTTCGCCGACAAGATGACCTGGATTCTGGCGGTCGTGACGCCGTCTGTGCTGGTCGTTTCGGCCCTGGCGGCCCTCTGGCCGGCCTCCAGCGGCAACCTGGTGCTGATGGCGGCGACTTCTGCCGGCTCGTTTTTCCTGCTGGGCGGCGTCTACTTTCTGGTCGCACGACGGCGGGCCCCCGGCGGGTGGCCGATGCGCACCTATGCGCTGTGCTGTCTTGCCGCGGTGGGGTATGTCGTGGTGCTCTTGATGGTGCCGCGGGACATCGTGTCCGGCATCATCACGGCAGGCGTGTTGGCCGTGGCATCAGGGTGCGGACTGGCACTATGGCACCAGCGCAGGGCAAAGCGGACGGGAAAGGCTTCACAATGACTGGCACCAGCAGCCTGGAAACTGCGGCTCCGCCGAAGTCGGCCACGGAACATGCGGCGGCCAAGCCGGCCCCGCGCACCATTGTCTTCTTTGACTTCGCCCGCGGCATTTCGGCCCAGGCCGTCGTGCTGGGTCACGCCCTCAACATCTTCGTGCCGGGCATTTTTATGGTCCCCGGACAGCGTGTCTTTTACATCCAGTCTTTCGCCGTGGTCATTTTCTTCGTCCTCTCGGGCTATCTGATCACCAGTGCATTGCTCAAGAAACGCAGCCACGCGGGGTTTACCTTCGGGAACTACCTGATGGACCGGGTCGCGCGGGTTGTTTACCCTCTTCTGCCTGCCGTTGCACTGATAGTTGCCTTTGATTTCCTCGTGTTCCACGGCTCCAGGCGGCTGCCCTTCATTAGTATCGATCTCAGCCCCCAGGCGATTGCCGGCAGCTTTACGATGCTGTTCAACCACCCGGTGCTCCAGGAGGTTGCCGCCAGGACCTCGACGTCCTGGATCGACGTCGGTCCCGTGGGGACCGGTGCGCCCCTTTGGTCCGTGGTCGCGGAATGGTGGATCTATGTGGCGTTCGGGATCCTGGCACTCATTGTGCTGAGCGGGAAGCGGATGGGGTTCCTGCGGGTTGCCCTTCTGCTGTTCGCCATCGCGGTCCCTGTCGGTTACATGGCCCACGGATCCTATGAATCGCTGGCCTGGATCATCGGCATGCTGTACGCCATCGCAGCCCCTTCCCTGCGCCGGATGCGCATATCAGCGCACCTGTGGCTCTTTGGCCTTGCTTCCGCCGTGTTCGTGGCAGGACTGCACTACACCGGGCAAAACCTCCATGCTGCCGTGACGGTGGCGGCGTCCGCGGTGGCGTTCTGCCACCTGTTCTTCGCGCTGGAAGGAAGGGCCGCGCGCACTGCTGACAGCGGGGACAGTCCTGCCCGCGGTTCGTTCCGGACATCCGCCGGCAGGTGGTTCGTCTCCGGCAGTATCTTCCTTTCCAGCTTCAGTTACTCCCTGTACCTCGTGCACTTCTCCGTGATTACGTACATCTGGTTCTACCTGCATTCCGTGCTGTCGGCGTGGCAGCTGATTCTTCTGTCGCTGATCATCTGCAACATCCTCGCTTACGCTTACTATCTGCTGGTCGAGCGCCATTTCCACAAGGTCGGCAAATGGCTGAAGCGGCACTTCCTCCCGCGCAGCAAGGATGCCGCGCCGCTGCAGAAATAACGGGTTCCTGGGTGCCGGCGCCAGCCCCGGAAATGCGAGGGCAGGGTCTCACCGGGTATCGTAGACGGGATTGCCTTGGCCGAAAACAGCCACCCCGACCCCAAAAGTAGGAGCTTCCCACGTGACCGCAGATCCCGCAACGCTCCAGCGAGCCGATCCTGCAGCGGGTTCCAAGTCCGGTAAGGCCGCGGGCTCCCCGGGACGAATCCGCGCTGATATCCAGGGACTCAGGGCCTTGGCGGTGGGCATGGTTGTCCTCTACCACCTGTGGCCGAACCGGTTGACGGGCGGCTTCGTGGGTGTGGATGTCTTCTTTGTTATTTCGGGCTTCCTGATCACCTCGCATATCCTCTCAAGTCCCCCCTTGAGTGGACGTGACCTGGTAGCTTTCTGGCGGCGCCGCGTGCGACGCCTGCTTCCCGCGTCGTTGCTCGTCTTGGCGGTGTCGGCCGTTGCAACCCGGGTCGTTGCGCCTTCGTCGCGCTGGGAAGACACCGCCACCCAAATCATCTCCTCAGCACTGTATGTCCAGAACTGGACCCTGGCCGCCGGTTCCGTGGACTATCTTGCTGCGGAAAACGCCGCCTCTTCGGTACAGCATTTCTGGTCCCTGTCGGTAGAGGAACAGTTCTACCTGGTCTGGCCCATCCTGTTTTTTGCAGCCTTCTGGCTCGCCGCCCGGCTGCGGTGGAGCAGGACAACCTCGGCACAAATACTTGTTGGCGGAGTCTTCGCCATTTCCCTGGCCTACTCCATCTATGCCACCGCCGCCACGCCGGCCAGCGCCTACTTCGTCACCCCCACGCGCATGTGGGAACTGGCCGCCGGCGGCCTCGTCGCAACGTTCGCCGCCTCGCGGACGGCGAGGGACGCCCGCTCCCGGGACTCGCTGGTGGCCTGGGCCGGCATCGCGGCCATCGTGGCCGCCGGAGTCCTGTATACCGGCAGCACGCCATTTCCTGGCTACACCGCCCTTCTTCCGGTGGCTGGAACGGCGGCTGTCATCTGGGCTGATGCCCAGCAGCGGCATTCCCCAACCGTGATCCTTCAGCAGCCGCCGGTTCGGGTGCTGGGCGATCTGTCCTACTCGGTTTACCTGTGGCACTGGCCGCTGATCATTTTGGTCCCCTATGTCAGCGGAGGAAGCCTCAGCCTGTGGGACAAGTGCCTCATCCTGGCCCTCACACTGGTTTTGTCCTGGCTGACCAAGAAGTTCGTTGAGGATCGCTTCCGTACTGCCCCGCGCGGCCAGAAGCTCAGCACCACTTTTCTCGCGGCAGCGGCTGGCATGGCAGTTGTTGTTCTGCTGGGGGCCGCACAGATAGCTGAAGTCCGGCACCGCAGCGACGTATCGGCCGGCCAGGTGGCAGCTCTTTCACAAGAAGGAAACCAATGCTTCGGTGCAGCAGCCCTGGCAAACACCGCAGCGGGCTGTTCGGCCGAACCCAGCGGACCGGTCACTCCGGCTCCTGAAGCCGCCATCAACGATAAGTCTGACGCTTACGCTGACAATTGCTGGTCCTTCGAACCGACTTTCGAAGAACATCCGGTATGCACCTACGGATCAGGACCGACGCGTGTGGCACTGGTTGGAAACTCGCACGCGGGCCACTGGCTGCCGGCCCTTCAGGCCCTCGCAGATGAGCGTGGCTGGACGATTACGACCTATCTTGCTTCTGCCTGCAACGCCACCGACGCCAAATTGAAGTTCTCGACGGCTGAGGCAGGGGCCGGTTGTGCGGAGTGGGGAAAATGGGTTCTTCGGGAGACGTCCGGTGACGCCTACGATCTCGTCGTAACTTCAGAACGGGTCGCCCGGCCGGTGGACGGGGCACCCGGTGGTGCCGGTAACCTCGCAGCGGCCGCCGCAGGGTATGAAAGCTACCTGAAGAAGTGGGCCGCGGCGGGCACCCGCGTACTGGTCCTCAAGGACACTCCCAACCCCCAGGCCACCACAGGCTCTGTGCCGGACTGCCTCTCACTCCATGAGCCTGACTACGCGGCCTGCTCCGGATCCGTCGGGCAGTGGCACCAGCCCGACCCTCTCACCCAAGCTGCGTCCAAACTGAAACTTCCAACCATCGCCACCGCGAACATGGACAAATACTTCTGTTCCAGCGGGCGCTGCCAGAGCGTCATCGGCAACGTCGTGGTCTATTTCGACGGCCATCACATGACGTCGACCTACGCGCGGACGCTGGCCCCGTATTTGAAGGATGCCATCGAGCGTTCCCTTCGATAGGGAACGGTGCGGGCCTCCGTCATGTTTGAAAACTGGCGGAGGCCGGCACCCCCTTCGCCGGACCTGCCATCATGAGTCCATGAAGAGCGTGCTGTTCCGCGTCCCGTTGATCCTGATGGTCACCTCCGGAACAGCAGGCTGCTCCGTTTCCAGCACCCCCTGCCCGGCCATCGGATGGAGCAACTCGGCCACCGTGATCCTCGAAGGTCCGGTAGAAACCGTGGGCTCTGTCGAATTCTGCGCAGACGGAAGTTGCTCCATACCTGCTCCAAAGCCGACCACCGCTCCGAAGACGACCGTCACCCCGGAGGCACCCCTGGCCCCGGGGCAGGCAGACGGCGGTGCGCCTGCAACACCGGGGACACCTGCCGCAACATCAAAATACACACCTTATGTCGGCAGGAAAGTCGATGACCGCACGTGGCAGTTCAGCGCCGTCATGACCGCCCCGAAACAGGCCACCGTACGCGCGTTGTCCGCCGGCGGAGAGCTCCTTGCCGAACGCGACGTGGACCTTGCATGGACCCGCGTCGGAGGAAGTGCACAGTGCGGCGGGCCGGCAACAGCCGGCCCGGTCGTCCTGTCACTGCCAACTGGGTAGCCGTCAGCTGCCGGGGGCTGCCGCTTTCGGGGCTACCTGTCGGAGCTACCTTTTGGAGGGCGTTGTCATCGACACGGTCGTGGCTTGGCCGAGCACCGCTGACTGCGTGCGGGCGCCCCAGGTGCCTCCGGGCAACACAGGGTAGTAATACGTGAGTCCCGAAGGTTGAACCGCGACCAGTCCCGTAGTCCCGCTGCCGCCAAGGCCCGTCGTTCCGGAGTACTGCCGGAAGGACTGCCAGCCCGCCCCGACCACCCTCCGGGGTTCCGCAATGAAGGCCTGCTGACCGTTGGAGCGGTACAGCCGCATGGCCCCGGACGGGTCGACGGCCAGCAGGTCCTGGTTGCCGTCGGCGTCGAGGTCAATCATGGCCAACGTCAGTGAGTTCCAGCCGCGGCCGATCCTTACAGGTGCATCAAGGACGGTGCCAGACCTGTTGCCCCAGTAGTGCAGGACCCCGTCAGCTCCATAGCCCACCAGCCCCGGGTAGGTGCCGGATTTCAACCAGGGACCCACAACGATGTTCGTCTGGGCAAAGCCGCCGGCCGCGAGCGTTTGAGGGCCAGCGAACCCGCCAGACGCCCCGCCAATGTAGACAGCCAAGGAACCCGAAGCGCGTTGCGCAAGCACATCTGCGACGCCGTCGGAGTTCCAGTCGACTACGTGCAGGGATTTGATACCGGACCAGCCGGCGCCGATCAGATAGGCGCTGGCCGCCGACCCACTGCCGCGTGCCGGATTGTTCCAGAGCTTTCCTTGGGCATCTATCGTGAGGATGTCAGAGGTGCCGTTCAGCGAGGGCTTGGCGACGAGGTTGGCGCTTCCGGATATCAAGCGGTCGTTCCAGTTACCGGCCTGAGAACTCCGCGTCCCGAACTTGGCTGCAACAAGTGGATAGTAAAACAGCTGCCCTGAGCGGTCCCGGGCGAGCAGGCCATTGGATGTAGCCGAGGCAAAGGCCCGGGCCGGGCTGATACTGCTCATGGTGTTCCAGCCGGAACCCATGACGGTCCGGGCCTCATCGATGACGGAGCCTGTCCCGTTGGAGCGGTAAATCCGCATCACCCCAGCGTGGTCCACGGCAGCGATGTCCTGGTTGCCGTCACCGTCCGCATCTGTCATCACAATGTGCATGCGGACGAAGCCTGACCCGGCAATGCTTGGCTGGCCAAGCATTCTGCCGGCATCGTTGGGATAGTACTGGAGTGTGCCACTTTCCCCGCGGACTATGACGCCGGGGTATTTTGCTGCCCGTTGCCAAGGCCCGATGGTGACGACGGCACCTGCCAGCCCGGAGAGCACCTGGACCGGGGCTTCGAAGCCTCCGGCCGGCAGGGCGAAATGGATACTCAGGTCCCCGCCGGTGCTGACTGTTGCCAGGTCGTGGAGCCCGTCTGCGTTCCAGTCGGTAACGTGGGTGGAGGAGAGACCCGTAAACCCTGCACCGATCTTGGTTTCGGCACCGACGGTGCCCGTGCCGGTCGGGTGCCGGTAGAGGTCACCCGCTGCAGTGACCGTGACGACGTCGGTGGAGGCCTGGATCGATGGCGTCGGCTGGGCGGGTGGCGGGGCGACCTCGAGGTTGATGTTCTCGCCGCCTGCGATGAGGTAGCCGGTCCACCCTGAACCGATGGACGCCGGCGCTCCCCAGGCGGAGTTGCCCGGAACAGGATAGTAGGTAAGCTGGCCCGCGGAGCTCCTCGCCATGAGGCCGTTTGTCCCGGAACCCTTGAAATTGGTGGTGACGGTGACGCTCGTCATCTTGTGCCAGCCGCCGCCCAGTATCTTTCGCGGCTCCGCCACGAAGGCGCCGTTTCCGCCAGAACGGTACAGGCGCAGGGTTCCGGCCGGGTCCTGGCCCAGGATGTCCTGATTGCCGTCGCCGTCATAGTCGATCATTGTCAGGTTGATGTTGCTCCAACCATTGCCGATCGTGGTTGCTGCGCCGAGTCCGGAACCTGAGCTGTTCCGCCAGAGTCTCAGGACGCCGGAGTCGTCGCGGGTAATGATGTGGGGGAAGTAGCTGCCCCGGAGCCAATAGCCGATGGTCAGTTGGTACTTGCTCCAGCCGGATGCCGCGAGAACGGGGCCCGTGGCAAATCCGCCTGCAGCCACGCCGAGGTAGACATTGACCCGGCCGGACGTCCACTGGGCAACTAGGTCAAGGACGCCGTCTGCGTTCCAGTCGATCGCGTTGACGGACCGGACATCTGTCCAGCCTCTTCCGATCTGCCTCCTGGGCTTGAGCGTGCCGTTTCCCGTGGCGGGGTAATCCCAGAGGATTCCCGAACTGTCCACGGCCACAACGTCCCCGAGCGATGTTATGGAGGGAGCGGGTATTGCGCCATCCGCTGTCGAGGCGAATTTCTGCAGCGTGGCCAGCGTGCCGTTCCAGGCATTGGAATCGCCGGCGAATGGACCCGTGGCGCTGTACTGCCAGACGCTGTATGTCGCCCAGCCGTTGGGCATGGCGCCCACGTACCGGGAGTATGCGGCAAGATGCAGCGGTTGCCGGGAGAATGCCGACGAGTTTCCCGTACATGTCTGCCACCAGTCCGTGGTGGTGTAGATCATCGGAAGGCGCCCGGTTCGTGCCAGAACCTGATTGGAGAAGGCTTTGATCCAGCTGACCATCGCCGCCTGGCTCATGTTGTAGCAGGAATTGCCGAGCGATGCATACGGGTTGTATTCGATGTCGAGGAGGGGCGGCATGGTTTTGCCATCCGGGGTCCAGCCGCCGCCGTTGTTGACGAAGTAGTTTGCCTGCTCCGCTGCGCTGGAAACGTTGGGGAGGGCGAAGTGGTAGGCGCCGCGGATCAGCCTCGCACTTGACGCACCCGCATACTGGGACCCGAACACCGGGTTGCGGTAGGTAGTTCCCTCAGTCGCCTTGACGTACGCAAACCGGGCACCCATGTTGTACTGGGCTGCCCAGTTGACCGTCGGCTGGTGGCTGCTGACGTCCAGGCCCTGAATGCCCGGCGCCATCCAGGTGTTGGTTGCCTGCGTGGACAGAGTATCTGCCGACCTTGTTCCGTGCTGCCTCTCGTAGCTGGCAGCACGGGTCTTGGCGCCCTGGCCCATGTAGGAGCCGTGTTGTCCCATTTCAGCCCGGAGCGAATCCATGTCTATAGCTGGGGCCCCGGGTTCTTCGGCCGGTGCGGTGGTGCCAGCAGATGCGGTGGTGCCCTCAGTCCCCGCGCCGGCAGCAGTGGTGCCGCCGCTCGAGGGTTCGGCTTCCGGGGCCGGGGCGGCTTGGGCGGGGAGGACACCGCCGATGCCCAGCATTGCGCACAGCAGCGTGGAGATGCCTAAGCGGCCCAAGCGTCTGGCTCCCGCAAGGCCTGCGGACTCCTTGCATTTCGTGGAACGGTTCATTGTTCTACCCCCAGCCTGAAGCTGCGGGCCGAAGTGGCCCCAGATGCTGGACTTCCCCCGAGCTGAGCCCTCTTCACACCTGCAGCGATGTTCGCATCAATCCTAGCATTTGTGGTAATGAAGTGACGAATGGGTATGTTGTGGCAGCTGATCGTTTTGTGACGCTTGGTTGTCCTGTGACATGTGATCGTGTTTGAGGCGCCGGCGAAACGCCCGATCTGTGCCCCCGGCACCCCGTCATAGACAAGCGGCAGTAGCTGGCTGTCCTAGACTGGGGGCCATGAAGGTTTTGGTCACCGGCGGAGCCGGGTACATCGGATCGCACACCGTACTTTGTCTGCTCGAGGACGGGCATGAGGTTGTGGTGCTGGACAACCTTATGAATTCCAGTGTCGAGGCCGTACATCGTGTGGAAGAGCTCACGGGCAAGAAAGCGGCATTCCGGGAAGGCGACCTGTTGGACGCCAACGCTGTCGACGCCGTTTTTGCAGAAGGCGGCTTCGACGCCGTCATCCACTTCGCCGGGCTGAAGGCGGTGGGGGAATCGGTTGAGAAGCCGCTGTGGTACTACAAGAACAACGTCGTCGGCACGCTCAACCTGCTGGAGAGCATGGAGAAGGCCGGTGTGCGCCGGCTGGTGTTCAGTTCGTCCGCCACGGTATACGGCGCCTCAGAGCACGTTCCCCTGATTGAAAAGTCACCCCTGGACGCCACCAACCCCTACGGCCGCACCAAGGAACAGATAGAGGACATCCTCTCTGACCTGAGCGACGCGGATCCGCGGTGGAGCATCGCGTTGCTCCGTTATTTCAACCCCGTCGGCGCGCACGAGTCGGGACGCATCGGGGAAGACCCGCGCGGCATCCCCAACAACTTGCTGCCGTTCGTTGCCCAGGTGGCTGTGGGCCGGCGGGAGAAGGTCATGGTGTTCGGCAACGACTACCCCACGCCGGACGGCACGGGCGTCCGCGACTACATCCACGTGATGGACCTCGCCGCTGGCCACCTCGCCGCCCTTCGCTACCTCGAGACCAAGACGGGGTCCTTCCGTTGGAACCTCGGCACCGGCCGCGGCTCGTCCGTGCTGGAAGTCATCGAAGCGTTCGGGGCTGCGGCCGGGCACCCGATTCCGTACGAGTTCGCACCGCGGCGGCCGGGGGATGCAGCTGTCAGCTACGCCGATGCCTCCGCCGCCCTCGCAGACCTGGGCTGGTCCGCGCACCGGGATCTCGCGCAGATGTGTGAGGACCACTGGCGCTGGCAAAGCTCCAACCCCTTCGGCTACGCCGGGGAAGAGTAGTCCCCGCCCGGGGCGCGCCCTGACTTATCCACAACTTGGCTGTTTGACTATGCCTCGTGATCCCGATCCCTTAGCTTTAACCCAATTGCACTGCCTCCGCTGGGGGTGGCAGGGGTACGGGGGGCCTGATGGATGCTGTGCGGATAGTCGAGGACGAAGTTCGGGAGCTTATCCGTCGGCGGGGCCTGGATCCGCTCCGGCAGGCCGGGGAGGTCCGGCGGCTCGTTGACGCGGCTGTCAGCGATTATGACGAGCGCGCCCTGATGGGTCCGCTGCCTCCGCTTGGCTCGGCTGACACCGCGCGAAGGTTTGTCTTTGACGCCGTGGCAGGATTTGGCGTTCTCCAGCCTCTGCTCGACGACCCGGGCATCGAGGAAATCTGGATCAACGCGCCAAACGAGGTCTACGTGGCCCGCAACGGCGAATCCGAACTCACGTCGCTCAGCCTCACCGACCAACAGGTGCGCGACCTGGTGGAGCGGATGCTCAAAAGCTCGGGACGGCGCCTCGACATGTCCTCGCCGTTTGTCGACGCAGCGCTGCCGGACGGCTCCCGGCTGCACGTGGTCATCCCTGACGTGACCAAGCGGCACTGGGCCATAAACATCCGCAAGTTCGTCGTCAAGGCGAGCCGTCTCGAGCACCTCGTCGACCTCGGAACCCTGACACCGCAGTCTGCCCGGTTCCTCGGAGCCGCGGTGGCCAGCGGACTCAACATCCTGGTTTCGGGCGCCACCCAGGCAGGCAAGACCACCATGCTGAACTGCCTTGCCGCCAGCATCGGCAGCCGCGAGCGGGTCATCACGGTGGAGGAAATCTTTGAGCTGCAGTTTCCGCTGCGTGACGTGGTGGGACTTCAATGTCGCCAGCCCAACCTCGAAGGCGAGGGGGAGATTCCGTTGCGCCGGCTGGTCAAGGAGGCGTTGCGGATGCGCCCGGACCGCCTGGTGGTCGGAGAGGTGCGGGAAGCCGAAAGCCTCGACATGCTCATCGCCTTGAATTCGGGCCTTCCCGGAATGTGCACGGTCCATGCGAATTCGGCCCATGATGCCGTGACGAAGATCTGCACCCTGCCGCTGCTGGCGGGGGACAACATTTCCAGTGCGTTTAGTGTGAGGACACAGCAAGCCGTCGCGGCGTAGCTGTACAAAAACAAATGTCCAGGGGGGACACATTATGAGCACTACTTTCAGCATGTCCGACGTTGCACGCCACTTCGGGATTACGAGCTGCAAGGCGTACCGGGAACTGGCATCTTGGCCGCACCACGGCACGACCGCGGACAGTATCCGGTTCACCGCCGACCACGTTGCGGAGATTAACCGGCTGATGAACGCGGGTCCGGATGAGCAGCTCGCACGGCTGGCCCTGATTGAGCAGAAGCGGGCAGAGGTACGGGCGCTAGACGCCGCATAGACGCCGCAAAAAGGGAACACCGCCTGCAAATGCAGGCGGTGTTCTTTTATGCGCGCTCGATTTAAGGCAGGATACGCGGCTGACATGAAAGGCGTGGGATGCGAAGATATGTCAATGACGCCGCGAATTAAGTTCCTATTGAAAGTTGGAGTTGCTTTTATCGCCGTCGCTTTCGTGCTCGGCGTCCTTCCCGTCTACGCATACGGAGAATTCTTACCCTACTGCGGTACTGCCTGGTTTCGGGGGTCATCAAACCTCACGTGCGTAGAGACGCTCCTCATGCCTACGATCTTCTCCTTAATACTGGGGGTCATAGGACTCGTGATGGTGATAACAGGTATGGCTCTGAAGCAGAGCAACGACTAGAACCCCTCAAGAGCCAAAGAACCCTTGCGGCCCTGGCTGGTGGGGTTATTCTTTGCCCCTTAGCGAGGCGCTGGCGGCTCTTTGAGTCCGTTCCTGATGTTGTAGGCGTGCGCTCTGCGTCGGGCTGCTTCCGACCCGATCCTCGTGCTTCTGGCCCGCTTGTCTGGTGGACTGGCGGCTTGGCGATACATGGCTTGTATTGCCTGTATGTCCGCTTCGGAGAACCTCAGCTCGGTGCCGATGCGGTGATGATACGGCCACGGTTTCTCTTTCAGGTGCCGGTACGCGGTGCTGCGGCTGATGCCGCACATGGCCGCAACATCCTCTAGGGTCCACAGCAACAGGTGCTCAGGGTACTTAGCCCGCCGGTCGTCGTTCTTGACCCGTTCTGGCTTGTCTTCAGACGGGGTCGGCATGGGCTCATCGTTCATGCCACCGATGGTATCGGGCCGGTCGCAGCCTCTACCCAGTGCCAGGAAGAAGCAACAGCGTAATGTTGATCGTTTCTTGATTTGCAGTCCCTACGCTCTGAGCATCCGCCGCCGCAACGACGCACGCCTTCTGCGGCGCCGGTAGGTGGCCCCGTCCTAAAACCCCATCGGGGCGGGCCACCGCTTCCCTACTCGGGCAGGAATCCGGGGAGCCGTTTGCCCCATCGGATAGGGCGCCGCTCGGGCGGGGTGTGGTGGTATTCGATGATGTCCCACTCCGACGGGGTGAGGCGGCGGGCGTTGTCTTTGGGGAGCCATGCCATGTGAGTGTGGCCCTCGTCGTCAAGCCATCGGATGAGGATGAGCGCGTGAGTCCAGCGCATCGCTTCGCCGTAGACGCTCACGGTTCCGCCGTCCTTGAGTGGAACCGCGGCCTCAACCCTCGGCCATTTACCGTACTCCCAGGAGTGCACGTCTGCCGGGTCGCCCTCAAACTCTGGCGCGAGATAGTCATACGCGACGCCGGCAAGGGTGAAAGTGGGCATGGCCCTAATATATCCGCGCCGCCTGCCGCTGTTCTCGAGCAAAACATCCAGCGCTGCCAGATCCTGCTTCACCATGCAGTGAACGATAGACTCGGACGCTGACAAAGCGCTTATCTCCATCGAAAAGGCTGGGCAATGTACTCGTCGGACGTCGCATTCCAGGTGATAAAAGTCGAACTGACAGGGCAATCTTGGTGGAGTGCGGCACTCCCAATTTTGGCGATCGTCATCTCCTTGGCGTCCCTCGGCGTTACCCTATGGCTCAAATTCAGGGATGACGCCCGACTACAGCTGTCGGCCTCGCTGGGGTACGTGCTGGGATCCGGGGACGACAAGCGACTGTACCTGCATCTAGAGGCTACGAACGTAGGCCGCACCGGATCCACGGTCGTGCAGAACATCGGGCTCAGGATGAGCGATGGGCGGGGTCTGGCGAGCGTTTCGCCGACACCGATGGACAGTCAATTTCCGAAGGCTGTAGGGCCCGGCGAAACAGCGCACTGTTATCTGGGGGCGGGTGACGTGGGTGAAAAACTCCGATCGTCAGGCCTCGCCAAGACCACGTTGCAAATTGAAGTAACGAGCGGCCACGGGAAGGCGCGATCGAAAGTTTCCCAAAAGGTTGTCGATACCCTGCAAGGCCTGTAGGCCGACGCCGCCGTTATGTTTCGGATGGTTCTGAGCAGAACATGAGAAATTCATGCCCCATAGGAGAGGTGAGGCGACGGTCTGCCTCACCTATCGGATAGCCGAGGCCGATCCCTCCCTGCTGTAGAAGGCGGTCGTTACCTAGGTCCTGAAGAATCATCTCTGCCAGGGGTTCCCAGTGCGCGATCCCTTGGTAAACGATGTTGGCGAAGATCCAATGCATCTGACCATCTTCAGCAGGAACGCCGTTAGCCTGTAGGAAGCTCTTCGGGTCATCAAAAGCTTGGAGAAGGAAGATGTGCTCTCGCTCGTACCGCTCCAGCAGGCGCAAAAAGAACGTCTGTACGGCCTCGTCGTTTGAGGCCCAACTACCGCTATTGCAGACCGCATTGGTAACGATACGAAGCTTCTCGGCATTTTCTGTCTCGCGCACTATGCGTACGCCCCTAACGACTGCCGTCACAAACTTTTCATCGGAGACAACCTGGTCCATAGTCAGGTTTTCACGGCTCCGGAGGGCATCGACAGCGCTCGCCAACTGCCGGAACCAGGCCTCTTGCCGCCTCTTATCTGACGCCGCCAGACCACTCGCGAATATAGACGACATCACCCCACCGAAAACTGGCAGGGCGTTCAGGGCAGCATTGAAACCGGCAGCAGTTATGTCTTCGGCTGTGCTGGAAGCAGGCATGGACTCGACCAGGGAGCTGCCAGCAGGATCCTCGTTGGGCTGTTGCATTCCTTGACTATAGCCCGCTGAGTTTTGCCCGGGCCGTCCTAACGAGCGCCACTCAATCGGCCCTCATATGTCCTCCATGCACGGACTTTTAATTGATCGGATCAGGCAATATGCTGGCCTTCTATTGAGTGTGAAGGACTTCGTCCTCACCGGGCCTGCGGTACCTGCCGAGTTCACCGGCGTCACGGTGTACCCGGCTGGCGCCTACGACCCTGTCGAGGCCGTCCCCGCACCTTAGACGCCCACGGATAGTTACAGCGCGTCCCTCATCGTAGGCCCCCATGGTGTGAGCAGGCTCCCTGCTCACCTCCGCTCGAGGACACCCATCCATCCGCACACAAAGTTCTGTAGCCGCTCCCGCCCCGCTCAGTAAGGACTTCGAGATATCCCGTAACGTCGACACCATAGAGTTCCCCGTACGCAACGAGGTCCTCCGTGTACTTCGACAAAAGCTTTTCGTACTCATAGTCGTCCATCATTAAGGCCAGGCGGGTGAGCCGGGCCAGGTCGTCGCTGATGTTCGATGTCGAATAAACTCCCGGCGGCAGTTCGGGCTTTAGATCGGGACATTGAGAGATAGTAGCGCCGTCAAGATTCAAGTCAGCTAGTTCCTGCTGGATCTCTGCCGAAGCGACCTTTCCCGCGTCATTCAACCACCTGCCGCTTCCGCCCGATGCAAGGTCGTTGCAGATGTAGTCTCTTAGACCTTGCCATTCGCCGGGTGTTATCTCGACGCCGCGTTGCTGAGAACGCGCGATGACCGCGCCCTCCACTATCTCGGCCATCGACGTCACCGGCCTGTCCGGCAAGGGAGGTCGTGGAGGAGGCGTTGGTCGTATTACCGGAGCAGCCGACGGGATTGTGAGTTCGTTGCTTGGGGAACCCGTCGCCGCTGTAATTATCTGCGGCTGACTGCAAGCCGTGAGCGCAAGCACCAACGAAACCAGCAACCCACATACTTTTTTTGCCATGCACGTCCCTCTCGAATCAACTAAGAATGAATCATGGAAGCTGTACGTGAGTAGCCGGAATCAAACATTACGAACGTTTACAACACGAGGACGCGACCGCCCCGGGGCTCACCCGTTCGACGGGCCTTGGACTGTAGGCCGTGTAGGGCGTTTGTGCAGCCCACCAGAGGGGAAATGTCCGAGACGACGTTCTTCCGGGTCCAGTAAAACGCGGTCTCGCCAATGTGCTTCTGCCGTGCAGCGTCCACAGCCTCATCAAGCACCGGCTCCCCAATATGGCTGGCCTTGCCATGCATGACCGTGTCGTAGAACGCGCCACAAGCCTGCGAGTAGTCGCGGAGGCTGATCTGCTTCGTGCGCACACGGGCCCGCTGCAAATCCGGAAGCAACGCACCAGCCGCCGAACCGGCATCAACCACCACGGCTACGGGCTTCCACTTCTCCTTGAGTTCAGCCAGTCGGGTAGCAACCCAGGACGTGCCCTCACGGCGGTCCACAACTTCAAAATGGATCCTGCCATCCTCCAGGTACGACGCAGAGCAGATAGTGGCAGACTCGCGGCCTGGTGGAACGTCCACAGCGAACGCAACAGCCTTACCCGGCCTTGAAGACTCATCCGCAGCCGCAGCCCACACCCCGGCAGGGATGACAGACTCGCCACCGAGCTTCATCCAGACTCCTAGCCTTTCCCTACGGAACTCATCGTCCCCAAGGGTGGCCATCTCCGTCCGCACATGATCCTCCGAAATGCGCACACCAAGGCCAGGGTTCGCCTGATACCAAGCCTCTGGGTCATCCGAGGCAGCATCATCCGGCGCCGACCACTCGAAATAGGCAAGGCCTTCAGACAGCGGATTACGCCCCCGCTCACGCAAGGACGCCAGCACTTCGCTGTTCTCCATGCCGGCGCTACTCGCAAACCAAAGCTGCACGTTTCCCGTCATCGTCTGAGCCGCCAGCGTCGGCAACATTGCAGCCATCTGAGCCTGTGTAAGGGCGTACGCCTCGTCAAGATAGATGGCCTGGGCGGAGAACCCCCTACCCGATCCGGCGCTGCGGGCGATGAACCGAAGCCGGTTCCCGTTCTTCAACTCGATGCCCTCGGAGCCGTGGCTCGTGAAGACCTTGGCGACTTTGGCGTCCAACTCCGGAGTGTTCTCGATAAGGGCCATGATCCGGCGGAAACTCTCAGAAGTCGTCTTGAACTCCTGAGCGGTTGACAGCGCCAGCCGCTCGTTCAGGATGAACAACCCGGCAAGCTGCCGGGCATCCAGCACCACAGATTTCCCCAGCTGCCTCGGGAGCACTACCCCGACCGTGGATGCGGCCCACTTCCCGTCATCCCTCACCCCGAGGGAGCCCTTCAGGACATGCTGCTGCCACGGATCCAGATGCAAACCAGCCACACGGGCAAGCTCCACCGCCTCCACCCCGGCGTCATACGCCGAGTCCGGAACCAGCTCAATGCGCGGCCTCTGAGAACCTATCCTCACGCTCACCATTCCCTCGAAGTCTTCAATTTCCCAAACGTCTTCTTCACCTCATCCAGCGGCTTCGCCTGCCGCCGCCCGTTACAGGCCGCATGGCTCGGGGCCAGCTCCCCGTACAGGTGCCCGCCGGCGCCGATAGCCTCCACATGGTCCGCTTGGAACGCCATCGGTGACGGGTACTCCAGCAGATAATCAATCGGGTGCCCACACAGATGGCACGACGCGCCCTCACGGGCGCTCTTACGCTTCAACCTGTCCCGCAACTCCCGGTAATGCCGGTCATTTCTTGAATTTGTTGCCATCACGAACCCCTCTAAACCAGTTCTCCACGCCGCAGAACCGCGGCCAACACTCGATGCGACTCAGCCGTCAACTCCACCCACCGCCCAGGATCCGACACCGCCAAGCCCGCCAGGTGAGCCCGGCGGGCAACCACCCACTCCAAGACAGATCCCCACTGCTGAGGATCAAAAACAGCAAGGATCGCCGGGACATCCGTGACCGCCTTCCGTTTGGGGATCACTCCGCCACCTCCGCAGGGATCGCCAGGGAAGCCAGGAGCTTCGCGAACACCAGCCGCTGCTGCCGGGCCTCCACCACCGCCGGGTTAGCCTTCTTCCCATGCGGAGAATCAATGACGCTGCCGTGCGTTTTCCGGTCCTCCTCCAATTCATTCAGCGTGTCCGCCGTCCGGCACGCCTCGAGCAGCACCAAAAGCTCATGCTCACCAAGGTCAAAAGCGTCAGTGACCGTAGACCACAGCTTCTTACCCGCGGAACCTAGTCCGTTCGGGGTTCTCTGTGTCATAAATAAAGTCCTTTCAAAAGGCCTCAGAAAGGCCACAAATCAAATCAAAAATCAGGGGTGGAATCCCGCCGGTTTCCCTGTAAACAGGGGCGTAGAGCGCCACAGAGGCCCGTACAAAGCCGATTCACCAGCGCGTGGGCAGAGCCAGACCGACTATGCCCCGGGGTATCCAGGCCCCCGGCGGCGGGGTCTGGCCCCCACCATGCCGCGAGCCGGATAAAGTGATCCGGTGAAACTTATTGGTCCAGATCATTCCCTGCCGGTCGGTAGGCGTTGCACCTTCTTGTTTGGTCGCTCATAGTGAGGGCCATTAAGTGGACGGTGTTTGCCGTCGGCCTGTTGTTTGGTGGCATTGTTGTCTTTCTTGCCTATGACATTCAGTTGCTTGCCAGGCTGACTGATGGTGTCAGTTCGACTACGTTGAAAGACCTTGCGATCGTCTTGATAGGCGTGCTCGCCTTGGTTGTGTCAGCCGGCACGCTCATTCACACGCGTCGGAAGACTAGGCGCGAACTGTTCCTCCAACTGCATGAGCGGCTTATCACTCCTGATTTGCAGGATGGCAGGCGCTTGATGTTTGAGAAGATCCACAGCGTGGAGGATGTGGATCTTCTCCGAGAGAAACAGCCTAGGACCTACAAGAAGATCAACAGCGCACTTGCGATGTACGACGTTCTGGGGCTGTATGTTCAGCGCCGGTATGTCGACAAGCGGATGGTCCTGGATGAGTGGGGCCCTAACCTCGCTAAGGCAAGGGAGCCTGGGAAACACTTCATTGCGCACAGGAAGAAGTTGGGCGTCCCCACCAACTGGTCCAACTTTGACGCGCTAAGTCTTGACGCCAAGATCGCAGGGCAGCCTAGGCCAAGCTTGTTCAAATCCGTCCGAGCGGCAGCGGCTGAGTTTAAGCGTGTCCGCCAGGGCCTCTGACGATACATCGCCTTACGGGATCCGAATGAGGCAAAGAACCCCGCACCGTGGGGCAGTGCGGGGTTCTTCTAGGTCGGTGCCTCCGCGAATGGGGGGACGCGGAGGCACTCGGACTAAAGTACCGTCAGCATACTTAGCTTTTCAAATCGGCCTAGGCCATCCAAGTGTCAGAGAAGCTGTTGCCTGTGGAGACGTTGTCTGTGGCGTTTCCGATGGGTGCTGAGTTGAGGGACGCGGGCACATAGAAGCCGCTGCCCGCGTTGCCCTTAGAGACGTTGCCGCGGATCATGTGCCGGTCGGTGCCGGCGAGGGCGAACCCGTGACCGCCGCAGCCGTAGGCCCGGTTGTCCATCCATACCCCGTCAGTGGCCCGTGCTGATGAGGTGGACATTGCCGGCCCAACGCGGAAGCCCATGCCAGGTGTGCCGTCCACGATGTTGCCGCGCGCGCTTAGGTCTGACACAGCGAGCTGGAACACCGGGGCGAGGTTGTTGAACGACGTGCCGCAGTTTGTGGCGGTGTTGTCATGGATCCGGATCCGGAAGGTCGAGTTCGGCGCGGCGTTCTCAAACTTGGCCTCGACGGCGCACACGGCTGTGTTCTTCATCTTGTTGCCGATGACATCCACGCTGTAAGCGTCGTAGAGGTCCACAGCATCCCGTGCGAGGTCGTAGAAGTCATTGTCTGTGACCCTGCCATGCTTCGCGCCGTAGGAGTACTTCACCGCGTCACCCTTGGATGTGCTGGTGCCGATGTTGTGGATCCGGGAGCGGTTGACCGTGACGTGGTTGACGCCCTGCGACCACACCATGCCATCCTCGAGCCAGCCCTGGAACTCGCAGTGATCGAACTCTATGTGTTCGTCGATGCCGCAGCCGGTAGTGAGCGCTACGCCGTCCGGTTTCACTGCACCGATGCGGCCCATGGTCAGGCCGATGTTGACGAACTTCACGTTCTCGAACCGCCAGTTCTTCGCGCCGCTGGAAGCGATGGCCTGGAAGACCTGGCGTGCGGAAGCGTTGTCGCCCATGATGGTCATGTCCTTCACGAGCACATCCGAAACGTTGGCATTGAACCCCGCAGCCGTGATGTAGAGCGTTGTGGCGTCCACACCTTCACCGCGAAGGACGGTGCCCTGCTTCGTGAACAACCTGGTCCCGGTCTTTGTCACGCCACGGCGGAGGAACAAGTCACCGCCGCCCGTGGGCACTGCCGCCACTGCTGAGGCTAGGCCAGCGTTGTAGGCGTCCACGGCTGATGCGGTGTCCGCCGCGATAGGAACTCCGAACTCTGCCGCCGCGTCGATGCCACGGTCACGGCGGCGGGCCGCACGCTGGGCAGCAGCCGGCAGCGATGAGCCCGTGACCGCCAGCTTCTCGTAAACCGGGTCAGCGTGAGCCGTGATCACAGTCGTCAGCGCTGTCTTTGTCGACGTGCCGGTTCCGCTGATAGCGGCGGCAATCGCGGTGTCAGCAGGTGCGCCGACCAGTGCGGCTGCCTGTGATGCTGCGGTTGCTGCGACTGCGGCGCTGGCTGCGGCTGCTTCCGCGTCGTTCGTGGCGGTCCCGATAGCGGCGGTGGCGACAGCGGCGGCGTCAGTCCCAGCAGTGGCCGCGGCCTGTTCGGCGGCGGTCTGCGCGTCAACCGCGACCTGCTTCATGCCCTCGTACGAAGTTACGAAGCCGGTGAATCCGGCGCCTGCCCACGCGACCCGGTCAAGGGTTTCATGTACAAAGGCTGGCCCAAATCCGTTGGCGTTCACCTGAATCGGGTTGGTCAATGGCCCGCCTGTGGGGTCGGTAATCGCCAACGGGGTTTGAGTGGCGTCGCCCGGTTCGAAGATCAGAACTGAAGTATTCGATGCCACGTTGGACGGGTTTGTGGGGTCAGCAGCGAAAAGCTGCTCAAAGGTAAAGGCCATTAGTTGTCGTCCTCTGGTTCGTTCGTTTCGGTTGCCTCGCACTGGTTTTCAGTTACGGGCTCGGGCGGGTTTGGCGAGTTGGGCGGCATGGTGCCGTACGCATAAAGCGGCATTGGTTGTCCTTCTTTTGGGCATAAAAAAGCCCGCCATGAGCGGGCTGCGGGAGTCCTTGGGTCTTATTGACTTGACTTGTTCTGAAGAACGGGCCGTGTGCCATATTCTGGCGCCTGGTGTTCATTTGGAATTAGGGGGAAACATGCAGTTCAAACCATCAGCCGGGATCTTCGTTGCTGGCCTCGTCACGTCTGTCGTCGGTGCACTTCTTGCAGGGATGGCAGTGGGAATATCTGGTTCGGCGTCTTCCAGTGCAGGCGCCGGCGCTGCCGGGTTGGGGTTCGTTAGCTTCGCTGCCTCAGTGGCTGGTTTGATCATGATGTGCATCGGCGCTAGCCGTGCTTTGCGGATTATTGATTCGCTGCCCGCGGCGTTTCGGAGCTTCACTCTGGGGCAGGGTCAGCCTCAGCAGCCAACTCCTGCCCCGCAGCAAACCCACCAGCAGTTCCCGCAGGGCACCACGGCATACCCGGCACAGCCCCACAACCAGCATCAGCATCGGGAATACACGCAACTGCCTCCCGTCGAATAGTTCCGACGGAGCTGGCTTCACGTAAGACGGGTGCTAGTCGCCGTTGGCTACGGCTTCGAGCTGGTTGTCGTCCCAGAGGTGTGCGAGTTCGCCGGGCTTGCTGACGCGGAAGACCATCGCGTTCAGGAGGCCAACGGTGTCGATGCCGTCCGTCGGTTCTGACAGACCCCAGAGTTCTTCTAGCTTCTGGCCGTAGTAGGGGTGCTTCTCGATGTACTGGTTCGCTACGTCGGCCCATGACATCTCGAGCGACCGCTGGATGACGGCTTTGACCATGACATCGTCGCCGGACAGCTCGGCCTGATCGAGCAGCTTGGCTGCCTTGGCTGAGTCGCCGTGTTGTAGTGCGTTGACTCGTTCTTGGGCGTCGCGGAAGCTGATGGCCCGCTGCGGGTCGGAGGTGCCGGCCGCGCCGAACAGGTCACGGCGAAGCGCAGAAACGCGGGTTTCACGTTGCTGCTGCACGTTGGCTGCGAGTGCGTCGAGCTGCCGTTTCGCCTCCAGGTAGACCTGCGCGAGCTGCTGCCGCTTTCCAGCGTCGGTGAGCTTCTTGTTGCCCCGGACGTATTCGGACTGCTGGCGGAAGGTGGACTGGATGGTTTCGGCCTTCTGGCCTTGCGGGGTGCGGGAGAGGTCGTAGGACATTGTGCTTGTTCCTATGCTGCTTGGGCGGCTTTGGCCGCGGCGAAGTGTTGGATGTCTTCTCGGGTGATGCGCCAGCGACCGTTGACGAGCGTCGCGGGCAGGCGCTTTTCGCTGATGGCGAGGCGTACTGCTCTGTCTGTGATGTAGAGGATGTCAGCAGCTTGTGTGGTGCTGAGCCATTGATTTAAGTCTGTGGGGGCTTCCGGTTTTGCCGCTACTGAGGTTCCGGTTGCGGTAGTCCGCCAGGTGAGTGCAGCGAGCCTGACGGCGACGAGAACGGCGTCCACCTCGGGGTCAGCACCGCGTTCACGGATCCGCACCTCGTTGAGACGGGCGTACCGCTCGAGCCACGCACAAACCCTTGCCGGGATGACAACGACCGGAGCGTCAACACCGTGCACGTAAGCCGTCGGGGGCCTTTGGGGCGTGGTCATACGTCCTCCTGGTTCAGGTTGTCCGGGAAGTCCGTGACGTGGTCCTTCCACCCGTCGCCGTGGGCGTCTTTCAGGGCGCCGGCTGCGATGATCGCCAACACGATCAGCACGCGCGGGCCGAGCTGCTGGCGCTTGATCCGTTTCAGGGCCAGCGATGCTGACCTAGTTTCGTCCTCGGCTATGGCGGTGATGAGGGTGCGTGCCGCGTCAACCGCCCTGCCGGTAGCAGCCGTCACGCAGCATCCAGCCCGTCGATCACGTCTGCGAGCCTGTCTGCGAGCTTCCAGGCGTGCTCTGCGGTTAGTGCTGCCATGAGGTAGTGCCCGGCGAATATGGCGACACCGTGTTGCATCCCGTCCGGGTTGGCGAGTTCCGCTTGTACGACACGGAGGTTTTCGCCCCTCTCATGGTTCTTCTCCCACATGTCCGGGCGGGAGCGGAAGATCTCGTTTCGATAGGTCATGCGTTTTCCTTGGGCTTGATGGTGGTGCCGTTGCGGAGTGCTTCAGCTAGGGCCTTGAAGTGTGCGGCTCTTTCGGCCTGGTGGATGGCCCGGGACCGCCATAGGGCGCATTGCGCCGCCCAGTCCCAGGAGTCAGTTACGGATTCGCGGTACGGATCGTAAGGCATTGTTAGCTCTTTCCTCTGCGGTGGCGGTCGGCCCGGGCGGATGCCCTGTTGCCGGTGGGGTCGCGGTGTAGTCCGCGGCCCCCGTCGTGCTGTTCGGGGATGTTGTTGGCGGCTTGTAGCTGTTGGTGGAGGCGTTGGGCCATGTCCCGCCAGTACCGGATTTCTGACTCGTAACTATCTGCGGAGCGCGTCACTCGGGTGCCCCTTCGTAGATGGCGAGCCGTGATTCGGCTTCTATAGCCCTTTGCTGCCAGCGGCGCCGTTCCATCTGCTCGTGTAAGGCTTTGGCCTTTAGGGCGTCACAGAGCTGCTCGAGGTCGGCCTTGGTGAGCTTCACGCGGCCTCCCGCCTGTCGTACATGGCGAGCCTTGCGGCGTCGGCTTCCCGTGATGCCTTGACGGCTGCTAGCTCTGCTTCAAGCCTGCGTACCTTCTTGTCGAGTTTGTTGATGAGTCCTTGGCGTGTGCCTGCGAGGTTCCGCCACTCTGCAAGTGTGTGTTTTTCGTTGATGTTCAATTCGGGTTCTTTCCGCCGAGTGTGTGACCGTGTCCGACTGTGTCCCAACCGTGTCCCGAGACACTGGGAAGTGTTTGAGTGTGTGTGTCCCGTCCCGTTTCTTTAGAACGGGACACACTGACACTCACGCTGCGAGCAGTTCAGGTTCTGGGGAGGCTCTGAACGGTCTGAGGGAGTGGTGTTCGTGAGCGTTTCGAGCGCCGGGAATGATGCTGATGAATCCGTCTGCTTCAAGCAGCGCTATCGCCGCCCGCTTACTCTCGTCCTTGCCGGAAACCAACGCATTGATCCGTCTGAAGCTGAGTGGCGCCGGCGCGTCTTCGATGGCCTTGGATATTGCTTCCATGAGTTCCAGCGGTAGGCCGTTGCTGTCAGTCGATTTCCGGGGCGGATCGACTGTGCAGAGGATCCGATTGGGGATCGTTGAATCGACGGTGACGATTGCGGTTTCCTGCGTTCGGTCACTTTTGCGCCATTCGCCGGACACTGGCCTAACTTGTCCAGGACGGTCCTTGCCGACTCTCATAGCGACCTTGCCGACCATCCCTACACCGACCGGGCTGATGATCTCCACCATGTAGGCCGCGCCTGTCAGGTAAGACATCTTGGCCTGCGCGCCGATAGCGAACCGTCCACGGCCCTCCGAGGACTTCGTAACGTGATCGACTACGACTACGGCGGCACCGGTCTTTGCGGCGATCTGACGGGGCACCTTGCGTCCCCACGCCGTCACTTCGTCATTGTCAATGGACTTCACTCCAAAAACGGCGAAAGCCTCTGTTACTCCGTCGATAACAACAAGCGCGTATTTGTTTTGCAGAATGTGGTGCCATTCGGCGTTTTCATCGGCAAAAGACACGGGATCAACATCGGGCCTGACGTAATCCAGGTTCTCGCTGATGTCTTCCGGGCTGGCGCCCATCATTAGGAGTCGACTGGTGACTGATGCGGCGTCTGATTCGAAGTCGATATACATGCAGCGTTTGCCGGCTTTTATCTGTCGCACTGTTTCGTGTTGGGCCATCATGCTTTTGCAGGATTCGGATTCACCGTTGAATGCGTGAACCATTCCGGCGTAGAGCATGCATTGTCCGTCTGCGCGAGCCATGAGGGACGGCTGTAAGGCCTTGTGCGTTCCGTTGAGGTATGCGGTGAGGTCTAGTGGCTTCCAAGACGGGGGCGTGTATTCGTGGACGGTCCCGGCTTCTTGTGCTTGCCGTTCTGCCCAGTATCCGGCGGGGGGCTCTGCGTGGTCCGCCGTCATGCAGCCTCACCATCAGCAGTGAAGTATCCGAATTTCCCGGGGGTTTCGTTGTCCAGGTAGCGGCGGTATTCGAGCGACTGGTACTGCTTTTCGGTGATCCACGGGGTTGCGTTGGCGCGTTGCGCCTGTGGCCGGAGCAATACAGCGATACGGTCTAGAAACTCGTCTGATCGCTTGGGAGCTTCGCTGACAACGCGGGCGACGTAGGCATCGATTTCTGCTTCACGTGTCGCCGCTTGCTTGCTAGGCTGGTTTGACGGTACTGTGATTTCATCTTCGGATCCGTATGAGCCCGGTTCCGGGGTAGCGTGAGCCAATTATGCACCTTATGGTCATGCCTTATGAGCAAGGCAGTTAACAGTGTTGGCCAGACGTGACGAACCCGCAGACTCTTCGCAGGAGTTGCGGGTTTCTTTTGTGTCCTCCGGCTAATTCAAGATTCCCACGGGCCTCCGCTTTTTAACACCCCCCTTGCGGCCCATTCCGAGGCGGCCGCAAGCCGCTATCCACAGGCGGGATTGTTACTAGGGGATACTCGGTTCACGGCGTGTCGACTTGCCCGGATTTGGGCGTGTCGGGGCATGTAAAAAGGCCTCCCGTCAACACAGAATTAAGCCCGCCCCTTTAATTGGCGCGGTTTATCGGGGGGATAGGGGGATTGGATCCCGCATACCCCAGGCAAGAAAAGCGCATGTTAGGCGGCGTCTGGGAGGGTATCACGAAGTAACATTTTCCCGGCATAATCCACAGGAGGAGAGTCAATAAAGTGTGACAAAGATCACACTGGAAGGCGCCTCTATTCTCCAATGTTACGATGTATATTCTCTTTGTTACGTCGCGCTCAGTCGTGTTTCCACTCGATGCGGATCCGGTTGGGATCAAAAAAGCGCGGGGCCGACTTCTTCACCGGCTCAACGTAAGGGATCATCAGCGCGTCAATAACAGTGCGCTGGCGCTCTATTCCGGCGGACTCCCACCATGCCCGCACATTCTCCGCGGCCAACGCTGGCACTACAGAAGCCCGTGCCGCGGCAGCAAGGTCCCTGTCAACTTCTCCCAATTTGACCTTGACTCGGCTCGTGATGGATTCCATCTGCTTAGCCGTGATGAGGCCGTCTGCAAAGCTGTTCGCGGCCTCATCCATACGGCCCCGGAGGGCTACAGCCTCGCTCTGCAATTCATGCTGCCTGTCCTGGTTCTGCGGGCCTGAAACGCGTGCAATATTGCCGGGCTCCTCAAGCCAGGCGACTACCATCCTTGATACAAGATTCTCCACAGGGTCGGCTGTCTGAAATGCGTGCCCAGTGCCGCGGGTTGGGCACTTGTAGTAGAACCTCGAGCTGCGTGGCCCGCTACCGGCAGCGCGTGAGGATGTTTTCATGGGCGCACCACAACCACCGCAGCGAAGCAGGCCGGCTAGTACGTGCCTGACTCGAGAATCGGTCTGGGTCCTACGGTCCGGGTTCGTGATGATGGCCGTAACCGTCCGCCATTGGTCCTCTGTGATGATCGCCGGGAACGTGGACTGCCCAACGATTTCCCCGCGATACGCTGACAGGCCTGCGTTAGTCGGACGCAGGAGCATGTTCCTAACCGCCGTTGATGTCCATTTCTGCCCCCGGCGGGTCAAAACGCCGCGGTCGTTCATGTCGCGGACGATGGAGCCGATACTTGCCCCCGCGATAGTCGCCGTGATGGCCTGCCTAATCTCTTTCGCGTCGGAATCCACAATCACAGGGGCGCCGTTGACCATTTCCCAGCCGTAGGGGACAGGCCCGCCAGTGAATGCGCCTGCCTGCGCGAGCTGAAGTTTCTTCCTAGTGATCCTGTCGGACTTGTGTTCCGATTCATAGCGAGCCCATGCGCCCAACGTGCGGGCCACGGCCCGGCCTGACGCGGTGCTGAGGTCAATTTCCCCGGCCTTGACGCTCTGCGTTGTGATGCCCTGAGATTCGGATACGTCGATGTATTCCTCGAGTTCAAGGGGGGACCGGTGCAGCCGGTCCGTGTGCCATGCGATGACCCCTTTAACGGCGCCGGACTTCATGACTTCCAGCAGTTCCCGGTACTTGGGCCGCATCTTGCCGCTGTAGGCGCTGATGTCGTTGTCTACAAGCACACAAGCGACTTCCCAGCCGAGCCTTTGGGCAACCTCGCGGCAGTCCTGTTCCTGGCGCTGTACACCTAGGCCGGCGCCTTCGCGGTCCTTGGAGATACGGCAATAGATGGCTGCTCGAGTAGTCATGTGGTCAGCATAGTTCCCTTGTAGTGCTTTGACATAGAGCGCCAGTGCGTTCGTTGTGCCCACCGTCGCCTCCTGCATCGACCTTGTGGTCCATTGCAGCCGGCAGGTGAACGGCCGGAGGCGGGTGACTGAGATCCTGTCGCTGGGAAGGAGGGTCGAGAACGGCGTCATCGAATCGTCCATGGTCTTTTCCCTCGTCGACGGACAGCTGCAGCCGAAAGCCAGCTCGATGCCCGCGCCGGAAAAGTTCGCCCGGTCGGGTTACGACGTTGCGGCACTGCTGGAGTCGCGCTGATGGCCCCGCTGCTTGGCGTGCTGGCAGGGGCGGGCCTCTTTCTCATCTGGTGGTCGGCCTGGGAACAACCGGAAAGCGTCAGGCAGGAACCGCGGACCAGCCGCCTCCACGACCTGCTGCTTGCGGCCGGGGTTGAAAAAGTGACGGGCGCCGGCCTCGTCGGCAGTTGCCTCGGGCTTGGGCTTTTCGTGATGCTGGCCTTCTTTGCCGTCAGCAAGTCATGGCCGGTTTCATGTTGTTTCGGTCTGTTCGGAGCCTGGCTTCCCATCGTGGCGGTCAGGTGGCGCGCCCGACGGCGGACTGCGGTTTTGCGGCGGCTGTGGCCGGACGTTGTTGATCACCTTAGATCCGCGATCCGGGCGGGCCTATCGCTGCCGGAGGCCCTCATCCAGTTGGGCGAGAAAGGGCCGGAGGAACTTCGTCACGTCTTTCGTGATTTCGGCTCCGACTACCGGGCTGGTGGCCAGTTCGATGCTTCACTGAACAAGCTCAAGGAGCGTCTTGCTGATCCAGTGGCAGATCGCATCATCGAAGCGCTGAGGCTCACGAGGGAAGTGGGCGGTTCAGACCTCGGCAGGCTGCTGGGGACACTTGCCGAGTTCCTCAGGGAAAGTGCCAGAACCCGGAGCGAACTGGAAGCCCGGCAGTCCTGGACAGTCAACGCAGCCCGGCTCGCCGTCGCGGCTCCTTGGTTGGTCATGGTGCTGCTGGTGAGCCGCCCGGAGGCAGTGGCCGCCTACAACACGCCCATAGGTGCGGCAGTTCTGCTCGGAGGGCTGGTGGTTTCCCTGGTGTGCTACTCGATCATGCTGCGGATTGGGGCGCTTCCCGCAGAGGAGAGGGTCCTGCGATGACGACCCTCCCTGCAGCCGAAATCGCGTGCGGCCTGCTCCTCGGCGCCGGCCTTTGGCTACTTCTGGTCCGCCTTCCGTTCATGCGGCCCGTCTCCTTTGCGGAGCGGATAGAGCCGCAGCTCAAAGCCCAGAACATGGAATCCAGGCTGCTTCGGGCAGCTGACCACAATCTCACGCCCTTCGGGCCGCTCGAGCGCATCGTGCGTCCCCTGATCAGGGACGGGTTGGCAAAGCTGGGCAAGTTGAACCTGGGGTCCTCAGCCCTGGCCCGCAGGCTGGCGCAGGCAGGAATCAGCAAATCGCCGGTTCATTTTCGCGCCGAACAGCTTCTCTGGGCCGTGGGTGCCTTCGTGGCCACCGTCGGGATGATAGCTCTCGGTGCCATGGCGGGGAGATTCAGCCCAGTGCTGGCAGTCGTTATTGCGGCAGGAAGCGCGGCGGGCGGGTTCCTGTTCCGCGACTATTGGCTGGGAGTGCAGATCAGGAAACGGGAGGGCCGGATGATGGCTGAGTTTCCGAGCCTTGCTGAGCTGATGGCGCTCGCCGTTGGCGCGGGGGAGAGCGCCACCGGTGCTTTGGACAGGGTTTGCAGAAGCGCCCGCGGGGAACTCTCCAGGGAGTTTGAGAAAGTGCTCGCTGAAACGCGTGCGGGAAAACCCCTCGTGGAGGCCCTGCAGGAGTTCTCCTCCCGGACCGATCTCGGGCCGCTCGTCCGTTTCGTGGACGGAATCATCGTCGCAGTGGAGAGGGGCACGCCCTTGGCCGACGTGCTCAGGGCCCAGGCCCAGGACGTCAGGGACACCGCAAAACGCGACCTGATGGAGTCCGCCGGAAAGAAAGAGATCGCGATGATGGTTCCCCTTGTCTTCGGCGTGTTGCCGCTCACCGTGGTCTTCGCGGTGTTCCCGGGCCTGGCCGCCCTGAGTTTGAACCTGTGACGTGGTCCGCGGGCCCGTTAGCCCTGACCGTTGCGGAAATCCGCTTGTCCTTAGCCAGTACTCGCCATCTCAAAGAAAGAAACGGGAATCAAAATGACACACATGGCCAGGCATGGAATTGCATTAGTGCGCGCGCTGGGGCTGCGCGTCGGGGGAGCTGCGGCCTTGGTCCGGAAGTACCGCCACGATGAGCCCCACAGCGGTGATCACGCCGAGCGGGGAGACGTTCCTGGATGGGTCATGATCACCCTCATGTCGGCGGTGCTGGTGGCGGCTCTGCTCGCACTCGCCGGACCGGCGCTTGAGGCCATGTTCACTCAGGCAATGGACACGGTCGGAAAATAGGCGATGTTGCCGGTCGCCGCCGCCCGCTCCGAGCGCGAAAGAGGTTCTGCGGTCGTCGACTTTGTCCTGGTGGGTGGGCTGCTCACGATGTTCTTTCTCGCCATCATCCAGCTCGCGCTCGTGTTGCACGTCCGGAATACACTGATCGATGCTGCGGCGTCGGGCGCCCGGTACGGGACGTTGGCCGACCGCAGCGTCACCGACGCGCGCAAACGCACCGGTGAGCTCATCCACACGGCACTCAACGCCGACTTCGCCCAGGACATTCAGACACGCGAGGTCACGTTCCAGGGGCTGCGCGCCCTGGAAGTGACCGTCAGGGCGCCAATGCCAGTGATCGGGTTGATCGGTCCGCGCGGTTTGCTGGAAGTAAGTGGACATGCAGCGATCAACAACTGAGCCCCGGCTCTTGCCTCTTCCCGTGGCGCAGCCAACTGAGAACAGAGCCGGCGAAGGACTGGGCGTTGAGACGGCATCGCCGGCTGACGACCAAGGCGAGCGCGGGAGTGCAGTCGTGGAGTTCACCTTTCTGGGGCTGCTCCTCATGGTGCCGGTCGTGTACTTCATCATCACCGTCGGCCAGATACAGGGAGGTTCGTTTGCCGTGGTCGGGGCAGCAGACCAGGCGGCCAAGGTATTCGTGGCCCAGCCCGACGAATCGTCCGGCAGGGCAGCAGCAGAGCAGGCGGCCGTGATGGCCCTCGCCGACTACGGCCATGTTGCCGAAAACGCCCGCGTTGAAGTGAGGTGCGACCGTGGCGACTGCATGGCCGCGGGCTCTGCAGTGACCGTCACCGTGCACCTCAGTGTGCCCCTGCCGTTTGTCCCCTTCACTGACGCATTCCATCTCAATGCCAGCCAACTAAATGCCACGGCAACCCAGATCGTGGGCAGATTCCGTTGATATGCCGCGCACGCCGCCCGCCATCCCCGGGCCCGTCCGGAAAGGCGGTCGCCGAGGACGGGCAGATAACCGTGCTCGTCATTGGCTTTGTCATGCTGTCACTCCTGGTCAGCACCGTGGTGATGGCCGCATCCAGTCTCTACATCGAGCACAAGAAGCTCCTGTCCTTGGCCGACGGCGCATCCGTTGCTGCTGCGGGCAGCTTCACCCTGGGCGAGGTGGAAACGGCCGGCGGTACTCCCAGCGCCGCACTGAGTGGAGACCGCGTCAGGAACGTGGCCAGCGACTACCTCAACCGGAATGGCGCCTTTGCGCGGCATTCCGGGCTTTCCGTGGCTCCGGCGACGGGCTCGCCGGACGGCTCCACCGCCGTCGTGGTTCTCAGCGCCGCAGTCCATCCGCCGGTGGTGAATTTCCTCGTGCCGGACGGGATAAGGATCGAAGCGTCGTCCACTGCGCGGTCCAGGCTCACGCGCTGAAGGCAAGTGCCGCACCGCAGGGAGAGGCGTACGTGCACCGTCGGGCCGGAGGAGGCGGATAGCGTAGGCTTAAACCACCATGGCTCAAATTGATTTTTCTGCAGAGATCCGCGCATTGCGCGCCACCTACACCTCCATTGAAAACGTCACCAATGTCGAGGCGCTGAGGGAAGACATTGCAGAACTGAGCGAGCGCGCCGGCGAACCGAATCTTTGGGACGACCCCGCAGCCGCTCAGACAATCACGTCGCGCCTCTCGCACCGCCAGTCCGAACTCGAGCGATTGACCAGGCTGGCCTCGCGCATCGACGACCTCGAGGTCCTGGTGGAACTGGGCCAGGACGAGGACGACGCCGATTCCATGGGTGAGGCCGCGGCGGAACTCGAGTCGATCCGCAAATCACTGGAGGAACTGGAAGTCGTCACGCTGCTCTCCGGTGAATACGACGAACGCGAGGCCGTGGTGACCATCCGCGCCGGGGCAGGCGGCGTGGATGCCGCCGACTTCGCCGAAATGCTGCTCCGGATGTACCTGCGCTGGGCCGAGCGCCACGGCTATCCCACCACGGTCATGGATACGTCCTACGCTGAGGAGGCCGGGCTCAAGTCCGCGACCTTCGAAGTCAACGCGCCGTACGCCTTCGGGACCCTGAGCGTTGAAGCCGGCACCCACCGGCTGGTCCGCATCAGCCCCTTCGACAACCAGGGCCGCCGCCAGACGTCCTTCGCCGCCGTGGAGGTCATCCCGCTCATCGAGCAGACCGACTCCATCGAAATCCCGGACAACGAGATCCGCGTGGACGTCTTCAGGTCCTCGGGCCCCGGCGGCCAGTCCGTCAACACCACGGACTCCGCGGTCCGCCTGACCCACATCCCAACAGGCACCGTGGTGTCCATGCAGAACGAAAAGTCCCAGCTGCAGAACCGTGCCGCCGCCCTCCGCGTGCTGCAGTCCAGGCTGCTGCTGCTCAAAAAGGAGCAGGAGGACGCCGAGAAGAAGGCGTTCGCCGGTGACGTCAAGGCGTCGTGGGGCGACCAGATGCGTTCCTACGTCCTGAATCCCTATCAAATGGTGAAGGACCTGCGGACCGAGCACGAAGTCGGCAACACCTCGGCAGTGTTCGATGGCGCGATCGACGACTTCATCGAAGCCGGCATCCGCTGGCGCACCGACAACCGCAACGCCGAAAAGTAAGCTCCATTGACCCCGCGGCTCCGCCGCGGACATTCGGCCCCAATACCGCGACACGCCCTCCGGAGTCCCCCGGGAGCGCCTTTGCCCGTAGGTATAGTCGAGAAGCCGGAGCTCTCCTTCCCCAAGCGAAAGCCCCCGCACCGGTTGCAGACCAGGCCATCAAGGCCCTGCAGGGTTCATAGGATCATGATCCGTTTCGAAAATGTCACCAAGGTCTACGACCAGACAACCCGGCCCGCGCTGGACTCGGTCACCCTTGAGATAGACCGTGGTGAATTCGCCTTCCTCGTCGGCGCATCCGGATCCGGCAAGTCGACGTTCCTGCGCCTGGTGCTCAAGGAAGACCGCGCCACGTCCGGCGCCGTGTACGTCGCGGGGCAGAACGTCGCCAACATCTCGAGCTGGCGGGTGCCGAGGCTCCGCCGCGGTATCGGCGTCGTGTTCCAGGACTTCCGCCTGCTTCCGCAGAAGAACGTGTTCGCGAACGTCGCCTTCGCCATGCAGGTCATCGGCAAGAGCCGCAGCGTCATCCGGGACACCGTCCCCGAGGTCCTCAAGACCGTCGGCCTGGAAGGCAAAGAGAAGCGCATGCCGCACGAGCTTTCCGGCGGCGAGCAGCAGCGCGTCGCAATCGCCCGCGCCGTGGTCAACCGGCCCGGCATCCTGCTGGCCGACGAGCCCACCGGCAACCTGGACCCCACCACGTCCATGGGCATCATGGGCGTGCTGGACAAGATCAACCAGAATGGCACCACCGTGGTCATGGCGACCCACGATGACGACATAGTCAACGAGATGCGCAAGCGCGTCGTGGAACTCCAGAACGGTGTGGTCATCCGTGACGAGGCCCGTGCCCTCTATACGTCCATGATTCCCGTGGTCGGACAGTCCCGCAGGCTCAAGGATGCCAGTGGACGCGACGAGGCGGGGGAGGGCAGGCTGTGAGGCTCCAGTTCATCCTCGGAGAAATCGGCAGCGGCCTGCGGCGGAACCTGTCGATGGTGGTTTCGGTCATCCTGGTCACCTTCGTCTCACTGACGTTCGTCGGCGCCGCGGGCATGCTCCAGCTGCAGATCACCCAGATGAAGGGCTACTGGTACGACAAAGTCCAGGTGGCCATCTTCCTCTGTGGTGAAGGTTCGACGGCGGCCGGTTGCGCTTCCGGATCAGCGACACCCGAGCAGCAGGACAATCTACGGACGCTCCTTGAGTCACCGGCGGTGTCCCAGTACATCAACGACTTCCAGTTTGAGTCCAAGGAAGATGCCTACAAGCACTTCAAGGAACAGTTCTCGAACTCTCCCATCGTCGACTCCGTCACCCCGGACCAGCTTCCCGCCTCCTTCCGGATCAACATGAAGGATCCGGAAAAGTACCAGATCATCAGTGAGACCTTCTCCTCCCAGCCGGGTGTGGAAACCGTGATCGACCAGCGGCAGGTCCTGGAGCGGCTGTTTTCGGTCATGAACGCAGCCTCACTCGTTGCAGTTATCATCGCGGGTGTCATGACGGTTTGCGCCATCCTGCTGATTGCCACCACAATCCGGCTCTCGGCGTTCAGCCGACGACGCGAGACGGGCATCATGAGGCTCGTGGGCGCGTCGAAGACGGTGATCCAGCTGCCCTTCATCCTGGAGGGCGTCATCGCTGCGGTGATTGGAGCAGCGTTGGCATCGGGCACCCTGTGGGCGGTGGCCCATTTCTTCCTGGGCGAATACATGTCCAAGCAGTACCCCGACACGGCGTTCATTTCCCCGGCCCAGACGCTGTTGCTCGCCCCTGCCCTCGTCGGACTTGGCGTGGTTCTGGCCGGCACTTCGTCGCTCTTGACACTCCGCCGATACTTGAGGGTGTAGTACATGAACTTAAAAGGAATCCCCATGATCGCGAAGCCCGGCCGGTCCCTGCCGAGCATCCCTGCGGGGAGCCAACGCAGGTTCATCAGCGCCGCCCTCGCGATAGTGCTCGCTGCCGGGCTCGGAGCCTCAGCCCCGGCATTCGCGGGTGACCTGGAAGACCAGCAGGACGCCCTCAGGGCCGAAGCATCCCGCGTCCAGCAGTCCCTCGAGTTCGTGGATGCCAAGATCTCCAAAGCCGCTGCGGATCTCGTGATGTTCCGTGGCCAGCTGCCCGGCGCCCAGCAGGCACTGCTCGAGGCCCAGGGACGCGTGGCGAGCGCCGTGAAGGAAGTGGAGGCCCTGGCTGCCCGCGTTGATCTTGCCCAGCAGAACAAGGCGAAGATCACCCAGCAGCTCGACGCGGACAAGCAGAAGATCGCCAACACCAGGAAGCTGATCGGCCAGATCGCAACGCAGGCCTACAAATCAGGCGGCGTCCCGTCGAACCTGACCCTTTTCTTCGGTTCGAACAACACGGGCAGCCTCACCGACACGATTGACCTGGCGGACCAGGCCATGCGCAGCCAGAACTCCGCCATGGACAAGCTGACACAGCAGAACGCCACGAACGTGAATTCGCAGGCCCGCCTGGAGGCCGTCGAAGCGGAGATCAAGGACCTGAAAGCCAAAGCCGATGCGGCGCTGGCCAGGGAAAAGGTCGCCCGCGACGAGGCAGCCGCCAAGAAGGCCAAGGTGGATAAGCTCATCGCGGACACAGCACGCCTCAACAAAGAGCTTGAAGCTGCCAAGCCCGGAATCCAGAAGAAACTGGCAACCGTCAAGGCCCGGCAGCAGGCCGTGGCGGCCGAAATCGTCGAGCGGGACCGGAAGCTGCGCGAAGCCTGGCTGGCTGAACAGCGGCGCATCGCCGAAGCTGCGGCTGCTGCCGCCCGTGCCCGCGCCGAAGCTGAAGCCCGTGCCCGCGGTGATGCCGAAGCCGCTGCGCGTGCCCGGATCATACAGCCGTACGTGCCGCCCGTGGCAGGTCCGCCATCGGCCTTTGGCCTCCGCCACCCGTTCTCGGACGGCGTTCCGATCACGTCGGGATTCGGCTGGCGGGCAACGCCGCCAGGCACTGTGGATTTTTACGGCTCCGGGGGCTACATGCACACCGGCATCGACTTCGGTGCGGCCTGCGGCACGCCGGTTTATGCGCCGGCGGCGGGCACCGTGTTCTCCGCAGGATGGGGCGATGACGGCGGCGGTAACAACGTGAAGATCTCCCACGGCGTGGTCCAGGGCAACTCACTCACTACCATCTACTACCACAACTCGAGCGTTGTGGTGTCGGTGGGGCAGCAGGTCAGCCAGGGCCAGCTGATCGCGTACTCGGGTACCACCGGCAACTCCACCGGCTGCCATTCGCACTTCGAGACGTGGTTGAACGGTGAAGCGGTCGACCCCATGCGCCTGCTCTGACCGCCGGGCAGGGCATCCGCAGCCCTGGCCCACTGCCGTACACTGGAATGACTGTCCGCTGGGTCACCCGGGCAGCCAAATTTCTAAGATCTGAGGAGTTCTACCGTGCCGAAAGAAAGTGGCCGTAAGGTAGTGGCCACCAACCGGAAGGCCCGGCATGACTACCATGTCCTGGATACCTATGAGGCAGGCATAGCCCTGATGGGCACCGAGGTGAAGTCCCTCCGGGAAGGCCACGCCTCCATGGTCGACGGCTTCTGCACGTTCTACAATGACGAGCTGTGGATGGAGGGCATCCACATCCCTGAGTACAACCAGGGAAGCTGGACCAACCACGCCGCCCGGCGCCGTCGGAAACTGCTGCTGCACCGCGAGGAGCTCATCAAGATTTCCCACAAGATCAGGGAATCGGGCTTCACAGTGGTGCCGCTCCAGCTGTATTTCCTCGACGGCCGCGCCAAGGTCGAGATCGGCATTGCCCGCGGCAAGAAGGACTACGACAAGCGCCAGGCGCTCCGTGAGCAGCAGGACAAGCGCGAGGCCCTCCGGGTGATGCGGGAACGCAACCGCCGCTAGGAATTATCAGCAGCGGGGATGCGTTATGATAGGTAGTCCGGTAGGAATCCGTTCCCGCCGGTTTGGTAACAAAATACGGGGATGATCGGTTTCGACGATGTTAGTCGCGACAGGTGAAGCGGGCCGAGGATGCAGAATTATCTCGTAAACGCTTTCTGCAAACCAATAAGTGCCGAATCTAAGCGCACTGACTTCGCTCTTGCTGCCTAAGCAGTAAGACAGTCCGTCAGCCCGAGGTTGCTATCGCCCCGGATCCTGGCGTCATTTAGATAGCCACTGCTGTTTGCCCCCGTCATCGGGGTAAACGGGACTCTTAGATGACTGGGCCCGGATCAGCCGCCTGTTTGCAGGACGGCTGGGGCCGAGAAAATCCGACGCAAACTGCGCCCGGAGAAGCCCTGACAACACGACATCGGACGGGGGTTCAATTCCCCCCATCTCCACTGTTTCAGTACCGAACAGCTACAGCCCGGACTTCGGTCCGGGCTGTAGCTGTTTAATCATCCGCCCGATGGCCCCTCCGCTGGCTGTTCACCGAGGGCGTAGCCTTCCGGGGACTAGCCCGGTGGCCGGGGGAGTTGTGAGAAGTAGCACTTAATCCTCAAGAGCTACCTGCAAGGGAGGCGCGCCATGTCTACGGCGCCGGCAAAGGCATCAGGTCCTGAAAGGGGCGACGACGCCCTGGATTCCTACTCCGAAACGGTGATCCGGGTCGCCAGTACCGTCACACCGCATGTCGCGGCCATTGAAATGACGGGAACCCGGCGCAGCGGTCGCTTCCGCGTGGGAGCAGGTTCCGCCGTGCTCTTCACCGAGGACGGATACCTGCTGACAAACGCCCACGTTGTGGCCGGGACCCAGAAGGGCCGCGCCGTCTTCGCCGACGGCTCCGGTACCGATCTTGAGATGGTGGGAGCGGACCCCCTGTCCGACCTGGCCGTGGTCCGCGGCCGTGCGCCGCGGGTTGCACCGGCAGAATTCGGGGACGCGGAATCCCTCCGCGTGGGGCAGCTCGTTGTCGCTGTGGGCAATCCCCTCGGCCTCGCGGGCTCTGTGACCGCTGGGGTGGTCAGCGGTCTGGGCCGCGCGATTCCCGTCTGGGCCGGCCGTAATCGTCGCGTCATTGAGGACGTCATCCAGACCGACGCCGCCCTCAACGCCGGCAGCTCCGGCGGTGCCTTGGCGGATGCCCGCAGCAGGATCGTCGGAATCAACACGGCGGTTGCCGGCGCCGGGCTGGGACTTGCCGTACCGATCAACAAGACCACCCGCCGGATTATCTCCGCTCTCCTGGCGGATGGACGGGTGCGCCGTGCCTACCTTGGCGTTGTTAGCACCCCCATCAGGCTCGGCCCCAATGAGGTAGTCCGCACCGGGCAGCGCGAGGGCCTGCGGGTGGTCGAAGTGCTGCCGGGTTCCCCTGCAGAGAAAGCCGGGCTCAGGGTCGGGGACGTGCTGCTGCGGGCATCCACCCGTCCGGTGAGTAACGCCGAAAGCCTCCAGAAGCTCCTCTTTGCCGACGCCATCGGCGCACCCATGACCCTCGTGGTCCTCCGTGACGGCCACGAGCTGGAGATAACAGCAGTGCCGGCGGAAATGGCCGAAACCGGCTAGGACACAAAAAGGCTGGGGCAGAAAGAGGCTGGGACACAAAGAGGCTGGGACACAGAAGAGCGGGACCGGAATCCGGTCCCGCTCTTCTATTGCATGATGGTCGGCTATGACCGTTTCTTCAGGTGCGCAACAGGATCCGGGGGACCCTCGATGGGCCCCTTCGCTTTCTTGTCCGCGCGTTTTTGCTTGATGGTCTTGCCCGCTTTTTTCTGCTGATGCGTGTGTGGTGACTTGTCCGGCATGGCGTGCTCCCTCGTACGAGGGGCAGGAGTGAGCCCCTCCTACGTAAAATTACGCCTGTTTCATGCCGAATGTAATGCCCCGTAGAGGGCGGTGGAGGTTGAAGCCTGAGGCTTACACCTGAACGTCGGAGATTCCCACGAAACGGCTGCCCACGCCGTCGAACTCGCTCCTCACGCACCCGGGGGCGGGCGCCGGGATATCAGCCGGACTGTGATGGTTACAGCTGACGTACGTGAACTCGGGCCACCATTTCTTTGGCCTGGCGGCCTCGGTGTAACCGCACACATCGCAACGCAGATGCACCCAGACCGGACGTTTCCCCGTCCGGTTTGCCCTGGACTGGAGCAGCCACTGCGGGGGATTGTCGAGAATTTCGGCCAGCTCGGCCTCGGTCATCCGGCTGGGAATGCCGTGGCGCTGGGCCATTTCCAGTGGTACATCAAGGGCAATTGCCGCATCGCGTCTGCTTATCATCACAGTCCACGATACGGTAAGCCATGACCGGCGGGGCCTACCCGCCAGCGAGCGCAATTCCCGCTGCGGCGGCCGCGAGACCGGCCAGCAGATTGCTGCCGATGTTCAGGGCTGCGGCGGCATGGCGGCCTTCGCTGACCAGCCGGACTGTGGCAGTGGTCCAGGAACTGAAAGTCGTTAGTCCACCGGCCAGGCCGGTGGCCAGCGCCGCATGCCATTCAGCTCCGAGCCTGCTGCTCAGGCCAAGGGATACTCCGATGACGAAGGATCCCGCGATATTGACCAGCAACGTGGCCCACGGCCAGTGGCGACGGCGTGACGGACGGCCCGCCAGCCAGCCGTCCACCGTAAACCGTATGAGGGCACCGGCGGTGCCGAAGATCCCCACCAGCAGGGGCACAGCGAGGGCAGCGGTCACGGATGGCCACCGTTCCCGGCGATTGCCTTGCCGGCCTTCCAGCCGGCCGCTGCGGCGCCAAGTCCCAGCAGTACAGAGAGTGCAAGATAGGCAAGCCACACTGTGTGAAGCCCGCCGCGTGCCAACTGGTCCACCGCTGCGACGAGTGCCGAGAAGGTGGTGAAGGATCCGAGCAGTCCCGGTCCTATGCCGGCACGGAGCCAGAAGGCAGTCTGCGGCCGGGCGATCCAGATGGTCGTGAGCATGCCAAGGACAAAGCTTCCGGCGATATTGATGCCCAGAGTGGTCCAGGGCACCGTGCCGTACTGCTCAGGAAACAGCACGCCGAGCCCGAAGCGCAGCTCGGTGCCCGCCAGTCCTCCCGCAGCGACGGCGGCCCAGACCCTCCAGCCGTGGCGGCCGGTGCCCGTCGCCGCGCGCTGACTCGCGGCGGCATGGGCCTTCATGCGGAAGTGTCCGCCACCGGGTCCCCGGCGAGGGAGTGCCCGCTCATCGGGCGCCGGCCATCCGGCATCCCGGGTGCACGTCGTCGCTGTGCACCCACAGGGCGGAGGCGACTTCATCCGCAAGGTCAACCTCGCGGATTGCTCCCGGCCCCGAGGAGCCGATGCGCACTACGAGCGCGCCGCCGAACGGCCGGCGGCCCCTGACTTCGACGTCGGCATCCAAGTTGATCTTCTCGGAGGCGAGGTAGCGCAGCAGCTCCGGATTCTCGTCGCTGATGCGGGTGATCCGGCCGGTGTGTCCCTCGTCGAGTTCACTCATGCGGTGGGCAAGCGGTACCTGCACGGTGCCGTCCGCGGAGGGGATGGGATCACCGTGGGGGTCCCGGGACGGGTTGCCGAGCTTGGCGGCCATCCGCTCGATGAAGGTATCGGACACCGCATGCTCGAGGAGTTCGGCTTCGTCATGCACTTCATCCCAGCTGTACCCGAGGTCCTGGACGAGGTAGGTCTCGATGAGCCGGTGCCGCCGAACCATAGCCAGGGCGAGGCGGACTCCCTCCGGAGTCAGTGTGATGGCGCTGTACGGCTTGTGCAGCACCAGCCCCTGGTCCTTGAGTTTGCGCACCATCTCCGAGACCGACGAATTCGCCACGCCAAGGCGCTGTGCCAGCTGGGTTGACGTAATCGGCTTGTCCTGCCACTCAGTGAAAGAGTAGATGACCTTGACGTAGTCCTCGATCGAGGAGGATGGCGTACTGGTCTTCACGGATCCAAGCCTACCCGCTGCATGGACGACATCATGCCCTGACAGCCCGCCACGTCTGAGTGAGGTAGGGAAGGCGCAGCAGCTCGCCTTCGGTATGCCCCAGATGCTCATGCAGGTACCAGTCCAGGTTTGCGGTGACCCTTGCCCGGCTGGCCGCGTTAGCTTTGAGGTAGTAGCTGCGCGACTTCGCCAGTTCAAGGAGGTCGGCGGTGGTGACCGGGTCCTCCCAGCGGGTGAGGTGGCTTTCCAGCCCTGCGAATTCCGGACCCAGCGGGGGCCGGAAGTGCGGCTTGTGCACGTCACCGGCGTGCATGATGCGCGAGAGCCTGTGGACCCAGGGCACGGATGTGTCCAGCTGGTTCCAGACCAAGCCAAGCACGCCGCCGGGCCGCAGGATCCTGGCGATCTCGGTGCTGGCACGCAGGGGGTCGCACCAGTGCCATGCCTGCGCCACAGTGACGACGTCGAACGCCGATCCGGGAAGTCCTGTGTCCTCAGCGGTTCCCTCCAGCGCCTCCACCGCAGGGTAGGCGTTACGGAGCTGCTCAAGCATGTCCGGGGAGGGGTCAACCGCGCTGACACGCAGGCCGCGTGCCACGAGCAGCTCCGTGTACTTGCCGGTTCCTGCGCCGAGATCGGCCGCCGTCCGTGCGCCGGAAGGGACCAGCCAATCCGCGGACTCAGCCGGATAGCCGGGCCGAACACGGTGGTAGTGCTCGCCGCCGTCCTGGAAGCTTTGACCGAGCTCCTGCCGCCGCCCGTGGTCGAGTTTAGGGCCACCGCGTGCCACGCGCCGTCTCCTTAGGGCAGGGTAAAAATTGACCCTTCGAATTTACCGCATTTGTGACTGCGCCGTCTGGCGGCCGTCAGTCGAGGGTGCCGCTCAGTCCAGAGTGCAGGGCGCAGCGCCTGCGGTACCGGGTGTGTTCGGTGCCCAATGCGGGTAGGTGCGGGTGTCGTTGGACGGAACCCAGCGCCCGGAGTCCACCACGTAGTCCCAGCCGAGGCCGCTGCGGCGCAGCTCCTCGATGCCGGCGAGGAGGCGCTGGACGTCCTCAAGCCGTGACCCGACGCCGAAGCTGGCGCGCAGGGAACCCGAGGGCAGGCCCAGGCGCTTGAGGAGCGGGTGGGCGCAGAAGCGGCCGTCGCGCAGCCCGACGCCGTGCTCGGCAGACAGGTAGGCAGCCACCAGTCCGGCGTCGTAGCCCTCCACCGAAAAGTTGACCACGCCAATGGTGTCAGTGTCGGGGTTGGTGTCCGAGAAGATCTGGTGGACAGTGACGCCGTCGATCTTCTGCAGGCCCTCGACGAGGAAGGAGCGGATGGCGGCCTCGTGCGTGTGCCATTGCTCCTGGTCCAGGGCGGCGATCACCTGGGCCGCCCGGGCGAGGGTGGCTGCGCCCAGGACGTTGGGCGAGCCGCCTTCGTGCCGCGCGGGGCCGGTGGTCCAGCTGACGCCGTCGAGCCGGGCTTCACTGACTGCGCCGCCCCCGGCAAGGTGCGGTGACCCGGCGTCGAGCCAGTCGGTGCGCCCCACCAGGACGCCGGAGCCGAAAGGCGCGTACAGCTTGTGGCCGGAGAAGGCGAGGTAGTCGACGTCGTCCGCGGCGATGTTGATGCGGCGGTGCGGCGCGAGCTGCGCCGCGTCCACCACGATCCGGGCGCCGAATTCGTGCGCCAGGGCGGCGAGGCGGCGGATCGGCAGGATCTCACCGGTGACGTTGGAGGCGCCGGTCACGGCAAGCAGGCTGATGTCGCCCTGCTCGAGTTCAGCCCGAAGGCTGCCGATGGTGGCCTCAAGGGTCTCGGACGCCACCACGCTGCGGTGGGGCACACCCTGCCACGGCAGCAGGTTGGCGTGGTGCTCGATGTCCAGGTACAGGACTTCCCCGGTGTAGCCGTGGTCCTCGACGGGGAGGCAGCCGGCCAGCAGGTTCAGCGAATCCGTGGTGTTCCGCGTGAAGATCACGGAGTCGTCCGGGCGGCCGCCCACAAACTCGCGGACGATGTTCCGGGCGTTTTCGTAGACAGAGGTGCTGATCTGCGAGGCGTAGCCGGCCCCGCGGTGCACGCTGGCGTAGAACGGCAGGATCTCGTTGAGGTAGGCGGAGACTACGGAGAGTGCAGGGGCCGACGCTCCATAGTCGAGGTTGGCATAGCGCACGTGGCCGCCCTGGATGAGCGGGGCCTGGATCTCAGCGCCGGTCACTGCCGCCAGCGGCCGTCCGGCAGCGGCAAACCGATCGTCGAGCAGGCCGGCAGCGGTGTTGGAGGAGAAGGTTGCAGTAGTCATGGGACCTCGCTGTGAAAGGACCCCTTGTGACGGGGATCCGCGCTTGCCGGGTCCGTTCCGGACCGGCCTGGTCGTCACCCGGGGCACCCCACCGCGAATGGAGGGTTGCCGGCCAGCAAACCGGGGTTTTACGCTGGCACTCGTGACCTGTAGAAAAGCGTAGAACACCGGCCCGCCGATGAAAAAGCCGATGCAATTGTTAAGCCGTTTGTTACAGCCGTCCCAAATTCGGGCAGGTGGCCGAACATACGACGTCGGACTCCACCTTGAGGGCGGAGTCCGACGTCGAATATTCCCCGAAAGCGCGCTGGGCCGAACTACAGCAGATCGTCCAACTGCGGGTTGAGGCGCTTGAGAACCTCGGAATGAAGGATCGAGTTGGTGGCCAGGGCGTTGCCGCCGAAGGGGCCGTCGGTTCCCTCCAGGGAGGTGAAACGGCCGCCCGCCTCCGTGACGATGGGCACCAGCGCAGCCATGTCGTACAGGTTCAGTTCGGGTTCGCAGGCAATGTCAACGCAGCCTTCAGCCACCATGCAGTAGGACCAAAAATCCCCGAAGGCACGGGTGCGCCACACGTCCTCAGTGAGGGCAAGGAAATCATCCAGGTTTCCCCGCTCCTTCCAGCCGCCAAGGCTGGAGTAGGACAGCGAAGCGTCCGAGAGCTTTGAGACGTTGGAGACTCTGAGCCGGGTGGCAGCGGCCAGCGAACGGCCCATATAGGCGCCGGCGCCCTTGGCCGCCCACCAGCGCTTTCCGAGTGCGGGCGCACTCACCAGGCCCACCACGGGCTCACCTTCATCAACGAGCGCGATCAGCGTTGCCCAGACAGGGACTCCGCGGACGAAGTTCTTGGTTCCGTCGATGGGGTCAATGATCCAGCGCCGGGAGCCGTGGCCGGAACTGCCGAACTCCTCGCCGAGGACGGCATCGCGGGGGCGGGAACGGGACAGCTGTCCGCGGATGGATTCCTCGGCGGCTTTGTCGGCATCCGTCACCGGTGTCAGGTCAGGCTTGGTTTCGATCTGAAGATCAAGCGCCTTGAACCGGCTCATGGTCTGGTCGTCCACGGAATCCGCCAGTACATGGGCCAGGCGCAGGTCGTCGTTATAGCTCGAAGCGGGTTGGGTCATGGTTCCAAACTACCGTCAAAGAACCGGCGGGGCGGGGATGTCCGCTGGCCGGAGGCGCCGTGCGGCTCAGCTGACGCTTCCGAGTTCCTTTGTTTCCTGGGCTTCCATGCGCGGATCGGTGCCCAGCAGCCGGCGCAGGGAGGCAAGGCGGGCGGGCCCGGAGGGTCCTGCATTGCCGGCCTCCACCCAGGCGTCCACACCGCAGTTCACAGCGGAGGCATCGTGCTTGCAGCCCCGCTCGCAGGCCTCCGTGCCGGGCTCCAGATCGGGGAACGAATGCAGGATCCGGTCCGGATCCACATGGGCCAGGCCGAACGAACGGATGCCCGGGGTGTCAATGATCCAGCTCCCGGAGGGAGCATCCGCCAGCTTGAGTGCAAGAGCCGACGACGACGTGTGTCGCCCGCGTCCGGTGACGGCGTTGACGCCCCCGGTGGCACGTTCCGCGCCGGTCAGCGCGTTCACCATGGTGGATTTGCCGACGCCGGAGTGGCCCAGCATGACGGTGACTTTGCCGTCCAGATGGGCGCGCAGCTCGGAGACGGCGTTTATGTCGAGGCGGGCGGACAGTCCGTCGTCGGAGCGGGCGTCAATGCCGGAGGCGGCCGAGTCGGCGGTGCGGCTGATGATGACCGGGAAATCGAGGTGGCGGTAGTTATCCAGGAGTTCCGAGGGGTCCTTGACGTCGGCCTTGGTGACGAGCAGCAGCGGCTCGATGCCGGCGTCGTAGGCGGCCACCAGCGCACGGTCGATGAAACCGGTCCGGGGCTCCGGGTTCGCTGCCGCCACAACAACCACCAGCTGGTCAGCGTTGGCCACCACCGCCCGTTCTACCGGGTCAGTATCGTCGGCGCTGCGGCGCAGCAGCGTCTTCCGGTCCTGGATCTTCACGAGCCGGGCCAGTGTGTCCGGAGCTCCGGACACATCTCCCACGAGGGACACGAAGTCCCCCGCCACCACGGGGGAGCGGCGGAGCTCGCGGGCCCGGGCGGCAATGACGGTGCGTTCGTCGCCGGAGTCCTCGCCGACAACCGCTGTGTAGCGGCCGCGGTCAACGGTGATGATGCGTCCCGTCACGGCGTCGTCATGGCTGGGCCGGTCTTTGGTGCGGGGCCGGGTGCCTTTCTTGTTGGGCCGGATGCGGACGTCGGATTCGTCCCAGGACTCAGTACTGCGTGCCACCGGTGGTCCCTGCAGCGTTGCCGTGCCAGCTGTGGCTGCCTTGCGCGATCATGTCCGCCCACAGTTGCGGGAAGTCCGGCATGGTTTTGGCGGTGGTGCCGATGTCCTGGACCTCGACGCCCCTGACAGCCAGTCCGAGGATGGCGCCCGCGGTGGCCATCCGGTGGTCAGCGTAGCTGCGGACCACGCCGCCGTGGAGCTTAGCGGGCCGGATCACCAGCCCGTCGTCTGTCTCCTGGACATCGCCGCCAAGGCCGTTGATTTCCGCCGCCAGCGCGGCCAGGCGGTCCGTCTCGTGTCCCCGAAGGTGCGCGATGCCGCTGAGCCGGGAGGGGCCGGTGGCCAGGGCGCAGAGCGCCGCGACGGTAGGGGCGAGCTCGCTGGTGTCGGCGAAGTCCGCGCCGCGGATCTCCCTGCCGCCCGTGACGGTCAGCGTTCCGGCTTCCAGCGTCACGGTGGCACCCATCTTCGGGAGGATGCTCCGCCACTGGTCACCGACCTGGGTGGTGGGCGCAGGCCAGTCCGGAATGCGCACCGTGCCGCCCGACGCCACGGCTGCCGCGAGGAAGGGCCCGGCATTGGACAGGTCCTGTTCGATGCGTTCGTCAAAGGCGCGGATCGGGCCCGGACTGACAATCCAGTGGTTCGGTGTTGAGTCGTCCACCTCCACCCCCACGCCGCGCAGCACAGCCACGGTCATGTTGATGTGGTCCAGGCTCGGCACGGAGTCGCCCGAGTGTTCCAGGTGCAGGCCCTCGGAGAAACGTGCACCGACCAGCAGCAGCGCGGAAACGAACTGCGATGACGCGCTCGCGTCGATCACGAGGTGGCCACCCCTGACCTCTCCCGTCCCCTCAACCCGGAAAGGCAGTGACGACGGCGTTTCGCCGGCTTCGCCGAGGACGGTGACACCAAGCGCCGCCAGCGCGTCGATGATGGCGCCCATGGGGCGTTCGCGCGCGTGCGGGTCGCCGTCGAAAACGGAGACACCCTTGCGGAGTGCCGCCATCGGCGGCACGAAGCGCATGACCGTGCCGGCAAGGCCGCAGTCGATGACGGCGTCCACTGCACCGGAACCTGACGGGATGGGCGTCACTTCGAGGTCTGGACCGAAGGGGCTGTCGCCCGGCACCTCACGGATGTCAGCTCCCAACTGGCGCAGCGCCCCGATCATCAGGGCGGAGTCCCGTGAGTGCAGCGGCGCCCGCAGGCGGGATGGCCCGTCCGCCAGGGCTGCCAGGACGAGATACCTGTTGGTCAGTGACTTCGAGCCGGGGACGCGCACTGTGGCGTCAACGGGCCGCTCCGCAAAGGGCGCGGGCCAGAGCTCAGCATCGCCGGTGTGGCCGGCGGTCGGGTCCGTGATGGATCCAGTCATTCCTGCCTATGCCCCCACTGCATGGTCGACTGCCCTGCGGACGGCTTTGTCGGCCTTGTGCAGCTTCTTCCCGGTGGTCTTGCGCGCGTCCGAGGCCAGATGGCTCGCGGTCTTCCGGGCATCAGCGGCGAGGTGCTCGGCGCGCCAGGCCAGGCTCGGCTTGCCGGCGGTGTCCACGGAGGCCAGCAGCACGCCGCCGGTCAGGGTGACGTTCTTGAGCAGCTGGGTGCGGCGGGCGTCACGGCCTTCCTTGCTGCTGATATCGGCGCTGCGCCATTCAACGAACGCGTTCAGGGCTGAGATGACGGCCAGGAGGCCGGCCGACAACCGGGCAGCCTTGCCTGTCGCGAACAGGACGCCTGCGCCTACCTGGGTTCCGCCGATGACCCGGGCAAGGACAGCCTCGCTGGTCTGGAAGGGAAGTGCATCGGCAGCGCGCCGCAGCAGGGGGGACAACTGTTCCACAGTGTCGTCCGCATTCCTGAGCTTGTCCACGCCGGCGAGGACGAAACTTGAAGCCAGCATAGGGCGGGCGAGAAAACGGACTAAGGACATGAATTTCCTCCTGGATGGACGAGCCGCGGTGACTGCGGCGGAGTCGGTTCTAGTCTTGCACTTTTGCGGAATATTTGCCCGCCGGACACCGTTGTGCTGTGCAGGTCCGAAATGGCCGGGACGACAGTCCCAGGCTGTTCCCGGGATGAAAAGCATGGCTGGGTGCCTTCCGGGTAGCCCCTGTACGGCGGAATGTGAAACCGCGCCGCGGTAGTGGAACGGCTTCGCCGGGCCGGACGGCTGCGGAGTCCGGAACGCAGGATTGCGCTGGCCATGCAGAACACGTGAAGTGGAGATGGAGCTTTGACTTTGGTGAAAGACGCTGTGGGTTTGCGGGGACCAATCGACGTGGCCGACTTTGAGGTGCGTGAGTTCGGCATGCCGCAGGGGGAGTCAGCCGCTGTTTCCTATGGCGCCGGATCCCTTTCCGGAAGCGGCTCCGGGCCGGTCCGGCGGGTGACAGTAGACTTGAAGGCAATGAGCACCGTGGATCCGGCCGTAGAGGCCACGCAAGAGGACGCCGGGAACGGCGCCGAGGACATCAGCACCCCGCAGGCCGCGGCGCCGGCGGAGGAAATTGATGTCGCCGCCGAAAGCCCGGAAGAACGCCGGGTCCGGTTTGAGCGCGACGCCATGCAGTATGTTGACCAGCTGTACTCGGCGGCGATGCGGATGGCACGAAACCCGTCCGACGCGGAGGACCTCGTCCAGGAGGCCTACACCAAGGCCTTTTCTGCGTTCCACCAGTACAAGCCGGGCACCAATTTGAAGGCATGGCTGTACCGGATCCTGACCAACACGTACATCAATCTTTACCGGAAGCGTCAGCGTGAGCCGCTGCAGTCCAATTCGGACACCATCGAGGACTGGCAGCTCGCCCGGGCCGAGTCGCACACGTCGAGCGGGCTCCGTTCCGCGGAGGCCGAGGCCCTGGACCACCTGCCTGATTCCGATGTCAAGCGCGCGCTGCAGGAGATCCCGGAGGAGTTCCGGCTGGCCGTCTACTTCGCGGACGTCGAGGGCTTCGCGTACAAGGAAATCTCAGACATTATGAACACTCCCATCGGCACTGTCATGTCGCGGCTCCACCGCGGCCGAAAGATGTTGCGCGACATGCTGGCTGACTACGCCGCCGAACGGGGATTCAAAGCTGCTGCCGACCCCAATGCAGCAGCAGAAAGCAACAAACAGGAGAACAGGAAATGAGCGACTGCCAGGGATTGGGCGATTGCGACGACGCCCGGATGCAACGTATCTACGAGTATCTGGATGGTGCCCTGACCCGCAGTGACATTGCGGAGATCAAGCATCATCTTGATGAGTGTCCGGAATGCACGGAGCAGTATGACCTTGAGTGCGTCATCCGCAACATGGTCAAAAGGTCGTGCACCGAAGCCGCTCCGGCGAATCTGAAAAACGCGATCCTGGACAGAATCCACAACATCCGGCCAGTGGACGCCTAACGCAGGCCCGGTCCCTAATTTCTTAAACACAGTGCCCCCGCAACCGGCAGGTTGCGGGGGCACTGCGTTTAAGCTTCGGTTCAAGCCGTGGCTTAGGTGTTGGGGCGCTTCCCGTGGTTAGCGCCGCCACGCTTACGGTCACGACGTTTACGTGCACGCTTGCTCATAGCTGGCCTCCTTAATATCGGTACTCGAAAGAGCTGCCCTCAAGTCTCCCACATCAGGGGACGGGCCGCGAACCGGCGGCATTATGGGACGTGGGGGCGCCGGGCAAGCTTATTCCTTGAGGGAATTCCGGATCGAGATACGTGCCTGGTCGAGGACCGTCCTGACGGTCTCGAGCGTCACCGGTGTGATGGGCTGGGTGACTGCCTGCGTGCGGAGTTCCACGCGCAGGTCGTCCCTGAAGGCCTGAAGCAGCATTTCCGCTTCCATGAGCATTCGCTGGGCATCAGGGGAGTGCCGGGATGCGGCGGACGCGCGGGCGCCGGCCGGCGCGGCTCCCGACCGGGCGGCTTCCGCGGAGGCGGCCAGATCTGCCCGCAGGCCACGCATATTACTGCGGATGTCAGCGCGGAGGTCGTCCGCCAGCCTGCGTACCGAGGCCGAAATGTTCTTTTCCACGCCAGCGAGCTCGTCCCTCCGGCTGTTGAGCTCGGCCAGGCCGGCGGCTGTGATGCGGTAGTTGGTGCGCCTGCCCTCCGACTGCGTGGCTACCAGTCCCTCTTCCTCCAGCTTTCCCAGCCGCGGATAGATGGTGCCGGCGCTGGGGGAGTATGTGCCGCCAAACCGCTCGCTGAGCGCCTTGATCAGTTCATAGCCGTGCTTGGGGCCGGACTCCAGGAGGGCGAGCAGATAGAGTCGCAGAGCCCCGTGGGCAAAGACCGGTGGCATCAGAGCCCCGTTTCTGCATCCGCCGGAGCCGGGCTGTGGAAGATGGACGTCTTCCCGGATACCGAGTTGGTCCTAACCAGCATCAGTTTCGCGTCGGGACCGGTGATGGTCTGCACCGTACCTCCGGGCAGGACGTAATTTTGGTTGTCGATCACTACCGCCCCGCTGGCCGATTTGGCCACGATGTCGACGCCGACGTCGTGCGGAAGCCGAATGGTGAGGTCGCCGGAAACCGAGTTGGCCCCGAAATCGTGGGTGAAGTCCTGAAGGTCAAAGCTCATGTCGCCGCTGACGGTGTGGGCCCGGATGTTGGTGAACCGGCCCGACGCCGTGACCTCGCCCGAGACGCTCTTCGCCGTCAGCACGCCCCGGTGGTTCCGGGCTATGACTTCGCCGCTGACTGTGTTGACGTGGAGGTCACCGGACGTGCCGTCCGACATGACGGAGCCCGAGACGGTGTTGAGCCTGGTGTGGCCGCTAATTCCCGAAACCAGTCCGTCGCCGCTGACGGTTCCGGCCTCGACGTCGACGCCGGCGGGCAGGGCGATGCTGACCACCACCGAGTTGTCGCTGCTGTTGTTGACGGCGCCCATCAGGTTCTTGAACCAGCCCTGCGGGCCATGCAGCTGGTGCCTGACCTCCAGCCGGCCATTTGTCACCGACACCGCCAGCGGGTCACCGTGAACGTCCGACACCTCAATCCGGGCCACGTTTTCCGCATGGGTGACGATGTCGAACCGGCCGCGGACAATACCGAGCTTCAGCGACGAGACGCCGTCGACGTCGATGGTTTGCGGGCCGGTGACGGTCCAGGAACTGTCTGCCATGACTCCTCCAGTTGCGATATATCGTGACTATGCGCCAACCATACATCCGTCCCGTGCCGCGATCAAGATATATCGCAAGTGGGGCTCCTTAGTCCGGAGTGTCCACTCGCAGCCACTGGAACCAGCCCCGGTGGAGAACAAGCCAGGCCATCAGGCCGTAACCGGCCTGACCGGGAGTGCCGCCGTTTGCGGCCAGGTCCTGGCGCCACTGTTCATGGTTGAGCAGCGGCGTGAAGGTGTCCACGTAGAGATGCTTGCGCCGGGTGGTGACATCCGAGAACGCGGTGTTGAGTTCTCCGAGCCGGCGGTTTTGGGCAGGGTCCAGGGTGGGCGGCGGTCCTACGACAAAAACCTCAAGCCGCTTCTGGGTTGCGGAATCAAGGATGTTGGCCAGATTCAGCCTGCTCCGCGCAGTGGACAGGCCGAACTCCACATCGCGCCCCGACAGGCCAATGACCAGGCGGTTCTCATGCAGGTCGCTGAACCGGCGGCCGGCTTCCTCCAGCCAGCGGGCCGCCAGGCCCTCGGTGCCTTCCTGCGGACAGGGGAGGGCGTAGCTCTCAAGAATCATGCCGTCCTGTGGAGTGCGGGCAAGGACGCGGCCCAGCCAGCCCAGCGCGCGGGGATCCCCGAGGCCGGCCAGCAGTTCATCTCCAACAGCTGCGATGCGCAGCTTCCTGTCTTCCACTACTACCTCTTCACTTATATTGAGGGCTTGCCCTGAGTGCCGGGCATCCCTGCTCGACGGCCTGATCCGGATACTGTTCGGGCTTCCCCGGCTGTGTCCATTAACTCATGCCGATTAAACAGAACTGCCCGGCTGGAACGGTATGTCACCGTCCGGCCGGGCAGCTGTACTGCTACTTGCGCGCGAATGCCTGCTTCAGGAGCGAATCCTGCTCGGCAGCGTGCCGCTTCATGGAACCGGCGGCCGTGGACGCCGACGCCGGGCGTGAGACCAGGCGGATCTTGCGGTCCAGTGCCTGCGGCAGGTTCAGGCCCATAAACGGCCACGGACCCTGGTTCGCGGGTTCGTCCTGCGCCCAGACGACTTCGGCGTTGGGGTACTTGGCCAGTTCCGCTTCGATTTCCGCGTGCGGCAGCGGGTAGAGCTGTTCCACGCGGACGATGGCGGTCGTCTTGTCGTCCGTCTTCTGCCGCGTGGAGAGCAGGTCGTAGTACAGGCGGCCCGAGACGAGGAGGACGCGTTCGACGGCGTCCGCCTGCAGCTGTTCATGCTCACCGATGACCGGCTGGAAGCCGCCGGTGGTGAAGTCCTCCACGGCCGAAGCGGCAGCCTTGAGGCGCAGCAGCTGCTTTGGCGTGAAGATGATGAGCGGCTTGCGCGGACGGCTGTAGGCCTGGCGGCGCAGCAGGTGGAAGTGCGAGGCGGCCGTCGTGGGGTTGGCCACGATCATGTTTTCCTCGGCGCACAGCTGCAGGAAGCGCTCGATGCGGGCGGAGGAGTGGTCCGGCCCCTGGCCCTCGTAGCCATGCGGAAGCATCAGCACCAGTGATGAGCGCTGGCCCCACTTCTGCTCGGCGGACGAGATGAACTCATCGATGATGGTCTGCGCACCGTTGACGAAGTCACCGAACTGCGCTTCCCAGAGCACCAGGGCATCGGGCCGCTCCACGGAGTAGCCGTATTCGAAGCCCATGGCCGCGTATTCGGACAGCAGGGAGTCATAGATCCACAGCTTGGCCTGGTCATCGGAGAGGTTGCCCAGAGGCAGCCACTCGTTGCCGTTGGCGCGGTCGTGGAAGACGGCGTGGCGCTGAACGAAGGTGCCGCGGCGCGAGTCCTGGCCGGCGAGCCGTACAGGCACGCCCTCCATGATGAGCGAGCCGAAGGCAGCGATCTCGCCGAAGCCCCAGTCGATGCCGCCTTCGCGGGACATCTGCTCGCGCTTCTCCAGCAGCTGCTTGAGCTTCGCGTGGACGGTGAAGCCCTCGGGGATTTCCAGGTGTGCCTTGCCGATCCGGGCCAGCGTGTCGGCCGAAATCGCCGTGGACGCAGGGGCGTTGGTGCCGAAGTCCGACTGCTGGGCCTGGGGCCGCTCGATGTCCGACACAGCGGCGGAATCCGCCGTGATGATCGGGATCGGAGAAGTCTGCGCCGCATGGGTTTCGGCGAAGACCCGCTCGAGCCGCTCCTGGTAGTCGCGAAGCAGCTGCTCTGCCTCTTCCTCGGTAATGTCACCGCGGCCGATCAGGGATTCGGTGTAGAGCTTGCGGACCGAACGCTTGGCTTCGATGAGGTTGTACATCAGCGGCTGGGTCATCGAGGGGTCGTCGCCCTCGTTGTGGCCACGCCGCCGGTAGCAGACCATGTCGATGACAACATCCTTGTGGAACTTCTGGCGGAACTCGTAGGCGAGCTGGCCGATGCGGACCACAGCCTCGGGATCGTCGCCGTTCACGTGGAACACCGGTGCCTGGATCATCTTGGCGACGTCCGTGGAGTAGGTGGAGGAGCGGGACGCGGACGGGGCGGTGGTGAAGCCGACCTGGTTGTTTACCACGACGTGGATGGTTCCGCCGGTGCGGTAGCCGCGCAGCTGGGAGAGGTTGAGGGTTTCAGCCACGACTCCCTGGCCCGCGAAGGCAGCGTCACCGTGGACCATGATGGGCAGCACGGGGAAGGCCTCGCCCTGGTCCAGACGGTCCTGCTTGGCGCGGACGATGCCTTCCAGCACGGAGTCCACGGCCTCGAGGTGGGACGGGTTGGCGGCCAGGTAGACCTTGGTCTCGTTGCCGCTGTCCGACGTGAACGTGCCCTCGGTGCCCAGGTGGTACTTGACGTCGCCGGAACCCTGCACGGAGCGGGGATCCTGGGTGCCCTCGAACTCGCGGAAGACCTGAGCGTAGGTCTTGCCGGCGATGTTGGTGAGCACGTTGAGCCGGCCGCGGTGGGCCATGCCGATGGCAACCTCGTCCAGTCCGTCGTCGGCCGCATCGGAGATGATGGCGTCAAGCAGCGGAATCAGGGACTCGCCGCCCTCGAGGGAGAAGCGCTTCTGGCCGACGAACTTGGTCTGCAGGAACGTCTCGAAGGCCTCTGCGGCGTTGAGCTTGGAAACGATGCGCAGCTGCTCTTCACGGCTCGGCTTGGAGTACGGGTGCTCCAGCTGGTCCTGGAACCACTTGCGCTCGGCAGGCTCCTGGATGTGCATGTACTCGATGCCCGTGGTGCGGCAGTACGCGTCGCGGAGCACGCCGAGGATGTCGCGGAATGTCAGCTGCGGTTTGCCGCCGAAGCCGCCGGTGGGCCATTCGCGGTCCAGGTCCCACAGCGTGAGGCCGTAGGTGAGGACGTCGAGGTCCGGGTGCTTGCGCTGGACGTACTCGAGCGGATCGGTGTCCGCCATGAGGTGACCGCGCACGCGGTAGGAGTGGATCAGCTGCTGGATCCGGGCAACCTTGTTGATCTGGTCCGACGGGTCCACCTGGAGGTCGGGGCTCCAGCGCACCGGCTCATAGGGGATGCGCAGGGATTCGAAAATCTCGTCGTAGAAGTTCTGGGCACCGAGGAGGAGCTGGTGGACCAGCTTGAGGAACTCGCCGCTGCCTGCGCCCTGGATGACCCGGTGGTCATAGGTGGACGTCAGCGTCAGGACCTTGCTGATGGCGTTGTGCGCAATGATCTTCTCGCTGGCACCCTGGAACTCGGCAGGGTAGTCAAGGGCGCCGACGCCGATGATGGCGGCCTGGCCCTTGGACAGGCGGGGAACAGAGTGCACGGTGCCGATGCCGCCCGGGTTGGTCAGCGAGACCGTGGTGCCCTGGTGGTCCTCAGCGGTCAGCTTGCCGTTGCGGGCACGCTTGATGAGGTCCTCGTAGGTGTGCCAGAACTCCGAGAAGTTGAGGGTCTCAGCCTTTTTGATGTTCGGCACCATAAGCAGGCGTGTGCCGTCAGGCTTCGGCATGTCGATGGCGATGCCGAAGTTCACGTGGGCCGGCTGGACGGCTACGGGCTTGCCATCCACTTCGTCGTAGTACACGTTCATCGAGGGGAACTGGCGGAGCGCCCGGATGACCGCGTAACCGATCAGGTGGGTGAAGGAGACCTTGCCGCCGCGTGCGCGGGCCAGGTTGGAGTTGATGACGACGCGGTTGTCGATCAGCAGCTTGGCCGGAATCGCCCGGACGGATGTGGCGGTGGGCACCTCGAGGCTGGTGACCATGTTGGTTGCAATGGCCTTGGCTGGACCGCGAAGGACGGAGACAACGTCTTCCTCCGGCGCGGTTGGCGCCTTCACGTTCTTGGGGAGCTGCGCCGGAATGGGCTGGGCGCCCGTGCCCGCCTCGGCCTTCTTGGCGCCGTCGCGGGCCACCGTCGCCGGGGCCTTCTTCGCAGGTGCGGCCGGCGACGTTGCCGGCGCGGCTGCAGGTGCTTGGGGAGCAGGAGTTGCGGAAGCCGGGGCCTTGGCCGGAGCCGGGGGCGCTACAACCGGCATTTCGCGCGTAGCTGGGTGGGCCGGCGGCACTGCCGCGCCGGGGGCGCCGTTGGACGTCGGGCCGTTGCTGCTGTCGAAGGATTCGAACAGGGGCCACCATTTTGCATCGACCGTATTCTTGTCCTGCTGGTAACGCTCGTACAGTTCGTCAACGAGCCACTCATTTCCGCCAAATTCCTCTGGTAGACGGTGGCTAGGCTGCTCTGGCACTTGAAATACGCCTCTTCCATGAGTTTGAATTCCCTCTGGTTGCCAAGGTGCCACGGCACAACAATCGAACCAGTTTCTGTGTCCTATGAACCCAGACCTCTGCCAGTCTAGTTACGTTCGATGGTTAACCGCCAATAAGCGTGACCCAAATCATGTTGTCGCTGATTTGTGGCGTGGGTCCGGCAAAAATCCGGCCGAAACTGTGCGTTGGCAGTGGCCGTGGATGCTGTTCCGGAATCCCGCCAGCGGGCCGGGCCGGGGTCCGTTCGCACCGCCGAGCCCGCCTGTGCTCCTGTAGACTGCAATTCTTATGGACAGTAAATCTAGGTGCCGGCCTGGGGGCTGTCAGCGGAGCAACATCAGCGCTCCCGCACAGCCCACCCGCAGTGCCGGCAAACCCCGTTCACGATCCCGTCAAAGTCAGTCGCTGCACTTGGCCGGGACCTCCCTGAAAGCAGCGCAGGCCTCGGCCGACCATCCTCCGCCTGGCCGTTCGAAGCGCCCTGAGTGCCGCCCCGGCTCCCGGAGCCGCAGCGCCGTGCCGGCCCAGGCAGGCTGCTAAATGGAGTGGCTTCTTCTCGCAGCGGGTTTCCTGCTGATTTTCGGCACCGGCTTCTTCGTCGCCGTCGAATTCTCTCTCATAGCGCTTGACCAGCCCACGGTGCAGCGCGCCGTGGACGCCGGCGACGTCGCGGCAGTCCCGCTCCTTAAATGCCTGAAATCGCTGTCCACGCAACTGTCCAGCTGCCAGCTCGGCATCACCATGACCACCCTATTGACGGGCTATGTCATGGAACCGTCGGTCGGGGCGCTGCTGCATGCGCCGCTGGCTGTGCTGGGTCTCCCGGAAGCGGTGGCCAAATCTGTCTCCCTTGTACTCGCCATGGTGATCGCCACGCTGCTTTCCATGCTGCTTGGCGAGCTTGTTCCGAAGAACATGGCGATCGCCCTGTCGTTCCGTATTGGACGGGCATTGGCGCGGCCACAGCTGATGTTTACCGCCATCTTCAAGCCGGCCATCCTTCTCCTTAACGGATTCTCCAATAAGGTGCTGCATGTCTTCGGACTTGAAGCGAAAGAGGAGATCTCAGGGGCGCGGACGCCCGCGGAGCTTGCCTCCCTGGTCCGCAGGTCGGCGGCCATGGGGACCCTGGATCCGGGTACCGCAAACTTTGTGGCCCGGACCTTGAACTTCTCGGGCCGGACAGCGGCCGATGTGATGACCCCCCGCATCCGCGTCGAAACCATCGACGCCGACCAGCCCGTCTCGGATATCGTCGACGCCGCACGCCGCACCGGATACTCGCGCTTCCCGGTCATCGGCGATTCCGCAGACGACATCCGCGGACTGGTCCATGTGAAGAAAGCGATTGCGGTGCCCTCCGAACGCCGGCAGAACCTGGAGGCCGGCGCGATCATGACAGACGTTCTCCGCGTCCCGGAAACCATCCACCTCGACGCCCTGCTGGCAGAGCTGAAGGAAGGCAACCTGCAGCTTGCGGTGGTGCTGGACGAGTACGGCGGAACTGCAGGCATCGCTACCTTGGAGGACCTCGTCGAGGAAATTGTGGGGGAAGTGGCTGACGAGCATGACAAGGTTCGGCCGGGTCTGCTGCAGAGCGCTTCGGGAGACTGGTACTTCCCCGGCCTGATGCGGCCGGATGAACTGTCTGAACAGATTCCCGGACTCAGTGTTCCGGACGAAGCAGCCTATGAAACGGTGGGCGGCTACGTCATGAGCGAGCTTGGCCGCATAGCCTCAGTGGGGGATACGGTCACGGTGGGCGGTGGAACCCTCAGCGTCACCCGCATGGACGGCCGCCGGATCGACCGCATCTGCTTCAAGCCGGACCGCGAGCCCAGCGAGGGCTCCGCCGTCGACGCGTCCGCGGAGACCGGCCATTCCGGCAAGGGCTCGGTCAGGAATGGTTCGTCCAGGCACAGCCCCTCAAGGAATGGCGGAGCGGTATGAGCGACTGGGTTGGAATTCTCTGGCTGGTCCTGCTGCTGTTCGGCAACGCTTTCTTCGTGGCGGCCGAGTTTGCGGTTATGTCTGCACGGCGCAGCCAGATCGAGCCGCTGGCTGACGCCGGCTCGATGCGTGCCCACACCACCTTGCGGGCCATGGAGAACGTCTCGCTGATGCTGGCCTGTGCACAGCTGGGCATCACGGTCTGCTCCCTGCTGATCCTGCTGGTGGCGGAACCGGCCATCCACCACCTGCTGGCTGTTCCACTGGAGGCACTCGGCGTGCCCAAGGAACTTGCCGACGTCGCCGCCTTTGGCGTTGCCCTGATGGCGGTGACATTCCTGCACGTAACGTTCGGGGAGATGGTGCCGAAGAACATTTCTGTCTCCGTGGCCGACAAGGCCGCCCTGCTCCTGGCCCCGCCGCTCATGTTCATCGCCCGGATAGTGAACCCTGTGATCGTTACGCTGAACTGGTCGGCGAACCACGTCCTGAAGCTAATGCGGATCCAGCCCAGGGACGAGGTCAACTCCTCTTTTACCTTGGAGGAAGTCCAGTCCATCGTGCAGGAGTCAACCCGTCATGGACTGGTGGATGATGATGCGGGCCTCATTACCGGCGCGCTCGAGTTTTCGGAATACACTGCCGCGGATGTCATGGTTCCCCTGGAGCGTCTGGTCATGCTGAAAACCTCGGCGACGCCGTGCGAGTTTGAGAAGGCCGTGAGCCGTACCGGGTTCTCGAGGTTCCCGATGGTGGACGAAGACGACATGCTGTCCGGTTACCTGCACATCAAGGATGTGCTCTCGATCCCTGAATCCGGCTATCAGCATCCCATTGCCGAAAGCCGGATCCGGTCGTTGGCCAACCTCCCGCGCGACGCGGAGATTGAGACAGCCATGTCCGTCATGCAGCGTACGGGCTCGCACCTGGCCCGCGTGATCGGCCCCGACGGCCAGACAGAGGGGGTGCTGTTCCTGGAGGACGTCATCGAGCAACTGGTGGGCGAGATCCGCGACGCCACCCAGGCTAAGGGCATACGCCGTCTGGGGCAGCCCGATGGTGAATAGCAGGAGCGGAAGTTTCCTTCGGTCTCCCCTAAATAGGAATCATTCCTATTTAGGGGCTAGACTTGTGGGGTTGCAGATCCCGCAAAGCCGTACCCAGAACCGAGGTTTTCCCTTGCGCCGTACCCGACGTGTCCTCCGTACCTCCCTGACCGCAGCCGTAGCCTGTGCCGGCCTGATGCTGACAGCCTGCGGCTCCCCGGCAGCATCCTCTCCCAACTCCTCGGCGCCGGCTGAGGATGGCGTCTCCGTTGTCACGTCTACGGATGTGTACGGCGACATCGTCCAGGCCATTGGCGGCGACAAGGTAGACGTCAGGGCCATCATCACGAAATCGAGCCAGGACCCCCACTCGTATGAGGCCAACGCCCAGGACAGGCTCGCAATCTCCAAGGCGGACCTCATCGTGGAGAATGGCGGCGGCTACGACGATTTCATCCACAAGATGGCGGACGACAGCAAGATCCCGCACGAGAACATTGTCAGTGCCGTGGAAGTTTCAGGCCTCGCGCCGGAGGAAGCCGGCGGGCACTCGGAAAGCAGCAAAGACAGCCACGCACACGAGCACGGCGAGTTCAATGAACACGTCTGGTACAGCGTGCCGGCCATGGGCCGGCTGGCCGATGCCGTCGCCACCAGGCTCGCAACGCTCGCGCCCGGTTCGTCAGCAGAATTCACAGCGAATGCCGCTGCCTTCAAGTCGCGGCTGAGCGACCTGGAGGGCAAGCTCGCCGCGGTCAAGGCTGCCCACGGCGCCTCCCGCGTCGCGGTAACGGAACCTGTCCCGCTCTATCTGCTGGAAGCGGCCGGCCTGGAAAACCGCACCCCGGAAGAATATACGGCCGCCATCGAAGAGGGCAGCGATGTGCCCCCGGCGGTGCTGCGGGCCGCGACGCAGCTGGCGGCTTCGCCGGAGGTAAGCTTCCTCGCCTACAACGAACAAACCGAAGGCCCGCAAACAGAGGCCCTGAAAAATGCGGCCGAAAAAGCCGGTGTCCCGGTCGTTCAGTTCAGCGAAACCTTGCCCGACGGCAAGACCTACCTGGAGTGGATGACGGACAATGTTCAGAACATCGATAAAGCCTTGGAGACGAAGAAACGTTGAATCCAGTGATCAGCCTGCGGGAAGCTTCCCTGAAGTTTGGCAGGCGGGCACTCTGGGAAGACCTGAACCTGGACATCCACCCGGGGGAGTTCTTCGCGGTTCTGGGGCCTAACGGGAGCGGAAAAACCAGCTTCCTCAAAGTGCTGCTCGGGCTTCAGGAACTGCACTCCGGCACTGCTTTCCTTGGCGGGCATCCGGTGGAACGGGGGAGCCACCTTATTGGCTACATCCCGCAGCAGAAGCCTTTTCCTCCGGACACGCCCATGCGGGCGAGGGACCTTGTGGGGCTGGGCGTCGACGGCCACAGGTGGGGGATCCGGCTCGGAAACGCCAAGGCGGACCGCCGGATTGATGAACTGCTGGAGCTCGTGGGGGCCGCCGAATATGGCAAGGTCCCGGTGGGGCAACTCTCGGGGGGAGAGCAGCAACGGCTGCGGGTGGCGCAGGCCCTCGCCACCGACCCGAAAGTGCTGCTCTGCGATGAGCCGCTCCTTTCACTGGACCTGCATCACCAGCAGGCCGTCAGTGCGCTCATCAATGACCAATGCCACGAGCAAGAGAGCGCCGTGGTGTTCGTGACCCACGAAATCAACCCGATCATCGACTATGTCGACAGGATCCTTTACCTCGCCGGCGGCCGGTTCAGCGTAGGGACGCCCCACGAGGTGATGACCACCGACGTCCTGTCGGAGCTGTACGACAGCCACGTCGACGTGATCCACGCGAACGGACGGATCGTCGTTGTCGGATTGCCGGACGCCACTACGCACCACCATGACGATGCCCGCGCCGCGGCGGGGGATGGCGTCTGATGGATCTGGAAAGCATTCTGCAGTCGGTCTTCAACTTCGAAAACTACGGCGAGCTGCTGGTTCTCGTCCAGAACTCCCTCTGGGCCGGAGCGGTACTCGGCCTGCTCGGGGGCCTGGTGGGCACGTTCGTGATGAAGCGCGACCTCGCCTTCGCCGTCCACGGCATCTCAGAGCTGTCCTTTGCCGGGGCGGCCTTCGCGCTGCTCATCGGGGCCGATGTCGTATTCGGCTCCCTGATCGGTTCCGTGGCGGCAGCGCTGCTGCTCGGGTTCATGGGCGTCAGGGCACGCGACAAGAATTCGATCATCGGCGTAATCATGCCCTTCGGGCTGGGACTGGGCATCCTGTTCCTTTCCCTGTACGAAGGGCGGGCGGCGAACAAATTCGGCCTGCTTACGGGGCAGATTGTCTCGGTGGATACGGTGCAGCTGCAGGCCCTGGCCGGCACCGCCATGGTGGTGATGGCAGGCCTGATCGCTATTTGGCGGCCGCTGAGCTTCGCGAGCGTCGATCCTGAACTGGCGGAGGCGCGCGGCGTGCCCGTCCGCTTGCTTGCCCTGGTGTTCATGGTCCTTCTGGGCGTGAGCGTGGCGCTGTCGATCCAGATCGTGGGGGCGCTTCTCGTACTGGCCCTGCTGATTACGCCCGCCGCGGCTGCCCTGCGTGTCACGTCCTCACCGCGGCTGGTAGTGATCCTCAGCGTGGTGTTCGCCATGGTCGCGACAGTAGGCGGCATCCTCCTCGCCTTGGGCGGCCGCATTCCCATCAGCCCCTACGTGACAACGCTGTCTTTCGTGATCTACGTCGTGTGCCGGGTCATCGGCAGCGTCCGCGCGAAACGCGGGCTCAACGGCAGGGTCCTGCGGACTGCCTGACGGCCAGTAAGCCTGCGTCCAGTAAGCCCTCGTCCAGCTGCTGAGCGCCCTGTTATTCGGCCTGTTTCTCGCTCTGCGTGGTGTCGGCCTTCCGCGCCGAGCAGGCGGGGCAGAGGCCGTAGATCTCGACGGTGTGGGCCATCTCGGTGAAGCCGTGCTCCTGGGCTGTCTTGGCGGCCCAGGTCTCCACGGCAGGCGCTTCCACTTCCACGGCCTTGCCGCAGCTCCTGCAGAGGAGATGGTGGTGGTGCTCGGTGACGGCACACCGGCGGTAGACGGCCTCACCGTCTCCGTTGCGGAGCACGTCCACGAGGCCTTCGTCGGCAAGGGACTGCAGGATACGGTAGGCGGTGGCCAGGGAGACCGAGACTCCTTGGTTCTGCAGGATCCGGTACAGCTCCTGGGTACTCACGAAGTCATGCAGCTCATCCAGTGCGGCACTTACCGCCAGTCGTTGCTTCGTGACCCGTTGCTCTTTCCCGCCAGCCGCAACCAGAGGGGTCAGCGGCCTGCCTTCAGCGCTGGCGCCGTGTGGCATGAATGGACTCGCTTCGCTAAGGGATACTTGCGTGTTCAAGATTACCAGCCGGAGGCCCGTGGACACTTATCGGCCGGTTCCCTAGGCTGGCCGGATGAAGCTGACCAAATTCACGCACGCCTGTGTCCGTCTGGAAAAAGACGGACACGTCCTGGTCATCGATCCCGGCGGGTATTCCGAATCCGCCGAAGCGCTCGACGGCGCCCACGCCGTCCTCATCACCCACGAGCATCCGGACCATGTCGATGTGGCCGCGGTGACCTCGGCGCTTAAGGACAACCGCGAGCTGGAGCTGTTCGCACCGGGCGGTGTGGCCCAAAACCTCCGAAAGGAAGCACGCGATGCCGTGTCCCGCATCCACACGGTCGATCCCGGAACGTCCTTCGACGCCGCGGGGTTCGGGATCAGGAGCTTCGGCGGGCAGCATGCACTGATTCATCCGCACGTTCCCATAGTGGCCAACATCGGCTACCTCGTGGACGAAAACGTGTACCACCCCGGCGACTCCTTCATCATCCCGGACGGCATCAGCGTCAAGACTCTCCTGGTTCCGGTCCATGCGCCGTGGAATAAGGTCAGCGAGGTGGTGGACTTCGTCATTGGAGTACGCGCGCCGCGGGCGTTTCCGGTCCATGACGCGCTGCTCAACGGCGCGGGCCTGGAGCTCGTGGAAGGCCACGTCAAGCGGCTGGGTGCCAAATACGGCACGGAGTTTACCCATCTCTCCGCCCGGGAATCGGTGGACGTCTAAGCGTTCCAGACCCCGGAATCGAAAAACTCCCGGATGGTTCGCTCATGCGGCTCAGGGTCCAGCCCCTGCGCGGCGAGCCACGCCGGGCTGTAGTAGTTACCCGCATAGCGGTCGCCGCCGTCGCACATGAGCGAAACAATGCTGCCGCGCTGCCCATCGGCGATCATCTCTGCTATCAGCTGCCAGACTCCCCAGAGGTTGGTTCCCGTGGAGGGTCCCGCATGGAGCCCCGCCAGCCCGTGGAGGTGGCGCATGGCCGCGACGGACGCGGCATCGGGCACCTGGATCATGCGGTCGATCACTGCCGGCACGAAGCTGGGCTCCATCCGTGGCCGTCCGATGCCCTCGATCCGCGAGGGGCGGCCGGTACTGAAGTCTGCGGCTCCGCTGCGCCAGCCCGGGTAGAACGCCGAGTTCTCGGGGTCCACCACTGTCAGCCCCGTGTCATGCCGGTGGTAGCGGAGGTATCGGCCTATGGTTGCGCTGGTGCCGCCCGTTCCGGCGCCCACCACGATCCAACGGGGGACAGGATGCTCTTCCAGCGCGAGCTGCCCGAAGATGGATTCGGCGATGTTGTTGTTACCCCGCCAGTCTGTGGCCCGCTCGGCGTAGGTGAACTGGTCCATGTAATGGCCGTTGCTGGTCGCTGCCACTTCCGCGGCGGCCGCATAGACCTCGGAGGCATGATCCACCAGCAGGCAGGCGCCGCCGAACTGCTCTATCAGTTCAATCTTTTCGGGGCTGGTGGTGCGCGTCATGACGGCTATGAACGGCAGCCCCAACATCTGCGCGAAGTAGGCCTCGGAGACTGCGGTGCTGCCGCTGGACGCCTCCACAATGGTGGTCCCTTCCGTGATCCAGCCGTTCACCAGGCCGAACAGGAACAGGGACCGGGCCAGCCGGTGCTTCAGGCTTCCGGAGCGGTGCGTGGATTCGTCCTTGAGGTACAGCTGGACACCCCAGTGCTCCGGCAGCGGCACGGAATAAAGGTGCGTGTCCGCCGAGCGGTTGTTCTCAGCATTGATTTTACGGACGGCCTCGTCAGCCCATGCCCGGGCGCCGCTGGGTACTTTGCTCACCGCATCAGCCTACCGGCGGCCGGATTGATCGGCGGCTAGAGTTGGTGCTGCCTGCCGGCAAAGTGCCGGTCCAATCGGAAGGAGACCTGGTGGAAACCCTCATGGACGTGCCTGCGCTGAACGCACGGCTTGCATCGGGCCAGCGCACTGTACTGCTGGACGTCCGGTGGAAGCTGGGCGATCCGGACGGCCGCCGGCACTACCTCGACGCCCACATACCGGGTGCGGTGTACGTGGACCTTCCCACCGAACTGGCCGAACCTGCAGAGCCCGCCCGCGGCCGGCACCCGCTGCCTCCGCTGCCCACCCTTCAGGCTGCCGCCCGCCGCTGGGGCATCCGCACAGGTGACGTGGTGGTTGCCTATGACGACGCCGGCAACACGTCCGCGGCCCGCGCCTGGTGGATGCTCCGCAACGCCGGTTTCCGAAGCGTCTGCCTGCTCGACGGCGGCCTGGCCGCCTGGCGTCGGGCCGGCTTGCCGCTGAAGGGCGGGCCGGAGGAAGCAGGCCCAGGCGATGTGACGCTCACCGACGGCGCCATGCCCGTTATCGACCGGGCGCAGGCGGCGGACTGGGCCAACCAGGGCGTGCTGCTCGATGCACGTGCCGGTGAACGGTACCGCGGCGAGGTGGAGCCGGTGGATCCGCGCGCCGGCCACATCCCCGGCGCTGTCAGTGCCCCCACAACCGAAAACCTCGACGACGCCGGGCGCTTCCTTCCGGCACGCGACCTCCGGCAGCGGTTCGCCCGGCTGGGCGCGGATGCGGAAACGCCGACGGCGGTTTACTGCGGCTCCGGTGTCACCGCCGCCCACCAGATCGCGGCACTTGAAATCGCAGGGATCACCGCAGCACTGTTTCCCGGGTCCTTTTCGGAGTGGTCCAACGATCCTTCCCTGCCCGTCGAGACCGGTGCCCCGGCTGGCACAGGTCCGGCTGGCACTGTTCCGTCTGCGGAGGGTAGCGTCGCAGTATGACTCCTGGACGCCCCGTACCGCCTCCGCTTGCCCTGCACATTCCGCGCGCCGACGGGATTTCCCCGGACGCGGCTCCCGACGAAGCGGCGGACCCCCGGCAGGGACGCCTGGCGGCCGCCCGCGGTGCCGTCTCCAGCACCGGCGGCCTGGTGCCGCTCACGGTGGCCCGGCGTGCACCGAAGGCTGACGACGTCGAAATTGCCATTGAGTTCTGCGGCCTGTGCCACTCGGACGTGCATGCCACGCGCGGTGAGTGGGGTACGCAGAACTATCCGCTGGTGCCCGGGCATGAAATTGTGGGCAGGGTCAGCCGTGTGGGTTCGGATGTGGACGATTTTGCCCCCGGCGACCTCGTGGGCGTGGGCTGCATGGTCGACTCCTGCCGCGAATGTGATAGCTGCCTCGACGGACTCGAGCAGTATTGCGAGCGGGGCATGACCGGCACTTACGGGGCCAAGGATGCCCGCAACGGCGATGCCGTCACCCAGGGAGGCTATGCATCATCCGTGGTGGTGGACCGCCGCTACGTCCTGCGGGTCCCGGAGAACCTCGACACCGCGGCGGTGGCGCCGCTGCTGTGCGCCGGCATCACCACGTTCTCGCCGCTTCGCCACTTCGGCGTCGAGGAGGGCGATGTGGTGGGCGTCGTAGGCCTCGGCGGCTTGGGCCACATGGCCGTCAAGCTGGCCAAAGCCATGGGCGCCGAAGTGAAGGTCTTCACCACGTCGGAGTCCAAGGTTTCCGCGGCCCTGGAGCTCGGTGCCGACGGCGTCATCCTTTCCAGCGATGCGGACGCCATGGCGGCAGCGAACCGCAGCATCGACCTCATCATCGACACCGTCGCGGCACCGCATGACCTGAATCCGTTCTTCCGCACCCTGCGCCGGGACGGGGCGCTGTTCCAGCTGGGGCTGCCCTCCGAGGCCATGCCGCCCGTGAACCCCGGCGCACTCATCAGGCGCCGCATTGCGTATGCCGGCTCACTGATCGGCGGCATCGCCGAAACACAGGAGATGCTGGACTTCTGCGCAGAGCACGGAGTGGTGTCGGACGTCGAGATTGTCGGGGCCGACCAGCTCAATGACGCGTATGACCGGATGGTCGCGGGCGACGTCAAGTACCGTTTTGTCCTGGATACAACCACCCTGCAGGAACCGTCGGAAAGGGCTGACGCATGAGCACGCTGTTCACCAAGATTCTCAACGGGGAAATCCCGGGACGTTTTGTCTGGCGCGAGCCGGACGTCTCGGCGTTCCTGACAATGGGCCCGCTCGCCGACGGCCACACCCTCGTGGTGCCCACTGAGGAGGTGGACCGCTGGACGGACGCATCACCGGAGACCCTGGCCAAGGTCATGGAGGTGGCCCGCCGTATCGGCGCGGTCCAGGTGGAGACGTTCGGGGCAGCCCGGGCAGGCCTCATCGTGGCGGGCTACGAGATCAACCACATGCACGTGCACGTCTGGCCGTCCAACAGCATGGCGGAGTTTGATTTCAGCACAGCGGACCACAATCCGGACCCTGCCCGGCTCGACGCCAACGCCGAAAAGCTCCGTGCCGGGCTGCGCGATGCCGGTTACAGCGAGTTCGTGCCGGACGCCTAGGACAACGACGCCCGAACAGCGACCTAAGCTGCGAGGGCCTTGTTCAGCACGGCACGGATCCGCTTCTCCGAGACGGAGTAGGCGGTGCCAAGTTCGACGGCGAACAGGCTTACCCGCAGTTCCTCGATCATCCAGCGCACCTGCGTGAGTTCAGCCCCTGCCCGGCGGCCCGGCAGCAGGGCTGACACGGCGTCGTCGTACTCATCCTCCAGACGCTGCACCGCTGCCATGCTGAGGGCATCGCGCTGCACATTGCCGGGCAGTTTTTCGAGGCGCTTTTCGATGGCGGCGAGGTAGCGCGGCAGCTGGCTCAGCTGGGCGTAGCCTGTCCGGGCAACGAACCCGGGAAACACCAGCTGCTCCAGTTGGCTCTTGATGTCGTTGAGCGCGCTGATGAGCGCCAGGCTGGTGGTGCCCTTGAGCTGCTTTTCGATCCGCCGCGTGCTGGCGAGAACGCGCTCCACGACGGCGGTAACGCTGAAGACGGTGTCGATCAGTTCCGCGCGGACGTGCTCATACAGTGCATCAAAGGAGGCCTGGTCCCAGGGCAATTCCGCCGGGGTGAGCTTGTCGATCGCCGCGAGCGCGCAGTCGGCGATCAAGGCTGACACCGACCCGTGCGGGTTCTGGCTGAAGGTCAGCTTCTCCGTGTTGTTGAGGTGCTCCAGGACATAGCGGTCCGGCGAGGGCACCCTGAGGGCCAGCAGGCGGATGACGCCGCCGCGCATGGCCTCCTGCTGCTCGGACGCGGACTGGAACACCCGCAGTGCCACGGACTTCCCTTCGTCCACGAGCCCGGGGTAGCCCGTCACAGTATGCCCCTTGACCGTCACGCTGACTTCGCGCTGCACAGTGCCGAAGGACCACTCGGTCAGGCCGGACTGTTCCGTGAAACCGTGCGCTGATTGCGGGCGGCCGTCACGGGCCGGCGGGGCTGAAGCCTGCGGGCCCTTCTTGGCGGTGCGCGGCCCCGCGGTGGCAGGTGTGGCTCCCAGTGATTCTGCGATGGCACGCCGTGTGGCTGGTGCAAGCCGCTCCTGCAGCGCTTCAAGGTCCTTGCCCTCGTCCAGCACCTTGCCGTGGCTGTCCACCACTTTGAAGCTCACGCGCAGATGCTGCGGAACAGCCTCCCAGTTCCAGGAACCCGGCGGGATGATGTGCCCCCGCAGCCGCCGCAGCACCAGTTCGAGCGCTGACTCAAGATCGTCCTCGGCAGGATCGAAATCGGCTTCCAGGGCCGCCACCGCCCGCCGCGCCACATCCGGAGCGGGAACAAAGTTCTTCCGGACCTGCTTCGGCAGCGACTTGATCAGCGCGGTGACCAGCTCCACCCGCTGGCCGGGAATCAGCCAGCGGAAGGGTGCGTCCTCGAGCTGGTTCAGGAACAGGACCGGCACCTCGGCGGTGACGCCGTCGGAGGGGTTGGGCGGCGATCCGGGCGCCACCGGGTGGAATTCGTAGCTCAGTGGCAGTTCGAAGCCTTTGTGCAGCCACGTCTTCGGATAGGCGGATTCGTCCAGGGCATCGGCGTCTTCGCTGAGAAGCAGCGATTGGTCGAAGTCAAGGAGGGACGGGTATTGCTGCCGGGCTTCCTTCCACCAGCGGTCGAAGTGCCGTTCCGAGACAACATCCTTGCCCACGCGGGCGTCGTAGAACTCAAAGAGCGTTTCGTCGTCCACCAGCAGGTCACGGCGGCGCATCCTCGCTTCGAGTTCCTCGACTTCCTGGAGCAGGGCACGGTTCCGGTGGAAGAACTTGTGGTGGGTTTTCCAGTCGCCCTCGACCAGCGCGTGCCGGATGAAAAGCTCGCGGGCCAGAACGGGGTCAACCTTGCCGTAGTTGATCCGACGCTGGGCGATGATGGGCACGCCATACAGCGTGACCTTCTCGTAGGCCATGACGGAGCCCATTTTCGTGGACCAGTGCGGCTCGCTGTAGCTGCGCTTGACCAGGTCCGGGGCCACCTGTTCGGCCCATGCCGGCTCAAACTTCGCCGCGACGCGGGCCCACAGTCGGCTGGTCTCCACCAGCTCCGCGGCCATGACGAACGTGGGGGACTTCTTGAACAGGGCCGAACCCGGGAAGATGGCGAAGCGGCTGCCGCGCGCCCCCGCGTATTCCCGCTTGCGCTCATCGAGGATGCCGATATGGCTCAGCAGCCCGGACAGCAGGCTGATGTGGACGCCCTCGTGATTGCCGACGGGGTCGGCCTGCCGCTTGTTGTCCAGGCTGATGCCTAGGGGCCGGGCCAGCTGGCGCAGCTGGGCGAACAGATCCTGCCATTCGCGGACACGGAGGTAGTTGATGAACTCATTGCGGCAGAGCCGTCGGAACTGGGTGGAAGAAAGCTCCTGCTGCTTTTCCTGGATGTAGTTCCACAGGTTCAGGAAGCCGGTGAAGTCGGAATTCTCATCGCGGAAGCGGGCATGCTTTTCCGCGGCCAGTTGCTGCTTGTCGGTCGGGCGCTCGCGGGGGTCCTGGATCGTCAGAGCCGCCGCCAGGATCATGACTTCGCGGACACAGCCGCGTTTTCCGGCTTCTACGATCATGCGGCCCAGCCGCGGGTCCACCGGCAGCTGAGCCAGTTTCTGCCCGACGGCGGTCAGGCCGCCGGTGTTGCGGTCGGAACCGTTGCCGGCGGTTGCGCCTGTCTTGGGCGTGCCCGCTGTTGGCGTACCCGCTGTTGGTGTGCGCAGGGCGCCGAGCTCCCGGAGCAGGGTGACGCCGTCGTTGATGGCACGGGAATCCGGAGGCTCAACGAACGGAAAGCTTTCGATGTCCTTGGGTCCGCGTGCCACACCCATGGCTGTCATCTGCAGGATTACCGCGGCCAGGTTGGTACGCAGGATTTCCGGGTCCGTGTACAGCGGCCGGGATTCGAAGTCCTCTTCGGAGTAGAGCCGGATGGCAATGCCGTCCGACACACGGCCGCAGCGGCCGGAGCGCTGGTTTGCCGAGGCCTGCGAAACCCGTTCGATCGGCAGGCGCTGGACCTTGGTGCGGTGGGAGTAGCGCGAGATGCGGGCGGTACCCGTATCGATGACGTACTTGATGCCTGGAACGGTCAGGGAGGTCTCGGCGACGTTCGTCGCGAGCACGATCCGCCGCTTGCTGCCTGGGTTGAAGACGCGGTGCTGCTCCTGCAGGCTCAGCCGCGCGAAGAGCGGGAGCACTTCGGTGGCGGCGAGGCGCCGGTTGGATTGGATCCTGGCGTTCAGTGCCTCCGCTGCGTCCCGGATTTCGCGCTCGCCGGAGAAGAAGATCAGGATGTCGCCGGGTGCTTCGAGCGCGAGCTCGTCGACGGCATCGCACACCGCATCCAGCGGGTCCCGGTCCTCCTCGAGCTCGTCGTCGGAAGCGTTCTCGTCGTCAGCGCCGCCGGACGGCTGCGACAGCGGCCGGTAGCGGATCTCCACGGGGTACGTGCGCCCCGAGACTTCCACGATCGGGGCGGCCGCGTCGTCGGAGCCGAAATGCTTCGCGAAGCGTTCGGGATCGATGGTGGCCGAGGTGATGATCACCTTCAGGTCGGGCCGCTGCGGCTGGATCCGTTTGAGGTATCCGAGGATGAAGTCTATGTTGAGGCTGCGCTCGTGGGCTTCATCGATGATGATGGCGTTGTACTTACGGAGCAGCTTGTCCCGCTGGATCTCGGCCAGCAGGATGCCGTCGGTCATGAGCTTGACCTTCGTGGAGCGGCTGACCTCTCCGGTGAAACGGACCTGGAAGCCGACTTCCTGGCCGATCTCCACCCCCAGTTCGGAGGCTATGCGCTCGGCCACTGTCCTGGCGGCCAGCCGCCGCGGCTGCGTGTGGCCGATCAGGCCGTTCTCACCGAGTCCCAGTTCAAGGCACATCTTGGGGATCTGGGTGGTTTTCCCCGAGCCGGTCTCGCCGGCAATGATGGTCACCTGATTGGCAGCGATGGCGGCCATCAGGTCCTCGCGGCGCTCGGAGACCGGCAGCTCGGCGGGGTAGGAGATATGAAAAGTCATGGCTGGAACCAGTCTACTGCGGCCGGCGCGGGCTTCACGGACCGTCCGGCGGGGTCGCCGCCCATGCCTGGCTTACATGACGATGGACATAACGCCCCCTGCGGTCCACCCCTCGGATATCGCCCTCGGCTAACAGCAACACCCTGCAACAGCAAAGGACCCGGCATGAGCCGGGTCCTTTGCTGTTGGCGGCGGGTATTGGGAGCGTGTGCACCTAGAAGTTGCGCACCGTGTAGTTGCGGCTGGGCAGGTCGAGTGCGGACCAGTCCCGGATCGAGTATTCCGGCGGGGTGTGTCCGCGACCGTCCCGCACGACGGCGGTAAGGGAAGCAACCACTGAGATGAGGATCAGGACAACGAGGGCGATTCCGAAGATTTCCATAGCTCCATGGTTCTCCTGTAGGGGTAAGGAAAAAAGTGGCAGAAATGACTATAAAGGACAAATTTCTGCCATACTGGATTCATGCTCAAGTCAGTGGCAGTCATCGTGGTTCCCAACTTCTCCATCTTCGAGTTCAGCACCGCCTTTGAGGTGTTCGGCATCGACCGTTCGGACCGGGGCACCGGCGTCCCGAAATTCGATTTCCGAGTCTGCGCGCCGGAGCCGGGGGACATCCCCCTCAAATCCGGTCTGACCATGCACGTCAGCCTGGGTCTCGAGGCCGCAGCGGACGCGGACCTTGTGATCATGACGCCCTACGGCCGGGATGAAGACGTCCCCGAGGAAGTGCTCGAGGTCCTTCGGGCGGCGCATGCGCGGGGTGCATGGGTCATGTCCATTTGCTCCGGCGCGTTTGCCCTGGCCCGTGCGGGGCTGCTGGACGGGCGGCGCTCAACCACTCACTGGCATTACTCCGGCGAGTTGGCAGCGAAGTTTCCCAACGTCCAAGTGGACGAAAATGTCCTCTACGTCCAGGACGGCCGGATTATTACCAGCGCCGGAACCGCGGCAGGGATAGACGCCTGCCTGCATCTGGTCCGTGTGGAACTCGGCGCAGCCGTGGCGGCAGCCATAGCCCGGGACATGGTGGTGCCACCACACCGCGACGGCGGACAGGCCCAGTTCATTGACCGTCCCATGCCGGAATGCGGATCGCAGCCGATGGAGGAACTCCTGCGGTGGATGGTGCAGAACCTGGACGAGGAGCACCCCGTCCACGAACTTGCCGCCAGGGTGCATATGTCACCCCGGACGTTCGCCCGTCGCTTCCGTGCCGAGACGGGCGCCACGCCGGCGGCATGGCTGAATTCCCAACGAGTATTGAGGGCCCAGGAATTGCTTGAATCCACTGAACTGAACATCGATGAAGTGGCCCGGCAGGCCGGGTTCGGCCACCCCGTGCTGCTGCGCCACCACTTCGCCAAAGTGCTGGACACCAGCCCGCAGTCCTACCGCAGGGCGTTCCGCGGCCAGTTGACTACGGCCGGCTAGGGCTGCCGCCATATCGGCGCGGATGTTACAGAGCCCTTTTCTGAGCCGTTGCAGACTCTTGCCCAGCCTTGGTGCCCCCATCGACCAAGATGTCGACCCCAGTCAGGTAGCCGGGCGCTTCACTTGCGCAGAACGCGCTAACAGCTGCGATCTCCTCGGGCTTGCCGAATCGCTTGATTGCTGCCCACTTCACTAGGTCGCCGGCTCCGTGATTCTCCTCCAGACGCCCCATCGCAGTATCGAAGCTGCCTGGAGAGACAGACACGACCCGCGCTCCCCGCTCGCCGAACCTGGCCGCAATGAACGATTGCTTCAACTCCGGCCATGGCCAGCACGCGCCCCGCATCATCGAGGCGCGTCCGGTCCAAGTCTGCCAGCACGATCCGGTGGTCGTGACCCATGAGTCTTGCCGTTGCTATCCCCATGCCGCCGGTAGCTCCTTGGTCGCCGTAGCGGTGGACACCTGCCGCACGCCGTACTGCGACGCGCCGATCCGCCACGACGACCATGTTGTTCCGTGGCACGAGGGCGGGACCACGAGCCTGGCCAACGGGGCCGGCCTGTGCGAAGCCTGCAACCACACCAAAGAAAACCTGGCTGGAAAGCGATCCCACGGCCAGGCCCCCGGCACACCATCAAACTCCGGACACCCACCGGCCACAGTTACCACTCCACGGCACCGCCGCTCCCCGGAACCAGCGTGGTGGTTGACGCGCGGAACGGGTTGTCATCGCTGACAGCCCGCTCGAGTCACAGGCTCTCCAGCAGCCCTGCCGTGCGCTCAAGGGCGCCGGGAACGAGCGAGTAGTAGGCCCAGGTTCCGCGCTTTTCACGGTGCAGCAGCCCGGCGTCGACGAGGATCTTCAGATGGTGGGACACGGTGGGCTGGCCAAGGTCCAGCGGCTCGGTGAGGTCGCAGACGCAGGACTCTCCGCTCTCGGCGCTCTTGACGATGGACAGCAGCCGCAGCCGGTTGGGGTCGGCCAGGGCCTTGAACACCGCCGCCCTGTTTTGCGCTTCGGCAGCGCCCAGCGTGGGCACTGCCGGCGGGCAGCAGGCGGTGTCCGTGGCTGGTTCAAGCAGGGGCAGTGAGGTCATCTACCCATTATCCCTCGATATTGACATCCATCAATATATGAGTGCGACGTGCCGGCGTCTAAGGCTTGATTGTCTGGCTACCGTGCGGGATGACGACGTCGTCCGCGGCGCGGGCAGCGGTCGGGAACAGAAGGAGCAGCAGGCCTAGGCCGATGGCTGCGCCGAGCAGCTGGGCGATGCTGAAGGCGGGCACGGAGCCCGGTGCGATGCCAGCGAAGGTGTCGCTGAAGATCCGGCCGACGGTCACCGCGGGATTGGCGAAGGAGGTGGAGGAGGTGAACCAGTAAGCGGCGCCGATGTATGCGCCGACTGCGGGTGCTGCGAGGGCACCGCGGTTGGTCGCGGCCAGGGCGAAGATCAGCAAGATGAGCCCAGCGGTAGCGACGACCTCACCCAGCAGGTGCCCTGCGGTTGCCCGGTCCTTTGTGGAAATGGACGTCCCGACTTCGAACATGGCGTTGGCAAGCACGCTGCCACCAATACCGCCTGCAATTTGGGCTGCAATGTAGGCGCCAACGTCCTGCAGAGTCAGTCCGGAGCCGCTGCGCCGGCCCAAGAACCAGTCGGCCAAAGAAACCACGGGGTTGAAATGCGCTCCGCTCACCGGTCCAAACACCAGGATCAGCACGGTCAGGCCCAGAACGGTGGCGGTGCTGTTTTGGAGCAACTGCAGGCCCACATCACCGGGGGAGAGCTGCTGTGCGGCGATCCCGGAACCGACGACGATGGCAACGAGCAGGGCGGTGCCGAGCAGTTCAGCGACAGCGCGGCGCCATAGAGGCGGCTGGTTTGAAGTCATGGCACCAGCTTGACGCAAAGAATTAACTCAGTCAAAATTGAATCAATGGATATTGAGGCAGTTGACACATTTCAGGCGCGGGTGGCCAAGCATGCGGCCCTCGCTGACCCTGCACGCCTGCGCATCGTTGACCTTCTGACGCTGGGGGACTTCTCTCCCACGGAACTGCAGGCGGAGCTGGGCATGTCCTCAAACCTGCTCTCGCATCACCTCAGAACGCTGGAAGAGGCCGGACTGGCAACCCGGCACCGCTCGGAAGCGGACAAGCGTCGGAGCTACCTCCGGCTGGCGGCCGGAGCCCTGGATGGACTGGTGCCCGGGGCGGTTCATGGCGCCCGCCGCGTCCTGTTTGTCTGTACGCGCAACAGTGCCCGCTCTCAACTGGCCGCAGCTCTCTGGCGGCAAGCGAGCAGCGTTCCTTCAGCCTCTGCAGGAACGCATCCCGCGGACCGCATCGCCCCCGGGGCCGTCGATGCCGCCCGGCGCCGCGGCCTGGACCTTCCCAACGTTGCACCCCGCTCCCTGGATGATGTCGCGGGGGAGGCGGACTTTGTCGTGACCGTTTGCGACAGCGCCCACGAGGAACTGCCCTGGATAGGCGGGATTCACTGGTCCGTCCCCGACCCCCTACGCCTGGGCACCAGGGAAGCCTTCGATAAGGCCTTTGATGACATTGCCCACCGTATTACCGACCTCGCGCCCCGCGTCAGCGCTGCCTGACCAGGGCCGAACAGCTTCACCAGACCGAATATTGACATTCATCGATTTACCGCCGGATACTCTCTATATCGATCATCATCAATGTTCACTTTGGGAGCTTCGCTAAGGCCGTTACACGTAGACCGCACCACCAACCCCAACCGATTCCAGGAGAAACCCGTGAGCACCGAAACCGCCAAGAAGCCCTCTGTCCTGTTCGTCTGCGTCCACAACGCCGGCCGCTCCCAGATGGCGGCTGCGTTCCTCACCACCCTCGGCAGGGGCCAGATCGAGGTCCGCTCCGCAGGATCCCAGCCGGCCGACAAAATCAACCCCTCCGCCGTCGAGGCCATGGCCGAACTCGGCATCGACATGTCCGCCGAGGTCCCCAAGGTCCTCACCACCGAGGCCGTCAAGGAATCCGACGTGGTGATCACCATGGGCTGCGGCGACGAATGCCCGTACTTCCCCGGCAAGCGCTACGAGGACTGGGTCTTGGAGGATCCGGCAGGCAAGGGCGTCGAATCCGTCCGCCCCATCCGGGATGAGATCAAGACCCGCATTGAGGGTCTGATTGACTCCCTGATCCCGGCCGCCAAGTAGACCGGGACCCCTGAGGAGCGCGGCATGAGCAACGAACAGCTGATCATCATCGGGTCGGGACCGGCAGGTTACACGGCTGCCATCTACGCTGCCCGGGCCGGCCTGGAACCACTCGTGCTGGCCGGCTCGGTCACCGCCGGCGGTGCCCTGATGAACACCACCGAGGTGGAAAACTTCCCCGGCTTCCCGGCCGGCATCCAGGGCCCCGAACTCATGGACGGGCTGCAGCAGCAGGCCGAGCGCTTCGGCGCCAAGGTGGTGTTCGACGACGCCACGGACGTCCGGCTCACGGGGCACCTCAAGCGGGTGGTCACCGGCGGCGGCGAGACGCACGAGGCCCCCGCGGTCATCCTGGCCACCGGCTCGGCGTACAAGGAACTCGGTTTGGCGGAGGAAAAGAAGTTCAGCGGCCACGGCGTCTCCTGGTGCGCCACCTGCGACGGGTTCTTCTTCCGCGACCAGGACATCGTCGTCGTCGGCGGCGGGGACTCCGCCATGGAGGAAGCCACCTTCCTGACCCGCTTCGGAAAGACCGTGACCGTCGTCGTCCGCAAGGGCGAACTGCGTGCCTCCCGCATCATGGCCCAGCGGGCCAAGGACAACCCGAAAATCAGCTTCGCCTGGAACTCGGCCGTCACCGCCATCCACGGCGACGGCAAGGTCAGCGGCGTCACCCTGACGGACACCCGCACCGGCGAAACCCGGCAGCAGTCCGCCACCGGGATCTTCGTCGCGATCGGTCACGTGCCACGAACCGAACTGGTGGCCGGGCAGGTCGAACTGGACGCCGAGGGCTACATCAAGGTCGACTCACCCACCACCGTCACCAACCTGACCGGCGTCTTCGCATGCGGCGACGCCGTGGACCACCGCTACCGCCAGGCCATCACGGCCGCCGGAACCGGTTGTGCTGCGGCCCTGGACGCCGAGCGCTACCTCGCCGCGCTTGAGGATGCGGACAGCATCGCCACCGCGCTGGTGGAAGAACCTACCCACGCCTGAAACCCGGAACAGGGGAGGGGGTGAGCTCAATGACGAACGGATGCTGCGGCGACTCCGGTTGCTGCGACGACGAGGACTGCTGCTGACCGCCCTATCCCAGCACCTGCCGGCCCTACCTGGCCGGCGGGTGCCAACCGAACACACGCGCACTACACTACGGATGAAAGAGGACAGCATGGATTCAGCGAAGAACCTCCCGGTCGCCGTGATCGGTGCCGGCCCTGTCGGCCTGGCCGCCGCGGCCCACCTGCTCGAACGGGGCATCGAACCGCTGATCTTCGAAGCCGGCACCTCGCCGGGGGCGGCCATTGAGCAGTGGCGCCACATCCGTCTTTTTTCACCGTGGCGGTTCAACATCGACGCCGCCGCCGTCCGCCTCCTGGAAGCCACCGGCTGGGAGTCACCCCGACCCACGGCACTGCCCTACGGCGGCGAGCTGATCGACAACTACCTTGCGCCGCTGGCTGCGCTTCCCCAGATCTCCACGCGCCTGCAGACGGGGGCCCGCGTCATCGCCGTCACCCGGCAGGGACTGGACAAGACGCACATCCGGCACCGCGACACCGCCCCGTTCGTGGTCCGGGCCGACCACACGGACGGCGAAACCCGAGATCACACCGTGGCAGCAGTCATCGACGCCTCCGGGACCTGGTCCACGCGCAACCCGCTGGGTACCTCCGGCCTTCTCGCCATCGGTGAGGATGCAGCGCAGGACCGGATCTCCGCGCCGCTTCCCGACGTCACCGGACGGGAACGCGCTGCCTTCGCCGGGCGCCGCGTCCTCGTTGTTGGCGCCGGGCACTCGGCCGCCAACACCCTCATCAGCCTTGCTGACCTCGCCAGGGACGAGCCGGACACCCGGATTCTGTGGGCCATCCGGGGCGACTCGGCCGCGAAAGTGTACGGCGGAGGCGACCTCGACGGGCTGCCCGCACGCGGCCAGCTCGGCGGCCGGGTGCGCCGGCTCGTGGAGGCCGGAAAAATCCAATTGCACACCCGCTTCGGGATCAGTTCGCTGAAGACTCTCGAGTCGGGGGTAAGTGTCGAAGCTGTCGACGGCCGCACGCTGGAGGCCGACATCATCGTCCCGTGCACCGGTTTCCGCCCGGACCTGGACATCCTGCGCGAACTTCGGCTCAACCTGGACCCCGCCGTCGAAGCGCCAGTGGAACTTGGCCCGCTGATCGACCCCGAATTCCACTCCTGCGGCACCGTCCCGCCTCACGGCGCGAAACTCCTCGCCCACCCGGACAAGGACTTCTACATCGTCGGCATGAAGTCCTACGGCCGCGCACCCACCTTCCTGCTGGCCACGGGTTACGAGCAGGTCCGCTCCGTTGCCGCCGCCCTCGCCGGCGACCAGGAATCAGCCGACACCGTCCACCTCGAGCTCCCCGAAACCGGGGTCTGCTCCACCGACGCCGGCACAAGCTGCGACGTCCCCGCCACGGCACTGCCAGTCAACGTCTCCGCCTCTTCAGCGTCCGGTTGCTGCGCCGCGCCCGAACCGGTGCTGGTGGGGTTCCCGACGGGTCTGGCCCACGGCCGTTCCGGCAGCAACGACTAAACCCCGCTCAACGAATCCACCCCCTGGAGAGCTGTCATGACTGAAAACCGCGAAACCGGCCTTGGCCTGCAGGACAACACCGACCTCATGCACCGCATCAGTGAACGGCTCGCCGACAGGTTCGCCGGGATCTTCGCCGCCGAAACCGTCGAACGCTACGTCTTCGAGTCCTACACTGCACTGGCCCGCACCGCAAAAATCACCACCTACCTGGCCGCCACCACAGAACACTTCGCCAACGACCGGCTGGCCGCCCTTGCCAAATCCAAAAGAGCAGTCGCGTCCGAGGTTCCCGATGTCCTGTTCGTCTGCGTGCAGAACGCCGGACGGTCCCAAATGGCCGCTGCCCTGCTCACCGTCGAAGCCAAGGGCAGGATCCACGTCCGGTCCGCCGGGTCCTTGCCGGCCGCGGAGCTGGATCCGACCGTAGTGACGGCTATGTCCGAGATGGGTTTGGACCTCACCCGGAACTACCCCAAGCCCCTCACCGACGACGTCGTCCGCGCTTCCGATGTGGTGATTACGATGGGCTGCGGGGATTCCTGCCCGATCTACCCGGGCAAGCGTTACGAAGACTGGGACCTGCCCGACCCCGCTGACCAGCCCCTCGAAACAGTCCGGGACATCCGCGACCAGATCCACGATCGGGTCAAAACCCTCGTCGACTCGCTCACCGCCTCCCTCCCAAAGGAAACAACGCACTCATGACCAACGAAAAGACTCCGGCCGTGCTGTTCGTCTGCAGCAAGAACGGCGGCAAATCCCAGCTCGCCGCAGGACTCATGCACCACCTTGCGGGTGACGCCATTGCTGTCTACTCCGCCGGCACCAAACCCGGCAAGTCCCTGAACCCCCAGGCCGTGGAGTCCCTGACCGAGCTCGGCATCGACATCACCGGCGAACACCCCAAACCGGTCACCGACGAGGTCCTGGACACGGTCGATGCCGTCATCGTCCTCGGCACCGAGGCCAAGCTTGAACCGATCGAGGGGAAGCGCTTCGAGGTCTGGGACACGGACGAGCCTTCCGAACGCGGCATCGAGGGCATGGAACGCATGCGCCTGGTGCGGGATGACATCAAGGCCCGGGTCCAGACGCTCTACACGGAGCTTGCCGGGAACTAGCGTTGGTGGGGCGCTTGCTCTGCCGCGGCTCTGGCCGTGTCCACGAGGACCCGCCACGGTCCGGTCACCGCCCGTTCCGGCAACGTGGCCCGGTGCTGACCGGCCCGGATGGAATACATGAACCTGTCCGGCTGCCCCTCCCCGGCATTCCGGGAGTCCGGGACGGCGTCCCACGGGCAGGCTTCGACGATGGGCTGCCAGTGGTTCTTGTCGCTGGATGTCGTGGCCTGAACTGTCCAGGTGCGCGTCAGTGCAGCAATCCCTCCGCTGCGCTCAACTGTGATTTTCATGGCAGGGTCCTGGTGCTACGAGGCTGCCGGCCGCGCGGAGCGGCCGCGCCCCGGCGTGGGGTTAGTGCTTTACCTTCACAGTTTCCCACGCCTCGCGCACGGCGTCATGCTCCGCAGACTCCTCGCCAAACAGTTCCCTTGCAGACGCCGCCGTTGCCCTGGCAAAGACGCTGAACGTGGCTGTCGGTGGCAGCGATCCGCCCGTCAGAGTCTCGTACCAGATCTGTCCCGGGGCCTCCCACGCGTTGCCGCCTATCGACTGGGCAACAAGGCAGAAGGCACGGTTGGGAATGCCCGAATTAATGTGGACGCCGCCATTGTCCGCGCTGGTGCGGACGTACGAGTCCATCGAGTCCGGCTGCGGGTCCTTGCCCAGGACGTCGTCGTCGTATGCGGTTCCGGGGGCCTTCATGGAGCGCAGCGCCGAGCCTTCAACCTGGGGGGTGAAGAGGCCCTCGCCGATCAGCCAGCTGGCGTCGGCGGTGGACTGGTTCCGGAAGTACTGTTCCACCAGGGCGCCGAAGACATCCGAGATGGACTCGTTGATGGCGCCGGCTTGGTTCCGGTAAGCGAGCCCGGCCGAGAACTGCGTCACTCCGTGGGCCAGTTCGTGCCCGATCACGCTCAGGGAGCGGGTGAACCGTTCAAAGATCTCACCGTCACCGTCGCCGAACACCATCTGCTGGCCGTCCCAGAAGGCGTTGTCGTAGAGTCTGCCGAAATGGACGGTGGCATTGAGCGGCATGCCCTGGCCGTCAATGGAGTTCCGGCCGAAAACGTCGGCGTAAAGGCTGTGGGTGTGGCCCAGGCCGTCATAGGCTTCGTCGGCGGCGGGATCGCCGACAGGGGCTTCGCCTTCCTTCCGGACGAGTTGGCCGGGGAGCGACTCAGACGACTTGGCATCATAGACGGACCTGTTCGGGGGAGCCGGCCGCACTTGCCTCAAAGCTGGCGGCGTTACGGGCGCAGGGGCAGTCCTTGCCGCCTGCACGGCTTTCACGTGCAGTAGGGCCTCTTTTGCGGCCCTGCGAACGGCCGTAAACCGCGGAGAATCCTGCGCGGCAAGACGCTTCAACATGTACGGCGGAATGATTGAACAGATCATGCAAATGAGCCTACGAGTGGCCCCCGACAATCTCTGGAGGCGCACTGGCCCGCGCCGTTCTGGAATGCAGAAAACCCCGCCACTCCAAGGAAGTGGCGGGGTTTTGTCTGTGCCCTCGATAGGATTCGAACCTACGGCCTTCTGCTCCGGAGGCAGACGCTCTATCCCCTGAGCTACGAGGGCAGTCAGGGATCCTGCCGTTTCCGGCGGGACGTCCTAGAGCTTAGCAGGAAGGTGGGGCCGAATGGAAAACCGGCACCGTGCTTTCCGGCAGAGCGCTGCACATTTCTAGTATCCGGCAAACGAATCGACATGGATACGACGGGCGCCGGCCTGCCGTGCGGCACGCCGCAGCGACCCCACGCTGGCCGGTGAACCCGAGATAAACACCCTGCGCTGGGCGATGTCGGGGACGAGCAGCTTCAGGGAAGGACCGTCAAGCCGGGCACCGGGGTCCAGCCTTGCGCCGGCGTCTTCGATGAAGTCAGGGGGAGCGGAGCCGTCGGCCAGCCGGGCAAGAACAGTGGCGCCGGATTCCTTCAGCTCAGCCGCATATGCGAGTTCGGACGCGTTCCTGGCGAGATAAAGCAGCACTGTGTCCCGCTGGCTGGCCAACCCGCTGGAAAGATGCGCCAGATACGGCGTGATGCCAATACCCGCAGCGATGAGCAGGACCGGCCCGTTCGAACCCTTGGGCAGGACGAAGTCTCCGGCCACCGTGGTGGCCGTGAGTTCCTCCCCGGGCTTGAGCGCCAGGAGCTTGCGTTTGGCGGCCGAGACGGGGGCCGCAGTGCCGACGCCGATTTTCACGTGGGCCGCGTCCGGGGAATTCGTCAGGCTGAACACCCGGCGCCGGCCCTTGCCGTCAGGCTTCTCCAGGGGGAGGTCCAGTTCCACATACTGGCCCGGCTCGTGGCGGACAGGGCGGCGCGGCGTGAAGACGAACTCGGTCGTCGTCGGCGTGAGCCTGCGTGAGTGGCTGAACAACAACCGGACGCTTCCCCGCTGTCCGGCCAGGAAGGCGAGCAGGTTCCCCGCAAGCAGGGCCAGTTCGGGGGAGTTCGCCACGAAACCGAAGTTGAAGGGCATCGCAAAAAGCAGTCCGACGACGGCGGCCAGCACCACTTGCTGCCAGCGTCGCGGAGGCAGCGTCAGCGGCTCGGTGAGCATGAATCCGACGAAGAAAAGCACAGGGCTTTGGGCCAGGGGCTGCCACACCGCCCCGCCCGGGTCCACGCCGGATTGCAGCAGATCGCCGGCCGAGATGGACGTGGCCACAACAATGAAGACTGCGGCCAGCAGCATTTTCCTGGTCCGGTAGAGCACCAGCAGGACTCCGGGAACGACCAGCCACAGCATGGCTGGTGTGCCTGCCCACCAGGTCGCGATGTTCAGCCCGGTCAGACCGGTAATGAAGGCGCCGGCGGCCGCGGGGTTGAACACGTGGCGTCCGCGCCAGGCCAGGGCGTACTTGGACGCCGAGGCGAGGATGCATGCAAGGGCGACGCCGGCCAGGTCGACCGGAGCGAAGCCCGGCCCCAGTTGGCTGGGCCAAAACAGGAAGTAGAGCAAAAGCCCCGTGATCACTGACGACTCCGCATGCGGGCGGACGCGAAACAATGCCGCCAGGGCGCGGTTGGAGGCGTAGGTCAGTCCGAGGCACAGCGCCAGGTGGGCGATCATGTTGGGAATGCCGAACGTCAGCCAGCCCAGGCCGTCGAGCAGCAGGCTATAGGCCGCCAGTGCGGCAAGGACAAGGGAGACCAGCCGGTACATCGTGAAGCGGCCGAGGAAGGCGTCCAGCGCCGTGGCGGGCGAGGTCCGCAACCCGGTGGTGGTGGCACTCATGTGAACAGCCTCATGTGAACAGCATCCCTTCGAAGTCCGCGGAGTATTCCGCACTGCCGTTGGAAAAAACCTTAAGCCAGGAGAACCGGTAGTGGGGCTCCAGTGCCGCGGCGGGGAGCATGAACAGTGCCGTGGCCAAGGCATCTGCCTCCATGGCGGTTTCGGCTCTGGTCCACGTGGCCACCACGGTCCGGACCGGCGTGCCGGTGGTGCCGTCCAGGACGTGGTGGAGTCCGTCGCCCCAGGCCCTTCGGTTGGAGGCCGAGGCACACAATGCCCCTCGGCCGAGGGGCACGGTGCCAATCGCCTTGCTGGAATCATAGGGATGCTCCAGCGCCACCGTCACGGGCGTCTCTCCACCGTTCAAAAGGTCGCCGCTGGCATCGACAAAGAACTCTGTGAGCCCCCCGTCCCGCAGCACTCCCGCGAGGAGGTCCGCGAGCTGGCCCTTGCCGGCAGCTCCGATGTCCAGCACCACGGGGGCGCTGTTGCTCAACGATGTCCCGCGCCACTCAAGGACGTCGTCCCAGGCCGGCGGCGGTGCCGCTGCTCCGCGTGGCTGCAGGGAATAGCCGGCATCGTAGCCCAGCTGTTCCAGGCTTTCGCCGATCAGCGGCGTCATGGCCCCGCCGCTGAGCGAGTACAGGTTCCGATAAAGGTCTGCGAGGCCGGAGGATTCAGGGGGCAGCTCAAGGCGTCCCGGCCGCGCGGATACCTGGCTGATCAGCGAGTCGCCGCGGAACCTGGACCATGTTGAGTCGTAGCGCTCCACCTCGGCAAGTATTCGGTTGCGCAGTCCGGCATCCAACGGCACGGGAGTGGAGATCTCCCAGCTTGTTCCGATGCCGTCAAAACGGAAATCGTGCCAGCCGGCGTGCGGCATGGACTCTCCTTTGCTGCTGTCCGTCGTGGAGTCCATGCCGCCGCGCCCGCCTAGACGGCCTGGGCCTTGATCGCCTCAACGGCCTGGTTGAAGCCGCCGCTGGTCAGGGACGAGCCGGCCACCTTGGAGACCTTGATTTCGTCGAGGCTCTTGCCCACTACCTGTGCTGCGATTCCCCCGGCGAACTGCCCTTGGAACTTCCGGGTGTTCGGGTTGGACGGATGCTCGGTGATCTCGACAGCAGAAACCGTTCCGTTGGCCAGCGTCAGCTGCACGCCCACGGTCTCGGTTCCGTTGGGCGACTTGTAGTTGCCGTCCGCACTGTACGTGCCGTCCTTGTAGCCGGTGCCGGATGTCGCGAGCGCTGACGAACCGGATGCTGCGGTCCCCGACGTGGAGGACGGTGTTTCCTGGGCGGCTGGCTGCTGTGCCGACGGCGCGCAGCCGGCCACCATGCCGGCAAGGGACAGGCCGGCGATTCCGGCGAATACAGTTTTGCGGATTGAAGGCTGCACGGTGTCTCGTTTCGTTAGTACGGGTACGGGCACTTACCTGATGGACGACGTGGACGACGCCGAAATCAGGCTAAAGGTTCAAACTGTGAATGTCCTTAGTATTTCCTGTGTCGGCGAGGCGGCCATCGCGGGGGCCACGAGTCCCCCGGATTCCGCTGCAGGGCGGGCCCCCCGGTAGTCTAGGAAGGTGACTCCCGAAGAACTCTCCCTCGCCATATCCGCCTGCCTGCAAGATGCCGTTGCCGCCGGCGAGATCGCCCTGTCCGAGGCGGACGTCCCGGATGCCGTCCTGGTGGAGCGTCCCAAGAACCGGGAGCACGGAGACTGGGCCACGAACATCGCCCTTCAGCTGGCAAAGAAGGCCGGAACCAACCCGCGTGCCTTCGCAACAGTCCTCAGCGCCCGACTGCAGGAGATCGACGGCGTGTCCGCCGTCGAGACCGCCGGGCCGGGCTTCCTGAACATCACCGTGGACGCGGCCGCCGCCGGTGCCCTTGCCAAGGCAATCGTGGAAGCGGGGCCGGAGTACGGCACCAACTCGGCGCTCGCCGGCCACACGGTCAACATGGAATTCGTCTCCGCCAACCCCACCGGTCCGCTGCACATCGGCCACACGCGCTGGGCTGCCCTCGGTGACTCGATCGCCCGTGTGCTGCGTGCCTCCGGGGCGAAAGTCACCGCGGAGTATTACATCAACGACGCCGGCTCGCAGATGAACGTGTTCGCCAACTCTGTGCTGGCACGCCTTCACGGCCGTGACGTGCCCGAGGGCGGCTATCCGGGCGAGTACATCCGGGACCTTGGCCATGAAGTGCTGACCCAGCACCCGGACATCCGCGAGCTCACCGACGTGGCGGCCCTTCCCGTGATCCGGGCCGCGGCCTACCAGGCGCAGCTGAAGGACATCAAGGACACCCTGGCCGACTTCGGCGTTTCCTTCGACGTGTTCTTCTCCGAGCAGGAGCTTCACGACGCCGGCGCCATCGAAAGCGCCGTAGCCCGCCTGCGCGAGCAGGGCCACGTGTTTGACGACGGCGGTGCCGTCTGGCTGCGCACCACGGACTTTGGCGACGACAAGGACCGCGTCATGATCCGCGCAAACGGCGAGCCCACGTACTTCGCCGCCGACGCCGCCTACTACCTGTCCAAGAAGGACCGCGGCTACACCGAAAAGATCTACCTGCTGGGCGCCGACCACCACGGCTACATCAACCGGCTCAAGGCCATAGCCGCCGCCGCCGGCGATGACCCGGAGGTCAACATCGAGGTGCTGATCGGTCAGCTCGTCTCGGTCAACGGTGCCAAGCTGTCCAAGCGTGCCGGCAACATCATCGAGCTCAAGGACCTGATCTCTTGGCTTGGCAAGGACGCCGTGCGCTACTCGCTGGCACGGTTCCCGGCGGATTCGCCGCTCACCCTGGACCCGGAGCTGCTCAAGAAGCACAGCAACGAAAACCCGGTGTTCTACGTGCAATACGCCCACGCCAGGTCCCGCGGCGCCGCGCGCAATGCGGTTGCGGCAGGCGTGGACCGCAGCGCCTTCGACGCCTCGCTGCTGCATCATGCGACCGAGAACGAGCTGCTCTCCTACCTGGGCAGCTACCCCTCCATCGTGGCCAAGGCCGCGGAACTGCGGGAACCCCACCGGGTGGCCCGCCATCTTGAGCTCATCGCCGGCGCCTACCACCGCTGGTACGACGCCTGCCGCATTGCCCCGCTGGGCGAGGAAGCCGTCACGGATCTCAACCGCACCCGCCTGTGGCTCAACGACGCCACCAGCCAGGTGCTTGCCAACGGACTTGACCTGCTCGGCGTATCGGCGCCGGAACGGATGTGAGTGGAATGACTGCAAACGCCTCTTCCCCCCTCGCCCCGGACTGGCTGGCCGTGCCGGAGGACCTGAACGCGCTCCACGAGCCCATGTGGGCCGCCGGAGTCGGGCGGAATTCCGACGGCGAACTGGCTGTTGACGGAATTCCCGTCAGCACGCTTCAGGAGCAGTTCGGGACGCCGCTGTTTGTCATGAGCGAATCGGACTTCCGCGCCCGCGCCCGCTCCTTCAAGGATGCCTTTGACGAGGCCTTCGCCGACGTCTGCGGGGGAGTGGATGTCTACTACGCAGGCAAGTCCTTCCTCTGCTCCGCTGTGGCCCGGTGGGTGGCCGAGGAGGGCCTGCGCCTGGACACCTGTTCCGGCGGTGAACTTGCCGTGGCCGCGCGAGCGGGCATTGACGGTGCCGCCCTCAGCCTGCACGGCAACAACAAGTCCGACGCCGAGATCAACCGTGCACTGGACATGAAGCTCGGCCGCATCGTGGTGGACAGCCTGGACGAGCTGGAGCGAGTGGCCAAAATAGCGTCCGAACGGGGCGAAACGGCCAAGGTCATGCTGCGCCTGACCCCGGGCGTGCACGCCCACACCCACGAATTCATCGCCACAGCCCACGAGGACCAGAAGTTCGGCCTGTCCATGGCCGGAGACTCCACTGACCAGGCCGGCCTCTCTGCGGCCGAGGAAGCCGTTGCCGCGGCAACAAGCTACTCAGGCATCGAACTGCTCGGCCTGCACTGCCACATCGGTTCCCAGATCTTCGAACCCGACGGCTTCGCCCTGGCCGCGGTGAAGCTCCTGGGCTTCCTGGCGCAGATGCAGGAAAAGTACTCGATCCGCCTTCCCGAGCTCGATCTCGGCGGCGGCTACGGCATCGCCTACACGCCGGTGGACACCCCGCGCCCGCCGGCCGACATCGCGCAGGCGATGGCCGCCGTCGTCCGCTCCGAATGCGCTGGACTGGGCATTTCAGCACCGCGGATCTCGATCGAACCGGGACGTGCCATCGTGGGCCCCAGCACCTTCACGCTGTACGAAGTGGGCACCCGGAAGACCGTCCGCGTGGACGCCCCGGCCACCGGTGGCGCCGAAGCCGCCGGAAAAAACGTTACGCACGCCCGCCGTTATGTGTCGGTGGACGGAGGCATGAGCGACAACGCCCGCCCGGTGCTCTACGACGCGGATTATTCCGCGATCCTCGCCTCGAGAACCTCCGCAGCAGCTCCGCAGCTGTCCCGAGTAGTGGGCAAACATTGCGAGAGCGGCGACATAGTTGTTAGAGATGTATATCTGCCCGAGGACGTGGCAGCCGGTGATCTGCTCGCTGTACCGGGGACCGGCGCCTACTGCTGGGCCCTGTCAAGCAACTACAACTATCTGGCCCGGCCGGGCGTTGTCGCTGTGCGCGACGGGTCTCCCCGGCTGATTGTCCGCGGGGAAACCGAAGAAGATCTGCTGAACCGCGACATGGGAGCCTGAATGACTGAATTGCGAACCCTGAAAGTGGCCCTGCTGGGCTGTGGCAACGTCGGGGCTCAGGTGGCGCGGATTCTCATGGACGACGCCGACACCCTGGCCCCCCGCACGGGTGCCCACCTGCAGCTCACGGGCATCGCCGTGCGCAACATCGACGCCGAGCGTGAGGTGGACCTTCCGCGCGAACTGTTCACCACGGATGCCGAAACCCTGGTCAAGGACGCCGACCTCGTCATCGAGCTGATGGGCGGCCTTGAGCCGGCCCGCTCCCTGATCGTTGCGGCCCTCCAGAACGGCGCCAGCGTCGTCACGGGCAACAAGGCCCTGCTTGCCGCCGACGGCCCCGCCCTGTACGAAGAGGCGGACAAGGCCGGCGTCGAGCTGTCCTACGAGGCGGCCGTGGCAGGCGCCATCCCGATCCTGCGTCCCATCCGCGACAGCCTGTCCGGGGACCGCATCACCCGCGTCCTGGGCATCGTGAACGGCACCACCAACTTCATCCTTGACCAGATGGACAGCACGGGCGCCCAGTTCGCCGACGCCCTCGCCGAGGCCCAGCGGCTGGGCTATGCCGAGGCCGACCCCACCGCCGACATCGAAGGCCTGGACGCGGCAGCAAAGGCTGCCATCCTCGCGTCGCTCTCCTTCCACACGCGGTTCGACCTTGCGAACGTCCACTGCGAGGGCATTACCGGTGTCACCGCTGCCGACATCGCCGCGGCCAAAGAAGCCGGGTTCGTCATCAAGCTGCTGGCTATCGCCGAGCAGCTGACAGATTCCGACGGCGGCGACGGCGTCTCGGTGCGCGTGCACCCCACGCTGCTTCCCCGGGAACACCCCCTGGCTGCCGTCCGCGGAGCCTTCAACGCGGTCTTCGTTGAGGCGGAGAACGCCGGTGAACTGATGTTCTACGGCCAGGGCGCCGGCGGAACGCCGACCGCGTCGGCCGTGCTGGGCGACCTCGTCTCGGCAGCCCGCAGGATCGTCCTGGGCGGCCCGGGCCGCATCGAATCCACCACGGGCCACGTTCCGGCACTGCCCATCGACGCCGTCAACACCAGCTACTACATCGGGTTGGACGTTGCCGACCAGCCCGGCGTCTTGGCGAAGATCGCCCAGCTGTTCGCCGAGCATGGCGTTTCCATCGAGACCATGCGCCAGACCATCCACCGTGACGCAGAATCCAACGTGGAATCGGCCGAACTGCGGATCGTCACGCACCGGGCAAGCGAAGCTGCCCTGGCAGCAACCGTCGAGGCAGTGAAGGGCCTGGACGTCATCAATTCAGTTACATCCGTACTTCGGGTAGAAGGAGTCTAAGTGGCTCACCAATGGCGCGGAGTCATCCGCGAATACGCTGATCGTTTGCCCGTAACGGAGAAAACCAGGGTCATTACCCTCGGTGAGGGCGGCACGCCGCTCGTCCACGCGCAGAAGCTCTCGGAGCTGACCGGCTCAGAGGTGTACCTCAAGG
>NZ_JBNHFR010000006.1:0-262339 GCF_059090445.1 Arthrobacter sp. B2060
AACTCGTTGCCCCCGGCGTCGTGAACACCATGCCGGAAAAGACCCTGGACGCCACCTTCGACCACGGCGTGGTCACCGGCGACACCGTCACCGGCACTTACGCTGAGGCAAACGACACGCTCAATGCCCTGGAGGCGCTCGGCGTCTCCTACAACGACGTTGTGGCCGTGCTGGAATCCGAAGGCCTCGACAAGTTCGTTGCCAGCTGGAAGGAACTGCTGGCCGACGTTGAGGGCGCCCTGGCCAAAGCACGGACGTGCACGGCCTCCTCTGCACCGGGAGAAACGCCCAAATGACGCGCTCAACCAGGCAGAGGGAGAGCGGTGACACCAGCGTTCCGGCTCCCGAGGACTGGACCTCACTCCAGCCGGGCGACCTGGTGGAAGTCACCGAACCCAGCGGATACACCTACACGGCGAGGATCGAGACCAAAACCGAGAAATCGGACATCCTGTGGATCCGAAGCCATGGCATGGGCACCCGGCATTTGCTGCACAATCAGGACGGCACTCGGCTGCAAGCCAGGCAAACAATCGAACAGCCCCCGGAAGCAATAACCTGCCGACGACATGGCTCGCAGGGGCACGCATTTCGGCCAGCAACCCACGCGGCTGAAGCGAAAGAACATGCGCCATTCACAACAAGCAATACGGAGGAACACATGAGCACGCCCGCCAACAGCGCCTTTGACCGGACGCCCTTGATCGCCGGCAACTGGAAGATGAACATGGACCATATCCAGGGAACCAGTCTGCTGGAACATCTCGCTGAGACTCTGTCCGAGGCAAAGCACGACTATGGCCGTGTGGAAGTCGCTGTCTTCCCGCCCTTCACTACCCTTAGTGCGGTGCAGACCCTAATCCAGGATGACGGTTTGGACCTCGTCTCCGGCGGCCAGGACCTGTCCCAGTTCGACTCAGGCGCCTACACCGGCGACATCAGCGGCCAGTTCCTGGCCAAACTCGGCTGCAAATACGTTCTCGTAGGTCACAGCGAACGCCGCACCATCCACAGCGAAACCGACGAAACCCTCAACGCCAAGGTCAAGACCGCCTACCGCCACACACTCACCCCGGTACTCTGCGTAGGTGAAGGCCTGGACATCCGCCAGGCCCGCACTCACGTCCAGCACACCCTCAGCCAGCTGCGCGCCGGCGTCGAGGGACTCACATCCGGCGAGGCCGCAGGGCTCGTCGTTGCGTACGAGCCCGTGTGGGCCATCGGCACCGGGGAAGTCGCCGGGCCCGAAGACGCACAGGAGATGTGCGCCGCGATCCGCACCGAACTCAGCAATCTGTTCGATGCAGATGCCGCCGCCAAGACCAGGCTCCTCTACGGTGGCTCGGTCAAGGCCAGCAACGCCGCATCCATCCTGAACGAGACCGACGTCGACGGCGTCCTAGTCGGGGGCGCGAGCCTTGATGCCGCCGAATTCGCCAACATTGCAGGTTTCGAGCGCCAACTGGCCAGCTGACTCAGTTTCAGATCCTATGCCCGCCCGACCCGGCCATGCGGGCATAGCCCTCGGGTGCAGCTGCGCTTGCGGCTGCACCCCCGGGCGTTGTGCCCGGACGGGCTGCCGCTACTTCTCGGTTTGGGGCCTGTCTTGTTCCATCAGGTCGCCGACCCACGGCAGATAGCCCCGGTGGAAAGCCATTCCTTCGGGTAATCCCTGGATGGATACGTCGGACCCGGAAATGTCGATGGTGATCGGGCCAGCGCCCATCGGCGCGTTGCTGATGTGCAGGTTGCCATAGGATTCCGGGAGCACAGGATCCATCCAAACTCCCCCTTGGGAAACGTCCGGGTCGTAGCGCATCAGAGTTGTCACCAGCATGATGGGTGTCGTAGCTGCCCAGGCCTGAGGCGAGCACGCAGTCGGGTAGGGCACGGGCGTAGCGAACTGCTCCCGGCTGAAGCCGCAGAACAGTTCGGGCAGTCGCCCCTCCGAAAACTCTGCGGCCTCCAACAACGCTGTGGAGACTCGCTGCGCCTCGGCGACAAAGCCGTAGCGCATGAGGCCCACTTGGATAATGGCGTTGTCATGAGGCCAGACAGAACCGTTGTGATAACTGGCAGGGTTGTAGGCGTCCATATCGGAAGCCAGTGTACGTATGCCCCAACCGCTGAACATCTCGGGGGACATCAACCGCTCCACCACCAGCGGCGCCTTGTCGCCACCAACAATGCCGGTCGTCAGGCAGTGGCCCATGTTGGAAGCGCAGGCATCGACGGGCCGCTTGTCTTTGTCCAGTGCTACGGCATAGTAGCCTTTGTCCGGCAACCAGAACTGTTCGTTGAACTGCCGCTTCAGGCGGGCCGCCCGCTCCCGCAACTCGGCCGCCTTAGCCGAGTCGCCAGCATCATGGGCCATCCACGCTGAGGCCAGAAGAGCGCCATATACGTAGCCCTGCACCTCACAGAGCGCAATGGGCGGCTCGGCAAGGGTTCCATCAGCGAAGTTAATCCCATCCCAGGAGTCCTTCCAGCCCTGGTTGATCAACCCTCGATCGTTGAGGCGTGCATACTCGACGAAGCCGTCTCCGTCTTTGTCGCCGTAGTCCTGAATCCAGGACCTGGCTCGGTCCGCGTGGGGCTGGAGCGCGGCGATGCTCTCCTTGGCAAACCCCCAGCGGCTCACTTCGCCCAGCACCATGAGGAACAACGGCGTGGCATCCACGCTGCCGTAGTAAACCGATTTCCCGCCCAAGGCTAACCCGCTGGATACGTCCAGCCTGACCTCATGCAGGATCTTGCCCGGCTCCTCCTCGGTCATCTGGTCTACCACCGTACCCTGACGCTGCGCCAAGGTCTGCAATGTACCAAGGGCCAGAGACGGATCTACCGGGAGTGCCATTGTCGATGCCCACAGCGAGTCCCGTCCGAACAGGGTCATGAACCAGGGCGCCCCGGCAGCCACCACCACCCGGTCCGGATGTTGCGGATCCTCGATCCGCAAAGCGCCGAGGTCGTCGTAGCTGCGTCGAAGAGTCCGCTCGATCGAGCGATTTCCCATTTGCAGCACTGGTATCTTGGCCACCCACTCCAGCCGACGGCGATCGCGTGGGGACCCGCCCTCGTCCGGATGCTCAAAGAGCGAGACACTGCCCGCACTGTCCGTTCCCGGGACCACGCTCACCTGCGTCGTCCAGTGGCCGTGCCGCGGGATGCTCACTCTAAAAGTTAAGGCTTCAGCCTCGACTGTTGCTTCGTCAGCGTGAATGACTACAGCCTTAACGACGTCCTGCCACGCTGCATGGATGATCAACGAGTGCCCGTCCAGTTCGCGGGTTTCAGCCCAGCGACGTTGCACCCTCGCCTCTTTGACTTCGAAGAGATCCGCAAAATCAGATCCGACGATCAGTGCGACCACGCACTCGACGGATTGCCCCGAGTGGTTCCGAATGGTGATCTGCTCCAAGATGCCGGCGCCGACTTCCCGCAGTCGTTCTACGATCAGCGGGCTGTCCGCCTGCCCGTCAATGCGTGGCACGCGGCCCGCGAAAAGCGCTCGGTAGGGCTCCTTGGTTTCTGCCGCCAGCGGCTCCAGCGACTGCTCGTTCACCTTCAGATTCCAGCGCGAGAGGATGCGCATGTCCTCATAGAAAACTCCGTGCGGGTATTCGGGAAGGATGTCTCCGTTGGTTGAGGAAATGCAAAAGTTGGATCCTTCGACCAGCGTGACTGTCCCGCCTAATGGCCCCGCTGCTGTATCAGCGTTCCATCCTGCCATCGCAGGCTCCTTTGCGTTTTACACCGACGGTTCGCACGGCCAATCTAAAGTTTCGAGCCGGTCTCCATCAGTTGCAACGAAGCTACTCCTGCCAGTCCCCAGGTGCCAGACCCGAATTGACTATTTGAAGAGAGGTCTCCCACTCCACGGCCACCGTGCCCTTCCAAGGCTTCAGCGGACGCTATTTACCCTCCGCCCGCCCCGTCAGCGACGGGGCGGGGAGGCTCGCTGAATAGGCCTAGGCCGCGGTATAGGCCCCGTCCACTACCAATTCGCTGCCACTCATGTACGAGGACTCGTCTGAGGCGAGGAACAGCACGGCGGAGGCGATCTCTTCGGGGCGGGCCCACCTGCCGAAGGGGAAGCTCTCCGGCGGCAATGAGGTGCCGGGTTCGGCGCTGTTGAGCAGCATGGGCGTCTCGGTCTCACCTGGGCAGACAGCGTTTACACGGATGCCGTCCGCGGCTAGCTCAAGTGCCGCGGCCTTTGTCATCCCCCGCACCGCCCATTTCGAAGCCACGTAGGCGAAGTTGTCCTCGAAGGCGACGAGACCGGAAGTAGAACAGATGTTCACGATGGAGCCACCGCCTGCGAACCTCATTGCTGCGATGACACTTTGCATGCCCAGGAACGGACCCACTTGGTTCACGTCAATGACAGAACGATAGGTCTGCTCGGTGGCGCTTTCGGCCCGCGTCGATCGAAAAATGCCGGCGTTATTGACCAGGACCGTGGGCGCCCCGAAAGTGAAATGACAGTGGCGTACCACTTCGGCCCAGTCTGATGTTGAGGCGACACTGCGGTTAGGAAGGAACTGAAAGCGGTCGCCGCCCAACTCGTCAACAAGGTTGGGCCCCTCTCCTTCCGTGATATCAAAGCCCACCACTCTTGCTCCCTCGCGCACCAAGGCGCGGACGTGCTCTACGCCCATTCCGCTTCCGGCACCGCTAACGATCGCGATCTTGCCTCTGACTCGATCCATGTTTTTCTCCTTTCTGTTCATTGGGGTGCTACTGCGCGGTGTAGGCACCGTCAATGACAAGTTCGCTGCCGCTCATGTAGGACGATTCATCCGAGGCAAGGAATACGACGGCGGAACTGATCTCCTCCGGCTGCGCCCACCTTTTGAAGGGCAGGTTGTCGGCAGGCGGGAGAGCCCCCGAGGGTGTATCGGCAATCGCGCGGATCATCGGGGTGTCCGTGTCTCCGGGGCACACTGCGTTAACCCGGATGCCATCTCGTGCCAGTTCGAGCGCTGCGGCCTTCGTCATCCCCCGCACGGCCCATTTCGAGGCGACGTAAGGGAACAAATCGGCAAACGCCACCAGCCCGGCCGTCGAGGCGATGTTGATGATGGATCCGCCAGCTTCCCGCAGTGATGGAATTAGCGCCCGCATTCCCAGGAAGGTGCCCACCTGGTTGATATCCATGACATGCCGGTACTCTTCCTCGGTCACCTTTTCCAAGGTTTGCAGTGGAGAGATGCCCGCGTTGTTGACCAGCACGTTTGGAGTGCCGAAATGCTGCCGGCCGGCAGCCACCACCCGATCCCAATCCGCGGCTTGCCGTACGTCCCCGCGAAGGAAGAGCAAATTGTCTTCACCCAATTCCTCCACGAGCTGCGGGCCGGAACCCTCGTTGAGGTCGAAGGAGATAACACGGGCCCCCTCTTGAATCATCCGGCGGGTGTGGCTGACGCCCATGCCGCTGGCTCCGCCGCTGATGACAGCGATCTTGTCGGAGAGGCGTTGTGTCATGTTGGTGTCCTTTTCAGTAGTCATGTAATAGGTCGTGGCAAATCCGCCTACTGGCGGCCGATTTTTTCGTAGACCCCCGGCTTCGACTTCTTCAGCCAGCGCGCGTACACAATTCCACCCACCCAGACCAAGGGGATGAAGAGGGTGAAGGACAGGGAGGCTAGCGGTCCTGCGCCGATGAGTGCGTCAACGTTCAGAAAGCTGAGCACGAGCACCAAGGTCAGGCTGCCCAAGGCCAGCAGCGGGGCTACCCTTGTCTTCCATGCACCGCGGCCTGGCACGATGTGCCGTCTGAAGTAGATGAGCACCGCTACCGAAACGAGGACCAGCAGCGCTACGACGACGATCGCTCCAAGTCCGTTCAGGCGGATGTAAACCGTAAAAGCGACCGCGCCCGTAGCCTCGAAGGCCGTACCTGCCGCAATGGCAATGACTGCTGCGACTTCGAGGGCGCTGACAATGAGGGACGCAACAAACGGGGAATGGTGCCGGGCGTGTGCAACTCCAAGTATGGGCGGCAAGGCGCCATCCTTGCCCAGTGAGTATGCGTAGCGGGCCACGGCGTTGTGCTGGGCAAGCAGGCATGCGAACGTCGAGGAGATCACGAGAACATTGATGATGCCCGGAACCACGCTGCCGACATAGGAGGCGGCTAGGTCGCCGAACATGGAGGCCACGGCGCCGCCGGCGCGGGCGTCCGCGACGCCCTGCGGGCCCAGGGCAGTCAGCATTGCCCATGCTGCCACTATGTAGAACAGCCCAATCAGGATAACGGCAACGTAAGTGGCCCTGGGGATCGTCTTGTTGGGGTCTTTTGCTTCCTCGCGGTAGATGGCCGAGGACTCGAACCCGCCGAAGCACAGCATCGCGAACAACAGCACCAAGCCGAAATTGCCGGTACTTGCGGCTTCCCAGGCCAAGGCATTCAGCGGCGGACCGTCGGGACCTCCGTCTACAAAGACCCTGAGGTTGAACACGAGGACGAGTACGACTTCCAAGATCAGGGCAACGCCGAGCGTCTTTGCCGAGAATTCGATCTTCCGGTACGCAGCTACTCCGGTAAGGACAGCGCCAAGTAGCCCGTAGAGGTACCACGGCAAGTCCGGCCCGTGAAATGTGTCGACGACGAGCTGGCGCCCATACACGCCGAACGCTGCCCATGTGGAGAGAAGAAGCACCAGGTAACCGGCCATGGCGAGGAAGGCGCCACCAAGGCCTACGTCCTTTCCCAACCCGGCAGTGATGTAGGCGTAGAAGGCTCCGGGGCGTTCCACATATCTGGTGACTGCTGTGTATCCCACGGAGAACAACAGGAGGATGATCGTGGCTGCTGCGAGTGCGGCAATAATGCCGCTGCCCCCGTAGGCGATCATTGACGGCATAAGGCCCACAACAACCAGGAGCGGCGCCGCCCAGGCGACAACGGAGAACAGGATGCTCCCGACTCCGAGCTGGCCGCGAAGCCCGTTTTGCGTTCCGGTTGCAGTGGTGAGGGCCGACTCGTCACGTTCGGCGCTGGTGTGTTGGCTCATTGGTTTCCCTATCGAATGACAAAAGGTATTCGGTGAGGTCGAGACTCCTGCAGGTACATCTTCGGACCTTAGGGAAGACCCTAGGCGAACGAGTGTTCGTTACACAAGGGCTTAAAAGAAAAACGCCCTCAACTGAGGGCGTTGTATCAGGGACCAAACCACGCGTGTCATGCGTGCCGCCTGAGGCTTAGACGGGGATGGGACTTTGTGTCGCGAGGATTGACCGGCTCACTGCAACCGCATTCGCCAGCAGTTTTTCCAGCGATTCCGGGCTTCCATCCCAGTTAGCCCAACGGCCTGCACCGTCCAACAGAGTCAGAATCATGTAGGTGTTCTGACTGGAGAGGGAAAATCCCATTTCTTCGGCCGCTGCAGCAAACATGTCCTCGTGCAGGCGCAACCAGGTGGCAACTTCTTCACGCGTCTCATCGCCGAGGAATTGCCCGACTCGATCCGTTGCAACAAGGAGGTCCCAGAGATCAGCTTCCGGCCGCTGCAGTTGCTGCGAGAGGTGGAAGCGGACAAGGGCCGCCCAGTACTCCTCCGCATTTGCCGTCTCTTCCGCCGCGGCGAGCAGATCTTGCCCGAACCTATGCGTAAACCAACTCAGCGCCTCGGCGATGATCTCAGCCTTCCCACCGGGGAAACTCGAATACAAGCTGGACGGCCTAAGATCCAACTCGCCGCTCAGAGTACGCATGGACACGGCGTTGTAGCCGTTCGTGGTGGCTAACCTCAGGAATGCCGCAAGGATCCTCTGCCTTGCTGGCGTCTGGGTCGACCAATCGCGACGGGACAAAAACTCGCGGACAGCAGCGTTGGCCTGTGCGCGCGAAGTGGCTTTCATTTCTACCTCAAACCTTGTCGTCAGCTCTCCATATTAGCGAACGATCGTTCGCGGATCACGTTGTGGCAACAACGTGATCAGTAAAAAACTGCCGGCAAGGACAACCCTATCTCCCATGTTCGATCCACCCGTCCTAAGCCGGCCGCCTCCATCTAGGTCGCCCCGAGCATCGTCAGCCTGGATCGCACCCCAACCGGAGAATAGCAGCGCCGCAGCATGACGGAGGGCCGGTTATCGGCGTCATACAAGCCTTGGAAATGGGTATGTTGGAACTCCAACTCATGTTTCTGCCTAGTATCAGTGCTGCCCTGATTGCCTCGGCTGAGCCTTAGGGTTGACGAAGGAGTCATTGGTCTCCAGGTTTGGCTGCTAGTCGTCAAGGCGGGGTTGAGATAGTTCGTAGTCCACGACAACTGCTTGTCCGCGATCCAATAGTCACTGTGCCCGTACACGTGTTCCCCGGCTTCAGGAGGGTCCCTGATTTCGGTGTTCCGCCGCTCCGCGGCCGCCGGATCTTCGTCCGGCCCGGCCAGGGGTGTTGCGATGGGATCGGTGGATCGCCAAAAATTAGCCCAGCCATCGCTCCCGGTGACTACTCGATGCGGGAAGAACTTGAAGTAGAGCGAGCCGAGCGGCGTACCACAGGTGACGAGTGCAGGCCGGTTTCCTTTCTCAAAGGCGGCAGCTTGATTCGCGACAGCCCAGGCTGCCAGGACCGACCCTTGGCTATGCCCGACCAGTACTCTTGGTTGATCTGACCTGACAGTGAGGGCTTCCGTGATGCCGTGCACGGCATCACGACGGTAGGTTCTTGCGCCCAACGGTTGGAGGGTTATTGGCCAAAAGCCGACCACGTCAGCGGTGCTGGCCAGTACGCTTCTGAGAACGGGTAGAGGGTTTGCCCTGCGGACTATAAAGAAGCTTGCCGCGGCACTAATACCTGCAAGCCAACCTATGAATTAGCTGGGTGGGCAGGCAATCCATGAACAGAGTACATTGCTCCCCTTTTTGTTCACGGTCCCGAAACAAGCCAACCAATGCCGCGCCAAAAAACCAGTGCACAGACCACGAAAAATACGGATGTGCGGATAAGAATGCGGGGAAGATGACCCACCACTTCATGAGCCCAGCGCAAGAACTCTGGGCGGTGCCGGCTATCTTCGCATTAGCAGCCCACGCCCCGTCGGCGCGCGTGCCCAAAAAACACTCTGAGGAACCTCTATACAGCGACCTTCTTTCTTGCTAGATTGCTGCCTAACGTTAGTTAGCTCACTCACTCTCGTTACGTACATCACTAGGACCCCGACACCGTAACAGCTGGGCTGTGGCTGGGTCGGACCCTACAAGCAGGAAGAACTTCACAATGTCATCCACTATTAACGAGGTCGGCCACCACGCCGATGCCATTGTCGTGGGCGGCGGCCTGTCGGGAATGGCTGCCGCTTTCACCTTGGCGCAGGAGGGACTGTTGGTCACTGTGCTGGAGGCTAAAGACCGCGTCGGCGGTCGGACGCACTCGGACCCGGACACGCCTGGTGGTCCGTTGGATCTCGGCGGCATGCTGATCGGCACGACGCATGACCGGTCCCGTCTCCTTGGGGAGACTCTTGGCCTTTCGTGGGTTCCGGCCCGCCCGTCGGGCAGCATGACGTACCGGGCCGAGGGCCAAGTCGTTCGGGCACCTGATGGCGGCTACCCCGATTCTGTGGCAGGTTCAACCGCGCTGGACGCTGAGTTGACGAGGGTCAACGGGCTTTTTGATGAGTTGGCCGAACTCGTAGGCGCCGAAGGTCCGTGGGACAACGCCGAGCATGTGGCGTTGGACGCGATGACGGTTGAATCGTGGCTTGAGCAGAACGTCCCAGACCCTGTGGCGCGCCGTATTGTCAGGACAGACCTGAACATCATTGTTGGTGCTGATACCACCGAGATGTCCATGCTGTTTTGGGCTCAGTACGTTGCCAAATGCGAGGGCATACGTGCGCTGCAGGTAACCGCCAACGATGCTCTTTGGCTCGGCGGTTCCCAGCAGATCTCCCAGCGCATTGCTGAACTCCCGGGTATCACCGTGGTCACCGACGCCCCGGTCAATTCCGTGTCCTACACGCAGGACTCTGTGGTCGTGGAGTCCTCGAAGGGGCGTTTCACCGCGCCGGCAGCAACAATTGCTGTCCCTCCCTCGGCTGCCAATGTAATCCGGTTCTCCCCTGAACTGCCTCTTGCCCGCCGCCAGCTTCAGGCACGGGCTCCCATGGGCCGGGAATCGAAAGTTCAGGTCCGGTACAGCCGGCCGTTCTGGCGTGATGCAGGACTTTCTGGCGAAGTCTTCGATCTGGACCTGGGCTATCTCTCACTGGACGTCACTCGCCCCGGGGACGACTGGGCAACCATCGTTGCATTCATCGGCGGCAAGGACTACGACGCCTGGTTCGCTCTCGGAGCGGACGCCCGCAGGAAGGCCGTGCTTGATTCCCTCGTGGCCGTCCTCGGCCCTGAAGCGGCCGACGTGCTGGGCTACCACGAGACTGATTGGCCCAGTGTGCCGTACACGATGGGCGCACCGGTCACGGTGATGCCGCCGGGTCTGCTGAGCAAGATCGGGGATGCATTGAACGCACCGGTGGGACCCTTGCGGTTCGCCGGCACCGAAGCGGCCTCGATGTGGACCGGTTATATGGAAGGCGCCGTCCGGGCCGGGGAAGCAGCGGCACACAGCATCTTGGCCACCCATAAAGCACTCACGGCAGGAGCAGTCTGATGACAACACGAGAATCAACGACACCGACCGGCACCACTGACTTTACGTACCTCATCCCCGAAGGTATGGAGGAAGTCGGTGAGACATACGGCCTCGCCCCCGGCGTGCGCAGCGGATCTCTCATTTTCGTCTCCGGTCAACTTGGAATCGACGAAACCGGCACCATCCCGGCCGACGGCGCCCGCCAGGCAGAGCTGGCAATCCTTGCAGTAGAACGTATCCTCGCCGAGGCCGGGGCCACGCTGCGGGACATCGTGCAGCTGCAGACCTTTCACAAGGGCGGAATGGCAGCGACCAACGAGTGGTTCCTGCCGGTCAAGTCCCGCTTCTTCCCCGCTCCCTACCCGTCCTGGACGGGCTTCGGGGTCGCTGACCTTGGTGGAGAAGGCGCGTTGATCGAGATCGGCGCCATCGCGCGCGTTCGCTCCTGACTCCTGTGCGGGCCGCTCACTACGTGGGCGGCCCGCACAGGCGGGATCCCTCACGGTCCCATCTCTGTACTGGTAGCCAGCTGGGGGCGGCGCCAGGTCCTATATATTGATTCGCATCAAAAAGAGGCAAACAAAAATGAGGAATACAACCCCTCCCACGGCTCCAAGCGCCGCAATCACTGAGACTAAAGACCGGCTCTCGGGCGATCTGGGCACGACCTCGCTCGTCCTGAGCGTGCTCGCATTCTCCGCCCCGATCGTCACCGTCTCAGGCTTTATCGCCTTCACGGTCCTTTTCGCCGGGACGACGTCGCCCATTGCGTTCCTGACCGCCACAGTCGCCCTGACCATCTTCGCGGTCGGATTCACGACCATGACCAAGCACATCCCCCGCCCGGGCGCCTTCTACGCCTACGTCACCATGGGCCTGGGAAAGATCGTCGGCCTGGGCGGCGCCTACCTGGCTATCGTCTCGTACTCCATGATCATCACGGGACTGTACTCATTTACCGGCATCACCACGGCGGCGCTGATCCAGAGCTTCGGCGGACCGGAAACCCCATGGTGGGTATGGTCGTTCGCCGCTCTGGCACTCGTCGGTGTCCTCGGGTACTTCCATATCGAGCTCTCCGCGAAAGTACTGAGCGTGGTCATGGTCCTGGAAGTCGTGATCGTTATGACCTTCAACGTCGCTACCCTCTCGAAGGGAGGAGCCGAAGGACTGTCTGCCGCACCCTTCAACGCCGTGGAATTCTTCTCCCAAGGCGAGGTTGGCGTGGCCTTGCTCTTCGCGTTCCTGACGTTCATCGGATTTGAAGCGACCGCTCTTTACCGGGACGAGGTCAAGGACCCCAACAAGACCGTTCCCCGGGCCACCTATCTGGCGGTGATCTTCGTCGGTCTGCTGTACTGCCTGTCCTGCTATGCCTTGGTCAGCGCCTACGGCTCCTCCGCCGTGGAAACCGCCACGAACAACCCGGCAGGCATGTTCAACGACGCCCTCGACCGGTTCGTTGTGCCCGGTTTCTCCAACGTCTCGTTGGTCCTGGTGGCATCCTCCTGCGTCGCTGCCCTGATTTCGACCCACAACGTCATCGCCCGCTACCTGTTCAACATCGGCTCTGACCGTGCGCTGCCGTCCTACCTTTCCAGGGTCCACAAGAGCCATCACTCCCCGTACAAGGCGTCTGTCACGGTGTCCGTCGTGATCGCCCTGGCCCTGCTTTCGGTTGTCATCTCAGGCGCGGACCCCGGGCAGTTCTACGGTCAGATGGCCGGTCTTGGTTCCACGGGCGTTCTCGTACTCATGGCTTTGGTGAGCCTCGCGGTCGCGGTCTTCTTCTTCCGTAAGGGAGTGCCGGCCAGCGAAAACAACTGGAAGGTGTTCATCGCCCCTATCGTGTCCGCGGTTGCGCTCACGGCTGTTGTGGTGTTCGCCATCATGCGCTTCGAACTCGTCGTCGGTGGTGAACCAGGCCAAAACCTTGGGCTTCTGTATGTCCTGGGCGCAAGCCTCCTGCTCGGTATCCTGTTCGCCGCATACGTTCGGTCCGCCAAGCCGCAGATCTATGCAGGCTTGGGCCGGCAGGAAACAGCCGAGCCAGACATGTCCTAACCCACTATGGTCTGAGGGGGCGCCTACTGGACGCCCCCTCAGACATTTCCGGCCACTTGACACTCTTACCCAGCCGCAGCAAACGTCGCAGCCTCATGCATTGGACTTACGATGGGAAGACGGTCCCACCGGGGGCACGGCACGAACGAGAACCATCAATGACACAGATCCAGGAGTGACATGCCAGAGACAGCGCAGCGCGTGCAGGCCCTTGACGTTCTGCGGAAGGAGATCGCCACCTTCGACTGGTCAAAGCTGACCGACGGGAAGCGGCTCATCCTGGACGCATTCCTGCGCATCGTCACCACTGAGGGCTACGCAGCAGTGACCATGCGCGGCCTGGCCAGGCACGTCAACATGAAGGCCGGAAGCCTCTACAGCCACTTCCCCGGCGGCCGGGAAGAAGTAGTAAATGCAGCCCTCCGCTGGCACTTCTATCAATTTGCCAAAGGGACCATCGAAGCCGTCGAAACCACCACGGATGCATCGGATTTCTGGACCACACTGGTCGATCACCATGTTCGCCGACAGCTGCAGGACCCCGAAAACGACATGTTCGACCTGATACTGTCAACCGACCGGATAACCCAGTTCCTCCCCGACGAAACACGCCAGGACATCAACCATCTCGTTGACCTGAACGCCGCCCTGTTCAAGGGAGCCGCGCTGGACATGGGATACCAAGGCGACATCGACCTCGCTGTAGCGATCGTTATCACGACCCTCGATGGGGTCCACTCCTGGAGCCACTGGATTGGGAACCCCGATGAAGCGGACCGCGTCGCAGATGCCGCCATACGCACCTCCAGAGCCACTCTGGATGCGCACCTTCTAACCAGCACCACCTAGCTCGGAACCAGCGACAGCTGGCGCCTACCCCGGACATGTCAGGTGTCTGAACGATTCCGAAAGTTGGAACCGGCCAGATAGAGCCTGCGCCGCAAGGGCCTGAGCCAGTATTGCACCAGGCTCAGGCCCTTGCGCTTTGTCGCGACCCTCCCTGTGTTGCAACGAGTGGATGTACTCGTACAGTTCTGTTTCCGATGCGCCGGTGGTGAGAAACCGGAGCTCTAGAGTTTCAGCCCGTCCCCCAATCGTCGCCACGGCCTCGGGCAGCGGACTGTTGGTGAGCGAAGGTTCGGCGACGTACCAACGGTTTAGGAATTCATCTGCCGGTCGAAGAGGTTTACACGACGGGTGAGAGGTAAAGCTTCCGGTCGCCGACGTGGAACTCGGTCTCCCCCCGTGGCCCGCTTTTCGTTCGGAGCTGTGGCGTCGGAACTTTCGGTTCAGCTGCTGGCGCTTCTTCCGCCGGGCCTCGCAGACCAGACCAAGCGGCTGTCCGCAGTCGCCCGTTCTCATTGCGCAACGTCTGCAGTTCCGACTCCGCCTACGGCGCTACCTGAGTGCCTTTGGTCGACCTATCGGCCGGGGCGCCGCCCGTCTTCGCTTTCGCTGCGGGTACCCTTGGACACTTCTTGATGTGCTACGTCGACGACATGTGGAACCGCACGCTCTCCACCGGTCATGTAACGCGCTTGGCAATTCGTGCTCACACCGGGCATTGTGGCCGCCGGTGTAGACCTGCAGCCGCGCTCAAACGACGCCCCCGCGATGCTCCTCAGACAACCAACTCCCCGTCAACACAAAACTGCTCCCCTCATGTCAGAAACTGTATCTACAGTCCAGCCTGAGCGGAGCAGTTCAAAATCGTCGGCGCACGGCCCGGTAATTTTGGGCTCAAAGCGCTGAATCGATAATGGCTTTTTCGGTGACGTGGGTGGCTACTTCCTTGGCTACCGCGATGTGTAGTGGGTGGGCCATGTACTCGGCGAGGGCGGTTTCTGATTCGTGGTGGGACACGAGGACCAGGTCCCAGTGCGTACTGTCCTTGCCAAGGTCGGGTCGAACCTGAAGGTCGAGCAGGCCGGGGATCTGGCGGCTATCCAGTTTTCGGAGTTCGGCTTGGGCCAAGTTCGATTGCCGGCGCTTACCTTCCGTGTCTTCCGCGCTTAGGCGGAAAGCGACTACGTGCTGGATCAATTTGTCTCATTTCTCATAGTTGGTGGGGTGTCCCCGGCTTCGGAGTGCCGAGGGGCGTGGCACCGCGCTGCTTCCCTTTCGCCCCCGATGCCTACCTCGGGCTGAACGCAGTGCACCCCCGGCCGGCTTTGCGAGGCCGGGCCGGGGGTGGGTGGTGCGTTGAGGGGTGCCCAGTGAGAGGGTTAGTCGCGGTAGTCGATGTCGATAGCGGCGATCTCCTGGTTCTGGAGGTTGACCACGATGTTGTCCGGCTGGCGGGTTGTGAGCCAGATCAATTCCTTGGTGCGGCTTGCGTTGCCTTCGATGTGGGGCATGTGCGGGGGTACGAAGATGAAGTCTCCTTCGTCGGCGTAGACGATTTCCTCGAATCGTTCGCCGAAGCGGAGGAAGGCGCTGCCCTGCAGAACGTATCCGCCTGTTTCAGCAATGCCGTGGTGGTGGGGGTCTGATGCCTCACCCACTGCGGTGTAGACCTTGCCAAACCAAAGGTGCTCGACCTCGGTGTTCCGGGGTGTGACGCCGGCGAAGCGGCGGGCCTGTGAGGTCTGGTCCTGGTCGAGGTATGGCAGAGCGTCTGCCTTGGTCACGCTGGGGCGCTTGTACTCCGTACGCTGCTCGGTCATTGTTGTTTCCTTTCATGGTGTCCGCTGCAGGCGGGCTGTTCAGGTTGCTCGGATGTGCTGTGCGGCCGGCGCCGCTGATTGATCGCTTCCAAGGCGTATGGTGTTGTGCAGGTCGCCGATGCCTTCGATGCATGTGCGAAGGACATCGCCGGACTGGAGGAAGCGCGGTGGCTTCCGGACAAATCCGACACCTCCGGGGGTTCCGGTCGCGATGATGTCTCCCGGTTCCAGGGTCAGGAACTGGCTGATGTAGAGCACGAGCTCGGTGACGCTGAAGATGAGGTCTGATGTGGTGCCAGACTGCTCTACTGTGTCGTTGACCAGGGTCTCGACCCGCAGGCCGGTTTCCGGGCCGATTTCGTCGGCTGTGACCATTACCGGTCCCACGGGTGTAGATTTGTCGAAGTTCTTGCCCTGGAACCATTCCGACGTGCGGCGTTGCCAGTCCCTGATGCTGATGTCATTGAGAACTGTGTAGCCGGCGACGGCGTCACGCGCCTGTTGCTCGTTGGCCTGGTGGGTCCGCTGACCGATGACCACGGCCAGTTCAGCCTCCCAGTCGACCTCGGTGCTCAGGCCTGGCAGCCGGATCTCGTGCCGGGGCCCGGTCAACGCTGTGGACACCTTGCTGAAAAGGGTGGGTACTTCCGGCGCCGGTTTGCCAACCTCCGCCGCATGGTCGTAATAGTTCAGGCCCACGCAGATGGTTTTTCCCGGTCGGGTGACAGGAGCAAGCAGATCATCGGGCGCCGGTACTTCGCCCTCCTGTGCGGGAAGCCGCTCCCAGTCAGGGATATTCAACAGGCTGCCGACATCCTGGACGTCGTAGTAGAAAGTCCTGTCACCGTCTTGCCGGAACGCACGGCTCTGCTCGCCGTACCGGACAGTGCCGAGCTTCATAAGCAGTTTCCCCTAGACCAGCGTCATTCCGCCGTCGATCATGATGCACTGGGCCGTCATGTAATCGGAATCGTCCGACGCCAAGAACAAGGCAGTGCCAACGATGTCCTTCGGGTACGCCTTTCGGCCCCGGATGATTCCCTTTTCGAACTCATTCAAAGCAGTGCCACGCTTTTCGATGTCCCCGATCGCGTACAGGTCCTCGTCGAGTTTGTCCCACAATGGTGTTGCAACGACGCCCGGGGCGAACGCGTTCACGGTGATTTCGTGCTTCGCCAGGGCCTTCGCGCCGGACTGGGTCAGCGATATCACCGCCGCCTTTGACGCACTGTACGGCGCGAACGTAGGGAAACCTTCCCTGCCCGCAATCGAGGACGTGTTAATGACCTTCCCGCCCTGGCCCTGGCCGATCATCTGCTTGGCAGCCTCCTGGGTGCCAAGCAGAATGCCCAGAGTGTTAATGTCCATCACCTTCCGGAAGTTCTCCTCCGTGATGTCGAGGAACTGCATCGGAGCGTTAAAGCCCGCATTGTTGAACCACACATCAAGGCGACCGAATTCGGAAACAGCCCTCTGAACGGCTGCCGCAACCTGAGCGCGGTTAACGACATCCGCGACAGCGTAGGCCGCCGAACCGCCGGCATCAACGATGCCCTCAACAGCCTTCTTCGCGGCGTCCTCATTCAAATCAACGATCAAAACCTTCGCACCTTCACGAGCGAACGCCTCACCAAAAGCAAGACCCATACCACTGGCCCCACCGGTGATTCCAACAACTTTGCCTTCAAGCCTTCCAGCCATGAGAGCCCTTCCTCCTGCGCGTCACTGCGCCCTAGTACTGAAACGTTAGAAGGAGCTAACTAACGTTAGGAAGCAAATGTAGCAAAGATCACGCCAAAAAGCAGCCCCTTTATAGAAAAAAGATCGCCGACGAGCTTCTTACGCCAGCAGGGGAAGCCCAACCCTCATATCCAGGCCCTGGGGCACGCTGGTTTCTGTGGAGGAGGTTCCTCGCCGCGCTGCCAGCTCTGCAACCTACTCAGCGGTGGGTATTCGTATCAGCGAAACCCAGCCATATCGGACTGAGCAGCGGATCATAGGTTTGTCACGCCCCGTACGCGATGTCCGATTGCGATGGACTCACCGGAAATCGCTTCACTGACCGGCGACAGAAGGAATGCAGCAAGACCCGCCACATCGCTGGGTCGGCATTGCCCGCTCGCTCCGCGCTCAGTGGTCTGGGACGGAGTTTCCACGACTTTTCCCGGGCTGACGGTGTTAACCGTGATACCGGTACCAACGAGCGAGTCGGCAAGGTTTTTTGCCGCGATGATAAGGCCGGCATTGCGAATCGAGCCAGCGACGTTGCCAGTCAGAAAGGCATTTTGACCACTAATGCCAAGAATTCGTCCGTAGCGTTGTTCTTGCATGATTGGAAGTGCTGCATTGGCAGCACGCAGGAAAGTAAGCACTTTCGCCTCGAATGCCTGCTGCACCTGCTGCGGTTCAGCGTTCTTTGACGCATCTAGGGTTCGTGCACTCGGCGCCGCAGTGACAACCAGCCCGTCCAGGCGGCCGTGAGTCCGGCGGACGTGTGCGAAGCCGCTTTGCACCGACTCGTCATCGGCGGCGTCGAGGACGATCCCGTCCTGCGCATTCCTCGACGCAGGAACAACTATGGCCCCTTCCGCCCGCAACTGCTGCACTATGGCGCTCCCGATCAAGCCGTGCCCGCCGATCACTAGTATGACGCGGTTCTGCAGGTAGAGGTCCACCCTCTCACCGTAGCAACGAGATCAAGGAACAGGTATTGGATCCTGTTCGCCCGGCCGGCCTGTCGAACACACAGCCGCGATTCACCGCATGTTGGTGCTCGTGGCAAAGATGAAGATTCCGGCCAGGGCCACCAGGAAGGCGGCCACATCCGGCGGAACAGCAGGGATGACGCGCCAGGTGGCCGTGGGACGAGGCTGACGGGCAGCCCTGGTTGAACGTCGCCCAAGCAGGCTCAGCCCGGCCGCCAACAGGATCAGGAATATTCCGAAGTACTCCACCTACGCCACCCCGTCCGCCGAACCAGGATCCAGCGCGAGCGCCAGATGCACGCTGGAGCGCTCCGGGTCAACCTGCGTGACCTGCATGGCACAACTGAACCCATCTGTAAGGACAAGCGCATCAGCATCGCCCTTGGCCAAGGCCGGTATGACCGAATGCCCGGCAACCTTCATCGACATATCGAAATGTTCAGCCTCGAAGCCGAAGTTGCCGGCCACCCCGCAGCATGAGGACGACTCCACGAGATTCGACACCCCCCAAGCTTCCAGGACGCGCTTCTGGGCGCCCGAACCAAACACGGCGTGCTCGTGGCAATGGGTTTGCAACACGGCCGTTTCCGGCGGCGTCGTAGCCGGCTTCCACCCGCTTTTGATGGCCTCATCGATCGCCACGGAGAAAGAGCGCACCCGTGCGGCCACGCGTGCTGCGGCAGCACCGCCCACCAGCTTAGGACCTTCGTCGCGGATAGTCGCCGCACAGCTGGGCTCGAGGACGACAATGTCCCGCTCCGTGCCGTCATCGAGCTTGCCGATCAACCGGGCCAGCCGCCGTCGTGCACCATCACGCTGCCCGGTAGAGATCCACGTCAGCCCGCAACAGGCGTCCGGTGCACATCCCACAGAGCTGCCGGAAGCGCGAAGCACCCGCGCCGCTGCCGGAATTACCTCGGGCCGGAAGGCGCGGGTGAAGCTGTCGATGAACAGGAGGACATCGGCGTCGCCGGCGAAGCCGGCTTCCAGCACCCGCCGGCGGATACTGCTGGACTGCGCGAAGTCCGGGAGCCGCCGTCGTGCACTGACGCCCAGCAACTCCCCCACGAACCGGAACGGCCGGATCCGGGTGCCGAGGTTCGCCAGTGCGGAGACCCTGGTCAACAGCGGCAGCCATCGGGGCAGCCAGCCGATTGAGTAATGCGTGAACGGGCGGATCCTGCCGCGGTAGTGCTCATCCACCAACTGCGACTTGGCCTCTGCAATGTCCACGCCCGTGGGACAGTCCGCGGAACAGGCTTTGCAGGACAGGCAGAGGTCCAGGGCCTCCCGGACTTCCGGGCTCGACCAGCCGTTGTGGCTGGTTCCCTTGGTCCGCGTCAGTTCCTGCAGGACCCTTGCCCTGCCGCGTGTGGAGTCCTTCTCGTCCTTGGTGGCCCGGTAACTGGGGCACATGAACCCGCCGGTTGTCGCCCTGCAGCGGCCCACCCCGATGCAGGCATGGGTATTGCCAACGAAGGGATCCACCACCGGGAGCAAGCTTCGGTTGTCGGAGGAAGGTACGACGGCGGCACGCGGGACCGCGTGCAGCTCACGGTGGTCGGCGGCAGGCTGGGGTACACCTTCCAGAGCAAGCGACGCAGCGAAAGGCTGCGGGTCCACGATGATCGCCGGGTTGAGGATCCCCGCAGGATCCCACAGGTGCTTGAATGCCTTGAAGATGCCCAGCATCCCGCGGGAGTACATCACCTCAAGCAGTTCGCTGCGCGCCCGCCCGTCACCGTGTTCCCCGGACAGGGAACCGCCATGGGCTACCACCAGCCTGGCCGCTTCGCGGGTGAAGTCGGCGAAGGCCTGCCGCCCCGCGTCACTGCGGAAATCGTAATCCAGGCGCATGTGGACACAGCCCGCGCCGAAGTGGCCGTACATGAAAGCGGTGTAGCCGTACCTCTCCACCAAAGGCAGCAATTCCGAGAGGTAGTCTGCCAGCCGCTCCGGTGCCACAGCGGAATCTTCCCAGCCCGGCCAGGTCTGGACCCCGTCGATCCTCCGTGATGATAGCCCGGCACCGTCCTCGCGCACCCGCCACAGCTTTGCGCGTTCTCCGGGTTCCGTGACGACGGCATGGTCAACCACCCGGCCGGCGTCGCCGAGTTTCTGCAGCAGGCGTTCACAATCGGACGCTGCCTGCTCCAGCGTATCGGCGGAAAACTCGACCATGAGGAAGGCCTTGCCCTGCGGCAGGGAATCTACGCTGGCGGCGCCGCGCCGGTGGCGCATGATGTCCACGATTGAGGCATCGAGGCCTTCGATCGCGCTGGGGTTCGCGGCCAGGATGGTGACCACATCGCGTGCCGATTCAATGGTGTTCGCGTATCCAAGGCACAACAGGGCGGTGGTGCGCGGCCTCGGGACCAGGCCCACCTTGGCCCGCACCACAACGGCGCATGTACCTTCGCTGCCTGCGAGGGCGGCGGCAACATTAAGACCGTGTTCCGGCAGCAGATGTCCCAGGTGGTATCCGGAAACCTGCCGGGGTATGGATTGCAGCTCCATGCGGAGTGGAGCCAGGTTTGCCTGTGCCAACTCCTTCAGGCCCTGCAGCAGTTGGATGGCCCGGGTAACGGAGTGCAGGTCCGTTTCATCCACCGCCCGCAGGAAGTCCCGCCCAGCGTGGAGGTGGGCGCCGTCGGCAGTGACGAGTTCCAGTACCTGGACGTGATGGGTCATGCGGCCGTAGGCCACGGAGTGGTTTCCGCAGGCATCATTGCCGATCGAACCTCCGATCGTGGCCCGCGTCATTGAGGAGGGGTCCGGCGCGAAAGTCAGCACCCCGTGGGTGGCCTTCTCAACGTATGAGCGCAACTCCCCCAGCACAACGCCCGCGTCCGCCCACACCGCCGCACGGCCGGCGTCGAGCCTTCCCACCGACGTCATGCGACGGGAGAGGTCGATCACCAAGGAGTTGCCGATGGCGTTGCCCGCCATCGAGGTGCCGCCGCCGCGGGCAGTGACGGGGACGCCCAATGCCGAGCATGCCCGCAGGACTGCCCGCACGTCCTCGACAGTCGCCGGGAAGGCAACGGCGGCGGGCCGGATGCGGTAGTTGGAGGCATCGTAGGAGTACTCGGAGAGCCGCCGGGGAGAATCATCCACCTCGATTCCGTGCCCTTGCAACGCGGCAGTCAACTGCCTCAGCTTCGTGTCTCCGCCGCCATCGGGCATGGTCGCGTTCTCCAATCGTCGGTTATCCCAAGGAAGTGTAGGCAGGAGGGTGCGCTGCCGGAGTGTGCCAAAACAGAACGGGCGCAACGGATGGATCCATTGCGCCCGCTCCGTTGGAAACTGCCTACTTCAAGAATTCGGAGAGGTTTTCCTTGGTGATGAGCGTGAAAGGCAGCGTGTATCGGTTGTCGACGTTTGCGCCGTTGAGGAATTCGGTCACAACTTCCACCGCTTTTACGCCCTGCCCTGCAGAGTCCTGGCGGACCGTTGCCGACATGGTGCCCGCCTTGATGTTCTGGAGTGCGGGTTCGGTGCCGTCGACGCCGACTACCGCCTTGAATTCGGCCGTGCGGCCGGCGTCGGCGATGGCTGAGGCTGCACCGATTGCCATTTCGTCATTGTTGGCCACCACCGCGTCGATCTTGCCCTTGCCGAGGCGCTGCAGGGTGTCTTCCATGTTTCGCTTGGCCTCGTCACGGCTGCCCTTCGCCTGGAATTCCGCCACCACCTTGAAGTTCTCGTTGATCTTGCTGTCGAAGCCCTTCTTGCGCCGATCGGTCCAGGAGGCACCGTAGATGCCCGCGGCGAAGACGATGTTGCCGCCTTCGGGCAGGGTCTTGTTCAGGTACTCCGCCTGCATTTCACCGGCCACGGTGTCGTCCACACCGATGTAGCTCTTGTAGGCCACATCGGCGCCTTCTGCGAATTCAGTGGAGAGGATGAAGAGGGGGACGTTAGCCTCAATAACCCGTTTGGCGGCGTTCTGGCTGCCTTCCCCGTCCAGTGGCTGCATGATAACTGCGTCCACCTGGCGGGTGAGCAGGTCCTCCACCTGGTTGAGTTCGCTGCCGACGTCCTTCTTGGAGTCCGTGATGTTGAGCTTGACACCCTTTTCGTCGGCAGCCTTTTTCATAGCATCCGTCATGTGTGCCAGATCCGGGTCCTGCAGGTCGAGCACTACAACGCCTATGTTGTAGGACTTACCTGAGTCCCCGGAGCTGCTGGCAGCGCTGTTGCCTGCGCAACCCGTCAGGGTAAGGGCACCAGCGGCCAGCATGGCGGTGGCAGCAGCGAACTTCTGTCGCATTCCCATGGTTGTTCCTTTCAATGGGTTTGATGCTTGGGAGGTTGTTTTGTTGATAATTGCGAGAGCCCGCGGCGCGGGCCATCTTGTCTCGCGGTGGTTAGTCCGACTTCCAGCGGTTCAGGAGCACGGCGAGGACCAGGATGACTCCCTGGACGCCCTGTTGGTAGTACGAGGAGACGCCCAGCAGGTTCATGCCGTTCATCACGACGCCGAGCAGCAGCACGCCGATCACCGTGCCCCTGACAGTGCCTACGCCACCGAACAGGCTCGTGCCGCCAATTACGACGGCGGCAATCACCTGGAGCTCATAGCCGGTACCTGCAACTGGTGCGGCACCATCAAGACGGGCCGTGAGGACCAGGCCGCCCAGTGCTGCTGTCAGGCCACCGATCAGGTAGACGGTGAACAGCACACGGGAGGTGGAGATGCCCACCTTTTTTGCAGATTCCTCATTGCCGCCCACGGCGTACACGTGGGAGCCGAACTTGGTGCGGCTCAGCACGAACTCGCAGATAACGGCGGCGATCAGGAAGATGATGACCGGAACCGGGATCGGACCGACAAATCCGGATCCAAGCCATTCCGCGGGTCCGCTGAGTCCAGATACCACCTGCCCGTCGGTGATAACCAAGGCGGCCGTGCGTGCGATCGCCATCGTTGCCAACGTCGCCAGGAAAGGCAGGATGGCGCCCCACACCACCATTGCTGCGCTCAGGAAGCCGACGAGCAGCCCCACTGCCAGGCCAGCAAACAGGGGTATCCAGAAGGCCCCGCCGCTTGCAGGTGCCATGATGGCGAACACCATGCCGGCCAGGCCGACGATGGACCCTACGGACAGATCGATGCCGGCCGTGATCATGACGAAGGTCATGCCCAGCGCGATCAGCCCGATGATTGATGACTGCCGGACTACGTTGACGACGTTGTTCAGCGTCAGGAAGTTCGGTGCCGCAACCGCAAGGAAAATGATGATGAGGGCGAAGAAGATCAGGATCCCGTAGTCCCCGACGAAGCGCTTGACCTTGGTGGACAGGGCACCGTCCGCGAGGTCCACGGGGCCCAGCTTCGTCTTCAGGCTTTCCATGGTGAGGCTCATGCGTCGCTCCCGTTAAAAGTTGTTCCACGTGCCGCCATGGCGTCCACAACGGGCAAGGAAGAGGTGCTGCCGATCTTGCGGCGCTCCTCGGGAATGCCGGTCCCGTTGTCGACATAGTTGTCCAGGGTGCCGTGGGAAATCAGGTGTGCGACCTCGGCTTCGCTGACGTCTCCTACGTTGAAGCGCCCCACGACTTGTCCCTGGCGCATAACGGCGAACCTGTCGGCAACAGCAAACGCCTCGTCCAGGCGGTGGGTGATGATGATGACGGCGATACCCAGGTCCTTGAGTCGCTGGGTCACCTCAATAAGCTTGTCCACTTTGGCCACCGACAGGTTTGCCGTGGGCTCGTCCATGATGATCAAGCGGGCATCAAAGGCCAATGCGCGGCCAATTGCGACGGCCTGCCGCTGGCCACCGGAGAGGCGCTTGACCTTGAGGCGGGGGTTGATGGGAATATCCAGCCGTTCAAGCACTCGGTTGGTCTCGGCTTCCATCTTCTTGCGGTCGATAATCCGCAGGAATGGACCAAGGATGTTCTTCTGTGGTTCCCGTCCCAGGAACACGTTGGTCCGGACGTCCAGGTTGTCTGCCAGCGCAAAGTCCTGGTACACCATCTCCACCCCCTGGTCGCGGGATGCTGAAGGCGTAGGGAATTCGGTCTTCTTCCCATCCAGCTCGATGGAGCCCCGATCGGGCTGGTAGACGCCCGTCAGTACTTTCATGAGCGTGGATTTGCCGGCGGCATTGTCTCCAAGGAGCGCGAAGGTCTCGCCGGGCATGACATCGATGCTGACTCCGCGTAATGCGGATACCGCCCCGAACGTCTTATGTATGTCTTTGAGGGCGACCAAGGGAGGGGTCGCTGGTGGTGCGTCGGTCATCTCATCCTCGTTAGATAGGGCCGTGCAAATGAACCGGTGAAAAACGTTGACGAAGGAGAGCCAAACTACGTTGTTTGATTCTGCAGGCTCGGAGTTGACTCCAAGGAGTTCCCATCAGCCCGTGACCTTCGCCACACTGTTTCACTTACTTGAACTTTGACGGATGGGGGGAACAGACATGTGTGCCAGTTTGGAACAGGCTCTTTGAGACGATTCAAAACGAGCAGCTTTTGCGCAAAAAAGCCTGCTCCGGGCTTCTGACGTCGTTGCGAAAACGTCAGAAGCCCGGAGCAGGCGGCATTTTGAACAGCTAGCTGAGATCGACCGCTATCGCCTTACCGGTCCTAGCGGATTGCTCCGCCGCGTCCGCAAGAATCAGCGCAGCGCGTCCGTCCTCGAATCCAGGGCTTCTTGATGGAAGCCCACGGACTGCCCGGAGGAATTCGGCAACTTCCAGACGGTAGGCCTCCGCATAGCGTTCCAGGAAGAAGCTTTGGTAGGGGCTGATCCCCTCGACGGACCTGGCGCCCCAATGCCGGACCAGGCTGTCGTTCTTGTTGGCTACCTGGAGCAACCCCGTTGAACCGAAGGCTTCGATGCGCTGGTCATAGCCAAAGGCGGAATGACGCGAGTTAAGGATAGTCACGAGTTCATCCCTGGAACCCCGCAGGGTGACCACGGTTGAATCGAAGTCATCGGCCTGGCGGATGTTGTCGCTGAACGCGTTCGCACCCCGGGATGACACCTCAACGATGTCTGGAATGAAGTAGCGGGCCATGTCCAGGTCATGGATGGTCATGTCCCGGAAGATTCCCCCCGACTGCGGAAGATAGGCCGCCGGCGGTTCCCCGGGGTCGCGGCTGGTGATCACCAGTTGCTCCAGAACCCCGATTTCATCGGCCGCAACGCGACGTTTGAGCTCCACGAAGTGCCTGTCGAAGCGTTTGTTGAAGCCCAAGGCAATGGGGACGTCCGTGGCGGCTGCCTTGGCCCGGAGTGCGTCCACACGGGAAATCTCCAAGTCGATGGGCTTCTCGCACAACACCGGAATGCCGGCGTCGATCGATTTTTCCATCAGGTCCACGTGGGTGGCCGTTGGGGAGGCCACAATGACGGCATCGACTTCCCCAGAGGCAAACACTTCCTCGGGGTCATCACTGACACGCCCACCGAACTCGCCGGCCGTGCGCTTGGCGCCTTCGATAAAGGGGTCGCATACCCATGTCAGCGTTGCTTCTTCCAAGGTTGCCAGGCTCATGGCGTGTACTTGACCGATCCTGCCGGTCCCGAACAGGCCAACTCTGATCTGTTGCGTCATTGCAGATCTCCAGATATTAAAGTGGGGGATTTTTAGTCGATCTTTTGCCGGCCCAACCGTGCATAAACATCCGGGCGCTTTGACCGCAGGAAGTATGCATAAACAATTCCGCCAATGAACAACGCGAAAGTGAAGGTCATGAAAATGACCGTCATGACTGTGGAGCCGCCGATCAGCTCGGGGTAATTCGCGATGGCCAGGTAGGTAATCAAGCCGAGGAAGATCACGCTAACGATTGGCGCCAGGATAGTCTTCCATACCGATTCCGGAGCGAAGCTGCGGCGGCGGAGGAAGTACACCAGTACAGCGAAGCTCGTGATGAACATCAGGAGCAGGACGGAGAAGGTGCCGCTTCCGCTGGCAATCGGGTACAACGCCTCAGGGGCAATCCCAATCACGGTGAACACCACTGTCGCCACTGCCCACAGGACGCCGACGGCAAGTGCGGACACGTAAGGAGACTTGTGCCGGGGGTGCACCAGGCCCAGGGCCTTAGGAAGCGCTCCATCAGCCCCAAGCGAGAAGCTGTACCGGGCCGCGATGTTCTGGATCGAGAGCATCGAGGCCAGGATCGATGTGATGAGCAGGACTACCCCGATATCTGCAAAGATCTTGCCGACCAGTGCAGTGGCGCCGTCGTTGAACAGGTTCACTGTGTTGGCCTCGGCCGCGGCCTGGACGCTATCGGCACCCAGGAACGCCGTATAGGCCCAGGCCGCCACTGCATAGAACAGGCCGATACCGACCACGGCCAGGTAGGTGGCCCTGGGGATGGTCCGGTCGGGGTTCTTGACCTCGTCTCGGTAAATAACCGTGGCTTCGAAGCCGAAGAAGTTGCCAACGGCGAACAGCAGCGCAAGGCCCAGGCCGGCGTCAGTGATCCATGGCATGGAGAACCCCACGCCTTGTGCGACGTCACCCGAGGCGAATGCGGCAACATCGAAGACGATGACGACGGCGGACTCGAGCAGCATGACCACGGTCAACACTTTCGCGGAAAGGTCGATGCGGTTGTACGCCAACACGGTGGTGATGGCAATGATGCCGAGCCCGTACCAGTACCAGGGGACATCCGGACCGTTGAGGGTGTTCACCACAAAGCTTTGCAGCGTCAGTGCGAACAGGGACGGTGCGAAGAACCCGATGAAGACGTACCCCACCAGGGCCAGGAGCGCCCCTCCCAGGCCGGCTGGCTTTCCCAGGCCTGCTGTAACGAAGGAGTAGAAGCCTCCGGGGGCCTCGACGCTCCGGCTCATTTTGACGAAACCTACCGAGAAGATCAGCAGCATCAGGGTCACCAGAAGGTAGATGCCCGGAGCAGTGTGGCCGCTGAAAAGGAGCAGCACGGGCAGGGTGCCCGCGACGGTGGTCAGCGGGGAGGAGAAGGCGAGCACGTTCATCACGAGCTCGCCCACGCCCATGTTTCCGCTGAGCTTGCTGTCCTGGGTTTGGGTCGGCGTTATCGTCGTACCTTTTGTTGTGCTTGACATGTAATCCTCGTCACTGAAGTTGTAGTGCAGAATCACACTACCGACGCGGATTGTGGGAGCACTGTACCAGCCTGGGACACGATTTTTGGAGCAGCTGGACCCAGCTTTTTCAGGTCAACGACGTCGTTGAGCGGCTGGCCTGTCTTCCAGTTCAGCAGGTTCCGTGCAAAGCAGTCCACCACCCGGCCACGCCATCCGATCAGGTCGCCGGAGGCATGGGGGGACACCAGGATGTTGTTGCGGCTCCACAGCGGGTTTTCCGCTGCCAATGGTTCATGTTCAAAAACATCCAGGGCTGCTGCACCCAAATGTCCTGCGTCGATGGCGTCGAGGAGATCCTGTTCCACCACTACAGCGCCGCGGCCAACATTGACCAATCGGGCGCCCTGCCGCATTCTGTCGAACCGGGCCGCGTTAAACAGGCCCCGGGTCTCCCCGGTCAGCGGAAGCGTCAAGACCACATCCTGGGCCTCCCCGAGGAGTACGTCGAGGTCGTCGAAAGACGCGATGGCCCCAAGCTGCGCGTCGTCCCGGGCAGTCCTGCCTACGACGGTCACATCCATGCCTGCCGCGCGCAGCAGGAGGACCGTTTCCCGCCCCACCGGCCCCGGGCCAACTACAAGGACCTTTCGGGACAGCAGCGGCTCTGTTTCGCGGTGCTGCCATATTCGCGCCTGCTGAAGTTCTATGGTGCGCCGCAGGTCCTTGGTGAACATCAACAGCACGCCCAGCACCCACTCTGCAATGGGCCGCTCGCACACTCCCCGCGAGTTGCTGACCACGATGTCGCTGTTGATGATCTCATCGGTCATGAGGCTGTCGACGCCGATGCTGGAGGTGTGAATCCACAGCAGCTCCCCGGGGCCTACTTCGCGCAGGAGCTTGGTGCGGAAATCGTTAAGGAACAGTATTTCAGTTCCGGGCTGGGCAGCCCGGAACTCATCTGCCGTGCGAACGACGACGACCTCGGCCTCCTCATCCAAGCGCTCTAGAGGAGGAACCGGGCGGCCCTCCTGGACAATCACCATCACTTTTGGTCGTGACACGCCGTCTCCTTCCGGGCCGCTCCCGCAGGAACTGCCCTCAATCCTTTGTTCGTGGTTGCGGCTGTTTACCAGCCGCCCTGCCAACCGCTCATCAGGCCATAGGGCAGCCTTTGCGGCTCCTCATCCGGCAAGCCCTTCAGGAAGTCAAAATCACAGCCCTCGTGCGCCTGGTTGACGTGGTCTATGAAGAGGCGCCCGTATCCGCGCCGGTACTTTGGCTCGGGGAGCTTGAGCCCGGCGAGCCGGGCTTCGATCTCCTCAGCGGGGAGGTCCAGGTCCAGGCGCTGGTTCTCCACGTCCAGCACGATCGGGTCTCCGTCGCGGACAATTGCAAGCGGTCCGCCTACGGCAGCCTCCGGCGAGACATGCAACACCGTGGTGCCGAACGCGGTCCCGCTCATCCGGGCATCGGAAATGCGGACGATGTCGCGCACTCCCCTGCGCAGCAGCTTCTGCGGGATGGGAAGCATGCCCCATTCGGGCATGCCGGGCGCTCCGACTGGGCCGCTGTTGCGCAGCACGAGCACAGAGTCCTCTGTGATGTCCAGGTCCGGGTCGTCGATCCTGCGTCCGAGGTCGTAGATGTCCTCGAAAACCACCGCCGAGCCTTTGTGCTGCAACAGGTCCTTGGACGCAGCGCTCCGCTTGATCACCGCGCCGTTCGGGGCCAGGGAGCCGCGGACGACGGCGATGCCTCCCGAGGCATCGAATGGCGCCTCCAGTGTACTTACGACGGCGCCGTCCGGCTCGGGTGCCGAACTAAAGCCTTTCTCGAGGGACTCGCCAGTGACGGTGATCGCGTCCTTGTTGAGCAGCGGCGCCAGGGCTTTAAGCACCGTGGGAATACCGCCTGCCTGGAACAATTGCTGTACAAGGTATTCCCCGGAGGGGCGGACGTTAACTATGCGCGGTGTCCGCTGCGAGATCTCGTGGAATCGGTCCAGCTGCAGTTCGTAACCCACCCTCCGGGCGAGCGCAAGGAGATGCACAACGGCATTGGTTGAACCGCCCACGGCCATGAGCAGTGTGATGGCGTTGTCGAAGGCTTCCTTCGTCAGCACCTCGCTGGGTTTTGGACCCTGCGACAACGCCATTTCCACTGCCCTGCGGCCGGTCACTTCGGCTGCTGCGCCGCGACGCGCGTCGACTGCAGGGATGGACGCGGTGCCGGGCAGGCACATGCCGAGTGCCTCAACAAGGGACGTCATGGTGGACGCTGTGCCCATCTCGCTGCAGTGTCCGGCAGAAGGCTTCGCGGCCGACTCAAGTTCGTCAAAGTCTGCCTCTGTGATTTTGCCTGCCCGCAGTTCGTCCGCGTACTTCCACGTGTCCGTGCCAACCCCGAGCTGCTTCCCCCGGAAGTGCGCAGGCTCCTGCGGCCCACCGGTCAACATGATGGTCGGGACATCGGCACTGGCTGCGCCCATCAGCTGTGCGGGAACAGTCTTGTCACAGCCTCCCAGCAGCACTATTGCGTCCAGCGGGTAGGCGCGAATGGATTCCTCTACGTCCATAGCCATCAGGTTGCGGAACTGCATTGCGGAGGGCTTCATGAGGCTCTCGCCCAAAGAGATGGTGGGGAACTCAAGCGGCAGGCCGCCGGCCATAAGGACACCACGCTTCACCGCCTCAGCAAGCAGCTTGAAGTGGATATTGCAGTTGACCAACTCGGACCATGAATTCGCAATCCCGACAACGGGCCTGTCCTTAATGGCAAAGCGTGAGAAGCCTTCGGCCTGAATGGCCGTGCGGTGCACGAACCCTGTGAGGTCGTGCGGCGCGAACCAGCGCGCGCTGCGAAGGTCGTTGTACTTCGACTCTGGCATATCTTTCAAAGCTCCTTGGCTTGTCTGAGTTTTGTGAGGTGTTGGCGAGGCAGCTATGCGGCGGAAGTGCCGCCGTCGAAGGCCATGCTTGTTCCGGTCGCGAACGTGCCCTCGACCGCAAGGAAGTAGATGGCAGCGGCAACTTCTTCCGGGTCCGCGAGGCGGCTTAGCGGCACAGTGCTTTCTTTCTGCTGCAGAGCCAGGACCGGGTCCGGTTCCGCATCTAACCCAGCCCGCAGCATGGGCGTGTCAATTGGGCCTGGGCAGACGGCGTTGACGCGGACATCGGGCGCCAGTTCCAGAGCCAGCGCCCTGGTGAGTCCCACCACGCCGGCCTTGGCCGCGCAATAGTGGGCCAATCCGGGAACTCCCATGGCAGCGAGGTCCGAAGCGACATTTACGATGGCCCCTCCCCCGGACTTCCGCATGTGGAGGCCGGCTTCCCGCGCGACGTAGAACGTGCCGGAGAGGTTGGTGTCCAGCACCTCATGCCAGCGGTGCTGATCCAAGTCCTGGAGGGGAACGTAGCTGGCAACCCCGGCAGCGTTCACGGCCACGTCGAGGCCACCGAGGGAATGGATCGCCCCGCAGACCCCGTTCCTGACTGATTCGGCGTCGGCGACGTCGGTTACCACCGCGTGCGCAGCGCCGTCGATCTCTTCCACAACGCGCCGGAGTTCCGCCGGCCGTCGGCCCAGCAGCGCCACCCGGGCACCACGCTGGGCGAAAAGCTTGGCCGTCGCTTCCCCGACGCCGGACGTGGCGCCCGTGATGAGTACCCGGAGGGGTTCCGTTCGGGTCTTACGGTTGCGGTCCATCATTGTCGACGGGCTCCTTTGCTGGCGTGGGCTGATGTTACGTACCACTCCATCAGCGCAAGGCTGCCGCCGGATGTCTCACATTGAGACACAGTGCACACCCTCCGCGTTCTTAGGCTGATCGCAGGTGCCGCCACTGTCGGCACGCTCCGCCTGAGGGCGGCAAGACTAAGGAGTCCTCTTGGAACAGAAAAACCGCATTGGGGTTGGCCTTGTATCGGTGGGGTGGATGGGCCGCCTGCATTCCCGCGCCTACCTCGCTACCAGGCAGTTCTTTCCGGAACTGCCGCGCCACCCCGAGCTTGTGATCGCCGCAGATCCAGACGACGCCGGCCGTCAGCACGCCGAGGACGCGCTCGGTTATAAGGAGACGGCCACGGACTACCGCAAGGTCCTCGAAAACCCGGACGTGGATGTTGTATCCATCTGCTCTCCCAACTTCCTGCACCATGAGATAGCCTTGGCAACCATCGAAGCTGGCAAGCATTTCTGGATCGAGAAGCCGATGGGCCGCAGCGCGCAGGAGTCCCGCGAGATAGCCCAGGGAGCCGAGAGCGCCGGACTCATCACGTCCGTGGGGTTCAACTATCGGCATGCTCCCGCTGTGGCTGAAGCCCGGCGTCTCATCCGATCAGGCTCGCTGGGCCGCATCACAAACGTACAAATCCGCCTCCTCACCGGATACGCCTCGGATCCCACCCAGGTTTTCACCTGGCGCTACGAGCAGGCCCGCGCAGGATCCGGCGTGCTGGGCGACGTCCTCAGCCATGGGTTCGACCTTGCCCAATTCCTGGTTGGGCGCATCACGTCACTGAATGCCGTCACCGAAACCTTCATCAAGGACCGCCCGCTGCCCGCAGGCAACTCCTCCAATTCCTTCGACATGGGCCAGGCCTCCGACGTCACCCGCAGGGTGGAGAACGAGGACTACACCGCCATGCTCGCCCGCTTCGAGGGCGGCGCGATCGGCATGTTCGAATCCACGCGCGTCGCGATCGGCCCACACGCCGAATACATCATCGAGGTGTACGGGACGGAAGGGTCCCTGCGCTGGAACTTCGAACGGATGAACCAGCTGGAGCTCGCCACGGACCGCAGCGGCTACCGCACCATCATGACTCCCCCTACATTCGGGGAGTTTGGACGCTTCCAGCCTGGTCCGGGCCCTGGTATCGGCTTCAACGACCTCAAGACCATCGAGGCGGCACTGTTCCTGCGGTCGGTGGCCGAAGGCAGACAGCTCGGACCGTCCGCGGCCGACGGCTGGTCCGCATCCGAACTGGTGGATGCATCGCTGCGCAGCGCTGGCTCCGGCGGCTGGATTGAGATTCCGGAAGTTACGGGCCACACGACCTACCAGGCCTGAACACCTGGGTTCCCAGGCTGCTGAGCACTCCTGAACAAGGAACGGGAGGCCGGGTCGTGACGATCCGGCCTCCCATTTTCTATGTTTGTGGCTGCCTCAACGAAGTCCTTGTTCAGAAGGTTGAACCACTCCGCGGCGGTGGCCACATCCTTGTCTCCCCTGCCGGACAAGTTCACGATCACAACTTTGTCGCCCGCTTCGACGGCGGCGCCGCTCTCAGCCGCCAGCCGTTGACCCACCTTAATGGCACCGGCGAGTGCGTGAGCGGACTCGACGGCAGGAATGATTCCCTCGGTGCGGCACAGAAGACCGAACGCTTCCATAGCTTCCGCATCCGTAATCGGCTCGTACTTGGCGCGCCCAATGTCGGCGAGGTAGGAGTGCTCCGGCCCGACGCTGGGGTAATCCAGTCCCGCAGAAATGGAATGCGATTCGATAGTTTGGCCGTCGTCATCCTGCATAAGGTAAGACCGGGCCCCGTGCAGCACGCCCGGCAGTCCGAGTGTGATTGGGGCCGCGTGCCGGCCCGTCTCGATGCCGGCCCCGCCGGCCTCAAAGCCGTGGATCCCCACGGCAGGGTCGTCCAGGAAGGCGTGGAAGATGCCGATGGCGTTGGACCCACCGCCAATGCAGGCACAAACCGCGTCCGGCAGCCGGCCGGTCCGTTCCAACACCTGGCTACGTGCCTCATCGCCGATGACCTGGTGGAAATACCGGACCATCGCCGGGAACGGGTGGGCGCCCGCTGCCGTGCCCAGCATGTAGTGGGTGTTATCAACGTTCGCCACCCAGTCCCGGAGGGCTTCGTTAATGGCATCTTTAAGAGTCTGGGAACCCGTGGCGACTGGGATGACGGTGGCACCCAGGAGCTCCATCCTTGCCACGTTCAGCGCCTGACGGCGGCAGTCCTCGGCGCCCATATAGACGACGCAGTCGAGGCCGAGTAGGGCTGCCGCCGTTGCACTGGCCACACCGTGCTGGCCTGCGCCCGTCTCGGCGATAACACGTGTCTTGCCCATGCGCTTGGCAAGGAGTGCTTGGCCCAGCACATTGTTGATCTTGTGCGAGCCGGTGTGATTCAGGTCCTCCCGCTTCAGGAAAATACGGACCCCGCCGGCGTGCTCTCCAAAGTTCCTGGCCTCGGTCAGGGGCGAAGGCCGGCCGGAATAGTTCTTGTTCAGGTCTGCAATTTGTGCGGCGAAGCCCGGATCGGCTTTCGCCTTTTGGAACGTGTCGTCAAGCTCGTCGAGGGCGGCGATCAGTGACTCGGGCATCCAGCGTCCGCCGTATGCTCCGAAGTAGGGTCCGGGGGCATGACGCAGCGAGGCGCCATCTTCTAAGCAATCATTGGCCTGGTCATCGCCAGAGCCGGCTGCTGGAACATGCGCCACTAGTCTCACCATCCTTCGTCATTCTGGTGGATGATGCCCGGCACCAGTCGCCCGCACGGCATGCGGGTGAATGGTGCCGCAGGCCCATCCCCACCCTCGGCCCGCAGCGCGGGTTTGCGCTACCTCGCGAAGCGGAACAGCTTCTTGTTGGCGAACTCCAGCATGCCGACCTTGCCAAGCTCCCGTCCGTAACCCGATTTCTTGACGCCACCGAACGGAACGTCCGCACCGCTGAGGTCGTAGGCACCGACGAACACCATCCCGACGTCGAGCTGGTTGCCGACTCGCTCGGCACGGTCAAGGTCGTCGCAGATCACCACCGATCCCAGGCCGTAGGGCGAGGAGTTGGTAAGCTTGATCGCTTCCTCGTCACTGCTGACCTTGTACAACTGTGCGACAGGTCCGAAGAGTTCCTCGCTGTACACGTCCATGGACGGGGTGATGTTGGTGATCACCGTCGGGGTGTAGACATTTCCCTCGGGCTGGTTGTTGCCCACCAGGATTTCGGCGCCCTGCTCCAGGGCAACCTGCACTTGTGCGGTCAGGAACCTGGTGGCCGAATCCGACGAGAGCGGGCCGAAATCACCGTTCTCGTAGGACTGGCCGGCAATCGCAGCCTTGAACTTCTCCGAGAATTCGTCGAAGTACTTGTCCATCACCACGATCCTCTTGGAACCGTTGCAGGACTGGCCGGTGTTTCCCATACGGCCCATGACGGCCTTCCTCACCGCGAGGTCCACATCATCCGTGTCGAGCACCAGGAACACGTCAGCCCCGCCAAGCTCAAGGACGCACTTCTTCAATGCCCGTCCGGCCTGCTCAGCCACAATGGCGCCTACCTGCTCCGATCCAGTGAGCGAGACGCCTTGGACGCGGTCATCGGCGATGATGTCCGAGATCTGCTGGTGGGTGGCGAACAGGTTGACGTAGGCCCCCTCGGGGAAGCCGGCATCGCGGAATAGCTCCTCCAGAGCGAGCGCCGATTCAGGGCACTGGCTGGCATGGCGGACAATGACGGTGTTGCCCAGGATGATATTGGGGATCGCGAAACGGGCCACCTGGTAGTACGGGTAGTTCCACGGCATGATGCCCAGGATTACGCCAAGGCCCTGGTACCGGAAGAAGCTCCTCAGGCCATCAGCAACCTCCAGCTCCTCGTCCGCGAGCCATTCCTCTGCGTGCTCTGCAAAAGCTGCCGCAATGGAACCGGAAAACTCTGCTTCCCCTGCTGCCTGCTGAAGCGGTTTGCCCATCTCCCGGTTGATGACGGCGGCAAGCTTGTCCTTGCGTTCAACAAACAAGTCAGCCAGGCGCTGGGCCAGTGCTGCACGTTCGGCCACGGTGGTGGTGCGTGACCATTCCTGATAGGTCTTCTGGGCTGCGCTGAGTCCTGCTTCCACGTCTGTGTCGGTGGCAGCGGGGTATTCCGCGTGCGTGGTTCCCGTGGCCGGGTCAATAACGGCAAATGCGCTCATGAGGATGCTCCTTTGTCGGTTAATTCGAAAGGACGGGGTTTACCCGTAAAAAGCCGGGCGGGACCGCTGCAGGGCGCCGCGGTCCCGCCCGGTGCGCGTCAGCGCGTTTCAGGTGCGGTGGTGGCTGCATAGAAGCGCTGGCGGGCGCGACCCTGCAGGTGCTTGGCAGTACCTTCCTGGTTGCCGGGCCGCTCGGAGGTCATGGGGACTCCAACATCCCAGAACGCGCCGTTGCCGCTCAGGTAGCGCCACGGTTCCACACGGGCGACGATCACAGCGGGCCCGTCCGCTTCCCTGGCCTCGGTGAGCGCTGCCTCAAATTCCTCAATGGTGGTGGTGGACCAGGCGGCGCAACCCATGCTGGCAGCGTTGGCGGCGATGTCGATGTCGAGGATCGGTCCGTCAAGGCGGCCGGACTCCTTGCTGCGCGCCCGGTACTGCGTACCGAATTCGCTCCCCGGTCCCCCCTTTGCCACCTGAAGCGGCCAGATGCACTGGTGCCCGCGGTTGTCGATCACGATGGTGATGATCTTCTTGCGTTCCTGGACTGCGGTGACCAGCTCGGTGGGCTGCATGAAGTATGTGCCGTCACCGATCAGGACGTACACCTCGCCCGGGGCCTCCGCGCGTGCCAGGCGGTAACCCAGGCCGGCCGGGATTTCGTGGCCCATGCAGGAGTTGGCGTACTCGAAATGGATTTCGGTGCCGTTGGACGCGTCCCAGGCCTTGTGGATGCCTTCAACCACGCCGCCGGAGCCCAGGATCAGTGCGTCCTCGCTGGTGGTTGTCCGGTTCAGTACGTCGATGACCTGCGCCTGGCTCATGTTCTCGCCGGGAAACGCCTGGAGGTCGTGTTTGCGCACCTCGAGTGTGGCTTTCCGGGCGTCCGCGATGTCGCTGCGGAAGTCCTCGGACGTCGAGTATCCAACTTCCGCGAGGCGTTCCCGCACGGCGGCCAGGTTCAGCTTGGCATCACCGATCACGGGCAACGACCCCATCTTGTGCGCATCAAACGAACCGACGTTGAGGTTCACGAACTTCACGTTCGGGTTCTGGAACAGCGAGTGTGAGGCGGTGATGAAGTCCTGGAGGCGGGAACCTACGGTAATCACAACATCCGCACCATCGGCGATCTCGTTGGCGCCCACGGTGCCGGTCACACCCAAGGCACCCAGGTTGAGTTCACTGATGGGGCCGCTTCCCTTGCCCGCGTAGGTCTCGGACACCGGGATGCCTAACTCGGCGCTGAAGCGTGCCAGCTCTTCCTGAGCCTTGGAATAGCGGACGCCGCCACCTGCGATCAACAGGGGACGCTTGGCATGACGGATGATCTCGGCTGCATCGCTGATCTCGTCCTCCACGGCCGGACGACGGCGGATATGCCAGACGCGCGGGGTGAAGAAGGACTCCGGGAAATCGAACTCTGCGCCTTGGATATCCTGCGGCAGACAGACCACCACGGCACCGGTTTCCACTGGATCCGTGAGGACGCGCATGGCCTCCGGAAGGGTGGACAGCAGCTGTGCAGGGTGGGTGATCCTGTCGAAATAGCGGCTGACCGGACGGAAGCAGTCGTTGGCGGACACATCGCGCTCAACCGGATGTTCGATCTGCTGCAGCACGGGGTCACCGAAACGGTTGTTGATGATGTCCGCGGGGAACAGCAGCACCGGAAGACGGTTCGTGGTGGCCGTCGCGGCACCGGAGACCATGTTGGTGGATCCGGGACCGGCGGAGGCCGTGCAGGCCAGGGTGGCAGCACGGTTTGAAGCCTTCGCGAAGCCGATGGCCGCGTGGACCATCGACTGTTCGTTCTTGCCCTGGTAGTGCGGGAAGTCCACACCGTACTCGTCGATGCCCTGCGCCAGGCCGACGGAGTTGCCATGCCCGAAAATGCCGTACATGCCGGCAACCAGGCGCCTCCTCTCGCCGTCCAGTTCGCTGTACTGGACCTGAAGGTATTCAACGATTGCCTGTGCCACAGTGCGGCGGCGGACGGCCTTGATATCGACGTCGGTGCCGATATCAGCAGCGGCTGTGCTAGTCATGCGTTCTCCTAAATTCGTAGGTGCGTCGGCATTTGCAAACCGATTCGCCCGAACATCAGGTTGTCACCGTGGGGAAGGAAAGTTGTGTCCCAGTTTGATACGCATCCCCCACCCGCCCGGGAACAAGAAAAACAGCAGCCGACGGCGGCACGTAAGTACCGCCGTCGGCTGCTGTTTTGCTGTTTGGTCCTGCCCTAGTCGAACCGGTAAGGCTCCTGCGGGCCGACCGAGGGAAGCGGCCGGGGCCGCTCGCAGGTGCTTTCGATCCGGACGTGCCGGCCTTGCTCCGAGGATGCCTCGAAAGCCAGGAGGACTTCCAGCACGTGATAGGCGAAGTCACCACCGGTGCGCGGCTCCACCCCGTTGCGGATGGCGTAGCCGAACTCGGCCAGGCCGATGCCCCGGTAGGCGTCGTCGCGGTGGGTAATTGGTGTCTCCCGCCAATCACCGCCACCGGGAGGGGTCATGTCCAGCGCGAGGTCGCCCGGCTCACCGCGTCGCAGCACCGGCGCCCCGGAGAAGTGGTCCGGGTTTGGCGCTGCCAGAGAACCTCCCGTGCCGTAGATCTCAAGATGCGGCAGGTTGTGGTTCCAGACGTCCCAGCTGACGATCACGGTGGCGGCAGCGCCGGACTCGAAGTCCAGGGTGCCGGTGACGTGCGTTGGCGTCTGGATCTGAATGACGTCGCCCTCTTTGCCAGGACGGGGACGGGTCTCCGATGAACGCGGCGCCGTTGCGGAAACGCGCTTGACCGGGCCGAAGAAGTTCACGAGGTTGGTGATGAGGTAAGGCCCGATGTCGAGCATCGGCCCGGCACCCGGGCTGTAGAAGGGGTCAACGTTCGGGTGCCAGTGCTCGTAGCCGCGGCATGCGAAGGACGCGAAAGCCGCCACCGGTTCGCCGATCCACCCGTCGTCAATGAGCTTCCGGCTGGTCTGCATGCCCGAACCGAGGAAGGTGGTGGGAGCCGAGCCCACCTTGACCCCTGCATCACGGGCGGCATCCAGGATTTTCCGGGCTTCCTCAAGGGAAGTGGCAAACGGCTTTTCAGAGAGGACATGCTTGCCGGCTGCGATGGCCTGGAGAGTCACCGGGGCGTGGAGCTTGGGCGGGGTGAGGTTGAGGACCAGCTCCACCTCGTCGTCGGCAAGCAGCTCCTCCGGCGAGAGGGCCTTGGGAACCGAATATTCTGCTGCCCGTGCTTTCACGGCCTCCGCGTTCACGTCGGCGAGCGCTACGACATCGACATCCGGGTGGACGCCGATTTTGTCCAAGTACTGGTTGAGAACGTTTCCGACGCCGATGATGCCGACTCGAATGGGTTCCATGTGAATCTCCGTTATTAGTTGGTGAAAGATCCCGGGGCGAGGAAACATACCCCGCCCCGGAAACAGTTGCTATGGCTGGTGCCTCTAGCCGGCCCGGCGCTCTTCGCGGGTCTTGGCCGTGGCCGCTTCGTCGATGGCGCCGTCGGTGATGACGACGCCGTACTTGGCGGCCGCCGCTTCGAGGGTCACCCGTGACTCGCGGTAATCATCGAGCACGGCCAGCACGTCGCGTTCCAGCGGGTCGCCATATCCGCCACCACCCGGGGTGATGGATACGACCTTTTCGCCGGACTGCAGGTCGTAGCGGCCCACCACGGGAATTTCACGGCGTTCACCAGTCTTGAGGTCTTCCACCCAGGTCGACGGAACGGCCCCGTCGTGTCCGCCGCGGACGCCCTTGGGCGGGTTGAGCTTACCCTCGATGCCGTATGTGAGGGTGACGCTTTCCCCCCGGGGTTCCATGGTGACGCGGGTTGCGAGTCCGCCGCGCTGCCGGCCGGCACCGCCGGAGTCGGCTACCAAAGTGCGTTCGTGGATCAGGATCGGATAACGCTGCTCATCCACCTCCACGCTGTCGTGGTAGAGAAGGGCGCCGCAGACGGGACGCTGGTACGTCGGCCAGCCGTCAACGTAAGGGGTTGCAGGGCCACCGACGCCGCCCACCAGGATCTGGTTCACATAGGCGTTGCCGTTTCGCTCGTCGATTCCGGAAATGACCGACTTGGCGGGGGCCTGCCCGGCAGCCCCCTCGGCGGTGCCGTACCCATCGTCGATTTGGGAGAAGGCGGCCTGGACGATGTTGACCACGCGGTCGGCGAGGTTGGTGGTTCCGGACGAGCAGGAGTGGGGGTGCTTCGGGACGCCGACGGCGCAGCCGTCACGCAGCAGCACCTCCACCCTCCGGAAGGTTCCGGCGTTGCTCGGCAGGTTTTCCGGGATACCGGAGAGGATGCCTGCCAGTGCTGCACCCGTTGCCGTTGCCTTGGTGAGGTTCAGGCCGTTGGGGAGGTTGTCCGGGTTGTCGCGAAGGTCAATGGTGATCTTTCCCTGCTTGGGCTTGACCTCGATGGTGGCCTGCAGGGGGACGCCTTCCGGGCCGGTGCCCGGGAAAGGGTCGTGCGCGGTGGTGCCATGCAGGACATACTCGGGCAGGGTCTCGATGGCGCTGGCGGTCAGGCGCTCGGAGTAGTCGAACCAGGCATCCACGAAGTCCACCAGGTCGTCGACGCCGAACTTCTCGGCGAGCTCGTGGAGGCGGCGCTCGGCGATGCGCGATGCGCCCACGGATGCGAGGTAGTCGCCGTACCACTGGTCAGGAACGCGGATGCGGGAGCGGCACATGCGGATGATGTCGTCGATGTCCGTGTAATCGCGCTGGATCCTCACGCAGGGGAAGATCAGGGCGCCTTCCTCATAGACGTCCCGGGCGGTGGCGAAGAACGTAGTGGGCAGCGAGTTGCCGCAGTCGGCTTGGTGAGCCTTGGTCACGGCGGTGAAGAGGTGGCGTCCTTGGATGAAGATGGGCACCAGGATGACATGGTCGGCGGCGTGGGAGTTGCCCATGTAGGGGTCGTTGTGCAGGAAGGCATCGCCTTCACGGATGTCATTATGCAGCTCGACCATGTCCTCGCCCAGCGGACCGGCGCCGAAGACGTGAACCGGGACACCTTCCGCTGCTGCGAGCAGCTGGTTGTCCGCCGTCAGCACGGCGCAGGAGAAATCGCGGGCCGTGTTGATGACGGAGGAACGTGCCGAGCGCAGCAGGCCGCTGGTCATCTCGCGGACAATGCCGTCGAATGCATTGGCAAGCACCGAGAGCTTTACTGGGTCGAATTCGCGCGTCACGGTTACGCCTCCTTACGGGTGAGGTAGATGTTGGATCGTTCGTCGAGCGTGGCATCCCATTCCGGTGGAACGACGATGGTGGTGGTGGGCTGGTCGATGACCGCGGGCCCCAGGATCTTGTCCCGCGGGGCCAGGGTGACACCGCGGTAGCGCTGGGTGCTGAAGCTCTCGCCGCTGAAAACGATGTCATCGGTGCGGTGGACCTCGCTGGTGCGGGCCGCCCCGATCTCATCCTTAGTGTGCTCGGGCCGCGGGATTTCCACGCGGACACCCCAGGTGATGATTTCGACCCGGCTGTCCGGATCGTGGGTGCCGTTGCGGCGGTCGTGCTCCTCGTGGAAGGCCCGCTCAATGATTCCTGCGGCGTCGCCGGCGGTATCGGGGGCGGCATCCAGGTAGACTCGCAGGTCCCACGCCTGGCCCGGGTACCGGGCGTCGACAAAGTAGGTGACGTTCGGGGCATCGCCTACACCATCGAACCGCTTCCCAAAGAGCTCTGCCTTGGCCGTCAAATCCTCCACCGCACGGGTGGCGGAACCGGAGTTGAAGCTGCGGGTGTCGTTGTGCAGCGGTGAGAGGAATTCGGTGGCGATCGGAGCGCGGTGGGCGCCGTAAGCGGCCAGCACGCCAGCCGTCGCGGGGATCAGGACGGTGTCGGTCTCCAGCAGGACACCGATTGCGGCTGCGACCATGGCACCTGCGCCACCGCCGGCAACAATCAGCGCACCTCGGGGATCAACGCCCTGTTCCAGTGAAGCCTGACGGATGGCAGTGGCCATGTGGTTGGCAGAGACGTCCAAGATGGCCTGTGCAGCCTGCAAGGTATCCATGTTCAGAGGGCCGGCGATGCGAGTATCGATGGCGCGGACAGCGGCCTCGCGATCCAGGGTAAATCCGCCTTCGAAGCCGTCGGCGTCAAGGTAGCCGAGCGCCACACAGGCGTCCGTGACGGTGGGTTCTTCGCCTCCGCGTCCGTAGGCAGCGGGACCGGGGGTGCTGCGGGCACTTTGCGGACCCACACGGAGCAGGCCGCCGCCGTCGATCCATGCGATGCTGCCGCCACCGGCGCCGATGCTGGAGACAGCCACGGAGGAAAGACCGGTGAGGTGTCCAACGAAGGGCTCACCCAGCCAGGCTTCCCGGGTGTGGCGGACAACGCCCTCTTCGACGAGGGACACGTCGAAAGTGGTGCCGCCCATATCGCAGACCACGACGGTGTCCCTGTCCGGCGCGGCTGCCGCTCCAACCAGCGGCGCCATCGATGGACCCGAGTTCAGCAGCAGTACCGGTCGGTCCAGTACATCGACGACGTCGAGGACGGCACCTTCGGAGGTGACCACCAGCAGGTCACCGGCGAAACCGTACTTCTGGAGGTCAGTGCGCAGCTTGCCCAGATGGTCAGCCATCAACGGCTTCAGGGAGGCGTCGATCGAGGCTGCCGAGGAGCGGCGGTATTCGCGGATAGTTGGGTTGGCCTCGTTGGACAGCGTGTACGGAACACCCGGCAGGATCTCCTGGATGAGTTCCGCGACGCGCTTCTCGTGGGCGTCGTTGATGATCGACCAGAGAAAGGAAACGGCCACCGCTTCGATTCCCTGTTCCTTGAAGGAACCCAGAACCTCACGCACTTGCTCTTCATCCAACGGCACCAGGACATCGCCTTCGGCGGAAATGCGTTCGGTGATCTCAAAGGTCAGGTGGCGGGGAATGTAGGGCGGCGGGTAGGCAGCTTTGGAGTCGAAGGCGTCCCGGCGGCCTCCCTCGCGGAGCAGCAGTGTGTCGGCGAAGCCGTCGGAGGTCAGCAGGGCGGTCTTGGCCACCTTGCCGGTCAGTACTGCGTTGGTGGCGTGCGTAGTGCCGTAGACGATGACGTCCGCGTTGCGCAGGACGTCATCCCCGCTCCAGCCAACCGATTCGGCGGCCCGGCGTACGGAAGCTTCAAAGCCGGTGAAGACGCGGTCATAGGTGGTCAGGGCCTTGCCGACGGCCATGTCACCGTTGTTGGAATCGACGACGACATCGGTGAACGTGCCACCGGTGTCCACGGCGATGCGGTACCTCGCTTCACGTGGGTGTGTCTGTACTTCACTCATGGGTCTTCATACTTTCGTAGAGCTTGCAGGGGTTAGAGCTGGGGCTTGCCGACGCGGTTGCGGAGCAGCCCTACTTTGTCGATCTCGATTTCTACCGTGTCGCCCGGCTCAAGCCAGACGGGAGGGTTCCGCTTGGCGCCGATGCCTTCCGGGGTACCTGTGGCAATGACGTCTCCGGGCTCCAGAGTGAGGAAGCCCGACAGGTAGGAGACGATGCGGGCGATGGAGAAGATCTGGTAACGGGTGTTGGAGCGCTGCACTTCAATGCCGTTCACCCGCGTCACCAAGTCCAGTGTCTGCGGGTCTCCCACCTCATCCAGCGTCACCAATGCCGGACCCCAAGGAGTTGAACCGTCAACAGCCTTACCCGCAAGCCACTGGGTCCCGCGATACTGGAGATCACGTGCCGTGACATCGTTCAGCGGGGCCAGGCCTGCGACGTACTCGAGGGCTTCATCTTCCGTTACTTCGCTGGCACGGCGCCCCATCACTACGGCCACCTCACCTTCGAAGTCGAGGTTTTCGCTGACCCTGGCGCCGCCGATCTCCTCCTCGGGACCAACCATGGTGGAGTCGAATTTGGCGAAAACGTCCGGGTACTCGGGGACCGCACGGCCCGTTTCGGCAACGTGGTCCTTATAGTTCAGCCCGATGCAAAGCACCTTGGATGGGTTAGGCACGGGCATTGTCAGGCGGATCTCGGAGCGGGCACCCACGCGGGCTTCCGGGTCCTGGGCCGCGGCCTCGGCGGCTTCGGCTGAGATGGCATCGAGGCGGTCGCCGTAGAGCTTTAGGAACTCCCGGACGGAGGATGTTGCCCCGTTGACTGCCCCGCTTGAGCCCTGCAGGAGCAGTTCCAGATCGTAGACCGAGTCTTCGATGAGGACACCTCCGCGGACGCCGGATTCGTGGTCATAGGAAACGAGCTTCATGGTTACTTGCCGCCTTCTGTTGCTGGGGACTGTGCCGCGACTGCCAGGACGGCGTCGGCCAGCCGGTCAGCGATGTCTTCGGTCACTTTTCCGTCCATGGGCGTGGAAAGGGACAACAGGTTTGCGGGAGATCCGAGCAGCCCCCGCTCGTAGGACGCCCACCACAGCTTGTGCTGCGTCTGCTCGTCAACTTTCTCAGCACCGGCAGGAACCGCGCGGAGCAAAGAGCCACGTCCGCGAACTTCCCAGCCCGCCTCAGCGATCCTGGCGTTGACCATGTCGCGGGCGGTATCGCCCAAGTGATTCAGCCGCTTTACTTCCTCTTCGTTATAGAGGCGCAGGGCGACAGCACCGGCAGCCATGCTGACCGGGTTGCCGGAGAAGGTGCCGCCGTGCGGGAGGCTGCCCTGACGGGTCGGATCCACCTCGGCCATGAGCTCGGCCTTGCCGCAGACTGCGCCAACGGGGAAGCCGCCTCCGATAAGCTTGCCGGTGGTCAGCAGGTCGGGGGAAACCCCGTATTGACCGCTGAAGCCGTTGTATCCGAGGCGGAGGCTAATGACCTCGTCGATGATCAGGACGATGCCGTGGCGCGTTGCAAGTTCGCGTGCGCTGCGGACGAAGTCCTCCGAAATGTGCCGGAGCCCTGCGCGGTTGGGCAGCAGGTCGAGGATGATGGCGGCGTAGGCGTCCGGGGCGGCCTCTACCGCCTGGCGCAGGAACTCGACGTCGTTCAGCGGCACCGCAGTGACGTCGTCGATCACGCCGCGTGTCAGGCCGCGCTGGTAGGCCGGTCCACCTGGTACCAGGGCGACCTCGGATGTCCCGTGGTAGCCGCCCTTGGTGACGATGACTCGTTCACGGCCGGTGCTGGCCCGTGCGATGCGGATCGCGGACATGACCGCTTCGGTGCCGGAGTTCGCAAAGCGGACCTGGTCCAGATCAGGGAGGCGGTGCAGCAGGAGTTCAGCAAGTTCCCATTCGTAGAGGTTCGGGATGCCCCAGCTGGCTCCGGTGGTGAGGGCCTTGGTGGCGGCTTCCGTGATCTCCGGGTGCGCGTTGCCGTGAATCAGGGAGGTGAAGTTGTTGTTCGCGTCGATCAGTTCACGGCCACGGTCGTCCCATACGCGGTAGCCCTCGCCGCGGATCGCATATGGGCTGGGAGCTCCCGTGTAGTACGTTGAGCGCCCATAGCCGCCGGGCAGCAGCGGGAAACCGCGTGGCCCGCGGCGCAGATGGGGATCCTCCGCGGGATGCTGCAGATCCGCAGTATTTTCCAGATGGTTGGATGTTGCCAATTGGGGTTTCTCCAGTCTTTTCAGTTCACGAGGTCGATGAGCGGCTGCCCGGTCAGCGCAAGGCGGACCCGCTCCACAGCGCCGTCCTGCAGGGCCCCCGTTGACCGGTTGGAACGCCAGGCGATGTGCGGAGTGAGGATGGAGTTGGGCGCCGAACGCAGCGGATGTCCCTCCCGCAACGGCTCTTCAGCGAAAGTGTCGATGCCTGCGCCGGCGATGTGTCCGGAGGTCAGTGCTGCAGCGAGCGCAGCTTCATCGATAAGGCCGCCGCGCGACACATTGACCACCACTGCACCCTTCCGCATACGGGCCAGGACATCTCCGGAGAGGAGGTCCGCCGTGTCCTGGTTCAGCGGCAGGTGCAGCGAGACGACGTCGGAGTTCTCCAGGATGTCGTCGAGCCCGGTCATCTCCACGAAGCTGTCCGTGACGAAGGGATCGTAGGCCCGGACACGGGCTCCCACGGCCGAATACATCCGGGCGACGTGCTGACCGATGCGTCCCATTCCAAGCACCCCGACCTCAAGCTCGGAGAGCACCGGCGTGTCGTAGCCGATGGTCCCGGCCCAGCCGAGGTTCCGAATGGAGGCATCACCGGCAGGCAGGCGACGGGCCAGCGCCAGTCCCATGGCGAATGCGTGGGAGGCCACTTCCTCTGACGCGGTTCCCGGGACAATCGAGACTGGGATGCCAGCCTCCGTGGCGGCGGCAACATCGATGTTGTCGTAGCCGATTCCGTAACGGATAACCGCCCTGCACTTCGACATCACGGGGAAATCAGCTGCGGTGAGCTTTGCATAGGGGGTAATCATCACAATGTCGGCTTCGGGAAGCCCTTCACGGAAGGCGTCGGTGTCTGCCGCGGGGTTGAGTGTGTAACCGAACTCCTCCGCGAGCGCGTGCTCGCGGTCCAGGTTCGGAAAATGGTGAGGGGCCACAAGAATGGTTCCCTGGGCATCGCGGGTCATAGTCTGTCGTCCTGTTCGTGTCGTACCCTCGTTCGCTGCCGGACACTCCATGGGACGGGTGCCGGTGTTCGGGTAATTCCAAGTACAACGCGATATGGGAGCGTCCATCCGTGCCAGATCGAGACACCGTGGTGGGACACGTCCCACTCGGCAGACCTGCGCGACAGCAGGCAGGAGCCGACCATCATTTGGATGGCCGGCTGCTGCAAACGGGCGGGTATTATCGTGCGGGGATCAGAGGTCGAAGCCGCGGCTGCGGAAGTAGTCCATGCGCCGGTACAGGGTAGAACGGCCGATTTGCAGTGTTTCCGCTGCGAGGCTTCGGTTGCCTTTGGCCTCCTGGAGGGCAGTGCGCAGCTCACTCAGTTCTGCATCTTCCAGCCGTGAAAGCCGGCCCTTTGTCAGAACACGGTGGAAACCCTGTGGCAGGTCGTCCACAGTGACTTCTGCGCCTTGGGCCCGTTCCACGGCGTTGGAGACCACAGCCCGGAGCTGGTCGATGTTCCGTGGCCAGTCAGCATGTGTGAGTGTGGTGATGAGCCTGCGGGAAAGCCTCCGCTGCCCGAGTTCCTCCGCGATTGCGTTAGCCAGCTGGGGGATGTCTTCACGCCTGTTGCGGAGGGGCGCCACTGAGATTTCCAGGACATCGAACGCTTCGGAGAGCAGCAAGGTGGCGTCCGTGGGCCGCGCAATGGTGAGGATCAGCTTAGTGGTGGGATTGCCACGCAAATTACGTGCGATCTCGCCGGCTTCGTTCTGCGAAAGTTCATCGGCGTGCTCGATGATCAGCGTGGCAGGGAGTTCGGTAGCCACCCGGTGCAGCACATCCCGGAAGTTGGGGTTCCTGAGTGCTCCGCTACGGGCGTCAACCGCCATGTGGCCACCCCGCAGTGATGCGATGGCACTGGCCAGGCGGAGTTTTCCGCTGCCCAGTTCACCGATCAAAACAACGGACCTGTCCTGGTCCACAGCCTTGCGGGCCATGTTTAGGGTGCGCTTGAATTCCGTGCTCGTCCCGTCCACGTGCTTCATTAGGCGCTCAGCAGTTCCCTGCGGGGAAGATTCCAAAGTCAGAGGCGCACTTGCGGCGGTGACGGCCCGCTCCTTGGCCGGCGAGTGGGGCCGGACCACAACGATTGCCCCCACATTCGCAGACGAGAGGGTCACCGGGGAGATCTCCAGTGTGGACAACCCCGGCCCCTGCAGCATGGCCTCGCAGTTCATGTCACGGCCGGAGGACATCACTGCCTTGGCGTAGCCGGAAATGATCGAGAAGTCGCTGTCCACCAAAGTGGCTGTGGCGGATGCGTTCTGGAGGGAGTTCTTCCCGTCAACAGCAATGACCGCACGGTTGCCCCGTCTCCGCGAGATTCTCAGATACTCATTCAGGAGGGCCCGTTCCTTCGATGAAGTCCGGACCTCGATGTCGCGTTCGATGCGAGAGGCGACACCCTCAAGCATCAGCAGCGTGGAGGAAGGTTCAAGGGTGGTAACCCGGTTGGCCGGGAGTGTCAGCCCGATGACGGCGCGGACGCGATTGTGGAAAGGATCCCGCACCAGGGAGGCGAAGCACCAATTGCCGCGCATGTCCTCGCGGAAGTGTTCCTCTGGGGCCAGCCAAACGCCGCGGCCTTCTTCGAGCGCCAACCCTTCACCGTTGCTGCCGCAACTTTCCTCCAGCAACGAATATCCAGCCGGGAAGCCGTCATCGCGGAGGAAGCTGGCCTTCACCAGCACGCCGTTAGGGGCTGTGAGGTTGACGTAGCCACCCAGGTCCGCTGCAACTTCGTCCAGCTTCTGCAGATGCGGACCAGCCGCCGCAATCGTGTATTCGTCAACCCGGCCTTCGTCATAAATTCCACGGTCGGCAACCGCGTCGACACCAGCCGCACGGCTTCTGTACCAGGAACGCGCAACTATCGGCCGGATTCCGCTAAGGTCCGCGTGGGGTTGCATCAGGAACAATTCGCGGAGGCGGTCTGTTTCACGCAGCGACTCATGCGGCCACGGGGACAGTACTTCTGCAGACATGGGACAGGTTCTTTCTGGATGTGAAGGAAACTCAGGACGCCAGGGTGGCTCCGGTACCGCCAGGACGGCTTGTCCGGTTGCGCCGTCTGGGCAACATGGGACGGAATGCCTGCTGGGCACGCCAGTCCTCGTTCATGGCGGCGTTGTCTTCCCTTGCCTTTGCGCTGATGTATGCCGCAACCATTCCCGAAAGTCCGCTTCCGAGGATGATGGTGTTGTTCCGAGAGGCCCCCAGGCTCGTTTTTTCGGTGCCCATTTGCTTTGCTCTTCCCGCTCGATCATTCCAAAGGCAACCGCAGCGGCGCTGCTGCGTGCCGCTACCAGTTTAGCTAACTAACAGACGTTAGGGAAGAGTTGATTCAGGCTGCGATGGCTAACGGCTGTTAGGATGAGGCATTATGAGCGACAGGTCCTACGAAGCCGCCAGCGAAGCTTTCGAGCTGCGACTGAAAGAGTGGAATTGGGCCGGCCAGAAAGCTGCCCGCCAAAACATCCTTGAGGCCTTCCTCAAGCTTGCCATCGCTAACGGTTTCAACTCCGTGTCCATGAGGACGATCGCCAACGCCGTCAACATCAAAGCACCAAGCCTCTACTCGCACTTTCCAGGCGGAAGGGACGAGATTGTTGCGGAATCCTTGCGGTGGCACTTCCATCGCTTTGGCGTCGCCCTTCTGCAAGCCGTAGGCGATGCCGGGGATGCAGATGAGTTTTGGGATGCCATGGTGCGACTGCATTTCACCCGGCAAGTGCGGCTCCCTGAAAGCAACCTTTGGGATCTGCTGGTCGCCACAGACAGAATGGCGGGAGTTTTGCCCAAAGACGTCCGGGCCCAAGTGGATGACTGGGTACAACTGCACCAGAACATGTATGTGGCCGCTGCCAGGGACATGGGTGTTCCCGAGGCGGAGGAGCGGGTCAAAGTTGTCATGACACTTTTGGAGGGTGCCACACGTTGGGCGTCACCCGAGCCTGACGACAACGAGCTGGAAAGACTCAGCGACCGGGCGGTCATGATATCCCGGACACTGCTCGAGATGGACCTCCCGGCGTGAGAGGTTCCGTCTTCCCCTCACGCGGCATGCCGCGGCCAGGCAGCGAGGCCGGGGCTACGGATCAATCCGCACCAGATCGTACCCGTCGTGTTCATGCAGCATTTTCCGCTCTCCGATACTGTCGAAGAGCCATACGAATGCGCCGTCGGAAGTACGATCATCAACGATTCCGTTCTGCACAAACGTTCCGTTTAAACGCACTTCTACAGCGTCACATGGGGAAACAGCGTCCCACTGCTTATTGCAGGCTTTTGCCATCGGGGTTATCACTTCTCCTTCAGGAGTTTCTAAATTTGAGAGAGACCGACTTCATCGTCGGCGCGGTCCAATGACACGTGGCCCACGGTATCTTCGAGCAGCTGACACCGCTACTTCCTTTGCACCGAAATTCCCTCAGACATGGTATAAAACTCAGTTCTGGACGAAGAATTCGAAATCCATAGAACGCGGCCACTGTCCGAGACTTCCTCTACCTGGCCTGCCGAAATAACCTGTGAGTTTTTGAGGATGTACACACGCTCCCCGGATTGCAGTTCGCGCCAATCCGCTTGGATGGTTCCTGTTCTGCGCCGAACAGACGTTCTGACTTTCATAATTCCACCTTGAATAGCAACGGAAGTAAGGAAATTAGCGCGGATTTCCCGATCGTCGGACGTTCATCGAATCTAGGTCCGCGATGATATGGCCAATTCCCTCTGCGGCGCACCGGCGCCGTATGCATCGGCTGAGTGCGGAGTCGAATTGGCAGGATCCTCCGCTCGCGCAGAGGGATTGACCACACCCGTCGACCTCGTCGGGCTGTGAGAGAATACGACCTGCCGTTGCAGGTAACGCAGTTGGGCCATCTTTCTGCTCATCATTAGAATCAACTCACTTACCAAATGTTTGGGACAAGAAAAGCATCCGTCCCGGGGCTGCAATCCAACCGTGTCAGTTTGAGACACAAGCGGCTCTCATCTCCGCGATCCCTAAGCCGGCATCACCTTCTTGCCGTCGCGGGACTCGCCACCTGGAATCCCTTTGACCTAATGATTCATTCCCTCAGAAGTCATGCTGCCTTATCCCCATGCTCCGATGAATGAGTGGAAGCATCATCGCTGTTTGTCATTCTGATATGTCCCATGATCGCTGGGGGTCCTTCACGCAACCAGGGCGCTACCCCGCCGGCCCCGGAAGCGAAAACTTTCCTGAACGAGAACAACATCGGCGCAACCCTGCGGATCGGTCTCCCCCGACAGAGCGGACAGGAACTTCCCCACGCACGCACCGTCGCCCATTACCTCACCAGCGACATCCAGGCGCCACGTCCATCTTCTTTCGCCGTCTACACCAGCGAAACCTGCCACCCGGGGCAGCCCAAACCGCAAGCTGGCAGCAATGCCGCTCTCACCGCGGAGTCCTCGCCGAACAAAGCATCACCATCCGCGACAGGTTCTTCGCCGGCGACGACACCTTCCCCCTACGACGGCGAACCCGGCCACGAAACCGCGCTTCCCGTCAGTTCCACTGAGACCAGCGCAATCAACGCCGAATTCATCTACGGCGGCAGCTCCGTCCAACCCACCAACCGCGTCACCTCCCCCATCAGCCATGCGCGCGCTAACTGTACTCGGCCATGACGTTGGTGACATCGGTCTTGCAGTGAGGAGGGTCCCGGGGCTTAGTGGAGGTATCTGACATCTTCACGCCCACGGAGGTCCTCATGTCCCACGCTAATGCCCGTCTGACCGTTCATGGGAGATTTCTTCTCGTTGAAAGAGTGGTCGGTGATCATCGGCCGGTTGCGCACGTCGCGAAGGAGCTGGGCGTTTCCCGGCAATGCGCCCACCGCTGGGTGAAGCGGTTCCGTGCGGAGGCTGAGGCCGGTCTTCTCGACAGGTCCAGCCGTCCTCACCGGATCCCGTCGAGGACCAGCCCCTAGCGGGAGGACGCTGTCATCGCGGCCAGGACGGAGTTGCGGTGGGGGCCGGCGCGGTTGAGCCATGCCACCGGCGTCCCCGAACGAACCATCTCCCGGATTCTGGCCAGACGCGGTCTGCCGCCTCTGGCCGGCTGCGACCCCGTCGCCGGGACGGTCATCCGGGCCACACGGTCAACGGCGATCCGTTACGAACGCCAGTCCCCAGGCGAGCTGATCCACGTGGACGTCAAGAAACTCGGACGGATCCCTGACGGCGGGGGCTGGCGCGCCCTTGGCCGATCGGAGGAGGTCCGCGGACGCGGCATCGGATTCGACTACATCCATGCAGTCATCGATGACCACACCCGGCTGGCCTACGCCGAGATCCATCCGGACGAAAAAGGCGGTACCGCGGCCGTCTTCCTCCTCAGAGCCGCCGCGTTCTTCCAAACGCAGGGCATCAGGAAAATTCAACGCGTCATCACCGACAACGCATTCGCCTACCGGAAGTCCGCCGCTTTCAAGGCCGCCGCCGCACAGCTCGGCGCCCAACAGCGGTTCATTAAACCCCACTGCCCCTGGACCAACGGCAAGATCGAACGTTTCAACCGGACACTGCCCACAGAATGGGCCTACGCCAAACCATTTGCCAGCAACAGCGAACGAGCCGCGGCACTTGACCCGTGGCTGAACTAGTACAACACTGAGCGCATCCACGCCGCCATCAGGGCCGCCCCGATCACGCGACTGTCACCAACCTGATGGCTGGGTACATCTAGCTCATGGCCAGTTGGGTTCGGCGTCTCACCGTTCGGTCATACAGTCATTCAGCAGGCTGGCAATGAACAGGTATGAAAGACCAGCCAGGCAGCAGTCTTCCGTTTCGGTTCATCACGGCACGTAGGCCAATATTTGCCTCGCCGTCGGGCGCTATCGGACAGCCTGTGGGCGTCCGGGGACGCCGGTTCCCTACCGGTTGGGCGCAAGTCATGTCGCCCTCCCCCCGCGCCCACCATGTAGAAGACGAACAGCCAGCGAAGCCCAGCAGGAGGAACCTGGTGAACACCCAACGATGCGCCAAAGAAACCCGCACCAAATTTTTTCCCGAGTCATGTTGGCAGAGCCATGAACGCCCATGAACTGGTAACGAACAACAACCCGTCCACCCAGGAAGGCAAGGAGGCAACCAGCCACACCACCGGCCACCAATGAAAAAGGCCCCCGAAGGGGCCCACAAGTGAACAAAATGTGCACACTCAGAGGCCCAAAAGGGCCCCTGACCTGCGAAAACACTGTGCCCGAGGTGGGACTCGAACCCACACACCTTTCGATACCGCATTTTGAGTGCGGCGCGTCTGCCAATTCCGCCACTCGGGCGCGGAGTACACGGAGTAACAATCGTAGGCCCACAGCATGATTGTGAGCAACGCAGCCACTTCCAGTGCGCGGAATTACTCTACATGCAGATAGGCTAAAGTCCAGAATCGCGCCAGCGCCGCCGCAACAAGCCATGTAGATCCAAGTACAGCCGCGGGTCCCAACTAAGATAGTCATAGTCCCGCCGTACCTTTTCAAGGAGATCCCGTGTCAGAACCGACGGAGTCAAACACCACGTCCCAGCCGGCGCGCCGCGTCATTGTGGCTGAAGACGAAACCCTCATCCGCCTGGACATAATCGAAATCCTGCGCGGCGAAGGCTACGACGTTATCGGCGAAGCAGACAACGGCGAGAAGGCCGTGCAGCTGGCCGAGGAGCTCAAGCCGGACCTCGTCCTCATGGACGTCAAGATGCCCGTCATGGACGGCATCTCTGCTGCAGAGAAGATCGTCAAGGCACGCATCGCCCCTGTGGTCCTCCTGACCGCCTTCAGCCAGAAGGAACTCGTGGAGCGCGCCCGCGACGCCGGCGCCATGGCCTACGTCGTCAAACCCTTCACCCCGGCAGACCTCATCCCCGCCCTGGAGATTGCCCTCTCCCGCCACGAGGAAATCAAGGCCCTGGAAAGCGAGGTCACGGACCTGCAGGAGCAGTTCGCCACCCGCAAGCTCGTGGAGCGCGCCAAGAGCCTGCTGACCACCAAGATGGGCCTGACGGAACCGGAAGCCTTCCGCTGGATCCAGAAGACCTCCATGGACCGCCGCCTGAGCATGCGCGAAGTCGCCGAGACCATCATCAACCAGGTCAACTAACACCGAAGAAGCAATCAGAGGAGGATCCCCGCCAGACGGCAGGGATCCTCCTCTTTTTTCAGCCCTACAGCAAACAAGAAAGGGAGGGTCCCCACCGCGTTCACACGTGGCGGGGAGCCTCCCTTTGTCGCTTCAGCTGCTCAGCAGCTGCTGCGGCCTAGCTCTTCTTCTTCTTTTCCGGCCACGGGCCGAGCTTTTCGCGGGTACCTTCGCCAATGCGCGCGGTGTCGGCGAGGTCGCCCACCTTGTGTACCTTCAGCGAGTTGGTCGAACCGGCCTTTCCGGGAGGGGAACCGGCTGCGATGACCACCAGGTCGCCGTCTTCCACGAGCCCCATGTCCAGCAGGCTGCGGTCCACCTGGGCCGTCATTTCATCCGTGTGGCCCACCATGGCGACGAGCTGGGGCTGGATGCCCCAGGTGAGTGCCAGCTGGTTCCACACCTGCTCCACCGGAGTGAACGCGAAGACCGGCTTGATCGGGCGGAGGCGGGACAGACGGCGCGCGGAGTCGCCGGACTGCGTGAACGTACAGATGTACTTGGCGTCCAGCTGGTCGGCAATTTCGACGGCGGCACGGGTGATGGCGCCACCGCGGGTCTTGGGCTTGGTGCCCAGCGGGGGGACGCGCTCCAGGCCGTGCTCTTCGGTGGACTCGATGATCCGGGCCATGACCTTGACCGTCTCGATCGGGTACTTGCCGACGCTGGTCTCGCCGGAGAGCATCACTGCATCGGCGCCGTCGAGCACGGCGTTGGCGCAGTCGGAAGCCTCCGCACGGGTGGGCCGCGGGTTGTCGATCATCGACTCAAGAACCTGGGTGGCCACGATAACGGGCTTGGCCCAGCGGCGCGCCAGTTCGATGGCACGCTTCTGCACGATCGGCACTTCTTCCAGCGGAAGCTCCACACCGAGGTCGCCACGGGCCACCATGATGGCGTCGAACGCGTCGATGATTTCGTGGAGCTGGTCCACGGCCTGCGGCTTCTCGATCTTGGCGATCACCGGAACGCGGCGGCCTTCTTCATCCATGATCTCGTGGACGCGCTTGATGTCGGTGGCGTCACGAACGAAGGAGAGCGCAACGAGGTCGACCCCGCGGCGGATGGCCCAGCGGAGGTCGTCCTCATCCTTCTCGCTCAGGGCAGGGACGTTCACGGCGACGCCGGGCAGGTTGATGCCCTTGTTGTTGGACACCATGCCACCAACAGTCACTTCGGCGACAACCTTGACGTCGTCCACCTCGATGGCGCGCAGTGCAACCTTGCCGTCGTCGATCAGGAGTGCGTCGCCCACGTTGACGTCCTCGGTGAGGCTCTTCAGCGTGGTGGAGCAGATCTCCTTGGTGCCGGGCACGTCTTCGGTGGTGATCGTGAAGATGTCACCGACGGCGAGTTCGTGCGGGCCGTCCACAAAACGGCCGAGCCGGATCTTCGGGCCCTGGAGGTCGGCCATGATGGCCACGGCCTTGCCCAGGTCCGAAGCTGCCTTACGGACGTTCTCATAGGTGTTGTCGTGCACGGAGTAATCGCCGTGGCTCATGTTCATTCGGGCTACGTCAACGCCGGCCTCGAGCACCGCGAGGGTGTTTTCATAGCTGGCAATGGCCGGTCCGAAGGTGGCCACAATTTTTGCGCGTCTCATATACCTACCCTATTGGTCTCTTGCATTGGTTAAGTTGTCGTGGAGGTGAACGTTCCCCTCCGAGGCATAACTAGAGGACGGCGATGGCGCGGTCCGTCGGTGCAACGGGAGCGGGCAGAATCGTGCTCCCCATGAGGTACTTGTCCACTGCCGCGGCTGCGGCGCGCCCTTCGGCAATGGCCCACACGATCAGGGACTGGCCGCGGCCGGCATCGCCGGCCACGAACACGCCCTCGGTGTTGGTCATGTAGTAGCCGTCGCGGGACACGTTGCCGCGACCGTCAAACTCGGCGTGGACCTGTTCGGTGATGCCGGCGGGCTCGGCGCCGGTGAACCCCAGGGACAGGAACACCAGGTCGGCGGGGATGATCCGCTCGGTGCCGGCCTTGGGCAGCCGCTTGCCGTCAACGAACTCGGTTTCGGCAACCTTTACGCCGGTCAGCTTGCCGTTTTCGCCGACGAACTCCACCGTGGAGGCGAGGTAGGTGCGGACACCGCCTTCCTCGTGGGCGCTGGCCATTTCGAAGAGCGTCGGGAAGGTCGGCCACGGCTGGTGGCCGGCGCGCTCCGCCGGAGGCTGCTTGCCGATAGCCAGGGTGGTCACCGAGGCGGCGCCATGGCGGTGCGCCGTGCCCAGGCAGTCGGCACCGGTGTCGCCGCCGCCGAGGATCACGACGTGCTTGCCCTTGGCGTGGATCTGGTTTTCGATCTGCTCCCCCGCCACCACACGGTTGGCTGGAACGAGGTAGTCCATCGCGAAGTGGACGCCGTCGAGCTCGCGCCCCGGGACCTTCAGGTCGCGCGGAACCGTGGCGCCGGTGGCGATAACCACGGCGTCGTAACGGCGGCGCAGCTGCTCCCACGTCACGTCTGTACCGACGGCGACGCCTGTGCGGAAGCGGGTGCCCTCGGCCTTCATCTGCTCGAGCCGGCGGTCCACCTGCTCTTTCTCCATCTTGAAGTCGGGGATGCCGTACCGCAGCAGGCCGCCGATCTTGTCGTCGCGTTCATACACGGCGACCGTGTGGCCCACGCGGGTCAGCTGCTGGGCGACGGCAAGGCCTGCCGGGCCGGAACCGACGACGGCGACCGTCTTGCCGGTCAGACGCGCCGGGGGCAGCGGGTTGACCCAGCCGTTGTCGAAGGCCTCGTCGATGATGGAGACCTCGACCTGCTTGATGGTCACGGCCGGCTGGTTGATGCCCAGCACGCAGGACGCCTCGCAGGGGGCCGGGCACAGACGGCCGGTCCACTCAGGGAAGTTGTTGGTGGCGTGCAGCCGCTCAATCGCTTCCTCGCCCTTGTCGCGCCACATGAGGTCGTTCCACTCGGGAATCAGGTTCCCGAGCGGGCAGCCCTGGTGGCAGAAGGGCACGCCGCAGTCCATGCAGCGGCCCGCCTGGCTCTTGAGGACACCCTTTTCCTGGGCCTCATAGACTTCCTTCCAGTCCATGATGCGGACGGGAACGGGGCGGCGTGGCTGGGTTTCACGCTGGCGTACTTTCAGAAATCCGCGTGGGTCAGCCACCGGTCACCTCCAGGATTCGAGACCAAACTTCTTCGCCGTCGGGGTCCAGGCCCTCTTCGATGGCGTCGAGACGGGTTTGCAGCACAGCCGCGTAGTCACGCGGCAGCACCTTGGTAATGCGGGCAGCGGTGTCATCGAAGTTCTCGAGCAGTCGCACGGCCAGCTGGGAGTCAGTCTCTTCGACGTGCTTGACGAGGAGGCCATGCACGATGTCACGATCCTCGGCGTCCAGGTCGCGGAGCTGGAGCTCACCGGATTCCAGTGCCTGCTTGTTGACCCGGGTGCTGTCGAGGTCCAGGACGTAGGCCGTACCACCGGACATGCCGGCACCGAAGTTGCGTCCGGTCCGTCCGATGATCAGCGTCTGCCCGCCGGTCATGTATTCGCAGCCGTGGTCGCCGATGCCTTCGACAACCGCCGTGGCGCCCGAGTTGCGGACCAGGAAGCGTTCGCCCACCTGGCCGCGCAGGAACAGCTCGCCGCTCGTGGCGCCGTAGCCGATCACGTTGCCGGCGATCACGTTGCTCTCGGCCTGGAATACGTTGGTGCGGTCCGGGCGGACGATGATCCGTCCGCCGGACAGGCCCTTGCCCACGTAGTCGTTGGAATCGCCGTACATGCGCAGCGTGATGCCGGCAGGCAGGAAGGCGCCCAGGGACTGGCCGGCGGTGCCGGTCAGCGTGACGTCGATCGTGTCCGTCGCGAGGAAGTCCGTGCCGAAGGTCTTGGTGACCACGTGGCCCAGCATGGTGCCCACCGAACGGTCCGTGTTGATGACGTCCACGGCGATCTTCACCGGTGCACGGTCGGTCAGCGCCTCGGCAGCCATCGTGATGAGCCGCTGGTCAAAGTGCTTGTCCAGCTCGTGGTTCTGGCCGGTGAGGTTGCGCAGCGGCGCGTCGTCGTCGAACTCCAGGCCGTGCAGGATGGGGTCGAGGTCCAGGCCTTCGGCCTTCCAGTGATTGATCGCCTCGCGGGTGTCCAGCATTTCGGCGTGTCCGATGGCTTCTTCAATGCTCCGGAAGCCGAGTTCCGCAAGGATTTCGCGGACCTCCTCTGCAAGGAACTCGAAGAAGTTGACCACGAACTCGGGCTTGCCGCTGAAGCGGGCGCGCAGCTCGGGGTTCTGCGTGGCCACACCGACCGGGCAGGTGTCCAGGTGGCAGACGCGCATCATGATGCAGCCTTCCACCACCAGCGGTGCCGTGGCGAAGCCGAATTCCTCGCCTCCGAGCAGCGCGGCGATCACGACGTCGCGGCCGGTCTTGAGCTGGCCGTCCACCTGCACCACCACGCGGTCGCGCAGGCCGTTGAGCATCAGGGTCTGCTGGGTCTCTGCGAGACCCAGCTCCCACGGGACACCGGCGTGCTTGAGCGAGTTCAGCGGCGAGGCGCCGGTTCCGCCGTCGTGACCGGAAACGAGCACGACGTCGGCCTTCGCCTTGGTCACACCGGCGGCAACTGTGCCGATGCCCACCTCGGAGACGAGCTTGACGTGTACCCGGGCCGAGGGGTTGGCACGCTTCGCATCGTAGATGAGCTGCGCGAGGTCCTCGATCGAGTAGATGTCGTGGTGCGGGGGCGGGGAAATGAGTCCGACGCCGGGGGTCGAGTGGCGTGTGCGGGCAACCCAGGGGTACACCTTCTGGGCCATCAGCTGGCCGCCTTCGCCGGGCTTGGCGCCCTGGGCCATCTTGATCTGGATGTCGTCCGCGTTGCTCAGGTACAGGCTGGTGACACCGAAGCGGCCGGACGCGATCTGCTTGACGGCAGAGCGGCGCTCGGGATCCAGGAGACGGTCAATGTCCTCGCCGCCTTCTCCGGTGTTGGACTTGCCGCCCAGCCGGTTCATCGCGATGGCGAGTGTCTCGTGGGCTTCCTTGGAGATGGAGCCGTAGCTCATGGCGCCCGTGGAGAACCGCTTGACGATGCTGGAGACCGGCTCCACTTCCTCGAGCGGCACGGCGGGGCGGAGGCCGTCCTTGAACTTGAGGAGCCCGCGCAGGGTCATCAGGTTCTCGGACTGGTCGTCCACGCCCTTGGTGTAGGCCTTGAAGATGTCGTAGCGGCGCTCACGCGTGGCGTGCTGCAGCCGGAAGACGGTCTCCGGGTTGAAGAGGTGCGGCTCGCCGTCGCGGCGCCACTGGTACTCGCCGCCGCCGAGCAGGGGGCGGTGGGGCTGCTCGATGCCGCCCTCGGGGTAGGCCATCTGGTGCCGGGCCGATACCTCGGCCGCGATGACGTCCAGGCCGACGCCGCCCAGCTGGGAGTGCGTGCCGGCGAAGAACTCGTCCACGAGCTCCTGACCGAGGCCAAGTGCTTCGAAGGTCTGGGCGCCGGTGTACGAGGCCACCGTGGAGATGCCCATCTTGGACATGATCTTCAGGACGCCCTTGCCCAGGCCCTTGATCAGGTTGTACACGCCGTCCTGCGGGGTCACCCCGGTGACGTCGCCAGCGGCGATCAGCTGCTCCACGGATTCCATGGCCAGGTACGGGTTGACGGCCGAGGCGCCGTAGCCCACGAGCACGGCGACGTGGTGCGTCTCGCGGACGTCTCCCGCTTCGACCACGAGCGCGGTCTTGGTGCGGTTGGCGCTGCGCAGCAGGTGGTGGTGCACGGCGCTGACCAGCAGCAGCGAAGGAATCGGTGCCCACTGGGCGTTGGAGTCACGGTCTGACAGCACCACGTACTGCACGCCGCGGTTGATGGCGCCGGACACCTGCTCGCAGATCTCGGTGAGGCGGGCGCGCAGGGCGTTTTCGCCGCCCTCCGGGCGGTACAGGCCGCGGACTTTCATGGCCACGCGGTTGCCGTCGGCGTCCTCGATGTTGGCGATCTTGGCCAACTGGTCGTTGTTGATGACCGGGAACGGCAGGGAGACCTGCGGCTGGCGGACCTGCTTGGTGTCGAGCAGGTTGCCGTTGGGACCGATGGCGCACGTCAGCGAGGTGACCAGCTCTTCGCGGATGGCGTCCAGCGGCGGGTTGGTGACCTGCGCGAAGGACTGCACGAAGTAGTCGAACAGCAGGCGGGGGCGCTTGGACAGCACGGCCACCGGAGTATCGGAGCCCATGGCGCCCAGCGGCTCGGCGCCGGTGCGGGCCATGGGGCCGAGCAGGATCTTGAGCTCTTCCGTGGTGTAGCCGAACGTCCGCTGGCGGATGTTCACGGACGCTGCCGTGTGCACCACGTGCTCGCGCTCCGGGAGCTCGTTGAGGTCGATCAGGTTGTCCTTGACCCATTCGGCCCAGGGGTTCGCCGCGGCGACTTCGGCCTTAACCTCTTCATCGTCGATGATCCGGCCGGCTTCGGTGTCCACGAGGAACATCTTGCCCGGGGACACACGGCCCTTCTTAACCACCTTGGAGGCTTCGACGTCGATGACGCCGACCTCGGAGGCAAAGACAACAAGGCCCTCTTCCGTGATCCAGTACCGGCCCGGGCGCAGGCCGTTGCGGTCCAGCGTGGCGCCGACCAGGTTGCCGTCGGTGAACGAAACGGCGGCGGGCCCGTCCCACGGCTCCATCAGCAGGGAGTGGTACTCGTAAAACGCGCGGCGTGCCGGATCCATGGTGGCATGGTTTTCCCACGCCTCGGGGATCATCATCATGATCGAATGCGTGATGGGGCGGCCGGAAAGCCAGAGCAGCTCGGCCACTTCGTCGAAGGACGCGGAGTCCGATGCACCGGGGGTGCAGATGGGGAAAAGCTCCTCCGGGGAATCGCCCAGCAGCGGGTTGGCCAGCTGCGACTGGCGGGCGCGCATCCAGTTCCGGTTGCCCTTCACGGTGTTGATTTCACCGTTGTGGGCGATGGTGCGGAACGGCTGGGCCAGCGGCCAGGACGGGAAGGTGTTGGTGGAGAAGCGCGAGTGGACGATCGCCAGCTTGGTCTTGAAGCGCTTGTCGGAGAGGTCCGGGTAGAACGGCTCCAGCTGGGCCGTGGTCAGCATGCCCTTGTAGACGATGGTCCGGGAGGACAGCGACGGGAAGTACACGCCGAACTTGTTCTGGGCACGCTTGCGGATACGCCAGGCCCGGGAGTCCAGTTCGTTGCGGTCAAGCTGCTCGCCCGTGGCGGAGGCGAAGAACGGCTGGGAGAAGTACGGCATGCAGGCGCGGGCCATGGCGCCGACGAGGTCGGCCACGACGGGCACTTCGCGCCAGCCGAGGACGGTGAGGCCCTCGTCGGCAGCGAGGCCTTCAATGCCTGCCTTGGCGGCATCGGCTTCGCGCTGCTCGGCGGGGAGGAAGGCGGTGCCCACGACGTACTGCCCGGGTGCGGGGAGTTCGAATTCGGTGACGGCCCGGAAGAACTCGTCCGGCACCTGCATCAGCAGGCCGGCGCCGTCGCCCGTTCCCTCATCAGCGCCCACGGCGCCGCGGTGCTCAAGGTTGCGCAGGGCCGTCAGTGCGGCGTCAACGATGTCGTAGCCGGGTTCCCCGCGCAGCGTGGCGATAATCGCAAGACCGCAGGCGTCCTTCTCCTGCTCCGGGTTGTATAGCCCGGACGCCTCCGGGAGCGCCGCGAACCGCTTGAACGGCGACATGGCGGCGTCTGGCTGGTTCGGTTCAGACCAGCTGGGGCTGTGAAGAGTTTGGGTCATGGGAGACGTCCTTCCTCCTGATCGTGCGTATGGAAGGGACAACGTTGGCCCCACTCAGAGCGCCGGTGTGATGGGCACAACAAAGTGTTAATTACTGGAAATTGTAGGGCAGGGAGGACTGCTGGACTAACAGTTACGCAGGCTCCCGGCCCGGGCTTGACCGGCTAGCAGCTCTATGCTGACCGGCAGGGGCCCTGATACCACGACGTTGTGGTCTTGGGCGCTCCAAGCGGTGGCTCTGGCTGCCCTGGTTGCCTGAGCTGAACTAGCGGGTGCCGTCAGCTTTCGGCACGGTTCCGGTGGCTGTTGCACCGGATTTTCCGGTGTCCGGCGAGTCCGTGGCGGGCGTGTTGCCGCCACTTGGCGCCGGCACTGCTTCTGTTGGGGCAGAAGAGTGGCCTGGACCGTTTTGGTTATCAGGGAGATTACCATGCGAGTCACTATTTGAGACAGTGGAGTCCGTATCACGGACCGAATCGACGGCGGAGCGGCGGCCGCTTGCCGGCTTCCCTGCCTGCCCTGGCGAGCTCCCGACGTCGTCCGTTTTTTCGGTTCCGGCAGCCGCCTCAGCGGCGGCTGCTTCCTCAGCGGCCGGTGCAGCGGCGGGCTCGCGGCCGGGAAGGTAGACGTTTTCGTCATCCGCCTTCTTGCGCAGCCCCAGCACGATGAACACTGCCAGCGCGGCGACGAACACGAAGATGCTGGTCCAGACATTGAGCCGTGTGGTGATGCCGAAGAGGCTGATCTGTTCGGCGTCGTCAATCCGCATCGCTTCGATCCATACGCGGCCCAGTGTGTAATACATGGCGTACAGCCAGAAGAGCCGGCCGCGGCGGAAGTGGAAGCGCCGGTCCAGGGCCAGCAGAATAAGCACGCCCGCGATGTTCCACAGGGATTCATAGAGGAACGTGGGGTGGAACAGGGTGTCCGCGGCGTAGCCGGACGGGAAGTTCGCGTTGTCCGCGTCCACCTGGAGGCCCCACGGCAGGGTGGTGGGGCCACCGAAAAGCTCCTGGTTGAAGTAGTTGCCCCACCGGCCCACGGCCTGCGCGAGAAGCAGTCCCGGCGCCGCCGCGTCCAGGAAGGCCGTCAGCTTCACCCCGGCCCGGCGGCAGCCGATCCAGGCACCGAAAACACCCAGCACAACAGCGCCCCAGATTCCGAGGCCGCCGCGCTGGATCTGCGGGATCAGCGAGAGGTCGCCCGTGCCGTCGAAGCCCGGGCCGAAGTAGGCGTCCGGGGACGAAAACACGTGGTAGAGCCGCCCGCCGATGATGCCGAACGGTATGGCCCAAATGACGATGTCCCACACGCTGCCCTCCGGAGCCCCGCGCTTCGCCCACCGCACAGACGTGAGCCAGAGGCCGACGATGATGCCCGCGAGGATGCACAGGGCGTAGGCGTGGATGCGCAGCGAGCCCCACGGCAGCGGAATGTCGAAGCCGGACCAGTCCGGGCTCGGAATGCTGGCCGGAATCATGTTCGCCGGAACAATGTTTGCCGGTAGCAGGGCGGCCGCGGAGTGGAACATCTGCATGGTGGAGGGCTACTTCCTGGTCAGTCCGGTGCTGAGGTCTCTGGTGAGGCTGGCCACGGCATCCGCGCCGCCGTCGCGGATGGCGGCGACGAGGGCGGTTCCCACGATCACGCCGTCGGCATAGGCGGCGATTTCCGCGACGTGCTCCGCGTTTGATACTCCGAGGCCCACGCATACACGCTCGGCGCCGGCGTCCTTGGCCGCAGCCACGACTCCCTCGGCCGCGGCGCTGACCGAAGACCGGGCACCGGTGACGCCCATGATGGAGACTGCGTAGACGAAGCCCCGGCTGGCTTCGACCGTGCGCCGCATGCGTTCGGTCGAGGAGGACGGCGCTACGAGGAACACGCGGTCCAGCCCGTACTTGTCGGAGGCTTCCATCCACTCGGCAGCCTCGTCCGGAATGAGGTCCGGCGTAATGAGGCCCGCTCCCCCGGCTTCGGCCAGGCGGCGGGAGAATTCATCCACGCCCATCCGGAGCACAGGGTTCCAGTAGGTCATGACCAGGACGGCAACGTCGGTTTCCGCCGTGATGCCCGCGACCACGTCAAAGACCTGGCGGACGGCGAAGCCCTTGGCCAGCGCCTCGGTGGTGGCGGCCTGGATTACCGGGCCGTCCATCACAGGGTCGGAGTAGGGAATGCCGATCTCAATGAGGTCGGCGCCGTTGCGGGCCAGGGCTATGCCTGCCGCGATGGTCTCCTCGACGGTGGGAAAGCCGGCGGGCAGGTAGCCGATGAGGGCCGCCCGTCCTTCTGCGCGGGCCTTGTCGATGGCGATTGCGGATTTGCTGGTCATCTGCGCGGTGCTCACAGCTGTTCCCCTTCCTTGCCGATGGTTGCCTCTGCGGAATTCTTGTCCAGGAGGTCGAACCATTCGGCTGCTGTTGCCACGTCCTTATCGCCCCGGCCGGACAGGTTCACGATCACGATCTTGTCGCTCGCTTCTCCGGTTCCGCTCTCTTCTGCCAGCCGCTGGCCCACCTTGATGGCACCTGCCAGCGCGTGGGAAGACTCGATCGCGGGAATGATGCCCTCAGTGCGGCAGAGGAGCCGGAAGGCGTCCATGGCTTCACTGTCGGTGATGGGCTCGTAGCTGACCCGTCCGATGTCTGCGAGGTAGGAGTGTTCCGGTCCGACGCCCGGGTAGTCCAGGCCTGCGGAGATGGAGTGGGACTCGATCGTCTGCCCGTCGTCATCCTGCATGAGGTACGACCGGGCGCCGTGCAGTACGCCGGGCTTGCCGAGCGTGATGGTGGCTGCGTGCCGGCCGGTGTCCACACCGTCGCCGCCTGCCTCGAAGCCGTAGATTTTGACCGAGGGGTCATCCAGGAAGCCGTGGAAGATGCCGATGGCGTTGGAGCCTCCGCCGATACATGCGCAGACGGCATCCGGCAGGCGGCCGGCCTGCTCAAGGATCTGCGCGCGGGCCTCCTCACCGATGACCTCGTGGAAGTAGCGGACCATTGCCGGGAAGGGGTGCGCACCGGCAGCCGTGCCCAGCAGGTAGTGGGTGTGTCCGACGTTTGCCACCCAGTCGCGCAGGGCCTCGTTGATGGCGTCCTTGAGTGTCTGGGAGCCGTTGGTCACCGGGATCACGGTGGCCCCGAGGAGCTCCATCCGGGCCACGTTCAGGGCCTGGCGGCGGCAGTCCTCGGCGCCCATGTACACCACGCACTCGAGGCCGAGCAGTGCTGCGGCGGTAGCGCTGGCCACGCCGTGCTGGCCGGCACCGGTCTCGGCAATGACGCGGGTCTTGCCCATGCGCTTGGCGAGGAGCGCCTGGCCCAGCACGTTGTTGATCTTGTGCGAGCCGGTGTGGTTCAGGTCTTCGCGCTTAAGGAAGATCCGCACTCCGCCGGCATGCTCGGCGAACCGCTTGGCTTCGGTCAGGAGCGAGGGCCTGCCGGAGTAGTTCTTGTTCAGCTCCGCGATCTGCGCGGTGAATTCGGGGTCGGCCTTGGCCTTCTCGAAGGTGTCCTCAAGCTCGTCCAGGGCAGCGATCAGAGACTCGGGCATCCATCGGCCGCCGTACGAGCCGAAGTAGGGTCCCGGGGCGTGACGCAGCGATGTGCCTCCCTGCAGGAACGCATCCACCGAGCCTTCATCAGAGCCGGCTGTCGGCGCTTCGGCCATCAGTCTCACCATCCTGTTCACTTTTCACTGATTGATGTCAGGCGGCATCCCGTCCGCAGCTGCCTGTGGCAGCTGCGGGATGGCGCCGTGGATTTAGGCGGGGTTCAGACGCGGGCAGCGATCGCCGCTGCGCCGGCTGCGGTGAACTCCGCAATTCGTTCACGCGGTGTGGCGTCGCTGACCAGCGCCTCTCCCACGAGGATGGCGTTGGCGCCGTGCGCCGCGAAGTGTGTGACGTCGTCGGCATTCCGGACGCCCGACTCGGCCACCACGACGGCCCCGGCCGGAATGCTTCCGGCCAGGCTGCCGAAAACAGACCGGTCGACGTCGAGCGTCTTGAGGTTGCGTACGTTGACGCCGATGATGCGGGCATCTGCCGCCACGGCGCGTTCAACTTCCTCCGGCGTGTGCGTTTCCACCAGGACGTTCATGCCGAGCTCGCTGCTGAGGGCACTGAACTCGCGCAACTGCTGGTCGGACAGGACCGCCACGATCAGCAGGATGAGGTCCGCGCCGTGGGCGCGGGCCTCCCAGATCTGGTACTCGTCCAGCGTGAAGTCCTTGCGGAGCAGCGGGACGTCCACGCGGGCGCGGACCGCGTCCAGGTCCGCGAGGGAGCCGTTGAAGCGGCGCTGTTCGGTGAGCACGCTGATCACGGCGGCACCGCCGTCGGCATACTGTTCCGCCAGCGACGCCGGGTCCACGATGCTCGCGAGGTCGCCCTTGGAGGGGCTGCGGCGCTTGATTTCCGCGATGACCTTGAGCTGGTCGCGGGTTGCGGACGGACCGCCCAGGGCTGCCCAGGCGTCACGCGCCGGAGCGGCCGCCAGGGCGCGGTCCTTCAGTTCCGCGAGGGACACAAGGCGCTTGCGGGCCTCCATGTCCTCCCTGACACCGGCATTGATGTCATCGAGAACCGTCACGGTCAGTGGCCGGTGTTCTTAATCTTGCTGCCGCCCACGCCGTAACCCGCCTTGCGCATGATGTAGCCGGCGAGGAGGCCGACGAACATGACAGCGATGCCCGCCCAGAAGATCGGGGAGTTGGCGATGACGAACGCGATGGAGGCGATGAGGGCACCGATCAGCATGACGATCACGCAGGTCCATGCGGCCGGGCTGTTGCCGTGGCCCAGGTCGATGCTGTGATCGATGCCGTGGTGGGTCTTTCCGGTCTTTCCGGCCGCTGGCTGGGTGCCGGAAACAGTGGCTTTGCTCATGTGAATCTCCTCAGGATCAATACTGCTTACATTCTGCCATTTTTTGGCGCGGCCTTAGGCATCGGCAGCTCCGCCGCGTGCCTCGGGGCCTCCGCGCTCAGGTGGGATCGTCACCGCGGGAGAGCCGGTCCCAGCTGTCGATCTCGTCCACCGGGCCTGCCTTCGCTGCCGGTGTTCCGGGTGCCGTGGTGTCGTATTTAGTGCGGATCTTCCAGTGCCTTCCCGCGGGAATGACCAGCAGTCCGCCCAGTGCCAGGAGGGACCCGGCGACGACGGCGAGGACGGGGAACGCCGTAACGCTCACGTCCGCTGTGCTCCCCGAAACACCCGTAGCGGCGGCGATGGACCCTTGGGCAGCCGCAAGCGGGTCGGCGAGCACGGTCGCCGCGGCCGCGACGATGCCCACGGCCGCCAGCACGATGATGGCCGTGATAACCCAGCGGGCGATCCTGCCGGCGATGGAAGCCGCCAGCCCGCCGGCCAGTGCGACGAGCGCAAGCGCCGTCACCGTAGTGGCCGCCTTGCTCCCCTGGACTTCGAGTCCGTCCTGGACGGCAGAGGTCTGTCCCAGCTGCTGCGGATCCTGATGGACGGTGAGCCAGGTCTGCGTGGTGGCGCCGAAAACTGCCAGCGCCAGCACGGCGATCAGCAGGACCACGGTGGATTTCCGGGCCCACGCCGGGGCGCTGCTGCGGGCTTTGGCCGGGGTGGCCGAACCTGCCGGAACCGCCATCAGGACTCTGTTCCGGTTTCTGCTCCGGCGTTCGGTCCTGCCGCGGCCTGGGGGGCAGCGGGCTTGCGTGCAGCAGCCTCTGCCGTGGCAACCGATTCGGGCGTGATGTTGTGGAGCGAGCCCGCGGTGTGCACGGCGCGCAGCGGAGCAGCTGCTTTGTTCACCGTTTCCAGTGCCTCGGTCGGGTTGACCGAGTCCGCAACGATGCCACCGCCGGCCTGCACATACGCCCGGCCTTCGCGCAGCAGTGCCGAGCGGATGGCGATGGCCATGTCCATGTCCCCGGCGAAGTCCAGGTAGCCCACCACGCCGCCGTAGATTCCGCGGCGGTGGGGCTCCAGCTCATCGAGCAGGCGCAGGGCACGCGGCTTCGGGGCGCCCGAGAGTGTTCCGGCCGGGAACGTGGCCTTCAGGACGTCGTACGCCTTGGCCGTGGGGGCAAGCTGTCCGACGACGGTGGAGACCAGGTGCATGATGTGGCTGAACCGCTCCACCTCCATGAACTGCGTGACGTCCACCGATCCCGCTACGCAGACCTTGGACAGATCGTTGCGGGACAGGTCCACCAGCATCAGGTGCTCGGCGCGTTCCTTCTGGTCCGCGAGGAGTTCCTCGGCGAGGGCCTTGTCCGCTTCCACGGTCTTGCCGCGCGGGCGGGAACCCGCGATCGGGTGGGTGATGACATCATCTCCGGTGACGGTGACCAGCGCCTCGGGCGACGAGCCGACGATCGAATACTCCCGGCCGTCCGCATCCTCGAGGCTGAAGATGTACATGTAGGGGCTGGGGTTCGTGTTGCGGAGCACCCGGTAGACGTCCAGCGGGGACGCCCCGCACTCCATTTCGAAGCGGCGGGAAATCACCACCTGGAAGACTTCCCCGTCCACGATCGCCTCCTTGCCGCGGTCAAGGGCGGCAAGGTACTCCGGTTCGTCCCAGCGTTCCTGGACACTGGATGCGAAATCGAGGGCTGCGGGCTCCAGCACAGACACCGGCTGGGTCACCGGGGTACTGATGCGGGCCAGCAGTTCCTTCACGCGGGCCACCGCGTCCTGCCAAGCCTCGTCCACGCGGTCGGGGCTGTTGTCGAAGTTGATGGCGTTGGCGATCAGCAGAACGGTGCCGTCCATGTTGTCATGGACGGCCATGTCCGTGACGAGGTTCAGGGCCATTTCGGGAAGCTGAAGATCGTCCTCGGGAGGGCTGGTGAGCCGTTCCCAGTGCCGGACGGTCTCCCAGCCGAGGAAGCCAACGAGTCCCGACGTGAAGGGCGGCAGTCCGTCGAAACGTTCCGTGCGGAGGGCGGCCACGGTGTCCCGGATGGCGTCCACGGGGTTGCCGTCCACGGGAACCCCCGCCGGCGGCTGGCCAAGCCAGTAAGCCTCGCCGTCCTTGGTGGTTAGCGTGGCGCGGGACCGTGCACCGATGAACGAATAGCGGGACCAGGCGCCGCCGACGGCCGCCGACTCCATTAGGAAGGTGCCGGGCTGGCCCTGCGCGAGTTTCCGGTAGAGGCCGATGGGGGTTTCGGCGTCGGCCAAGACCTTGAGCCGGACGGGGATGACACGGCTGTGGCCGGCGAGTTCCCGGAATTCTTCCAGGCTCGGGCTAATGATTCCGAGGTCCTGCATGGCTATTGGTTCTCCGTCTTTTCTGGGGTGGTGCCTAATTCGATAGACCTGTTCAGCGGAACGCGGCTATCCGGCTGATCCGGGCACGACCTCGAGGTCGCGGCCGTCGAAGCACGTGCGCGTTCCGGTGTGGCACGCGGCGCCTACCTGGTCGACGCGCACCAGCAGGGCATCGCCGTCACAGTCCATGGCCACCGACTTGACCCACTGCACGTGGCCCGAGGTGTCCCCCTTGCGCCAGTACTCCTGGCGGGACCGGGAGTAAAAGGTCACGCGCCCAGTGGTCATGGTGCGTTTGAGGGCTTCATCGTCCATCCAGCCGAGCATGAGCACCTCGTTGGTGTCGTGCTGCTGCACGATCGCGGCCACCAGGCCGGCGCCGTCCCGCTTCAGCGCAGAGGCAATCTCGGCGGGCAGCGGACTTTCGGAAACGGCGGTGTTGTCTCCGGCGGAACCGGCGGTGCCGGGGGTTCGGCCGGGAGTGGGGCTGGGGGCGGGCTGCTCAGACATCAGGTCAAGTCTAGTGCCTCACCACAGCCCCCTGATCAGTGTGAAGAACGGCACCAATTCACGGGCCGATACACTGCGCAACTCCCGTGGCGACGTGCTAGTTTCACAAGTGATGCATTTCGTCGAACCGTCCCGAGAAGTCCTGGCCGAAACCCTGCTGGCGGCCGGTCCTGATTCCCCCACGCTCTGCCGCGGATGGAAGACCAGAGACCTGGCGGCGCACTTGTACCTGCGCGAAAGGAAGGCCGCAGTCGGCCTCGGTCTGATCATCAAGCGCCTGTCGAAGGCCTCGGACAATGCAACGGCCAAGCTCGCAGCCAAGCTCAAAACGGTCGACGACTACACCGAACTCGTGAAGGCCTTCCGCTCCGGCCCCCCAGCGCTGTCTCCGATGAAGATCAAAGCGCTGGACGAAAGCTCCAACCTGATCGAGTACTTCGTCCATACGGAAGACATCCGGCGTGCCGTCGACCGCTGGGCACCCCGTGCGCTCGATGAGGAATACTCCGAAGCGCTCTGGGACGAACTGATCAAACGTGCTGCCATCCTGTACCGCGGGGTTGACCTTGGCATTGTCCTGGTCCGGCCCTCCGGCCCGAGGCACGTGGCACGGCGCGCTCCCGTGTCCGTGGCCATCGTCGGCGAGCCCGGCGAGTTGCTGATGCACGCCCACGGCCGCACGCGCCACGCCCTCGTGACCTTCGAAGGCCAGGCCGACGCCGTCGCGCTTCTGCAGTCCGCCGAGGTCGGCCTCTAAAAGCGGTGACCGACCAGCCCAACCAGGGGCCTGGTCAGCGGACCTCGAAACCGGCTTCGCGGATGGCGGTTTTGACCTGGGACATCATGTCGTCCGGGCCCCAGTGGAAGATGGAAGCGGCCAGCACAGCGTCAGCTCCGGCCTGGACGGCGGGCGGGAAGTGAGCGGGTTCGCCGGCGCCGCCGGAAGCGATGATGGGCACCTTGACGGCCGCACGGACCAGCCTGATCAGTTCAAGGTCGAAGCCGTCCTTCGTGCCGTCGGCGTCGATCGAGTTGAGCAGGATTTCCCCCACTCCCCTGTCGGCGGCTTCCTTCGCCCACGCAACGGCATCGATTCCGGTGCCCTGGCGGCCTCCGTGCGTGGTGACCTCAAAGCCGGACGCCGTGGGCTCGGAGCCCGGGCGGGTACGGCGCGCGTCCACTGACAGCACAAGCACCTGCGAGCCGAAGTGCCGGGTGATTTCGTCAATGACGTCGGGCCGGGCCACCGCGGCCGTGTTGATGGAGGCCTTGTCGGCGCCGTAGCGGAGCAGCTTGTCCACTTCGGCGACGCCGCGGACACCGCCGCCCACGGTCAACGGGATGAAGACTTCCTCGGCGGTGCGGCGGACAACGTCGAACGTCGTTTCACGGTTGCCCGACGATGCCGTCACATCCAGAAAGGTGAGCTCGTCCGCACCGGCGTTGTCGTAGCGGTGCGCCAGCTCCACGGGATCTCCGGCGTCGCGGAGGCCTTCGAAGTTGATGCCCTTGACCACGCGGCCGGCATCGACGTCCAGGCACGGAATGACGCGTACGGCTACAGCCATGATTCTCCTGATGTCCTGCAAAGTGGTGCTGTGTGAAGGGGCCCGCGTGTGGGGACGGGGCGTTGGAAGACCCGGCTCAGATGCGGCAGGCGTGAATGCTGCTGACCAGGATGGCACGAGCGCCAAGGTCGTACAGCTCATCCATGATCCGGTTGGTTTCCTTCTTCGGCACCATGGAGCGGACGGCCACCCATTCGGAGTCACGCAGCGGTGAGACCGTGGGCGACTCGAGCCCGGGCGTGAGGGCCGCAGCCTGTTCCACGAGATCCTTGCGGATGTCGTAGTCCATCAGCACGTACTGGCGCGCCACGAGGACGCCCTGCAGCCGGCGGATCAGGATCTCGATTTCCCTGGCGGTGCCGTTCGCGGCGCCGCCCTCACCGGTCCGTCGGATCAGGACGGCCTCGGACTTCAGAATAGGGTCGCCGAAGATCTCCATGCCGGCGGCCTTGAGCGTGTTACCGGTTTCGACGACGTCGGCGATGGCGTCGGCAACACCGAGCCGCACGGACGATTCCACGGCGCCGTCCAGGCGGACCACTTTCGCTTTGATGCCGCGCTCGGCGAGGTAGCCGCGGAGCAGGCCGTCGTAGCTGGTGGCGAGGCGCTTGCCCTCAAGTTCTTCGACTTTGCTGAAATCGCCCACCGGACCTGCGAAGCGGAAGGTGGAAGCCGCAAAACCCAGCGGCAGCAGTTCCTCGGCCTCAACCTCGGCGTCCAGCAGCAGATCGCGGCCGGTGATGCCGACGTCGAGCGTTCCCTGCCCCACATAAACGGCGATGTCGCGGGGACGAAGGAAGAAGAACTCGATCTCGTTGTCCGGGTCTACCATGACCAGTTCGCGGTTGTCCCGGCGCTGGCGATAGCCCGCCTCGGAGAGCATGGCAGAGGCGGCTTCGGACAGGGATCCCTTATTGGGTACAGCTACTCGCAGCATTTGTGGGTCTTTCTGGGTGTGGAAGTCTTCAATTTAGGCAAGCTGGGCCACGCGGACGCGGCTAGAGATGCTTGTAAACGTCTTCCAGGCTGAGTCCCTTGGCAAGCATCAGGACCTGCAGGTGATACAGGAGCTGCGAGATCTCTTCGGCAGCCGCCTCGTCTGATTCGTACTCTGCAGCCATCCAGACTTCGGCGGCTTCCTCGACCACTTTTTTCCCGATGCCGTGGATCCCGGACTCCAATTCGGCGACGGTGCGGGAGCCCTCCGGACGGGTGGCTGCCTTCTCACTCAGTTCTGCGAACAGCGTCTCGAAATTCTTCACGCCCTCCAGCCTACTTGCTCGGGGCCGGACCTCGCCTTTCGGGCCCTTCCATGACGGCGGGGGTGTGACCGAATACACATGGTCTGCCGTCGGTCACATCCCCGCCCATCACCACAAAATAATCTGCAGGGATCAGTACTGCGCGAGCAGCACCGCGGTAGCCAGCGCGGCCGTAACAGCCTCGTGCCCCTTGTCCTCCGAGGAGCCCGGCAGGCCGGCCCGGTCCAGGCCCTGCTCTTCGGTGTCGCAGGTCAGAACGCCAAAGCCGACCGGCACGCCAGTGTTGACGCTGACGTCCGTGAGCCCCGACGTTGCGGCCTGGCAGACGTAGTCAAAATGCGGCGTGCCGCCGCGGATGACGACGCCGAGCGCCACGACGGCGTCAAAGTGCGGCGCCAGCCGCGCGGCCGCGACCGGAAGCTCAAAGCTGCCGGGTACGCGCAGCACGGTGGGCTCGCTGATGCCGGCGTCCTTGGCGGCGCGCAACGCACCGTCGAGGAGTCCGTCCATGATCTGGGTATGCCAGCTCGCCGCCACGATGGCCAGCCGCAGCTTGGAGGTCTCTGCGGGATTGAGTGTGGTGAGGTCGATCTGGGGTGCGCCGTGTCCGCTCATGAATTAGTTCCTGATCCGTTCAGTCTTGTTCGTGGTCAAAAGTGTCCGCGCCGCTTCCCGGCACGCCTGCACCCTGTGCATCCAGGGTCAGCATGTGGTCCATGCGGTCTTTCTTGGTCTGCAGGTAGCGGATGTTCTGCTCCCGGGAGGGCACCTCGGTGGGAACCATTTCCACGACCTTGACGCCCGCGTTCGCCAGGCGGTTCTGCTTGTCCGGGTTGTTGCTCAGCAGCCGGATCTCGTGCAGTCCCATTTCGGCGAGGATCTGGGCGGCAGCGTTGTAGCACCGGGCGTCCACGGGCAGGCCGAGCTGCTCGTTGGCCTCAACGGTGTCGAACCCGGCTTCCTGCAGGGCGTAGGCCTTGATCTTGTTGGCCAGGCCGATGCCCCGGCCTTCCTGGCCGCGGAGGTACAGGAGCGTTCCGCCGTTTGCCTCGATCATTTCCAGGGCGTAGGCCAGCTGCTCGCCGCAGTCGCAGCGGTAGGATCCGAAGACGTCGCCGGTGAGGCATTCGGAGTGCAGCCGGACGAGCGGCGCCTGGCCATCCTTGGGAGGATTGGGCGAGCTGACAGCGAGGTGCTCGGCGCCCGTGATCAGATCGGTCCACGCCTGTGTCACCAAGTTTCCGAACGCGCCGGGCAGCTGGACCACAGGGCCGCCGCTTACCGGGTGCGGCACCCGGCCGTTACTGCTCGCCTGCGCAGCTTGAGATCCGCTCATTGTCATTTCCCTTCTCCAGCCGGACTGGGCTCCGGCCTGCTCTCCTGTGAAGATACACTGTCGCTCGCTTCCATGTAGGCCACGAGATCCTCGATCGAAACCAAGGGGCAACCGTGCTCCGCAGCGAACACCCGCAGGCCGTCCAGCCGCATCATTTCACCGTCGTCGTACACAACTTCCGCGATCACGCCCACCGGCTGGAGACCGGCGAGCCGGCACAGGTCCACGGCCGCTTCAGTGTGGCCGGGGCGCTCACGCACTCCCCCCTTAACTGCCCGCAATGGGAAAATATGCCCGGGCCGGGTCAGCGCAGCGGGTTCGCTGCGGGGATCCGCGAGGACCCTGGCCGTCAGTGCACGGTCCGTGGCCGAAATGCCGGTGCTGACGCCGGCGGCGGCGTCACAGGAGACGGTATAGGCGGTGCCCTTCGAATCCTGGTTGACTTCCACCATCGGAGGCAGGTCCAGGGCGTCGGCGCGGCCGCCGTCGAGCGGAACGCAGATGACGCCGGAACTGTAGCGGATGGTCCAGCCCATCAACGCCGGGGTGGCATGCTCGGCCGCGAAGATGATGTCTCCTTCGTTCTCGCGGTCCTCATTGTCGACCACCAGGACGGGCTGCCCCGCCGCGATTGCCCGGATAGCGTCCTCGATCGGATCGAGCGCCACGGTGGTGCCGGTTGCGGCCGGTTCCAGCTTTGCCGCGCTCATGCCTGCCCCTCCGTTCCGGTTGCAGAGCCGGTTCCGGTTGCCGAGCCCGCTCCAGCTACAGAGCCGCTGAAGGCCAGCAGCCGTTCGGTGTACTTGGCCAGCACGTCGACTTCGAGGTTCACTTTTCCGCCGATCGGCTTCGCACCAAGTCCGGTGTCAGCCAGGGTGGTCGGGATAAGCCCCACTTCAAACCAGGGCGACGCTTCCGGCGCAGGGCTGACGGCCGTGACGGTGAGGGAGACGCCGTCGATGGCGATGGATCCCTTTTCGGCGATGTAGCGTGCCAGCCGCTGCGGCACTCCGAAACGGAGCCGTTCCCAGTTGCCTTGGGCCTCGCGTTCCAGCAGCTCGCCGACGCCGTCCACGTGGCCCTGGACAACATGGCCGTCCAGCCGGCCGCCTGCCGGAACGCAGCGTTCCAGGTTGACGGCGTCGCCGGCGGCGAGGTCGCCGATGGTGCTGCGAATGAGGGTTTCGCCCATGACGTCGACGCTGAAGTCCTTCCCGTCAATAGCGGTCGCCGTGAGGCATACGCCGTTGACGGCGATCGAGCCGCCCAAGGGCAGGCCGTCGGCCGTGCCGGGGGCGTGCAGGCGCAACGTTGCGCTTGTGTCCCCGTTCCGGTCCACGGAGAGGACCTTCCCTTGCTCGGCGATAATTCCGGTGAACATCAGTAGCCTCCCATGGCTGCGCCCGCTGCTGTGCGGGCTGGTTGTGAATCAATTGGCGTTGCTGAATGTGCCGCTGCGGACACGGGGTCTTCGTTTTCGGGCGGCCCGGACGGCCGTTCCGGCAGGAGGTGCAGCCGCAGGTCCCTGCCCAGGGTCTGGACAGCGCCGCCGGAGGCCGCATCCCACTCCCACCGCTGGGCATCGGCAAGGGTGGCGATGCCCAGGCCGTTGAGGGCCGGGGTTCCGGATCCGAGGAGCGTGGGCGCCAGGTAGACGACGAGTTCGTCCACCAGGCCTTCGGACAGGAAGGCACTCAGGATCCTGGAGCCGCCCTCTACCATGACGTGCCGTGCCCCTGCCGAAAACAGCAGGTCCAGCGCTTCACGCGGGTCACGGGTGGGAAGGTGGAGAACCTTGCCGTCGTCCCCGCGCACGGCGGCGTCGTCCGGGATTTCACGAAGGCCCATGACCGCCCGGAGCGGCTGCTCGCCGAAGGCTTCACCATGCGCGTCCCTTGCTGTGAGCCGCGGGTTGTCCACCAAAACTGTCTGCGTGCCGACGAGGATGGCGTCGATCCGGCGCCGGATGGCGTGGTTGTCCGCCAGCGATTCCGGGCAGGAAATCCACTGGCTCGTGCCGTCTTCTGCGGCGATGCGGCTGTCCAGCGTCTGGGCGATGTGCAGCGTGACGAACGGGCGTTTGTCCCCGACAGCCTCAAACCAGCGGCGGTTGAGTTCCAGAGCGCGCTCGGCTGCCAGTCCGCTGCGGACGCTGACCCCTGCGGCGCGGAGGGTTGCTGCCCCGCCGGCCGCGGGATCGTGGGGGTCGTCAACGGCGTACACCACATTCGCTATTCCGGCGGCGATGATCGCCTGCGCGCAGGGCCCGGTGCGTCCCACGTGATTACAGGGTTCCAGCGTGACCACCATTGTGGCGCCATGGAGGTCCACCCCGGCGGCGACGGCGGCCGCTATGGCGTCGGCTTCGGCATGCGCCGTTCCGGCGCCACGATGATGGCCCGTCGCCAGCTGACGGCCGTCAGGGCCGACGACGACGGCACCCACCAGGGGATTGGCGCCTCGCGGTCCCTGCAGGGCAGCTTCCAGGGCAGCGTCCATTGCGTGGGTTTCGGAAGCACTGAAGGCGTGGATCGGCTGGATGGTCACGTGGCTACCGCCGGATCCGGCCACACGGTACGGGCGTCCATGCGTATGTGTCGTTCCTTCCCTCTAGAACCGCTAAGGCTCCGGGGGTATACGACAGTGCAATGCTGCGACGCCGGCAGGCGCCACAGATACAGCCGTACGTGCTTCTCTCATCCAGACTTTAACTGTCGGTACCGGAATTTCACCGGTTCAACCGTCCGCCGGGTCCTCCTGGGAGAACACCGGCTCGCGGGTCGCGGACTGTCACCGCCGGTTCGGACTTACACCGACCCCGGAGCACGTATTGTGTGTTGCTATTCTGACACAACCCAGAGCATGCTCCGGGTATTCCCTGCCATGGACCGTCACGGAACGCCCTTGGCGGGAGCCTGCGGCTACAGGGAGCCGGCCTTGCGCAGCCGGTCGATGGCATCGGCCGGATCGGCAGCGCCGTAGACGGCCGAGCCCGCGACAAACACGTTGGCTCCGGCCTCCGCCGCACGCAGGATCGTCTCCTCGGTGATGCCGCCGTCCACTTGGAGCGCCACCCCGGCACCGGATCCGTCGATCGCGGCACGGGCGCGCCGGATCTTCGGGAGCGTAAGGTCCAGGAAGGACTGTCCGCCGAATCCAGGTTCCACGGTCATGATCAGCAGCATGTCCAGCTCGGGAAGCATGTCCAGGTACGGTTCCACGGCTGTTGCGGGCCGCAGCGCCATGCCGGCCTTCGATCCGCGCGCCCGGAGCTCACGGGCCAGTTTCACCGGCGCTATGGACGCCTCCGCGTGGAATGTCACTGAGGCGATGCCGGCGTCTGCGTAGTCCGGAGCCCACCGGTCGGCGTCGGAGATCATCAGGTGCACATCCAGCGGAACCGGGCTTACGGCCTGGATCCGCTGCACCACCGGCAGTCCGATGGTCAGGTTCGGAACGAAATGGTTGTCCATCACGTCCACGTGCACCGAGTCGGCGTTGCTGATGCGCTGCAGCTCGGCTTCGAGATTCACGAAATCTGCGGAGAGGATGCTCGGGTTGATGCAGCACTGGGGCATGCGGGTCCTTTCGCGGAGAGGGATTTAACGCTCTGGGTGAACCAGCGTTTCTGGTCGTTCAGGGTTTCTTGCAGATCAGCGCTTTTTGCGGATAAGGGCCAGGAACATGGCGTCGGTGCGGTGGATATGGGGCCACAGCTGGGCTGTCTGTTCGTGGCCGGCGTTCAGCTGCCCGGTCAGGCTGACCGCATCCAGGGCGCTGCCGGCATCCAGGAGCTCGAGGTCGTCACGCTTGCGCAGCGCGTCACTGACCACCGCGGTGGTCTCTGCAGGGTGCGGGGAACAGGTCACGTACGCGACGACGCCGCCGGGCTTCACCGCGTCCAGGGCAGACTTGAGCAGGTCCCGCTGCAGCGGACCGAGGTCGGTCAGGTCTTTCGGCGTGCGGCGCCAGCGGGACTCGGGCCGGCGGCGCAAAGCGCCGAGTCCCGTACAGGGGACGTCAACAAGCACGCGGTCGAAGCGTTCCGCCTGCTCCTCGCCGACCTCCCTGCCGTCCCCGGTGCGCACGTGCCACGCCTCCCTGGGAACGGCGCCCAGGGCCTGGCGGACAAGTTTGGCGCGGTGGGGTGCGGGCTCGTTGGCCAAAAGCGTGGCGCCGCGCTGGTGGGCAAGTGCGCCGAGGAGTGCGGCCTTGCCGCCTGGCCCGGCGCACAGGTCAAGCCAGGATTCGCCTGACTCCGCAGCGGCGCCGCTATCCTTGCTGCCGGTATTCCCAAGGTCGACGGCGGCGAGGGCGCGGGCCACGAGCTGCGAACCGACATCCTGGACGCGGGTGGTTCCCTCCCGGACCGAGGACAGTCGTCCGAGGTCACCGCCGCTGGACAGCGCGGAACCTTCGACGAGTTCACCGGCCGCCGCGCCGTTCTCGAGGGCCTCGTCCAGGCTGCCGAGCCCGGGCAGCGCCACCAGGTTGACCACCGGGGCTGCGTTGTCTGCTTCAAGGAGATCGTCGATTTCAGTGACCGGCCTGCCGTGCGCCACCAGCGACTGTCTGAACGCACGCACAATCCACTCAGGATGGGCGTAACGTACAGCTGCCACTTTGACGGCGTCCGTCTCGTTCACGACCAGCAGGTCCAGCCAGTCCTCGAGTGTGTGGGCAGCGACCTTGCGCAGCACGGCGTTGATGAGCGTGGACGGCCCGGCCCCGATCACGGCGCGTGCCAGTCCCACCGTCTGGTCCAGTGCCGCATGGGCGGGAACGCGCATGGCGAGCAGCTGGTGCGCACCAATCCGCAGGGCGTCGAGGACGGCGGGGTCGAGCTGGTCCAGCGGCCGGTCCACGCAGCGGGCCAGGACGGCGTCGTACGTCCCCTGGCCGCGCAGTGCGCCGTAGCTCAGTTCCGTGGCGAAGCCGGCGTCGCGCTTGTCCAGCCCGTGGTGCCGGATCCTCGCAGGAAGGACCAGGTTGGCGTAGGCGTCCTCGGACGCGACGGCGCGCAGCACTTCGAATGCGACAAGCCTGGCGGGGTCGGCGCGCCTGGTGCGCTGGGAGGGTGCGTTTTCGGTGTAACTGCGCTGCGGGCCGCGGTTGCGCTCCCTGCCCTGGGCGTTCCGGCGGCTGCCGTCCCCGCCCCGCTGGACGCCGCGCTGGCCGCCCTGCCCGGCGCGTTGAGGGCCTTTCCCACGGCCGCTGCCGCTTGTTCCGGACTCGCTCATTCGAACACCACGCTTTCAAGGGAGGCCTGTCCGCGGGCCCAGTCGGCCGCAGACATCATTTTCTTGCCCGCAGGCTGGACACGGGTCAGCTGCACGGGGTGCGATCCGGTTCCCACCAGCACGTTTTTGCCCTCAAGCGCCACTGCTCCGGGTGCCAGCGCAGGACCCTCGGGCCGCGGCACTACGGGCTCGAGCTTCAGCCGCTGGCCGTCGAGGGTGGTCCACGCTCCCGGTTCCGGAGTGACCCCCCGCGCCCGCCGGCCGATGGCAAGGGCAGGCTCGGACCAGTTGATCCGGCCGTCCTCGATGGTCAGCTTGGGCGCCAGCGACACCTCGCCCTGCTGCGGCTGGGGTGACGCAGCGCCGGAGCCGACGGCGGACAGGGTCTGGGCGAGCAGCACGGCTCCGCTGTGGGACAGCCGGTCCAGCAGCGTTCCGGAGGTGTCGTCGGGCCGGACCGGTTCGGTGAGTGTTCCAATGACGGGACCCGTGTCGAGCCCCTCCTCAAGCTGGAAGGTCACGGCGCCGGTGATGTCGTCCCCGGCAATGACGGAGCGCTGCACGGGTGCAGCGCCGCGCCAGGCGGGCAGAAGCGAGAAATGGAGGTTGATCCAGCCGTGTTGCGGGATATCCAGGGCCGCGCGCGGCACCAGGCCGCCGTAGGCGACGATGGCCGCGACGTCTGGACGGACTGCCGCAATTCTGGCTGTGACATCGGCGTCCACGCGGGCAGCGTGGATGATCTCGATCCCCAACTCCGCCGCGCGGGCGGCAACGGGCGACGGCGTGAGCACGCGTTTCCGGCCGATCGGCGCATCCGGCCGGGTCAGCACGGCCACGACGTCGAATCCGGCATCAACCAGTGCATCCAGCGACGGCACGGCTACGGCCGGTGTTCCAGCGAAGAGGACCCTCATTCGGCGGTGCCGAAGCTGCCCGCACCGGATGACCCGGTCCCGAAACTGCCGCCCCCAAAACTGGAGCCGACAGTCTTGGCTCGCTTCGCCGTCGTCCGCTCAGTAATGGCGTCATAGTTCGCGTTGCGGATGGAGCGCAGCGCAGCCTTGCGGTCCTCTCCTTCGAGCCGGTCGGTGAAGAGAATGCCGTCAAGATGGTCGGTCTCGTGCTGGAAGCAGCGGGCCAGCATCCCCTCCCCCTCGATCGAGACGGGGTTTCCGTTGATGTCGACGCCGGTTACACGGGTTGTCCGAAAGCGCCGGACGGGGAAGCCGAGGCCTGGAATGGACAGGCAGCCTTCCACTTCGTCGGGCTGGACGTCCTCACTGTTCTCCAGCACGGGGTTGATGACGTGGCCTTCGACGCCGCCAATCCGGTAGGTAAACACCCGGAGGCTGACGCCGATCTGCGGCGCGGCGAGGCCGGCGCCGTCCACGTCCTCCATGGTTTCGGTCATGTCGGCAACGAGCCTGGCCAGCTCCGGCCCGAATTCCGTGACAGGCTCAGCAACCGTGCGCAGCACGGGATCGCCGATGATACGGATATTCAGTATTGCCATCTGCAGTCATTTCCTCACGGTGAACGGTAACGGATCCAGACCAGTTTAGTTGCTGCAGCCCTGCCGGGGCCGCCCCGGCGCTGGTGGTCTACTGCAGCCGGAAGTTCCGCTCAGACAAACACCGGCGGCGCCACCGGGAGCAGGGCGGGCCCGGCGCTCAGGGTGTCCGCGGACATTTCCCAGACGCGGCGCAGCGCGCAGAACTTCCACCAGTGATGCCGCAGCACCTCGGGATTCGCCCGCACCGGACGAACCTCGGTTTCGCCGATGGCGACCGCCAGCAGCACCGGAGAATCGCCATGCCGCCACGGTTCCCACTCCCCCGCTACGGCGTCCACGAGGCTCTCCTCCGCCTTCATTCCGGCAACGAGCTGCATGACCACCTTGTCATCCAGCGGCTTAACCTGGCCGTCCCGGGTGGTCCCCTTGGTCTTGTAGTCAATGAGGCAGGTCCGCCCGTTGATTTTGGCCACGAGGTCCAGGGTTCCGGCGTATCCAACGGTCTTGTTCCATACTGTGATCTCCGGAGCCACGGGCTCTACACGGAACAGCTGCCACCACTCGTCGAAGCGGGCCGCGAAGGCCTCCTCGCCGTTGGCTGCCAGCGCCTCCCGGGCTTCCTGCATCTGATGCGGACGGCCCAGGGCCCGCAGGGCCACCTGTTCGCAGTAGTTGTGGACGCGGTCGCCGCGCTGGGCAGCCTCGTCGCGGTAAGCCTCCGCCGCCTTGGCCGCCCGGTTCACGGCCTGCCGGACCTTGGCCGGACTTCCAAGGATCTCGGGCAGCGAAGGATCCTTCGCCAGGCTGCTCGCCCCCATGTACCCAAACCAGCCGTCCAGGCCGTGCGGCTGCTGACCGATCACCGTGGTGATGGAAGGAACTGAGAACGCCTCGGTGGTGGAGCGCGCGTACATCCGGCCATATTCCGTGGCGTGGGCGAGGAGTGGATCAGTCATGGCAAGACTCTTTCACAGGGGGCTGACAGTAAGGTCCGGAAACAGAAAAGTCCGCCCCGCGCAGGTTTTCCCTGTGCGGAACGGACCATCCATCGGTGGGCGATACTGGGTTCGAACCAGTGACCTCTTCGGTGTGAACGAAGCGCGCTACCACTGCGCCAATCGCCCCGATGCATTTGAATGCTAGCGGACGATGTGGCGTTTACGGAAATCGGACGGCACCCGCGGGGAAGAGCCGGCGATGACGGACGGATGAGGGAGCCAAGAGGCGGGGACCTGGAAGGCAATCCGGCAGAAAGCCGTGGCGCATGAATGCCGTGAACTACACCTCTGTAATTCAAAAATTTCCCTAGAATTCAAGGAAGTAGACCGGTTGACGAAGCTGCAGCGGAGGACGATTTGGAGATTCCCTGAACCTCCTATAGAGTTTTTACTCGTTGGAACGCGAGGAAATGCCGCTCACGGCAAGGAATCACCGCTCCAAAATGCGGACGTAGCTCAGCTGGTAGAGCACCACCTTGCCAAGGTGGATGTCGCGAGTTCGAATCTCGTCGTCCGCTCGCAGGACACTGTCACGGCTGGATTCCCAGGAATTTATGCTTACACGGTGGGTTGGCCGAGAGGCGAGGCAGCGGCCTGCAAAGCCGTATACACGGGTTCGAATCCCGTACCCACCTCGGTGAAAACCATGGTTTCCGGTGCTGCCGGATGCAATGGGCGATTGGCGCAGCGGTAGCGCGCTTCCCTGACACGGAAGAGGTCACTGGTTCGATCCCAGTATCGCCCACCAGAGCAAGGAAACTTGCTTGTTGTTGAACGTCCGGACTTTCCGGATCGTGCTTCATGTGCGGACGTAGCTCAGCTGGTAGAGCACCACCTTGCCAAGGTGGATGTCGCGAGTTCGAATCTCGTCGTCCGCTCTCTTACATCCTTACGGATTCGAACCCAGGATTAGCCGGTTATCCGGTTCCGGGCGATTGGCGCAGCGGTAGCGCGCTTCCCTGACACGGAAGAGGTCACTGGTTCGATCCCAGTATCGCCCACCAGAAAGCAGTTCCCCCGGGAGCTGCTTTTTTCATGTCTTCATATCGTGTGACAGAAGTTGTCAACTAGACCTTGGCATATGTCCTCGCGAGGGCTAGGATCGACTGCGGAGGAGCGAACTGGCTCCGCGATTGAAGGGAGGTGCTCGTGGGATTAATTGACGATCTAAAGGGCAAGGCTCAGGGTCTGATCCGCGGCAACGAGCAGGCCATCAAGGACGGCATCCAAAAGGGCGGCGACTTCGTCGACACGAAGACGGGCGGCAAGTATGCCGGCCACGTAGATAAAGTCCAGAATGGCGCTTCCAACTTCGTTGACAATGCAGACGGAAAGCCGAATGAGACCCAGGCACGCCCCGCCGTGCCGCCGGTCGACAAGGCTCCGTAACAAAGGATTTGCCCGGGCATTTGCCCCGACACGTCAACCAGGGCACCGGTCCTGCCGAGAGGCGGCATCGGTGCCCTTGGCGTTTAAGACCCTGTGTTTAAGGCGCCCTAAAGAGCCGGTTCGTGGTTCTGGCCTTCGCGGGCCAGCGCGGTGAGGCGGGAGACCGCCCGGAAGTACTTCTTCATGTAGCCGCCGGTCATCATTTCCTCGGTGAACAGCTTGTCGAACGGAACCCCGCTGGCCAGGATCGGAACATCCTTGTCGTACAGCCGGTCGGCCAGAACCACGAACCGCAGCGCAACAGCCTGTTCGGTGATGGTTTCCACATCCCGCCAGACAACGCCGTCCACGCCATCGATGAGCTTCCGGTAGCGGCTCGGGTGGACACCGGCCAGATGCGCGATGAGTGACTTGAAGTCATCCTCGGCCACCGTCTGGCCGTCGAACTCCGCCTTCATGTGGGCGTGGAGCTCGCTGTTCCGCAACGGAGAAGGCGCTGCGGGCAGGCCGCGGTGCCGGAAATCCTCTCCGTCGATCCTGATCACGTCGAACTGGTCGGCCAGGACCTGGATCTCCCGCTGGAAGTCGACGGCGGCGAACCGGCCGTCGCCCAGGGACCCGGGCAGGGTATTGGACGTAGCGGCCAGCTTGACGCCCGCATCCGCGAGTTCGCGCATGAGCCGTGACATGAGCACGGTGTCTCCCGGATCGTCCAGCTCGAACTCATCGATGCACACCAGTTTGTAGGAGCTCAGCGCCTCAACCGTTTTCCGGAAGGACAGGGCGCCCACGAGATTGGTGTACTCCACAAACGTGCCAAAGGCCTTCGGCCCGGGGGAAGCGTGCCACAGCGATGCCAGCAGGTGGGTCTTGCCGACGCCGAACCCGCCGTCGAGGTAGATGCCGGCCCTGGACACATCTTTCTTGGCGAAGAGCCTCTTAAAAAGTCCCGCCCCGTCTCCGGAGCCCACGCCGCCGGCGAACGATTCAAGTGCGCGCACTGCCGCCGCCTGGCTGGGCTGGGCAGGATCGGGCCGGTAGCTCGAGAACGACACCTGCCCGAACCTGGGCGACGGGTAGAAACCCTTGAGGAGTTCATCCACCGAGACTGCCGGCGTCCGGGTGGCAAGCTTTTCGATCTGTACCAAGGTGGTCCGTTCTGCTGGTGACTTATCCCCAGAAAGGATACCGGCATTGGTACCGCCCCCAAGAGCCCCGGACCACCCCCGCCCGCCGCGCGTGACCAAGCGCACATTTCGTCCTGTTAACGCAGGGGAGCTTTCAGCACGGCCCGTGACTAGTGTTGAAAGCAGTGACCGGCCGGTTTCCCGTCGGTCTGACGTGACCGTTTCAGTGAAAGGCCATACGCATGTCCTACCCAGTTGAGCAGAATGACAAGTTCGCCGCCTACGCCCACCCCGAGCGGCTGGTTTCCACAGAGTGGCTCGCCGCAGCAATTGAAGGTGGTGCCCTCCGAGACGGCAAGCTCGTAGTCGTCGAGTCCGACGAAGATGTGTTGCTGTACGAGACCGGGCACATCCCCGGCGCGGTCAAGGTCGACTGGCACACGGACCTGAACGATGAAGTCGCCCGCGACTACGTGGACGGCAAGGCCTTTGCCGCGCTGGCCGCCGCGAAAGGCATCTCACGCGACAGCACCGTCGTGATTTACGGCGACAAGTCGAACTGGTGGGCAGCCTACGCCCTCTGGGTCTTCACCCTCTTCGGCCACCAGGACGTCCGCCTGCTCGACGGCGGGCGCGACAAGTGGATCGCGGAAGGCCGCGAACTCACCACGGACGTGCCGTCCCCCGCCGTCGGTACTTACCCCGTCGTCGAACGCAACGACGCGCCGATCCGCGCCTTCAAGGAGGACGTCCTTGCCCACCTCGGCAAGCCCCTCATCGACGTCCGCTCCCCCGAGGAATACACCGGACAGCGCACCCACATGCCCGCCTACCCGGAGGAGGGCGCACTCCGCGGCGGACACATCCCCACAGCAGCATCGATCCCGTGGGCGCGCGCGGCAGCCGAAGACGGCACGTACCGCAGCCGGCCGGAACTCGAGGCCCTTTACCTGGGCGAAGCAGGCCTGTCTGAAGGCGATGACGTCGTGGCCTACTGCCGCATCGGTGAGCGCTCCAGCCACACGTGGTTTGCGCTCAAGTACCTTCTCGGCTTTGAGTCCGTACGGAACTACGACGGATCCTGGACGGAATGGGGCAACGCCGTCCGTGTGCCGATCGTCAAGGGTGCCGAGCGCGGCTCCCTTCCCCTCGGCGTCACGCAAACAGCGTAAGAAACGGGCCGTGCGGGGGCAAACTGCGTAAGCTTGAAGTGATGAGTACTTATGCACTGCCCACCGCACTGGCGGAGATTGTCGATGACTTCCAGGCACTGAGCGAGCCGGAGCGGCTCCAGCTGCTGCTGGAGTTCTCCCGCGGCCTGCCCGAGCTGCCGGAGCGGCTCCAGGACCACCCCGAGCTTCTGGAGCAGGTGGTCGAGTGCCAGTCACCGCTGTTTCTCACCATTGAGACCGAGAAGAACGACGGCGGGCCCTCCGCCTTCCGGCTATTCTTCAAGGCTCCTCCCGAAGCCCCCACAACGCGTGGGTTCGCGGGCGTGCTCCATGAGGGCCTGGATGGACTCACGGCAGAAGAAATCCTTGCCGTGCCCGACGACATGCCCGAGCTGCTCGGCCTGACCCGGGCCATCACGCCGCTGCGCATGCGCGGAATGACAGCCATGCTGGGGCGTATCAAGCGCAAGGTTGCCGCCTCCGCCCGGCTGCAAAGCTAGCCGCCCCACATCCACGGATTCGGGTCCAGAATCACATGGCGCGAAAGAACACGTCACAGGCAACGCCTGCCACAGCCGTCCTGGCTGCGGCAGGCGTTCGCTTTACCCTGCATCCCTACAGCCACGACCCGGCGGCTGCCAGCTACGGGCTTGAAGCCGCCGAAGTTCTGGGGATGGATCCGGTAAGGGTCTTCAAGACGCTCATGGTGGAGGTGGACGGAAGGCTCGCGGCCGGCGTCGTACCCGTGAGCGGAAGCCTGGACCTCAAGGCCCTGGCCGCCGCATTAGGAAGCAAGAAGGCAGCGATGGCCGATCCGGGGGCCGCCGAACGGCGGACGGGGTACGTCCTGGGCGGGATCTCTCCGCTGGGCCAGCGGCAGCCCTCCCCCACTGTGCTCGATGACAGCGCCCTGGCACTGCCCAGCATCCTGGTCTCCGGCGGGCGGCGGGGACTCGACATCGAGCTCGATCCCCGGGACCTGGTGCGCCTGACCAACGCCATCACGGCTCCGATCGGCACAGGCGCAGCCAAGACGGGCAACAGTCCGGGCTAATCGCGCAGGCGATTTTCCTCTTCCTCTTCCGCTTCCGGGTCCGGTTCCGTGTCCGGGCCGGAGGTTTGTCCAGGATTGAGCCGGGGCGCCAGCTGCTGCTGCAGCCACGCCTTGACCAGGCTCTCCCACCGGGCAGGATCGGCGTTCCATTCCTTGGCGTGCCGCGCCTTCTCGAACGCCTCGAAGGTGACCATTTCCGGGTTCTTCTCCGCGAGGAGGGCGGACGGCCCGTAAGGGACGTATTCGTCGTCAACGCTGTGGACGATAAGCGTTGGGGTCCGGAGTTCCACGGCCCTGGCCACCCAGTCCATGGACTTCAGGTCGACAGGGGCTGCCAGCCCCGTCAGGCGGCGCCCGAGGCGGTGGCCCATCATCAGCTGGCCGTAACGGCCGACGGCGGACGGAATCCTGTTGAGTTCAGCATGGTGCGCCAGCACGTTGACCCAGTCGATGACGGGCGCATCCAGAACCATGGCGCGGATGACGTTCCGGTGCTTCGACAGGTCCGCAGTCTGCAGGCAGATCGCGCCGCCCATGGACCAGCCGAAGAGCACGACCTCCTTGGCGCCACGGGCCAGCGCGAACTCGATCGCGGCGTCGACGTCGCGCCACTCGGTGGATCCCAGGCCATACCTGCCGTCAGGAGCAGAGGGCGCGAGCCCGTCGTTGCGGTAGGAAATGAGGAGGCCAGGCAGTCCCAGTTCGTGAGCAGCCCTGGCCGCCCGCAGGCTTTCCTGGCGGGTCGCACCGCGGCCATGGACCATGATGGCCCAGACTTCGGCATCCGGCTCAGCGGGGATCAGCCAAGCGGGGGCCGTGCCGCCCTCAACGTCAACAGCCACCTCCTCCGAGGCAAGGCCGACGGCGAAGGGATCCGGGTACACAGCGCCGCCCCACCAGCCCCGGCGGGCGGTTTCCAGTTTTCCTTGGTACACGGCCTCCACCTCGCGCAGGACAGTGCGCTCGGACGGCGAATAGGACAGGATCCTGCCGATGCGGGCATGGCCCTTGCCGCCGTCGAAAAAGAGGCTGTAGACGCCGTCCTGGATCGTCTCGGGCGTCGCCGCAAGAATGACCTGCAGTCCCCTGCCTTCCCTGATCACTGCCAGCACTTCCTGGTCGGCCGCCCGAGCCCGGGCCGGGGTGAGCACGCGCCGGGCAAAGTACAGGGCAAGGGCCGATGAGCCGGCGCCCAGGAGGGCCGCTGCGGCGCTGCCCGCGATAATTCCGCCGAGGGTCCACTTGGCGCGGAGGCTCATGGTGGTGTCCTGCTGGCCTATGCCCTTCGAGAGATCGGTGCTTTTCAAGAGATCAAGGCTGTTCAGGCGATCAGTGCTGTTCAGGAGGTGTGTGCTTTTCAAGAGGTGCGGAGCCTGGTGCTCACGGGCACCGGGAACCAAGTGGCGCAGCAGCTCTATGCCGGGCCGGAAGGAGGAGTCCATTGCACCATTCTTGCCGGAGTCGGCGTCCAAGGCACATCCGGCCACAAAAGCATGCGGGCGCGGTGCCGCCGGGCTAGGCTGATGGCATGAGCGATCCAATCGTCATTCTCACAGAAGAGCCGCTGGGTGCGGACGACCGCCGCAACATCGAACGCCTCGTGAACGGAGGTGACATGCCCCTGGTCGTACTGGTCCCCGCCAACACGGAGCGGCATCTGATCGTGGACTTCCTCGAGAACCTCTCGATGCTGGACATCGCCAAGGCCTTCCGCGAGCTGACCTCGCATGCACCGGACCCGGAGAAACAACGGGCGGCGGCGGCCGAGACCCTGTCCGTCTCGGTGGACGCGCTTGAGGGCATCGGTGGCGGAGTTTCGGGCGAGGTGGTGGACGGCGAGGCCGTCAACGGCCTCGTGGCCAAGGTGAAGGAGCTTGGCGCCGTGCAGGCCGTCGTCGTCACCCGACCACACGCTGTGGCTGACACCTTCCACACTGACTGGGCCAACAAGGCGCAGGACCGGCTGGGCCTTCCCGTGCTGCATCTGTATGCAGGCTCGGGATTTATCGGGGACTCCTGAGCGTTGATTTGGCTATGAGCACTCCAGAAAAAGCTGAGAACACGGTGGGCGCCCCGGTCGTCCGGAGCGACGACGAGTGGCGCCGGGAACTGACGCCTGAGGAATACCATGTGCTCCGCCAGGCGGGCACCGAACGCCCCTACACCGGTGAATACTGGGACACCCATACCGCAGGCGTCTACCAGTGCAGGGCCTGCGGTACCGAACTTTTCACCAGCAAGGAGAAGTTCGATTCGCACTGCGGCTGGCCGTCCTTCTGGGCTCCCTTGGCCGAAGGCAGAGTCCGCTACATCCACGACCGCACCCTCGGCATGGACCGTGTCGAGGTGCGGTGCTCGGCCTGCGATTCCCATTTAGGGCACGTCTTTGAGGGTGAGGGCTACGGAACGCCCACGGACCAGAGGTACTGCATCAACTCGGTTTCCCTGAGGTTGGTACCGGTGGAGGGCGCAGATGGCGGCTCTGCCCGTTCCTGAGGCTGTTTGCCGCTGCTCCTGGCCTGCCGAAAGTGGCCTCTGAGCCCCACAGTTTCTTACGCTAGGGCCCAAAATGGATTAGCAGATCTGGTTGCTTGTTACGCTCGGCGTAGAAGCTCAGGCAACCAGAAAGGCGACGCCGAACATGACCATCACCGTTACCACCGCCCCCGCCAGGATCTCCGCTGACCACCCCGAATGGCAGCGTCTCAAGACCGCCGCCACGGCACTGCGCGGTCTTCAGACCCAGGACGGTTCCGTACCGGAAAATGCGCATCATGCTGCTGCGGGCCGCCATGTCTTTACCATCATCGAGGCCGTGGAAGCCCTCGCACCGTCCTTCCCTCACGACGCACGCTACCTCGAACTCGTCTGCGTCGACTTCACGCGCTGGATGGAGGCGGGGTTCGGAGTCCCGGATTTCCTGGACTCGCTGCTGGCTTTCCAGCCCCAGGCCCACCGCGAAAACGGCCTCCAGCACCTCGTGGTCTTTCCCATGTACACGCAGAACGGCAGCACGAGCCGACTGGTTGAAGCTGTACTGATCGATGTGGTGTGGCCCGAATTCATCGCCGGGCTCGAAGCAGGCGACTACTCCAACAAGCTGTTTGTCCCCATCCGCTTCATTGATTTCACACCCGGCTATGACACAAACTCCGCTGTGCTGTTTCCGGAGACCGTAGCCGTCCGTGAGACGCCCCGGTTCACCTGGGGCGCCATCTTCGCCGACCGCGAGGCCGCCCGCTTCCGCCGGGTCCTCGGGGCTGCGGCGGAGATCACGTCCCTCGAACTGCCTGCCGGGGCCGCCGCTCTCCTCGAGGACCAGGAGCTCACGGAGGAGACCTTCGTGATGTGGGATCTGATCCACGACCGGACCCACATGCGCGGCGATCTGCCCTTTGATCCCTTCATGATCAAACAGCGCATGCCGTACTTCCTGTACTCACTGGAGGAACTGCGCTGCGACCTGACGGCCTTCCGAGAATCCGTGAGGATCGAAAAAGACGAAGCGTCCGATCCGGAGGCACGCCGGCATGCAAAACTCGTCCAGTACGCCGTCATTTTCGACCGGATCTTCCGGTTCGCCATCACAGGCAGCCGCATCCGCAACTACGACGGACTGGGCGGCCAACTGCTCTTCGCCTGGCTGCACCAGCACCGTGTGCTGCACTGGACCGACAGCCGGCTCAGCTTCGACTGGGACAACGTTGCCGGAGCGGTCATTGAACTCGGCGCCCGCATCGAAGAGCTGTACTGGCGTTCGATCGACCGGCCGAAGACGGCGCACTGGCTCGCCGCCTACGAGCTCGTCGCGGGAAGGCTCACGCCGAACCCGGCCTCGGTATGGGCCAAGGGTCCCAGCGCCCTCCCGCTCGACGGGCCGCCGCGCGGACTCACCGACCAGGTGCTGGACGACGAATTCCCGCTGTCCATGTTCTACGAAGCACTGGAGAAGAAGATGCGTCCCGTGATCGAGTCGACGGCAGGCATCACCGGGGCACAGGATCCCTCCAGCCCCGGTCCCACCGCGGAAGCGATGACCGCCTGATGACAGACCGTCCCCTCACAGTTCTGGTCGCAGGCGGCAGCGGGCCATCGGGCATCGCCGTGGCACGCGGCCTGGCCCAGGCCGGCATGACCGTTTGTACGGTGGGGTCGGACAGCACAAGGATCGCGGCGGCGGCGGAAACGGCCGGCAGCGGAGTCATTCCGCTCACCTGCGACCTCGCGGTTCTGCCCGCCGTCCGGGAACTCCACGAGGAGCTCACAAGCAGGGCGGGCAGGATCGACGGCGTTATACACCTCGTGGGCGGCTGGCGGGGCGCCCGGGGCATCGCCGACCAAAGCGACGAAGACTGGGATTTCCTGGAAACCAGTTCCCTGACGACGCTCCGGAATGTCACCCGCGTCTTCTACGGCGACCTCGTGGCATCCGATACCGGTCGGTTCGCCATGGTGTCGTCGACGGCGGTCACCGCACCTGCCGCGGCGGTCGCCAGTTACGTGGCAGCCAAGGCGGCCGCCGAGGCCTGGACCATGGCCGTGGCGGACGGGTTCCAGCGGGATCAGCTAAAGGGCACAGCGGGGCAGGGCTCTCCTGAGCTGCCCAGCGCCCCTGAACTAGCCAGCGCCCCTGAACTGCAGGATGGCCCTGAACTGCACAGCGCCGCCGTCGTCCTTGTGCTGAAGGCGCTGGTGGATCCCGCCATGCGCAGCCGCCACCCCGAACGCAGGTTCCCCGGCTTCACAGACGTCGAAGACCTGGCTGCGGCCGTCGTCGGGCTGTTCGAAAAGCCGGCCGCCGAACTGAACGGGCAGCGGATCCTGCTGACCCCGTGACCGCGGGCAGGCCCCGCGGCAACTCCCTAGACTGAAAGCGTGACCAAAGCGATGACAACCACAGTTGAAACGGCCGGCAACGGCACCATGGCCCGGCTGCACGACGCGTCCGTCCGGGGCTTCGCCTCAGACAACTACTCCGGCGTGCACCCGGAGGTGCTGGCCGCCCTGGCGGCCGCCAATGAAGGACACCAGGTGTCCTACGGCGAGGACGACTACACCGCCCGGCTGCAGGACCTCATGGAGCAGCACTTCGGAGAAGGCATCCAGTGCTTTCCCGTCTTCAACGGCACCGGCGCCAACGTGCTCTCGCTGCAGTCCCTGCTTCCCCGGTGGGGCGCCGTCATCTGTGCGTCAACAGCCCACATCAACATGGACGAGAACGGCGCGCCGGAGCGGATCGGTGGCATCAAGCTGCTGCAGGTGCCCACGCCGGACGGCAAATTGACCCCTGAGCTGATCGACCGCGAGGCGTGGGGCTGGGGCGACGAGCACCGCGCCCAGCCGCTTGCCGTCTCCATTACCCAGACCACGGAACTGGGCACGTGCTACACCCCGGATGAGGTGCGCGCGATCGCCCGGCACGTCCATGCCAAGGGCATGAAGCTGCACATGGACGGGGCCCGGCTGGCCAATGCCGCCGCGCACCTCGGCGTTCCCCTGCGGACTTTCACCCGCGATGCAGGAGTGGACATCCTGTCGTTCGGCGGCACCAAGAACGGCCTCCTGTTCGGCGAGCTGGTGGTGGCCCTCAATCCCGAAGCCGCCCACGGCCTGCTCTTCCTGCGGAAGATGAACATGCAGCTGGCCTCCAAGATGCGCTTCATGTCCGCCCAGTTCATCGCGCTGCTGGAGGGTGATCTGTGGCTGCGGTCGGCCGCACACGCGAACGCCATGGCGGCCCGGCTGCGGAAGGCTGTGGACACCATTGACGGGGTGGACCCCACGCAGAAAACCGAATCGAACGGCGTCTTCGCCATCCTGCCCGAAGGAGTGGCGGACAGGCTGCGGAAATCCTTCCGCTTCTACGACTGGAACGAAGCCCTCGGCGAGGTCCGCTGGATGTGCTCCTTCGACACGAGCGAGGAAGACGTGGACGCCTTCGTCGAGGCCATCCGGACCGAACTGGGACAGCACGGGAACGCCGCCGAATCCGGCTCCCGCGGGGCGGCGCAGGCCGCTGATTAGGAGCCCGGAATGCCCTGCTGTGGATTGAACCGGCCCGATTGCCCTGGTCGGCGGCGAGCCTGCCGACCTTCGCTGGCTCCATTGCATACCCTGCGATTGTGAACGCACTTGCCCAGGTTCCCGCGGAATTTCTGTACGCCTTGGGGACCCTCCGGAAAGCACGATGCCGCAGTGAGCTGCATCTGAACGAGATCCCGGCGCCGTCGCGGCTGGCGCCGTTCGCCGTTGCGCTCGGCGCCGAGGTCATCGGCGCCCACAGCCGCGGCAGTCAATCCGCTGCGGAACACGGCCCGGCCGCCGTCGCTCTTGCCCGCTCGGCCGGCGGCACCGAGCCCGACGACGATGAGCTCGCCACCGGGCGGTTCATCCTGCTGCACGACCCTGACGGCTCCGCGGTCTGGGACGGAGAATTCCGCATCGTGACCTATATCCGGGCCCAGCTTGAGCCGGAGATGGGCAACGACGAAATGCTGGGTTCGGTTGCATGGACCTGGCTCGTGGAAGCCCTCGAGACACACCGGGCGGCGTACAGGGCAGCCGGCGGAACCGCCACGCGCGTCCTTTCGGAAAGCTTCGGCACATTGGCCGACAGGCCGGGATCGATAGATATCGAACTCCGCGCCTCCTGGACCCCGGCGGGTGCCGACGTCCAGGCCCACCTGGAGGCCTGGTCCGATATGGTGTGTACCTTCGCGGGCCTGCCGCCGCTCCCCGACGGCGTGTCCGCGCTCCCCCGCAGGCGCCGGAACTAGTGCCCTCCTGCGGCAGGGACTCCGCGCGGCAGCGCGCTGCCGGTAAACTAGGGGCCATCATGACCCCTGAAAATTTGGAAAACACCACAGCTGGCGCTCCGGCTGCTGAAACCACACCCCACATTTCCGTCGAGGGCTTTGACAGCCGCGTCCCCGTTGTCATCGATCTCGACTCACCCCGCGACGGCGTTCCGCTTGTCATTGAGACCCAGTCAGGACTGGAGCGCTGTGCGGCAGCAATAGCCGCCGGAACCGGACCCGCCGGTGTCGATGCCGAACGCGCCTCGGGCTTCCGGTACGGCCAGCGGGCATTCCTGGTCCAGATCCGCCGCGAGGGGTCGGGTACCTGGCTCATCGATCCCGAGCCCTTTGACAACCTGAACATCATCAACGACGCGCTGCATGGCGTCGAATGGATCCTGCACGCGGCCAGCCAGGACCTCCCCTGCCTTTCCGAGCTCGGCATGTGGCCGGACAAGCTGTTCGACACCGAGCTGGCCGCCCGGCTCGCCGGGCTGCCGCGCGTGGGACTTGCCGCAGTCATCGAACAGCTGCTGGGCTTCGGCCTGGCCAAGGAACACTCGGCTGCCGACTGGTCCACCCGCCCCCTGCCGGAACCCTGGCTCCGCTACGCAGCCCTCGACGTCGAAGTCCTGACCGAGCTCCGCGAGGAACTCATTGAACTGCTCGAAGCGGACGGCAAACTTGAGTTCGCAGAGCAGGAATTCGCTGCCATCCTCGCAGCCGGACTGGCACCGCCAAGGATCGATCCCTGGCGCAAAACATCCGGGCTGCATCAGATCCGGGACCGCCGCCAGCTCGCCGCAGTCCGCGAAATGTGGCTGGAACGCGATGCTCTCGCGCAGAAGCGGGATGTGGCTCCGGGCCGGCTTATTCCCGACTCGTCCCTTGTGGCTGCCGCCAAAGCCATGCCGGCAACTGTGCCGCAGCTGCTGGGCACCAAGGGCTTCCATGGCCGGGCAGCGCAGCGCGAGGCCCCCCGCTGGCTTCGCTGCATCGCCACAGCCCGCACCCTTGAGGATCTTCCGCCCCTGCACCTTCCCACTAACGCCCCGCCGCCGCCCCGGGTCTGGGCAGACCGCGATCCAGCCGCCGCGGAACGGCTCTCAACTGCACGGCCGCTTCTGCAGAAGAAGGCCGACGAGCTGCATCTCCCGCTGGAGAACCTGCTGACGCCCGACTATCTGCGTCGGGTCGCATGGCGCCCCCCGGCCGAGATCAGCGAAGCGTCCGTGGCCGAAGAACTGCGCGGATTGGGAGCCAGGCCGTGGCAGATCGGGATCGTGGCACCTCTGATCACGGAGGCGTTCCTCAATCCACAGCCGCTGCCGCCGAAGGAAGCCAGGGACCAAAGCGCCTAGCACTCCGCTCCTTGCACGCTAAGTTACTGGCTAGTAACATTGGGCTCGGTGACGCCCGGATCCCTCGGGCACCCGGTCATGATCCGGGACCACCGTCTCAATGAGGAGCAGCACGTGACCCAACACCGAAGCAGCGGAAACCATCGAGCTGTCCGCGACGTCGTCTTCGTGGACGGCGTGCGCACACCGTTCGGCCGGGCCGGCGACAAAGGCATTTACGCCGGCACGCGGGCAGACGACCTGGTGGTTAAATGCATCCGCGAACTGATGCGCCGCAACCCGGGGCTGCCCGCCGAGCGCATCGACGAGGTGGCCGTGGCGGCAACCACACAGACAGGCGACCAGGGCCTCACCATCGGGCGGACTGCCGCCCTGCTGGCGGGACTCCCCCGAACGGTTCCCGGCTTTGCCATCGACCGCATGTGCGCAGGAGCCATGACGGCGGTCACCACAACCGCCGGCGGCATCGCCTTCGGCGCCTACGACGTCGTGATCGCCGGCGGCGTGGAACACATGGGCAACCACCCGATGGGTGACGGCGCCGACCCCAATCCGCGCTTCATATCCGAGCGGCTCGTGGACCCGGCCGCCCTCAATATGGGCAACACGGCCGAAAACCTGCACGACCGCTTTCCGGCCATCACCAAGGACCGCACCGACGCGTACGCAGTCTCGTCTCAGGACAAGCTGCAGGAAGCCTACGGCGCGGGACTGATCCAGCCGGACCTGGTCCCAGTGGCAACCATGAAGCCGGGAGAGGGCTGGACCGTCAACACCGTGGACGAGCCGCCACGCCCGGGAACAACGCTGGAAGACCTTGCCGCCCTTCGGACGCCGTTCCGTCCGCATGGCCGCGTCACGGCAGGCAACGCCGCTGGACTGAACGACGGCGCCACAGCGGCGCTGCTGACCTCCGCCGATGCCGCGGCAGAACTGGGGTTGGGCGTCAAGATGCGGCTGGTCAGCTATGCCTACGCGGGTGTTGAACCGGAAGTCATGGGGATCGGACCTGTCCCGTCCACTGAAAAGGCACTTGCTAAAGCCGGCCTGGAAATCGGGGACATTGGCCTGTTCGAAATCAACGAAGCTTTTGCTGTCCAGGTCCTGAGCTTCCTCGACCACTTTGGGATCGCCGACGACGACCCCCGTGTCAACCGCTACGGCGGCGCCATTGCGGTGGGCCATCCCCTCGCATCCTCGGGCATCCGGCTCATGAACCAGCTGGCCCGGCAGTTCGAGGAAGATCCCTCCGTCCGCTACGGAGTCACGGCCATGTGCATCGGCCTCGGCATGGGTGCCACCGTCATCTGGGAAAACCCTCACCACGCCGATTACAGCGGTACCGACATCGAAACAGCAGGAGCCACAGCATGAGCGCCGCAGAATTCAGCAAGCTTGCCGACCTCTTCCCCGACGAGACCGTTACGCACTCCTACGTCCAGGACATCGAATTGCCTGCCGCGCCTGGCGGATCCGGCGGGGGCACGTTCGCGCTCATCACGCTGGACAACGGCCTGGACCATACCAAGCCGACCACACTGGGCCCCAACACGCTCGTTGAGCTCGGTACTGTGCTTGAAGGACTTCGGGACCGCGCAGCAAGAGGGGAGATCGTAGGCGTTGGGGTGACGGGCAAGCCCCACTTCCTCGTGGCCGGCGCTGATCTGTCTGCCGTGAAGTCACTCAACAGCCGCGAGCACGGCCTGTGGATGGCCCAGCTGGGGCACGAGGTCTACGCCACGCTCGCAAACCTCGGCGTCCCCAGCTTCGCCTTCATCAACGGCGTGGCCCTCGGCGGCGGGCTGGAAATCGCCCTGCAGTCCACCTACCGCACAGTGTCATCCGGTGCCGGCGCACTGGCCCTTCCCGAGGCTTTCATCGGACTCGTCCCCGGCTGGGGCGGGGTCTACCTGCTGCCGCGGCTGATCGGCCCTGAAAACGCTGTCAAGGTCATGATCGAGAACCCGATCAGCAACAACCGCACGCTGTCCGGGCCCGAGGCTTTCAAGCTGGGCATCGCCGATGCCCTGTTCGAACCTGCCGACTTCGTGGAACAGTCCCTCGCATGGGCCGCGAAAGTCATCTCGGGCGAGGTCGCCCCGGAACGGCCGAACGCCGTCGACCCCTCCGACCCCGGGGTGGCCGCCCGCTGGGCGGGTGCCGTGGCGGCCGGACGCGCCTTCGTGGAGAGCAAGACGTCGAACGCCTCGCCGGCGCCGGCCAAGGTTCTGGACATCATCGAAGCCAACCGGACCATGTCACAGGCGGAATCGGCGGCCATGGAGTGTGAAACCCTGGCGGGGCTCATGCAGACCGACGAGTTCCGCTCAACGGTCTATGCTTTCCTGGACCTCGTGCAGAAACGCTCCAAGCGGCCTGCCGGCGCACCCGACCGGAGCCTCGCCCGCCCCGTGACAAAGGTCGGCGTCGTCGGCGCGGGACTGATGGCCAGCCAGCTTGCCCTCCTGTTCGCGCGCCAGCTCAAGGTTCCTGTCGTCATGACCGACATCGACCAGGCCCGCGTGGACAAGGGAGTGGGCTACGTCCACGCCGAGGCCGACAAACTGCTCGGCAAGAAACGGATCAGCCAGGACGCGGCGAACCGGATCAAGGCGCTTGTCACCGGGTCCGTCTCCAAGGAGCTGTTTGCGGATGCCGACTTTGTCATCGAGGCCGTGTTCGAGGAACTGAACGTCAAGAAGCAGGTGTTCGCGGAGCTGGAGGCCGTGGTCTCTCCCGACTGCATCCTCGCCACCAACACATCCTCGTTGTCCGTGACAGCCATGTCCGCGGATCTGAAGAACCCTGAGCGGCTGGTGGGATTCCACTTCTTCAACCCGGTGGCCGTCATGCCGCTGCTGGAAGTCGTCCGGGCCCCCAAGACCGACGACGCCGTGCTGGCCACCGCTTTTGAACTGGCCAAAGGACTGAAGAAAACCGCCGTCCTGGTCAAAGACGCCCCGGCCTTCGTGGTCAACCGCATCCTGCTGCGGCTTATGGGCGAAGTCACGGCCGCCTTCGATGAAGGCACCCCGGCGGACGTCGCGGACAACGCCCTGCGCCCGATGGGCCTGCCCATGACGCCGTTCACGCTGGGCGCGATGGTGGGGCTTCCCGTGGCACAGCACGTCCAGGAGTCACTCCACGCCGCATTTGGAGACCGCTTCAAGGTATCCCAGAACCTCCAGAAGCTGATCGACAACGGGGTGAAATCGCTCTGGGCTCCGGCGGCCGATGGTGGCCAGGAGATACCGCAGAGCACCATGGCACTGCTGTCGTTCGGCACGGCCCCCTCAACCGGAGAGGAAGTCCTGCGCCGGACGCAGGATGCCCTGGCAGAGGAAATCGGGCTGATGCTCGACGAAGGCGTGGTGGCTGGCCCGGAGGACATCGACCTCTGCTTGATCCTCGGCGCCGGCTGGCCCATGTTCCTGGGCGGCATCACCCCCTACCTGGACCGGGTGGGCGCATCGGAGCGCGTAAATGGCAAGCGGTTCCTTCCCGTAGGCATTGCCTCCCGGCCATAAGTCCAGAGGAGCCGCCCCCGGACCCCCGGCGGAGGGTCACGGGGGGGTTCCGGGAATCTACCGCAGCTGCGACTCCTCGACCTGGCACCCGACGCAGGGGGCTCAGACGTCGAAAGCCGCCCTGAACGCAGCGAGGGCGATGTCCCCCGCTTCCACGCCTTGGCCGCCGGAGGCACCGGCCTCCAGTCCAACGACGCCGGAGTACCCGGCATCCGCCAGCGCCGAGGCGACGGCACGGTAGTTAATCTCGCCTGTACCGGGTTCGAAGCGGCCAGGTACGTCAGCGACCTGGATCTCTCCTATCCAGGGCAGGGCTTCCCGCACCAGTTCAATCAGGTTCCCCTCTCCGATCTGGGCGTGGTAAAGGTCCAGCATCATCTTCACGTTGGGGTGGTGAGCCGCCGAGACGAGGGCCAGGGTGTCCTTCGCGCGCGCCAGCGGGATGCCCGGATGGTCCACGATGGTGTTCAGGTTCTCCAGCGCAAACGTCACGCCGTGCTTCTCGCCCAAGTTGCCCAGGCGTTCCAGAGTACGCAGTCCGGTGAGCCACATCTGGCCCGTTGCGCGGTGGGCTGGCCTGACCGCGTGGCCACCCTCGCCGAGTTCAGCCGGGTGAACCACCATCCGCTCGACGCCGAGTTCCAAGGCAGTCGGAATGAGCTTCTCGGCGGAGGCCAGCACCTCATGGGCGCTGTCGGGATCGATGAGGCTGCCTCCGAAGTAGCCGCTCATCGAGGAGAAGCGGGCACCAGTCGCGGCGAGTGAGGCGATATCCCGGGCGCGGGTATCCCAGAGCTCCACCTCAAAGCCCTGCCCATGGATCCGCTGAACCCGATCGGCCAGGGGAAGTCCGCCGTAGAGCATCTCAGCGCAGACGGCCAGCCGGAAGCTCATACGGCGTCCCCCACCGTGTGCAGTTGCTGCTCGGCTGCCCGCAGCTCTGCAACCGACGAGACCTCGACGGGCAGTCCGGTGTCGGCCGACCGTGACGCCGCCAGCGCCACCGCGAGGGCGTTACGGGCGTCTGCCCAGCCCGGGCCTGGTTTCGCTGAGGCCTGGACGCCGTCGCGGCGGGCTTTCACCGCTTCCGCGAAGTCCGCCACTTCCAACGTGTAAGCATCATGGAAGAGGTCCACGTTCAGACGAACCGTCGCAGAGCCGATGCCGGCCGCCGTATAGCTCGTAGCACTGGAGGCTTGCGGTCCGCCCGCAGTCACCATGCCGGCCGAGCCGAACACCTCGCCCCGCACGTCATAGCCGTACAGCGCGTTGAAGTTCGCTTCCGCCACCGCTATTGCCCCGTTGCTGTAGGTCACTGTCACTACCGCTGTGTCCAGCAGCCCTCCGTCTTTGGCCTCGGGAGCAACCAGGGCGTCCGCCACAGCGTGCACACGGACGGGAACGGCGCCAGGGTTCAGCCAGTTCAGCGTGTCGAAGTCATGGATCAGGGTCTCCAGGAAGATCGTTCCTGGCGGGATGCGCTCCGGGTTGGCGATGCCGGCTTCTGTACCCGGATCGCGCGTCAGCGACCGGAGGAGCTGGGGGGTTCCCACTGCGCCGTCGTCAATGAGCTTTCGTGCCGCGGCAAAATCCGTTGCGTAGCGCCGGTTGAAGCCGAACTGGACCATGATTCCAGCGGCGTCCGCTGCCGCCATCGCACTGTCCAGTTCCTCGACCGTGCGCCCGCCGGGCTTTTCGCAGAACACGTCCTTCCCGGCACGGGCTGCCGCCGCGATCAGAGTCGAGTGGAACCGGGCCGGAGCCGCAATCAGCACGGCATCCACGTCCGGATCATTGAACACATCGGCAGGATCAGCGCTGATTTTGGCAACTCCCAACCTCCCGGCAAGGGCTTCCACAGCGGGCAGCGACGGATCCGCGATGGCTTCGAGTCGGGCGCCGGAGATGCGGCGGGCAACAGATTCAGCGTGGAAACTTCCAATCCAGCCGGCACCGATTAGGGCGATGCGGGCAGGCCGGTCCGCGCTGACCGGATGCTGAAGATAAGCCATGGATACTCCCGGGATTTCTAGTCGATAGTGGAATGCTGCATATAGATCGTTCTAGTAACCCAATATGGCATCCTGTACCCATCCTGTCTAGATCGTTCTATAGAATGATCCAGACAGAGGAGGAAAATGACGGAACAGCAGCGCCGCCCAACGCTGATGGACGTGGCCGCCGCGGCCGGCGTCTCGCGGGCGCTGGTTTCCATCGTCATGCGCGGGGCGCCCGGAGCGGCGGAGTCGACCCGGCAAACGGTGCTTGAGGCAGCACGGAAACTCGGCTACCGGCCCGACAGCCGGGCCCGCCTGCTGCGCAGCAGCCGCACCAGGCTCCTGGGCCTGAGTTTCTTCAGCGCCCAGCCCTTTCACGCGGAAATAGTGGATGCCGCCTATGCAGAGGCGGCGGCGCATGGCTACGAAATCGCGTTGAGCGCGGTTGCCTATGGCCGCCCCGAGACCCGGGCCATCGAATCCCTGCTCGATGTCGGTTCCGAGGCACTCATCATGATCTCTCCGACACTGGGGAGTCAGGAGCTGGAGCGGTTTGCCGGCCAGGTGCCCGTCGTCAGCCTCCTCCGGGACGACGTGGGCGGCCTGGTGGACGCGGTGAGCAGCGACGACCAGGCCGGCATCCGCATGGCCGTTGAGCACCTCGCCGGCCTCGGTCACCGCAACATCGTGCATGTCGACGGCGGCACAGCCGTTTCTGCCGACCAGCGCCGGGTGGCCTTCCGAACTCAAATGGAGCGGCACGGCCTGGAGGCGAGGATAATCCCCGGCGGGCCTACCGAAGAAGACGGCCTGACGGCCTTCCGGTCCCTGCGGGCGGATCTCCCGTCAGGCGTCGTCGCCTTCAACGACAGGACTGCCCTCGGCCTGATCGAAGGCTTGCGTGCCGACGGGCTGAAAGTGCCTGACGATGTCTCCGTGCTCGGATACGACGATAGCCACTTTGCCCGGCTCAGCTACATGCAGCTGTCCTCGGTCAGCCAGGACGCGCCGCTACTCGCAGCAACAGCTGTCAAGCAGGCTGTGGACCGGATCGAACGGTCACAGAAACCCGCCCACGTGGTGAGGACGCCGCATTTGGTAGTGCGCAAAACTACGGCTCCTCCCAGGATTTCCTAGCGGCCCACCAGGGCTCCGCCCTGAAGTGCCAGCGTCCTGTGGGCATGCGCACGCGCAAATGGCAAGTCATGCGTGACCATCACGACGGCGGCGCCACGGCTGGCTGCCGCTGTGATGGCCGCGGTCAGCCGCTCCAAGCCATGGGCATCAAGGGCGACCGTAGGTTCATCCAGTGCCAGTACCGCCGGCTCCCGGGCCAGCACCGTCGCCAGCGCCAGCAGGCGTTGAGCCGAGCCGGAAAGTTCGTGCGGATGGACTGCGCCTGACCCGCCGAGACCCACGGCCTCCAGCGCTGCAGCGGCCTTCGCCGGTGCCTGCTGCCCGAAGAGCCGCTCCAGTCCGAACAGCACCTCACGCTCTGCAGTCCGTTCGAACAACTGGTCGTGGGGATGCTGGAACAGCAGGCCGAGCCGGTCGGCGACGATGCCCGTGGGAACACCCGCGATCGCCTTGCCGGCGACGCGGATGTCGCCACTCAGCGGCCGCAGCAGCCCGTTGAACAGCCGCAGCAGTGTCGATTTGCCGGCGCCGTTCGTACCGGTCACCGCCACTACCTCCCCGGGCCGCACGTCCAGGTTGATGTTCTCCAGCAGGAGCGGGGGGCTGGAGTCCTTGGCACCGAACCGGAAGGACACGCCTTCCAGTTCCAGCGAAGGTGCCACGTCCAGGGCAGGCGGCAACTCCATGGCAGCTACTGGCGTGTACGCAGCAGCGGGCACCGGCCCGGGGGTTCGCCTGGGCCTGTCCTGGATCGTGGGAACCGCCCTGGGCTCGCTGACAACAACACCGGAATTGGCCAGTAAGGCGCCGGCCAGCAACCGGTCCGGGGGCCCGGCCGCCTTTGCTGCTCCGTCTCCCAGGACCAGCCAGTGCACGGCCTGCCGCGTCAGCGCGTCGGCGTGCTGGCTGAGGACCACCACTGCTACTCCGCGGGCCCTCAGGTCCTTGACGAGCGCCATCACGGTCAGCTCTCCGGCGGAATCGAGGGATGACAGTGGTTCATCGAGAATCAGGATGCCCGGATCGCCGATGATGGCGCACCCGATGGCAAGGCGCCGCAGCTCTCCCCCGGAAAGGGTTGCGGGGTCACGTCCCAGGAGCGCCGTGAGGCCAGTGAGCCGGGCGGTTTCAGCCACGCTCGCGGTCATCTCGGACCGCGCCGTCCCGCGGTTCTCGAGCCCGAAGGCCAGCTCCTCCTCCACAGTGCCGCGCACGCCTGAAAGCATGGCGGCAGCATCTTGCGGCACGTAGCCCACATGGTCAGCCCAGGCTGCGGAGTCGATCCGCGGGTCATCATCCGACCCGGAAAACACCAGGCGGCGCCCGCCCTCCTGGCCACCTCCGGCCACCACCTGCAGCGACCCCCTGAGTACGCCATCGCGTCCTCCCGCCAGCCAGGCGGCGAGCAGCCGTCCCAGGGTGGACTTACCGCTCCCGGAACCCCCAAGCACTGCCGTCAGCGATCCCGGAGCAGCCTCGACCTCAAGCGCCCGCAGCGCGGGCCCGGTATCGCCATGGAAAGTGAACGCCTCGATGGCCGCACACAGCGTCGTCGGGGCTGTGTACCGCCGCCCGGCGGCCTCCCCACCGGCGGGCTCCCGACCGGTGCCCCGCCCGCTAACGTCCCGCCCGCTCATGCAGCGCCTCCGCCAGAGGTGGAAGCCACGATCCGCAGGGCCACCGCAGCCCCGGCGAGCAGGAGGACAGCCAGCCGGAAAACGCGCTGGGCTGTTGAATCGTGAACCTCCCGGTAACTGGTCCTCGGGCCAGCCCGCCGGAAGCCTCTGGCGTCAAGCGCCTGGGCGCGGATTCCGGCGTCGTGGACCAGGCCCAGCACCAGCGGCACCATCTGCAGGCGGACTGCCTTCATGCGGCTCACGAGCCCCTGCTCCACCACAAGTCCGCGAGACTCCTGGGCCTGGCGCACCTTCTGGAGGCGGGCGGAGATGATGGGAGCCAGCATCAGAGTCGAGGCCAGGACGTAGCCGAACTGCGGCGGCAGGCGGAGGGCGCCCAGCGACGCGACCAGGTCCGGCACCCTGACACTGAAGGAGAACAGCATCAGTACGAGGACGAAGGTTGAGGTGCGCAGCCCCATGTCAACGGCAAAGCCGAGGCCCTCGGCCGTGACTCTGGCCGGCCCCCATCCCGCCAGCACTGTGCGGCCCTCGGGGTAGAAAAGGCCATGCATCACCAGCAAGGAGAGCCAGAACGGCGCCAGGATGGCGCCGCCGGCGAACAGGACGCGGCGGGCGCGGCCGAAGGCCGCCGCCAGCGCCACGGCACCGGCGGCAACGGTGAGGGACGCCGCCCAGTTGGCGGCCGCCGTCGTGATCACCAGTACTGCTGCGGCCGCGGCCAGCAGGGTCAGGGGGTTGAGCCGCGGCGCCCGCCGGATGGGGCCGTCCACCGTTCAGGCGTCCTTCTGGACCGGTTCCTTGCCTGCCAGGACATTGAAGCGGCGCACGAACGGCAACTGGAAGGTGGTTCGGCGGGGAAGGGCGTACACGAGCATGGCCGCAATGGCGAACACGATAGCCTTGTCCATGGGGTCCGAGATCAGCGCCTGCTTGGTGATGGCGGCAAGCAGGGTGTCGCCCATGGCGCGGAAGGCGCTGACAATCGCGCCGGTTCCGGCCCCGGAGGTTCCACCGAAAACAAAGGCAGCAACGGGGGCCGACACCACACCGGCCAGGATTCCGGTGAGGAAGCCGGCCACCGGGGCGAGGTAAAAGCGGCGGAAGAGCCCGTAGCGTGCAGCAGTGCCTGCGAGGAACCCGATGAGCGCGGCGCCGGCGGCGAAGGGGAGGACAGTGGGGTTGATGAAGGACCAGACGATGCTGCTCAGGGCGCCGGTCGCGGCGCCGGCGGCGGGGCCTGCTAGGACGGCGATCAGCACGGTGCCGATGGCGTCGAAGTAGAAGGGCAGTCCGCTGGTCCCCATGAGCTGGCCGAGAACGATGTTCAGGACCAGCGCCACGGGGATGAGAACTACCGTCGAGGTGGGAAGCGTGGGCAGCACGCCCACGATCAGCAGAGCCGCACCGAGCAGGAACCCGCCCAAGGCAACCAGCGCGGAGACGCTTCCAAGTCCGTTGGCGATATCGGCAGGCTGAGTGAGGACGAGGTAGATGAAGGTGCCCGCGATCGCGGCGGCGCCGAGCAGTTCGAGCAGCCGGCGGTTTCGTCCCTCCTGCTGTCCGGGGCTGGGGAGGGTGAGGGAAGTCTGTGACATTGTGGATCCTTAGGCTGATGACGGCAGGCCCCGCCCCGTGGCGTGATCCTCCGCGTACGCGAAATGTGGCGCCTATGTCACCTCGACGCGGCTACCATCCTACAGATCCGTGGTGGCGCGGTGCTACGGATTCACTGGGGGCCACTCTGCGATTATGGCCGCAGGGTGCGGGCCAGTGCCGCCACCGAGGAAATGAGCTCGTCGAAGCACTGCCGGGGGTCGTTCGTCGTCACGATGCGGGCGTTGGGCGGTTCGTTCCAGATGCCGCGGAAGTCAGCCACCGTGGTGCCAATAAGCCGGGGCGACTCGGTTTCCACATGCACGGTGGCCGGGCGCGTCTGAATGGGCGTGCGGCCGATGGCGGCTGCGGCCGCGAAGGCGTCGTGCATGTGGGCGACATAGCCTTGGCCGTACAGCCGGTGGAATTCCAGGTAAAAGCGGACGGCGTCAGAGATGCAAGCTACGAGAGGATTGTCCGAGGCGCTGCGCTGGCCTTCCGGCTGTTCCGGAAGCACGAGCTCCGGTTCCTGCGCGCCGGAGGCCTCCCCCAGTCTTTGCAGGTGCTCGGGCCGCAGCTCTATCCGTTCGGTGGTTTCGAGCGCGCACACCACGGGCAGGCTGTCCGCGGGAAGGCCGCTGTAGGCAGCGAAGACCTCCTGCGCGGCGTGGGGATCAACGGAGACGTTCCACTCCGCCGTGGGCGTGGTGTTCCCCTGGTAGTTGAAGCATCCACCCATGATCACGAGGCCCTTCAGCAGCTTAGGCAGAGCAGGTTCGCGGCGCAGGGCCAGTGCGAAGTTGGTCAGCGGTCCGGTGATGAGGCCCGTTATCTCCCCCGGATTCGCCCGGACAGTGTCCACCCATACGTCCACCGCATGCCGCGGTGAAATCTGCTGCGCAGGAAACGGCAGCTCCGCATAGCCGATGCCCTGCGGGCCGTGGGTTTCCTCGGTGGTGACCAGCGGAATCTCAAGCGGTACCTCAGCGCCAATGGCCACTTCCACGCCGGATCGGCCGCAAAGCTGCAGCAGTGCCAGATTGTTCAGCGCCACCTGCCGGGCGCCCACGTTGCCCGCCGTGCAGGTGATGGCCTCGATCCGGGCCTCCGGGCGGGACAGCAGGTAAACCAGCGCCAGGGCGTCGTCGATCCCGGTATCGACGTCCATCAGGACGGAGTGCATCACGTCAGCGTCCATCGGGGCAGCGTCCAGTTGAACAGGGTCCATCAGAACAGGGCCACCTTGGGGGTCCGCGGGAAAATGGCGTCCAGCTCTTCCAGCTCCGCCTTGTCCGGGACCCAGGCCACCGCTTCCGCGTTCTGCCGGACCTGCTCGGGCCGCGTGGCTCCGGCGATGACGCTGCTGACGGCGGGCTGCGCCGCCAGCCAGGAGAACGCCACCTGCACTTCGGTGAGGCCGCGGTCCGCGGCAAAGGCGCTGAACTGTTTCAACTGCTGCCAGTCGGCTTCGTCCACCAGGTGCGTCCTCGTGTGGCTGAGGCGCGAGCCTTCAGGCGCCTGGTGCGGTGCGTATTTTCCTGTCAGCAGTCCGTTTGCCAGCGGGAAGTAGGGCAGCACACCGATGCCATAGGCCTCAGCGGCCGGAATGACCTCCAGCTCGGCGCGGCGGTCCAGCAGGTTGTAGTGGTTCTGCGCCGAAATGAAGCGGGCATCGCCCCGGGCCCGGGCCACGAATTCGGCCTCGGCGATTTGCCAGCCTGCCCGGTTGGAATGGCCGATGTAACGGACCTTGCCGCTGGCCACCAGCTCGTTCAGGGCATCCAGCGTCTCTTCGATTGGCGTCAGCGGATCCGGGGTGTGGAACTGGTACAGATCGATCCAGTCCGTGCCCAGCCGCCGGAGGGAAGCCTCGGCGGCGCGGATGATGTAGCTCCGCGAACCGCGGGCACCGTAATCCTTGCCGTTGGTCCCGCGCATATCCAGGCCGAATTTGGTCGCCACCACAGCTTCGTCGCGCCTGCGGCCAAGCGCCTTGCCGAGCATGGTTTCACTCAGGCCGGGTTCCCGGCCGTAGGAATCCGCGACGTCGAACAGCGTTACGCCGGCATCAAGGGCGGCATGGACGACGGCGTCAGTCCCCTCCTGTGACTCCGTCACCGTATTGGCCCGGCCCAGGTTATTGCAGCCGAGTCCCACCACAGAAACAGTCAGTTCGGATTTTCCCAGGCGGCGATATTCAGTCATGAAAACACCCTATAACGGCCGCTACAACGCGAACCCGGCGGCCTGCTTCGGTGAGTGCTTGAGTTTCAAGGCAGTTGGGTCACTAAACGGGGCGGCACCGATGCTGAGCTTGGTGAAGTCCAGGTCCTCGCCGCGGATGCAGACCTTAATGGCGTTCACGGCCTTGTTCACATCCGGACACAGACAGAAAATGTTGAGCTTGGAGTCGCTGAACTCCGAGCGCTCAACCGTGCCCAGCCCCCGCCATGCAAGGTGGCTGGTCAGGGCATCCTTGGCTTTCTCCTCAAGATACCGGTCGCGGCTGGTACCTTCCCGGGTCTTCAGGGCGTACTGCGCCACAACCCAGTACTGCTCTTCGTCGGGAATCTCGGCATAGCCGTCCTCGGCGCACTGCGCGGCGAAGGCATCCATCAGCCGCTCGGCCGCCTCGCTGTCAGCGACGTCCGTTTCGTCGGTCTTGCTCTGGTGCCCTACAGTCCCGTGGTTCGTCACGAACTGGCTGTAGTCCTCGTCGAACCAGGCCTCCCTGAACTGGAGGACCCCTTCTTCGTCACGCTTGTAAACCCGGATGATTCCGCTCATGCCCGTCCTTTGGATCGCCCGCGGCCTGTGCCGCCGAACGGTGGGAGTTGTGCCTCTACGGCCTGGTAATTCTTATGGGACGCCGGCTGGCGCTGAACCCTTCCTACAGCTTGGGCAGGCTTCCCGTGGTGGGGTGCTGCTGCCCCGGCAGGGGCCGGGCGAAGGGCACCTTGGTGCCCAGAACCTGAGCGACAACGTCGTGGGTGATCTGCTGCGCGGTGAGGCCGACCCGTTCCAGAACCTGGCTGCGGGAGCCGTGATCCAGAAACTCCACCGGCAGGCCCACTTCATTCAGCGCCGTGTCCACACCGGCCGCGCGCATCTCCTGGCGGATCCTGGAGCCCACGCCTCCGGCACGGACCCCGTCCTCGATGCAGATCACCAGGCGGTGCCGGGCGGCCAGGGCGATGATCGATTTCCGGACCGGAAGCACCCACCGCGGATCGACCACGGTGGAGCTGATGCCCTGCGCACCAAGCCGGTTTGAGACGTTGAGGGCGAGTTCGGACATGGCGCCCACGCTGACGATGAGGACGTCGTTTTCGGTGGAACCGGAGGGACGCCGGGCAAGCACGTCCACGCCGTCACTCAGCCGCTCGATGGCTTCGATCTCTGCCCCGACTGTGCCCTTGGAGTAGCGGACCACTGTGGGGGCATCCTTGATGGCCACGGCCTCGCGCAGTTCTTCACGGAGCCTTGTGGCATCGCGCGGCGCCGCCAAGTGCAGTCCGGGCACGATCTGGACCATCGCCATGTCCCACATGCCGTGATGGCTCGCACCGTCGGGACCCGTGACACCGGCGCGGTCCAGCACAATGGTGACGCCCGCCTTGTGCAGGGCAACGTCCATGAGCAGCTGGTCGAAGGCGCGGTTGAGGAAGGTGGCATATACGGCGACGACGGGGTGCAGTCCGCCGTAGGCCATGCCGGCGGCGGAGGTGAGGGCGTGCTGTTCGGCGATGCCGACGTCGAACACCCGCTCCGGGTGACGGGCGGCAAACTTGTGCAGGCCCACGGGGATGAGCATCGCGCCGGTGATCCCCACGATGTCCTTGCGCTCGTCGGCGATGTCGGCAATTTCATCCGCAAAGACGGAGGTCCAGGACTTCGCACCCCCGGCATCTGCGGGCTCGCCGGTTTCGGGGTCGATGATCCCCACTGCGTGGAACTGGTCGGCTTCGTGCGCGCGTGCCGGCGCGTAGCCGTGGCCCTTCTCGGTCATGGCGTGCACAATCACCGGGCCGGCATAGTTCTTGGCGGTGGAGAGGGCATGCTCCAAGGCCTGGAGGTTGTGGCCGTCCACCGGGCCGATGTACTTCATGCCAAGGTCTTCGAACATGCCCTGGGGAGCCCACCAGTCCTTGATGCCCTTTTTCATCGCATGGAGGCTCTTGTAGGTGAACTGGCCAAGCGGCCCGCCGCTCTGAAGCTTCTTTTTCCACCAGTCGAGGGCGACTTCGTAGGCCGGTGCGGCCCTCAGCGAGTCGATGGTGGGGCGAAGGGACGCAAGATAGTCGGCAAATCCGCCAACGGTGGGGGCATAGGACCGGCCGTTGTCATTGACGACGATGACGACGCGGCGCCTCTTGTCGGCGGCGATGTTGTTGATGGCCTCCCATGCCATGCCGCCCGTAAGGGCACCGTCCCCGACGACGGCGATAACGTAACGGTCGCCGTCGCCGGTCAGCTGACGGGCACGGGATATCCCGTCAGCCCAGGACAGCGAGGACGAGGCGTGTGAGCTTTCGACGATATCGTGCTCGGATTCAGCCCGGTCAGGATATCCGGACAGCCCGTCCTGCTGGCGAAGCGTGCTGAAATCCTGGCGTCCGGTAAGGAGTTTATGCACGTACGACTGGTGGCCCGTGTCAAAGACGATGCTGTCGCGGGGCGAATCGAAGATCCGGTGCACCGCCATAGTCAGCTCGACAACGCCGAGGTTGGGACCAAGGTGTCCGCCCGTCTGGGAGACGTTGCCGATCAGGAATTCCCTGACCTCGGCGGCCAGCTGATCCAGCTGCGCCGCAGACAACTTGCTCAGGTCCTGCGGATTCCGGATGGTCTCCAAGAGTCCCAACGGCCCCTCCTTCGGGTGGTAGACATGCCTTTTAACTCTAACGCCTCCGGACGGACACCGGCGCCGGGCAGGACTCCGTACCAGCCGGCAGGGGCAGCATGCCTCGTGAGGAGAAATGCGAAAGGCCCCAGCCGGTCAGTGACCGGCCGGGGCCTTCACGCCTGATTTGCCCTAAGGCAGCTTCCGCTTAGTTGGCGGAAATCTGGCGAAGCACGTACTGCAGGATACCGCCGTTGCGGTAGTAGTCCGCTTCGCCCGGCGTATCGATGCGGAGGACCGCATCGAACGACTTGGCGGTGCCGTCTTCGGCGGTCGCCGTGACCTTGAGGGTCTTCGGAGTGGTGCCTTCGTTGAGCGCAGTGACACCCTCAACAGCGAAGGATTCCGTACCGGTCAGCCCCAGGGTGGCAGCGGATTCGCCGGCCGGGAACTGCAGCGGAAGGACGCCCATTCCGATCAGGTTGGAGCGGTGGATGCGCTCGTAGCTCTCGGCGATGACGGCCTTGACACCCAGCAGTGCGGTGCCCTTGGCTGCCCAGTCGCGCGATGAACCGGAGCCGTACTCCTTGCCTGCCAGGACAACCAGCGGGGTGCCGGCGGCCTGGTAGTTCTGGGCGGCGTCGTAGACATAGGCCTGCGGGCCGTCGGCCTGGGTGAAGTCGCGGGTGAAGCCGCCCTCCACGCCGTCCAGCAGCTGGTTCTTGATGCGGATGTTGGCGAAGGTGCCGCGGATCATCACTTCGTGGTTACCGCGGCGCGAGCCGTAGGAGTTGAAATCCTTGCGCTCCACGCCGTTGGCCAGCAGGTACTGGCCAGCCGGGGTGTCCGACTTGAAGGAGCCGGCCGGGGAGATGTGGTCGGTGGTGACCGAGTCGCCCAGCTTCAGCAGGACCCGCGCGCCAGTGATGTCCTGGACGGGTTCCGGCTGTGCCTTCATGCCCTCGAAGTACGGGGGCTTCCGGACGTAGGTTGACTTCTCATCCCATGCGAACGTGTCGCCTGCGGGGGTGTCGAGGGCCTTCCAGCGGTCGTCGCCTTCGAAGACGCCCTCGTAGCCGCGGGCGAACATTTCCTTGTCGATGGAGGAATCGATGACCTGCTGGACCTCGACCGGGTTCGGCCAGATGTCCTTCAAAAAGACGTCGTTGCCGGCTTCATCCTTGCCCAGGGCATCGGTGTCGAAGTCGAAGTCCATGGTTCCGGCGAGGGCGTAGGCGATGACCAGCGGCGGCGACGCCAGGTAGTTCATCTTCACGTCCGGGTTGATGCGGCCTTCGAAGTTGCGGTTACCCGACAGGACAGCGGTGACGGAAAGGTCGTTGGCCTGGATGGCCTCGGAGATCTCAGCGTCCAGCGGGCCGGAGTTGCCGATGCAGGTTGCGCAGCCGTAGCCCACGATGTAGAAGCCAAGCTTCTCCAGGTACGGGGTCAGCCCGGACTTCTCGTAGTAGTCGGTGACTACCTTGGACCCCGGTGCGACGGACGTCTTGACCCACGGCTTGGCGGCCAGACCCTTGTTGACGGCGTTGCGCGCCAGCAGGGCGGCAGCCAGCATCACCGACGGGTTGGACGTGTTGGTGCAGGACGTGATCGACGCGATGGACACCGCACCGTGGTCCAGCTCGAACTCGCGGCCGTCCTCCATCTCAATGTGCACAGGGCTGGACGGGCGGCCTTCGGCGCCGTTGGCCGCGGAAACAACGCGTGCCGAGTCAGTCGTGTGCGAGTCGGCGTGCGTGAACGACGGCGAGTCCGATGCGGGGAAGGACTCGTCGAGGGACTCGTCCACGCTGCCGTCTTCGAGCGAGACGTAGTTGTGGATGTCCTTGCGGAACTGCTCCTTGGCGTCCGTGAGCTCGATGCGGTCCTGGGGACGCTTCGGGCCGGAAATGGACGGAACCACGGTGGACAGGTCCAGCTCGAGGTACTCGGAGAACTTGATCTCCTTCGACGGGTCGTGCCAGAGGCCCTGTTCCTTGGCGTAGGCCTCGACGAGGGCCACGTTCTCCTCCGAGCGGCCGGTGAGGCGCAGGTACTCGATTGTGACGTCGTCGATCGGGAACATTGCGGCCGTGGAGCCAAACTCCGGGCTCATGTTGCCGATGGTCGCGCGGTTGGCGAGCGGAACTTCGGCCACGCCTTCGCCGTAGAACTCGACGAACTTGCCCACCACACCGTGCTTGCGCAGCTGTTCGGTGATGGTCAGGACCACGTCCGTGGCGGTGGCGCCGGCGGGGATGGAACCGGTCAGCTTGAAGCCGACGACGCGCGGGATCAGCATGGATACCGGCTGGCCCAGCATGGCCGCTTCGGCTTCGATGCCGCCAACGCCCCAGCCGAGCACGCCCAGGCCGTTGACCATGGTGGTGTGCGAGTCGGTGCCGACGCAGGTGTCTGGGTAGGCACGGAGAGCGCCGTCAACTTCGCGTGTCATGACGGTGCGGGCCAGGTATTCGATGTTGACCTGGTGCACGATGCCGGTTCCCGGCGGGACGACCTTGAAGTCGTCGAAAGCCGTCTGTCCCCAGCGCAGGAACTGGTAGCGCTCACCATTGCGCTGGTATTCGATCTCCATATTGCGCTCCAGCGCACCGGAGTTACCGAAAGCATCGATCTGGACGGAGTGATCGATGACCATTTCCGCGGGTGCCAGCGGGTTCACCCTCTTCGGGTCGCCGCCAAGCTCCTTCACCGCCTCGCGCATGGTGGCAAGGTCCACCACGCAGGGAACGCCGGTGAAATCCTGCATGATGACGCGTGCAGGCGTGAACTGGATTTCAGTGTCGGGCTGGGCATTCGGATCCCACCCAGCGAGGGCGCGAACGTGATCGGCAGTGATGTTCGCGCCGTCCTCGGTCCTCAACAGGTTTTCAAGCAATACCTTGAGGCTGAACGGAAGGTTTTCTGAACCTTCAACGGAGTTCAACCGGAAAATTTCGTATTCGGTTCCGGCTACATTAAGTTTGCCTTTTGAACCGAAGCTGTCCACAGTGCTCATCGCAGGACTCCTCTCGCAACAGTTTCATCTTTGTCGCGCGGTAGACCGCTTGCTAGTTAGGTCAGCCTAATTAGTAGATGGTCCTACAAAAGAGCATGGGGCCAGCCGTGATATACGGTGCGCGACGTGGGACTACTCCGCCCATCCTAGTGGCATCAGCCGCGGGGAGTCAGCAGTGCCACCGTCTCGAGGTGATGTGTGTGCGGGTACAGGTCAAATGCCCGAAGCTGCGCCAGGGACCAGCCGCCCTGCTGGAAGTACCCGATGTCGCGCGCAAAGGATGCGGGGTCACACGAAACGTACGCAATGGCCCGCGGGCCGGCGGCGATGAGCTGGTTCACCACGGCCTTGCCGGCGCCGGCGCGCGGCGGGTCCAGCACCAGCGCATCAAAGTTCCGGGGCCGCTGGCGCAGCACACGCTCCACGCGGCCCTGCACGATTTCCACCTGAGGCGCTCCGTGGAGGTTCTTCCGGGCGTCCCTGCTTGTTCCGGGAGCGCCTTCCACCGACAGCACTGAGCCCGTTTCGCCAACGGCATCGGCGAGCGGAGCGGTGAACAGTCCGGCACCGGCATAGAGATCGGCCACTGACGCGCCCGGCTTCAGGAACCCGCCGTCGTGCAGGAAACCGGTGACGGCAGTGACCAATGTTTCCGGGGCGTCGCGGTGGATTTGCCAGAATCCGGCACCGGTAACCCGGTAATCATGGCCCGCAGCGGACTCCTGCACCCAGGTCCGGCCGCGCAGCTGCAGCGTCTCCTCCTTGAGCGGATCGTAACTGGCCACCGAAATGTCCGCGGGGAGCTGGGCCAGGATGGAGCTGAGACGTTTGGCGCGGGTGCCGGGCGCAGGGGCCAGGAGGACGAGGGGTCGGGAACCGTTCGCAGGGGCAGCAACCTCCACCCTGTCGATGCCCTGCAGGTCCGCGTCCCAGAGCCGAAGATCGTTGATGGCCGCGACCGCGAGCGGCATTTCCCGGACAGGAATGACCTGGTCCGAACGGTGAGCGTGCATGCCGAGCTTGCCGCCCGGGGTGACCGCAAAACCGGCCCGGGTCCGCCACGCGAGACCGGCCCGGCCGTCGTGCGTTTCGCCGCTCTGCGTTTCGCCGTCCTTGGCGGTGGCTGCGCCCACCGCTTCCACCTCAGGTGAAAGCTCGACGCCGGCCAGCCTCCTGAGCTGTTCGGCCAGCACCTCGGACTTGAGGCGCCGTTGCCGGGACAGGGAGATGTGCCCCAGTTCGGCGCCGCCGACCGGCGGCCTCCCGTGCGCCCAGGAAGCGGGCGAATCAGCTACACGCCAGAAGTGCGGGACACGGTCCGGCGACGGGTCCAGCACCTCTACGACGTCGCCGCGCCAGAATTTGGCGGACTCCCCCGCATCCGTCAGGCGGATCCGGGCCTTCTCCCCGGGGATGCCGTGGCGGACGAATACCACCCGGCCCTCGTGCCGCGCCACGCAGTGGCCGCCGTGGGCCACGGGGCCGATGTCCAGCACGAGTTCAACTCCGGTTGAGGTGGCCTGAGTATCGGGGTTCATTGGATGTCCTGCAGTTTCTTTGCTTCTTCGGATGATTTGAGCTGCCACGGAACACTGGCCACCATGACGCCGGGTTCGAAGTGGAGCCGGGTTTTGATGCGCAGCGCTGTCTGGTTGTGCACCAGCTGCTCCCACCATTTGCCGACCACATACTCCGGTATGTAGACCACGATCAGGTCGCGGGGAGAGTCCCGGCGCATGTTCTTGATGTACTCCATGATGGGAGTGACGGTCTCGCGGTAGGGGCTGGCAAGGACAGTCAGCGGCACGGGGATGTCCAGCTTTTCCCAGTCCGCCAGCGTATGCGCCGTCTCTTCCTCGTTGATGTCCACGGTGATCGCGTCCAGCCGGGACGGCCGGGAGGCCCGCGCGTACGCGAGGGCACGCAGGACCGGCTTGCGGACGTGCGATACGAGCAGCACGGCGTGGACCCGGGTGGGCAGGGCCCGCGGCGAGGAGTCCTCGTCCACGGCGAGTTCCCTTGCCACGTTGTCGTAGTGTGCCCGGATGCTCCACATGATGAGGTACAGGACAAACATCGCCAGGAGTGCGATCCAGGCGCCCTGCTCGAACTTGGTGATGAGCACGATCACCAGCACCAGCGCCGTCATTCCGAAGCCGATCATGTTGATGGTCCGGGACTTGAACATCCGCAGGCGCACGGCCTTGTCCCGGGCCAGCTTCAGCTCCCGGCCCCAGTGGCGGATCATGCCCAGCTGGCTGGCGGTGAAGGAGATGAACACCCCCACGATGTACAGCTGGATGAGCTTGGTGACATCGGCGTTGAAGGCAATGATCAGCACGAGCGCCCCGGCGGCCAACGCGAGCACGCCGTTGCTGAAGGCCAGACGGTCGCCGCGCGTGCGGAGCTGGCGGGGCAGGTAACCGTCCTGGGCAAGGATGGAACCCAGCACGGGGAACCCGTTAAAGGCAGTGTTGGAGGCGAAGACCAGAATCACGCCGGTGGCCGCAACCACGATATAGAAGAGGATGGATCCCGGCCCGAAGACGGTCTGGGCGATCTGGCTGATGGCCGGGCTCTGGATGTAGCCCTCAGGAAGCGGACTTCCGTTCAGGAGGAACTCCGTTGCCGGATCCAGCACAATGTGCACTTTGGTGGCGTTGGCCAGGTAGATGATCCCGGCCAGCATCGCTGAGGCAATGATGCCCAGGAGCAGCAGCGTGGTGGCGGCGTTCTTGCTCTTCGGCTTCCGGAAATTGGGCACGCCGTTGCTGATGGCCTCCACACCGGTCAGAGCGGCGGCGCCGGAGGAGAACGCGCGCAGCAGCAGGAAGGCGCCGGCGAGGCCAACGAGGCCCTCATCGAAACCCGGGGCCGGGACGATCGTAAACGCTGCCGACGGTGCCTGCCCCAGCTGCCCCGTCAGGGCCTGGAAAATCCCGACGGCGGTCATGCCCAGGATCGCCGCCATGAAGATGTACGTGGGCACGGCAAAGACGCTTCCCGCTTCCTTGATGCCGCGCAGGTTCACCAACGCCAGAATCACGACGCCTATGGAGGCGAACGCGGCCTGCTGGCCGTGGAGGGACGGTACCGCAGTGGTCAGGTAGGTCGCTGCCGACGACATGGAAACGGCGACTGTCAGCACGTAGTCAACGAGCAGGGCAGATGCCACGGTCAGCCCCGCGTGCTTGCCCAAATTCACATTGGCGATTTCGTAATCGCCGCCGCCTGACGGGTAGGCATGGACGTTCTGCCGGTAGGAGGCAACCACCGTCAGCAGCACCACCATGACTGCGAGTCCCACCAGAGGAGAGAATGCCACTGCGCTCACGCCCGCCAGAGCCAGTGTGAGAAGAATCTCGTCGGGCGCGTACGCAACGGACGAGAGCGCATCCGAAGCGAAGACGGGAAGCGCGATCCGCTTCGGCAGGAGAGTATGGGGCATCCGGTCAGTCCGGAAGGGCCTCCCCACCAGCACCCGCTTCACTGCATTCAGAATTGTCAGCACCACACAAAGTTAGTCTGATTCACGCGCGATGTCATGGCGGGAATCCGGCGGTAGAGTCTTACGGAGCAGCAGGACAACTGGAGGAGACACGGGTGGCGCACTTCGTGATCATGGGCTGTGGACGCGTCGGGGCAACCCTGGCCCACACGCTCGAGGACGCAGGCCATTCGGTGGCCATCATCGACCAGGACGACCGCGCCTTCCGCCGGCTCCGTTCCGGCTTCAGCGGCCGCAAAGTCACCGGCGTGGGCTTCGACCGGGACACTCTGAAGCAGGCCGGGGTCGCCGAGGCATATGCGTTCGCCGCTGTTTCCAGCGGCGACAACTCCAACATTCTGGCCACGCGTGTTGCCCGCGAAACCTTCCATGTGCAGCACGTCGTCGCAAGGATCTACGATCCCGGCCGCGCCGAGATCTATCAGCGGCTCGGCATCCCCACCGTGGCCGCCGTGCGGTGGAGCGCCGACCAGGTCCTGCGCCGCATCCTCCCCGAACAGCATCTGGCCGGTGATTTCCGGGAACCGTCCGGCCGGCTTGTCCTCGGCGAACTCGACATCGACCCCGCGTGGATCGGCCACTCCGTGTCCTCGATCGAAAAGGCGGCCGATGTGCGCGTCGCGTACCTGACCCGGTTCGGGGAAGGGATGCTGCCCACCGCCGCCACGTCCTACCAGGACGGCGACACCGTCCACGCCATGATGCGCCTGGACCGCAGCGCAGAAGTGGCCCACATTCTCGCCAAAGCACCCGCCAAGGAGTTCTAAGTGAAAGTCGTCATCGTCGGAGCCGGAAGCGTCGGTTCCTCGATCGCCCGTGAGCTGCTGGCCCATAAGCATGAGATCCTGCTCATCGATCTCAAGCCCGAGGTCATCGGCCGCAGCGGGCTGCGGGGGGCGCACTGGCTGGTTGGCGATGCCTGCGAACTGAGCACTCTGCAGGACGCAAAGCTCGAAGACGCCGACGTGGTGGTCTCTGCCACGGGTGATGACAAAGTGAACCTCGTCGTCTCCCTTCTGGCAAAGACCGAATTCGGGGTCGGGCGCACGGTGGGTCGCGTAAACAACCCGAAGAATGACTGGATGTTCAATGATTCCTGGGGCGTGGACGTCGCCGTCAACACTCCCCAGCTCATGACGGCCCTGGTCGAGGAAGCCGTGGAAATCGGTGACCTCGTCCGGCTGCTCACGCTTCAGACCGGTGTGTCATCCCTCGTGGAGTTCACGGTACCGCATGACTCGCACGCCATCGGGCTCACCGTGGGAAGCATCGACTGGCCGGAGGACTCCACCCTCGTGGCGATCCTCCGCGACCAGGCACCGATCACGCCCAGCCGGGACGACGTCATCGACGGCGGCGACGAACTGTTCTTCGTCACCACGATTGCTGCCGAGGAGCAGTTGCGTGAGCTGCTGTCGCCAGGATCCGGTGAAAGCCAGGAGCAACCGCCCGGACCGGATGAAATCCAGGCTGCGGCTCAGGCTGAATCGCTGGAGGGTGACGGCTTCGAAGGCTGAGTCCCCGGCGCTGCCGCCGGCCGTGTGACCAGCCATGCCAGCCACACGCCCAGGATGTACAGCGGCGCGCCCATGATGAGGCGGGTGGTTGCCAGCGCGGCCAGGCCGTCCGGCCCCATGAGATACAGGGGTACCTGCACCACCAGGCGAAGGGCCAGCACGCCCACAATAATCCAGGTGCCCAGCTGGTAGGCGCGTACCCGTCCCGGGTGTTGCCGCCAGTCCAGTCCCTCGTTGCGGATGAAGCCGAACAGCAGCCCGGCAATGGGCCAGCGGACGGCGATCGAGATGACCATCGCCACAATGTAGGCCGCATTGGTCAGGAACCCGGGAAGGTAGAAGTCCTCCGCCTTGCCCGTGGTGTTGGCGAGCCAGGCGGAAATGCCGACGCCGACCACCCCGGCAAGGGCCTGTGTCAGGGGACGGCGCTGCACGAGGCGGACCACGGTAAACACGGCGGCAGCGGTCAGCGCCGCAATGAGCGACGGCGTCAGGTTAGCCGTGATGGTGAAGGATATGAGGAAGACCAGTCCGGGGAGGATGCTCTCCGCGATCCCCTGGTAGCCGCCGGCGCTCTTGAGGACGTCGATGCGGCCGTCATCCGTGCGGTGCAGCCCTGCCTTCGATGCATAGCCTTCGGCCAGGCCCGCAAGGCCAGGAGCGTCCGGAGCCGGCGCGGGTTCCGGCCTTTCCGCTCCCGGTTCGGGCTTTTCTGGCAATGTCATGGGTTCTCCTGGCGGGACAATATTTCGTAGCGGGGATTGAACATGGTGGGCAAACCGTCGCGCACGGCCAGCATGCCGTCCAGCCTGACCTCAGTCCCGGGGTCGATGCCGGGTACGCGGCGGCGCCCCAGCCAGACGACCCGAAGCCGGCCGTGCTGTGCCGCCGGGGCGGGCGTTGCCCGCGTCGGCCGGTCGTGATCCACAACGGTGGCCGTGAAAGCCGCCACCTCGGTGGCAGGCACGTAGGTCACCGATTCGATGAAGCCATGGCACAGGACACGCCCCCGCTCCGGCAACCGGCTGATGGGTACCGGCCTGTCCTGCATACTGCGGCCGGCATCAACCAATCTGGGTGATCTCCGGACCGCGTTCAGGCTGTTCGAATTCCGGACCTGCTTCCTGCCCTGCGGGAGGCACCGATCCGGCGGCGTCCTTGGGCAGGCGCAGCTGCAGGAGGTCCCGAGGGGGCATGGGGTTGTCGCCGCGGATAACCACGATCTTGCGGAAAAGCTCCTCGAGGCCGACGGCGGCCTCCCGGTTCAGTGCCGCTTCGCCTCCGAATACGCCACGGAGGAACCAGCGTGGACCGTCGATGCCGATGAAGCGGGCGACACGGTACCCTTGGCTGCCGTCGCTGGCGCTGGCCGGCAGTTTAGCCACGAGCTCGGTGCCGAAGTCGCCCTGGATTTCTTCGACTTGGCCGCCCTGGCTGCCCACCGACTGGCCAATCTGTTCACGGATCTCGTCCCAAAGGCCCTCTGACCGCGGGGCGGCGAAAGCCTGCAGTTGCAGGCTGGACCCGTTCAGATCCATGGTTACCGCCACTACCCGCTGGGTTGCCTCCTCCACCTCCAGCCGCAGCTGAAGGCCTTCGCGCGGGGCAATAAGCAAGGCGCCCAGGTCCACATAACCGTCCCGGTTGCTGATCTCGGAGACATCAAAGGGACCGGTGACGCTTCGGCCGGATGCCTCAGTGGAAGCGCCGGCCGACTCGGCTGTGCTGTCCTCCCGGACTTCCTCCGGCTCTGAGGCCGCTTCCTTCTTGGCTTTCTTGCCCCGCCCAAAAACCATGGGTTGTCTCCTTAGTTGTGATCTTGTCGCGCCGGCCCGCGGGCGCCGCATCTTGTCTGGCTGGCCGCCCTCGGCCGTCCCGGGAGGCCGGGGCAAGATCCTAGGGCCGCGGAGCCTAGGGGCGCGGAACCGTGAAGCCGCCCGTTGAGCCGAATCCTCCGGCGCCGCGGACGGAGTCACTCAGTTCCCCTACTGGGACGAACTGGGCATACTCCACGCGTTGGATGACCATCTGTGCAATTCTATCGCCGCGCCGGAGTTCTATCGCCTGATCGCGGTCCGTATTCAGCAGCGTCACAGCGATTTCACCGCGGTAACCGGCGTCGACAGTACCGGGGGCGTTGACTACCGTGAGGCCGTGTTTGGTCGCGAGGCCGGACCTGGGGTGAATCAGTGCCACAAACCCGTCCGGAAGGGCGATGGAGACACCGGTGGGCACGAGCCGCCGCTCACCAGGCTCAAGGACCACGTCCTCGCGGGCGCGCAGGTCAGCGCCGGCGTCGCCGGGGTGGGCGTAGGACGGCGCTTCCAGGCCGTCGTCGAGCATTTTAAGTTGAACCTGCACAGTTGGCGCTCCATACTCTGCCGCGCGCAGCGCTTCCGCCGAAGCGGGCAGCACAGCTTCCGGTGCCGCGTGCTGCAGCGTTGGCGTAATGGCTGTTTTTTCCTCAGTCACAGTCCCTCACTCTATCGCCCGCAGGTTCCGTCGGCCTACCGGCCGCGACTCAGGAAGAACTCTGGGAACGGCGAGGACCTGCCGGGATGAAAAGCCCCGGCAAAGATGGAAAGCTGGGAGCATGCCCGAATCAAGCGCTCCCATGCCTGCCCGCCATCAGCCTCCGCAGGATGACACCGTCGTCTTTGCCGAAAAGCTGTGGCCCGGTGTGTGGATCTGGCTGGTTGCTGCGGGACTGGCGGGCGCAGGCATCCTGGTCTTCGCACCCATCAGTCCTGCCGCCGGCTTCACGGCCGCCGCCGTTCTCTTCGCCATTGAAGCTGCCCTGCTTCTCCTGTCCACGCCGGCAATTTCCGTCACGGGCCGGACTCTCCAAGTGGGCAGGGCGAGCATCGAGCGCGGGCTCATCGGCCACGTTGAGGCGTTCCGCGGCACGGAAGCCACCGCCGAGCGCGGCACCCGCCTCAACGGCCTCGCCTACCTCTGCATCCGCGGCTGGATCGATCCGGTGGTCCGCATCGAGATCAACGATCCCTCGGATCCCACGCCCTATTGGCTGACGTCCACCCGCCGTCCGGAGGAACTGGTGGCCGCGCTCGGTACGGGCAACGCTGCGGGCCGGTCCTAGCCTTCGCAGTCCCGGCAATAGAGGCGGCCGTCTTTTTCGCGGGCGATCTGCGAGCGGTGCCGGACCAGGAAGCATGAGGAACACGTGAACTCGTCAGCCTGCGCAGGCATGACCCGGACCAGCAGTTCCTCGCCGGAGAGGTCTGCGCCGGGCAGCTCGTATCCCTCGGCAAGATCGGCTTCATCCTCTTCGACCACAGCCGTCGGTTTATCGGCACGGCGAGTCTTCAGCTCCTCAATCGAATCCTCGTTGAGGTCTTCCTCCGACTTCCTCGGCGCATCATAGTCTGTCGCCATGGTCTGCTGCTCACACTCCGTCGACTCGCTTGGGTAATTCAACGTACACAACGCCGAACGCCGCCCCTTTGTGCCCGGTTCGGGGCCATTTTTCCCTATGGCGCACCGAAAAGCCATAGCCTTTCCTGGCCAGATTCCGGCATGCTCAGCTTCCGGCCCCGCTGTCCCTGTATTCGGCCGGGAGTCCCGGAATTTCGCGGCGCGCCCTTCGTCCTAACAGGAAAAGACAGGCTTGGGTGGCAGAGTTTCGATTGATAGTAATGCCAGGGTGGAGGATTGTATGCAGGATCTACGGCTTGTAGGCGTCCACGACGACGGGGAGCATCTCCTGTTGAGCGGCACCGGCGGCGAGATGTTCCAGCTGCCGATCAACGAGGCCTTACGGCTGGCGGCAAGCCGGCCTTCCCTACGGAAACCGGCCGCGACGGTTGCGGTCCTGTCTCCGCGCGACATCCAGGCGAGGATCCGCAGCGGCGCCACTGCGGCAGAGGTCGCCGAAGCCTCCGGGCTGCCTCTGGAAAAAGTTGAACGTTACGAGGGCCCGGTCCTGGCTGAACGGGAATACGTGGCACAGCAGGCCCGGAAAGTAGAGGTCGCGTCGCCCGCCCCCGGCCACGACATCTACCGGTCAGCCTTCGGTGACAACCCGGCCACGCTGGGCGACATGGTGGCCCACCGCCTCACGGCACACGGCATCGCGTCCTCCACGCTCGAATGGGACTCCTGGCGGCGCCCTGACGGAACCTGGACAGTTGTGGCGAGATTCGATGCCCAGCCCGGCGGACATGCCAGCATCGGTGAAGAGCCCCCGGCCATGTGGACGTTCAATCCGTCCCGCAAATCTTTGCAGAATGCCAACCGCTGGGCGCAGCAGCTCAGCGAGCTGGAGCCCCTCGATGGTCCGGTGCCCGCTCGCAGGCTCTCAGCAGTTTCGGACCGCCCGTTCGATTTTGAAACCGACGCCGAGGCAACCGCCCGCAAGGGCACCCACCAGCAGGGCGCCGACCACCAGAAGGACGCCGACGGCCTGCTGGACATGCTGCGCTCCCGCAGGGGTCAGCGCCTGGGCCTTGACGAGGACAGCGACGACGCGTTGGCGCTCCTGCTGACCCACGGTGTCCCGGCGGCACACCCCCGGCCGGCGGAGGTTCCTGCCGCTTCCGAGCCGGATCCGGACGAGCCTGGCGACGCGGAGGAGTCCGAGGAACCGGATTCCCCGGCAGCCGAGCTGGGGGCCGCAACGCGACGGCGCGACGGCCGGCCCTCGATGATGTCCCGCCTCAGCCTCGCGCCCCGGCCTCAGGAGCCGCAGCAGGATTCCCTTACGCTTCACGAAGGCGTCAGCACGGACACACGCGAGATCACGATCGTCCCGTCCCCGCTGCGTCCGGTCGGCAACACGGGCCAGGAAACACCGGCAGCATCGGCGGTCCCGGCACGGCCGGCAGAGCCGGCCGTTCCTCCCGCTGTTCCGCCTGCTGTTCAGGCAAAGCCGGCGGTTCCGCCCGCCGCCGACAAGCCGGCAGGCCGACCCACGGATGGCCCCGCCCGTCCTGCAGCCGGCAATCCAGGTTTGGACGAACTGCTCGGCAGGGGAACTCCACGCCGCAGGCTGGATACGGGCCGGCTGGAGACGGGCAGGGCTGCAGCCGATCAGGGGCCGCCCGCACGCCAGGAACAAGATCGCGACGAACCTGAGCGCCAGCCGTCGAGGCCCAAGCGGTCCAGCGTTCCGAGCTGGGACGAAATAGTGTTCGGCACCCGGGGCGACTAGGCCACGGTCAGTTCCTGGCGAGTCTCGGTTAATTCCTGGCGAGGTCGCGGCTACCTGTTCCCCGCTGTACTTCCGGTGCGGCTGCCCGTACCGCGCCACAGGCAGGCATCAACTTCGAAGGGCAGCAACTGGTCCTGCTGGGCCATGATGTTGGCGCCATGGGCGGTGACGCGGCGCATGAAATGCCGCCGGCACAGTGTCTCGTACCCCACCGCCGGCTCCGTTCCGGAGGCATCCGCGGGTGCACTGGCTGGCCCCGCTTCGCCGGCCATTTCGACGTCGCCCACCACTACCTGCGCGCCCTCCATGACCATCACGCCGTCGACTGTCCTGGCGTTGTGGGTGGCGCGCCGTCCGCACCAGCAGAGTGCCTCCACCTGAAGCACCTGCACCCGGTCCGCGAGTTCAATCAGCCGCTGCGAACCGGGGAAAAGCCGGGTGCGGAAATCTGCCGTGATACCGAACGCGAAGACGTCGACTTCAATCTCGTCCACGATCCGCGCGAGTTGTTCCACCTGCGCGGGCGAATAGAACTGGGCCTCGTCGCAGATGAGGTAGTCGACGCGGACGCCCCGCGTGCGGCGCAGCACCACTTCGTCCCAGAAATCGGTGCTGTCCACGACCTCCACGGCGTCCGTCTGCAGTCCGAGCCGGCTTGAGATGCGTGAGCCGCCTGCGCGGTCGTTGCAGCTGAAGCGGACGCCGCCGCGCCCGCGCGCACGGTGGTTGTAGTCCATCTGCAGCGCAAGTGTGGACTTTCCGCAGTCCATGGTGCCCGAGAAGAAGACGAGCTCAGCCACGGGTCCTCCCGCGGCTGGGGGTCTTGCCCGCAGCCTGGAAGCAGAGCAGCGGAACTTCCCGCTCCGCCTTGGTCAGGGAACCGTGCTGCCCCACTACCTCCATGGCGGCGGGGCGGACCCGGCGGGTGTCGTAGAAGGCCACTGCATCGCGGGCCGCGATCATGACGTCGCCGATCCGCTGCTCGACGCCGGGCCGGACCGGACCGAAGAGGCCGGCGCCAATCGCTTCTTCCCGCGTGAAGGCCCAGATCCGCTCGCCGAATCGGCTCCGCCAGGCGTCGAGGAGACGCTGGCGGGCGGTCCCGGTACCGCCGGGGGCCGCCTCTTCCTCTAGGTAAAGGTGGAGCATGCGGGGCTCCCCCGCTGTGTGCCTGACGCCGGCCACCAGTGAGGGGTCTTCCGAGTAGTCGATCCGCTGGCCCTCGGCCACGTCCAGCATGCCGTGATCGGCGGTGAGCAGGACGGTGGTTCCCGCGGGAAGAGCGGAGTCAAGCCGCTTGACCGTTGCGTCCAGTTCTTCGAGCTGGTGTTCCCACTCCGGCGACTGTGAACCGTGCCGGTGACCGGCCTTGTCGAGGTCGTTCACGTAGAAGTACATGAGGGACGAGTCGGAAGCGGCCATCGCTTCGGCGGCGGCAGCCGTGCGGGCATGCGAGGTGATTCCCGAGATGAAGGTTCCTCCCCGCAGGGCAGCGCGGGTCATGGGAGAATCGCCGAATTGGGGAAGGCTGACGGTCGTAACGTCAACATGTTCCGCGGCCCGCTCCAGGATCGTGGGAAATGGCTGCCAGTCCTGCGGGTCCACACCGGCATCCCAGTTGCCCAGCATGTTGACCACTTTGTCCTGGGAGGGGTCAAGGACGTCATACCCCACGAGCCCATGCTGGCCGGGGGTAAGTCCCGTGCCAAGGCTCGCGAGGGAAGCGGCCGTCGTGGAGGGAAACGCAGAATCGATCCACACCGGGACGTCGCCCTGGCCCCGCTGCATGACACCGCGGAGGAACGGGGTGTGGGCGGACTTCTGCTTCAGCAGGCTGCGCCCCAGGCCGTCGGCGAGGACAACGCAGATCCGTTTGGCCGGCGGCAGCCCGAGCCGGTTCTCGAAGCCGTCAAGGCCGAGGCTCGCCGCAGCGCTGCCCAGTACGTCGGCTACAGAGCGGTGCCCGTAAGCCGGGGCCGGGGGAAGCACTGGTGCGGCGGAATGCGTTGAAGGGGAAGCGGGGGAAGGCAGGCCGTTTTCCGGCGCCATCTCAGCGCTGGTGTCCGCGGCTGAGGCGGTTCGAGAACACACCCATCCGGGGGCGCGGCTGCGATGCCCTGGCCCCGTGCGGAACCGGTGTGGAAGAACCTGTGTTCACGGCGCGCAGGGCGCGGGCAAAAAGCTTGGCGTCCTGGACGGCCTGTAGGCCATCCGCTTCAGCAGAGATGCGCAGCACGATGTCCTCCTGGGCGATCGTTCCGCTGTACCCATGGTCCGCCTCGCACTGTGGGTCGCCGCAGCTGGCCGGGCCCATCTCGAGCCGTTGCCCGCCGGACCAGGCGATGGACAGGGTGACCTCGCGCACGGGATCCGATGGCTTGTAGTTCTGCGGCTGGGCGTACATGTAGCTCAGCACGACGGACCGGATCTGCGCCACCGGGACTGACTCCGTGGAAATCTGCGCCACGATCTGCTCGCCTGCATCGTCGAGCTGCTGGTCGTCCACGTGGGTGATCACGAGCATGTCGTCCGTCAGTACGAGCACCGTGATGTGCCGCCGGACTTCGGCCCGGTCAAAGTGTGTTTCGAGGTGCACCAGGTGGGCAAGGCAGTCCCGGCCGTCGAGGGCATCGTCAACGACGTCGGCCACGAGCCGCGGGTAGAAGCCTGCCTGCTGCAGGGCCCCGTCCAGGCTCTGGCCCTGGGCGGTGTGGTTGTGTGAGCTGTGGTGGCTGGAAGCCTGGGGGCTGTGGTCCGGTGCTTGAGGCTTCGAGGTGGGAGGCTGGGAGCTCATTTCCCCATTTTCACAGATCGGCTTGGCACATGCTAACCAGCGCTCAGTCGCGCATGGCCCTGCGGGCACTGTCCGTGCGCTGGGCGGCGTTGCCGATCCGGACGTCGGCCGCGAGGATGAACACCCCGTGCGGCGTGGCCAGGACCGGGTTGAACTCGACGAGCGCGATTTCCGGATGGGCGTCCTTCAGCCGGGTCAGCCGCGCAGCCAGGTCTTCGAGTGCGGCAATGTCGACGGCGGGAAGCCCCTGGTAGCCGAACAGCTTGCGGGAGGCGCGGGGACTGCGGATGAAGTCCCGGAGGTCGGCGGCGGACAGCGGCGGCACGCGGTGCGCCCAGTCGTCGAGCAGGTTGACGGCGTCGCCCGCCAGCCCGAACGAGACCACCGGGCCAAGCAGCGGATCCTCGATGGCGCGGAACGTGCAGGCCTGGCCCACCGGCGCCATGGCCTGCACCTCCAGCGAGGATGAGCCGTAGGGTTCGAGCGCACGGCGCATTTGCAGGATGTTCAGCCGAAGGGACTCCGGATCCTGGATGTCCAGCCTCACGCCGCCCAGGTCGAGCCGGTGCCGCAGCGTGGGATCAGTGGTCTTCAATGCCACGGGCCAGCCCAGCCGCTCAGCCGCTGCCACCGCTTCATCTGGTGTCACGAAACCTTCGGACGGCAGCACCTTGATCCCGTAGTGCCCCAACAGGCGGGCGGCATCCGCCGCGTCCAGCTCCTTCAGCTGTTCGCCCCGGACGTCGTTAAGCAGCAGCTCAAGATCGGCATGCATGGCTTCGGCGTCGCAGCCCTCGGGATCCGCGAAGAGCCCCTGGTCCCGGTCGGCCCACTCGGCGTAGCGCACCACGGCGGACAGCGCCGCGACGGCGGCCCCCGGATTTGAGTAGCACGGGACCGGCGCCGCGGGGGCCTCATCCCCCACCATGCCCTCCACGTAGACGGACGGGTCGAGGATGCCGGTGAATGCCGCGACAACGGGTTTCCCTGCTTCGGCGGAACAGCCGGCGAGCGCGCCCGCGATCTTCTCGACCGTCAGCCCCCTGGCCGGCAGGAAGGCGACCACAGCCGCGTGCACGGCATCCAGGGCAAGCGTTTCGCGCAGCCGGCGCTGCAGTTCAGGCAGCGCGCGCGACATGCCGGCGTCGAGGTCCAGATCGGCCACGAGTTCCTCGACGCCCAGGCCGTGGGCCATTGCGCTGTCGGCCACGACCTTCCCCAGCGCCCCTGAGTTGCTGAACACGGCCACGCCGGCGCCCTTGGGCAATGGCTGGGCGGCGACAATCTGTGCGACGTCCATGAGCTGCTCGATGGTCTCCACCCGGATCACCCCGGCCTGGCGCATCATGGCGTCGAGGGCTCCGGCCGGGGCCTGGGTGGTGCGCACCGCGTGCCCGGGCGGCAACTGCAGGCCCATGGAGTTGGACTTGGCGACGATGACGGGCTTGGTGAGGGCCAGACGGCGGGCCAGCCGCGAGAATTTGCGCGGGTTGCCGATCGACTCCAGGTACAGACCCACGGCGGTGGTGTCGGCGTCGTCCTCCCAGAACTGCATCATGTCATTGCCGGAGACGTCCGCGCGGTTCCCGGCGGAGAGAAACGTGGAGATGCCGACGCGGCGGCGGCTTGACGCCGCATACAGGGCAACACCGATCGCGGCGGACTGGCTGAAGAGTCCCAGTCCCCCGCGCCGGGCCAGGCTCGGTGCCATGGAGGCGTTCAGCGACACGGCAGGATGGGTGTTCACCATGCCCAGCGATGCCGGTCCGATGACCCGCATGCCGTTGGCCCTTGCCTGGCGGACTAGCGCACGCTGGCGCGCGAGGCCGCGGTCGCCGTCTTCGGCGAACCCTGCCGTTGCCACCACGATTCCCTTGACGCCCGCGGCCGCGCACTCATCCACCACGTTCGGGACCTCGTCATAAGGCACGGCCACGATCGCCAGCTGCACCGGGCCGGGCACCTCCGACAGCTTCCCGAAGGACAGCATCCCGGCCAGCTCCAGCGCTTCCGGGTTGATGGCGTAGACGGGGCCGGTGAAGCCACCCTCGATGATGTGCTCGAGGAGCTGGTACCCCACGGTGCCCCACTTGCGGCTCGCTCCGATCACCGCCACCGACGACGGCGCAAGCAGGTCCTGCACGCTCCTCGCCTCCGCACGGTGTTCCCGGGCCTCCATCACGGCACGGGACTTGTCGGTGGGATCGATGTTGAACTCGAGGCTGACCACGCCGTCGTCGAAATGCCTTCTGACGTCGTAGCCCGCGTCGGAGAAGACCATCAGCATTTTCCGGTTTTCCGGCAGGACTTCGGCGGTGAAGCGGTGGATGCCGTTTTCCCGGGCAGCGGCCGCCAGGTGTTCCAGCAGGATGGAGCCGATGCCGCGGCCCTGGTGCTTGTCGGCGATGTTGAAGGCCACCTCAGCCTCGGTGGGATCGTCGAGCCTGTCATAGCGGCCGATCCCGATGATTTCCCCGCCAATGGTGATCACGAAAGCCACCCGGTTGCGGTAGTCCACCTCGGTGAACCGTTTGAGCTCCTTGCTAGACAGCCGTGCCTTGAACGAGAAGAACCGCATGTAGATTGAGTTCTGCGATTGTCCGGTATGGAAAGCCTGCACGGCGTCCGCATCCGATGGATGAATGGGCCGCAGGTGTGCCGTTCCGCCGTCTCGCAGGACGACATCGGCTTCCCAATATTCCGGATAAATGCCGTCCGCGGGCTGTTCCACCATAGGCTTAGCCTAGCTAAGACTTCCGAAGTGCACCCCCAAAGGATCCACCAGCCCCATGGCCCGCCGCCAGAATTCCACCCCGTCAGGGGAAATCGTCCAGGACTACACCGAAAACATCGTCGACATAGACGTCACTTCCGAGATGGAAGGCTCCTTCCTGGAGTACGCCTATTCGGTCATCTATTCCCGGGCGCTTCCCGACGCCCGCGACGGCCTCAAGCCGGTACAGCGGCGCATCCTGTACATGATGAGCGAGATGGGCCTGCGGCCTGATCGCGGCCACGTCAAGAGCGCCCGTGTGGTGGGCGAGGTCATGGGCAAGCTGCACCCGCACGGCGACACCGCCATTTACGATGCGATGGTCCGCATGGCCCAGGACTTCTCGCTGCGGCTTCCGCTGATCGACGGCCACGGCAACTTTGGATCGCTCGACGACGGTCCGGCGGCGCCGCGCTACACCGAGGCCCGCCTCGCGGCGGCCGCGCTCACGCTGACCGACCACCTCGACGAGAACGTGGTGGACTTCGTTCCGAACTACGACAACCAGCTCACGCAGCCCGATGTCCTGCCGGCCGCGTTCCCGAACCTGCTGGTCAACGGCGCCACGGGCATTGCCGTGGGCATGGCCACAAACATGGCACCGCACAACCTCGTGGAGGTGATCTCCGCGGCCCGGCACCTCATCGCCAACCCGGATGCCACGCTGGAGGACATCATGCGGTTCGTGCCCGGACCGGACCTTCCCACGGGCGGCAGGATCGTTGGGCTGGACGGCATCCGCGAGGCGTACGCCAGCGGCCGGGGCTCCTTCAAGACACGCGCCAAGGTGGAGGTGGAGCAGCTCTCCGCCCGCCGGACGGGCCTGGTGGTTACCGAGCTGCCGTACATGGTGGGGCCGGAGAAGGTGATCGAGAAGATCAAGGACGCGGTCAACGGCAAGAAGCTGACGGGCATCAGCGACGTCGTCGACCTCACCGACCGCAAACACGGGCTGCGCCTGGTCATCGAGCTGAAGAACGGCTTCAACCCGAACGCCGTGCTTCAGCAGCTCTACCGCTACTCGCCCATGGAAGACTCCTTCGGCATCAACAACGTCACCCTCGTGGACGGGCAACCGCAGACCCTGGGCCTGCTGCAGCTGCTCACCGTCTACGTGGACCACCGCCTCAACGTGGTTCGGCGCCGGACGGCCTTCCGGTTGGGCAAGAAGAAGGACCGCCTGCATCTCGTGGAGGGCCTCCTCATCGCCATCGTGGACATCGACGAGGTGATTCAGATCATCCGGTCCTCGGATGAGGCGTCGGCGGCGCGGGAACGGCTGATGTCCATCTACGACCTCTCCGAAATCCAGGCCAACTACATCCTGGAACTGCGCCTCCGCCAGCTGACCAAGTACTCCCGGATCGAGCTGGAGAAGGAACAGGACGAGCTCCGCCGCGAGATCGAGGAACTCGAAGCCATCCTGGGATCCGACCAGCTGCTGCGGGATCTGGTCTCCGGCGAGCTGGCGGAAATCGCGGAGAAATACGGCACCCCCCGCCGCACCGTGCTCCTGGAATCCGAGGCGGTCTCCCCCACCGTTGCCGCTGCGGCGGACGGCATCCAGGGCAAGGCAGTCAAGGGCAAAGCTGTTCCGCTCGCACTGGAGATTGCGGACGATCCCTGCTGGGCCATCCTCACTGCGTCCGGCCAGATTGCCAGGACCTCCAACCAGGACAGCCTCGCGGAGTCCGGGCCGCGCTCCAAGCACGACGTGTTCCGTTCCGTGGTCAGGACCTCCGCCCGGGGCGAGATCGCGGCTATCACATCGCTGGGACGCATGCTGCGCATCCAGGTGGTGGACATGCCCGTCCTTCCCGCGATGTCCGGACTGCCGAACCTCGCAGGCGGTGTCCCCGCCAAGGACTTCATTACCCTGCTGAAGGGTGAGTCCCTCGTCGCGTTCGTGCCGTTGGATGAAGTGCTCGCCATCGGGACCGCGCAGGGTGTCATCAAGCGCGTGCAGCCCGACTATCCGCTGAACCGGGAGGACTGGGAAGTCATTGCCCTCAAGGACAAGGACACGGTGGTGGGCGTGGCTCCCGCGGGAAGCGACGACACCGACCTGGTCTTCCTGACGCGCCAGGCGCAGCTGCTGCGGTTCAGCGCGGCCAGCGTCCGCCCGCAGGGACGGACCGCCGGCGGTATGGCGGGAATCAAACTCGCGGCCGGCGACCAGGTGATCTTCTTCGGTGCCGTTGCCCCCGGTGACGAGGCCGCCGTCGTCGTGACTATTTCCGGGACCGACGGCGCCCTGCCGGGCACCGCGCCGGGGGCCGCCAAGGTCACCGCGTTTGCCGAGTATCCGGCCAAGGGCCGGGCCACGGGCGGGGTGCGTGCGCACCGCTTCCTCAAGGGTGAAGACACGCTGCTGCAGGCCTGGGCGGGCCACGGCCCGGCGAAGGCGTCTTCCCTGGCCGGCGTGGCCCGTTCCCTGCCCCAGGAGCACGGCCGCCGGGACGGTTCCGGCATTCCGCTGTCCCAGGCCGTGGAGGCCATCGGACCCAGCATGGCGTGGGCTGAGGCTGCAGAGGCCTAGGCTGAAATGCCCCAGACGCAGGGGCAAGAACGAAGTGCCCAGAACGCGGGGCCTAGACTACTGGCATGCCTATCATTCCGGATGAAAAAGACTGGACCTGGGTCCTGTCCCGCCCGTGCAGCGAATGCGGTTTCGATGCCTCGACGGTCACTCCGTCCACGGCGCCCGGCAGCGTGGAGAACATGCTCCCGCGCTGGCGGGCAGTGCTTCGCCGCCCGGACGTCGCAGAGCGCCCCAACGACAGCACTTGGTCGGCCCTCGAATATGCCTGCCACGTCCGGGACGTCTTCAGCCTCTTCGACCGGCGGCTGAACCTGATGCTCACCGATGACCACGCACAGTTCGAGAACTGGGACCAGGACCGTACGGCCGTGGAGAACGATTACGCCGGTTCCGACCCCGCCACGGTGAGCGCCGAACTGACGGCCGAGGGCCAGCAGGTGGCAGCATCCTTTGCCGGGGTCAAGGAATCCCAGTGGGGCAGAACCGGGCTCCGCAGCAACGGTTCGGAATTCACGGTGCTGACCCTCGCGCAATATTTCCTGCACGACGTGGTCCACCATCTCGCCGACGTGGACGGTTAGCTGACGGTTAACTGCGCTGTTCAGGCAGAGGGGGTTAGCGGCTTATCCCAGGCCAGGCTCCTGTTGACGGGTGTATAGCCCATCTTGGTATAGAGCGCCAAGGCGCCCGTGGGATTCTCGGAGTCGACGTCCAGCGATGCGACGTCGAATCCTTCCGCTGCGAAGCGCCGCATGGCATCGGCGAGCAGCGCGCTGGCGATGCCGCGCCCGCGGAACTCACGCCGCACCCCAAGCAGGTCCGTGTAGCCTTCGCTGAATCCCCGGGTTACCGCGCTTTCCGCGTCATGGGCAGCCAATTGGTATCCCGCCACTATCCCAGTGCTGCGTTCGAGCACAACGGCGCTGAGGTCGGGCCGGGCCTGCGGGTCGTTCACGACGAATCCCCACGATTCCTCGTCCTTGGGTTCACTGCCCCAGTGGTCCCGGAAGGCCTCGTTGTGTGCGAGCCGTACGGCCTCGCTGAGTTCAGGTCCCATGGTCACCAGTTCAAGCCCCGGATCCAGCACGACGTCCGGCAGCGGCCCTGCCAGTGGCCGGTGCATCTCGTTGAAGTAGCGCACCACCTCGTAGCCGTGCCTGGCGAAGAGCGCCGCCTGGTGCCCGTGCTGCTGTTCGTTGTGGATCCGCAGCCGCGGAGCGGCCGTAACTCGTTCAGTAGCCTGGCCGCCGGCCTGGGCGTCCTCCGCGAAACGCTGCCGGGTCCGCGCTTCCAGCCACTCCAGCAGGGCGGAGCCAACGCCGCGGCGTTGCCACTGCGGGTCGACGCAGCCGAAGCCGTACGCCTTCTCGCTGTCGCTGTTCTTCATTAGTCGTGCATACGCCCGGGCGACGCCGTCCGGGTCGAACCCCAGCACGATATTGCGCTCCGGCGGATTCTTCCGGGATTCCATGATCTGTTCCAGCTCCGGCTCGTGTTCAAACCACACCGGCTTCTCCACCGCTGCCGTCCGGGCTATGAGTGCCGCCCACGCCGGGACATCCCCGTTCCCGGCGCTCTTCCAGCGCAGCAGCGGAAAGTCAACGGTGCAGCCGGCGGCAACCTCGGATGGCGTCATGGGAACAGGCTAACCGGAGGCCAGCGATGGCGCCATCTCCTCTGTTGCCCGGGATTCACCGCCCTGCCGAAGGGACAGGAGGTTGTCCAGGGGGCTGATGTCTGCGGGGTTGTGGGTCACCAGCACTACCGTCCGGGAACGGAGCCCCGCCCGGAGGTCGGCCATCAGCGCACGGGCTGATTCGGCGTCGAGGTGGGCAGTGGGCTCGTCCAGCAGGATCACCTCGGCCTGGGTCATGAGGGTGCGTGCCACGGCAAGCCGCTGCCTTTCACCGCCGCTGAGGAACACGCCGCCGGGTCCGATCCGAGTGTCCAGCCCGTCATCCAGCCGCTCCAGCAGGGGCGTCAGGCCCACTGCCGCGAGCGCCTGCCGCATCTCCTGTTCGGAGTCGGCATCCGCTGATGCTTGCCGTTCCCGGCGGCCCAGCAGCAGGTTGCCCCTGATCGTGGAATCGAAGAGGTGGGCCTCCTGCGGGCACCAGGCCGCAGTGCCGGTCACCGCAATTGTTCCTTCACGGGCCGGCAGGAAGCCCAGCATGACCGCAAGCAGGGTGGACTTGCCGGCGCCCGACGGGCCGGTGATCGCCAGCCAGCGGCCCGGCTCCGCCACTGCTGACAGGCCACTGAAAACAGCTGCGGCTCCGGGCCACCCGGCGGCGAGCCCCTTCATCTCGACACCCGGACGCCCGTTCTCCCGCGGTTGGGGCCTGGCCGGCACGTCAGAGGCCGGCACAGCCGTGTCCGGCACGTCAGAGGCCGGTTCGCTGAGCACCCCGGACTCGCCGATGCGGCGGAGCACCGAGCGCAGCGCGGGGTACTGGCGGACCGCCGTCGTCATGCCGGCAAAGGGTTCAACGAGTGCCAACTGCATAAGGACCACGACGGCGGCCGTCGGGGCGGCGACGGCACCCGCCAGAACGTCCGGCGCCGCCAGCACGGCGCAGGCCAGCGCCCCGGCGCCGCAGGCGGCGACGGTTATCGCCTGCCCGAGTCCCTCCGCCCACGCGGAGCGCTGGGAGGCACGGGTCGCCGCGCGGTCGTCGGCACGGATACGGTCCAGGACGGGCGACGCCACGCCGTTGGCGTGCAGCTCCGCCCGTGCATCGAGGGCAGCCGCGATTCGGCGCAGGACCCCGGACCGCAGGGACTGTTCAGTGCCGGCAGACATCCGGTCGGCAACCAGCGCAGCGGAGGGTGCCACCGCCAGGCTGACAGCCGCGGCGGCCACGACAGCCGGCAGGGCAGCGGGCACGAGCCATGCCGAGGTTACAACGGCTGCTGCGGCTACTGCCGCGGCCGTCACCGGCGGAAGGACCACTCTCGGCAGAAGGTCGCGGACCGTGTCGACGTCGTCGACGACGACTCCCAGCACGTTTCCGCCCTGCAGCAGCCGCCGGAGGGACAGGGCACGCCGGCTCAGCGACTCCCACAGCCGCCCGCGCAGCAACGTCAGTGATGCGAAGACGGCGTCGTGAAGCACCAGCCGCTCGCAGTAGCGCAGGACGGCCCGGCCGATTCCGAAGAACCTAACCCCCACGATGGCAGTGAGCAGGTACAGGATGGGCGGCTGTTCGCTGGCCCTCAGGATGAGCCAGCCGGAGAGTCCGGACAGGGCAACCGCGAAGAGGGACGCGAGGGTTCCCACCATGCCGGCGCCCGCAAACCTGCCGCGCACCGGTGCGAGCAGCCTTCCCAGCAGCCCGGCCTCGTGCGCCGTCCCGCCGGACTGCGCTGAGTCACTCGAGTCCCGGCTGGAGCCCGCGGCCTGGCTGGAACCCGCAGCTGCTGGGGCAGAATTGGGCAGCTCCTTGGGGACGGCGTGGGCTGGGTGCGGGGCACGGTAACCTGCGGCCACGGCGGGGCGGGCAGCTACGGCGGGAGCGGCGGCAGCGGCTGCCGAGTGGTTCCCTGCCGCAGGAAGGGAAACGACGTGATCTGCAAGGTCCCGGGTTTGCCGGTCGTGGGCCACGAGAATCACCGTCGCCCTGCCGCGGAGATCCAGGATCGCGGCCTGGACGATGTCGGCGGAGGCCCGGTCCAGGTGCGCTGTGGGTTCGTCCAGCAGCAGCACCGTGGCTCCCGCCGCGATGCGGGCAAGCCCCCGCGCCAGTGCGACGCGGCGCAGCTCCCCGGGGCTCAATTCTGCCGGGTGCTTACCTGCCAGGTGGGCTGCGCCCACTGCTGCGAGGCACTGCTGCACTCCGCCGTCGAGCTGGTGCCCGTCCTTCGCCGGGTCTGCCGCAAGATAAAGCAGGACCTCCTCCCGGACGGTGTCCGCCACCATGACCGGGTGCTGGGGAACCCAGGCCACGGCCGCCGGGGCGAAGCCGCCGAGCGTTCCGGCCACGTCGGTGCCTCCCCCGGAGCCGATGGTGCCCGCGAGGACACCCAGCACAGTGCTCTTGCCGGCACCGCTGGGCCCGTCCAGCGCAGTGATCTGGCCGGCAGGCGCGGTAAAGCTGAGGGGCCCGACGGCGACGCCTTGCCTACCCGCGTAGCTGACGGTGAGTCGGCTGACAGTGAGGTCGCTGACGGTAAGGTTGCTGTCACTGAGACCACTGACGGTGAGGTCGTGGATCGCCGGCCGCGGCTCAAGCCGTCGCTGCTCCGGTGAGTCCAGCACCGCCGTCGTCTCAGCGAGGGCTGCCCGGCCGTCGTCGCTGGCGTGGTGCGCCGTTCCCAGTTCCCGGAGCGGCAGGTAACAGTCCGGCGCGAGGATCAGGGCGAGGAGTCCGGCCTCCAGCCCCATGTCCCCATGCACCAGCCGCACACCGATGAAGACTGCCACCACGGCCACCGAAATCGTCGCGATCAGTTCAAGGGCCAGGGCAGAGAGGAACGCCGTCCGGAGGGTCCCCATGGTCTTGGACCGGTACTCTTCGGAAATATCCTCCAGGGCGCGGCGCTGGGCGGAGGCGCGGCCCAGCCCCACCAGCACCGGAAGCCCCTTGGCAAGTTCCAGCATGTGGCCTGAGAGCCGGGACAGGGCAGCCTGCGCGTCCGATACCTTGTCTTCCGTGTAGCGGCCGATCAACACCATGAACAGCGGCACGAGCGGCACCGTCAGCACGATGACTACAACGCTGACCCAGTCGGCAAACAGAATCCGGGCGCCCAGCAGCAGCGGAATGGCGGCGCAATTGACCAAGGCGGGCAGGAACTGCGTGTAGTAGCTGTCCAGGGCGTCGAGGCCGCGCGTCGCAAGCACCGCGAGGCCGCCGTCGGCAGGGCCCGAAGACCGGACGCCGTTGCGCAGGGCCTGTTCCAGCAGCTGCGAGCGCAGCTCCTCCTTCACGCCCAGGGCTGCCCGGCGGGAGGCGGCGCCCTGCGCCCAGACGGTGGCTGAGCGCAGGACCACACCAGCTATGCCCCAGACCAGCTGGTCGGCCCACGCAGGGTCCTGCACCATCAGGCCGGCGAGAACCGACGCGAGGGCCTGGCCCATGAGCACCAGCGAGAGGGCCTTGAGGGCAGCGAGCACGCCAAGGCCGTACAGTGCGGCGCGCGTTGACGGGCCTCCGGGGAACTGCGGCTTCACAGGGCCCTCAGTCGTTCCGGGTGAGGGCTTTGGCGGCGATCGCCGGCAGGAAGCTGTGGGCCTCGGGAATGTGGGCGGCGCTGACGCGGCGGCGGAAGACCCAGTAGGTCCAGGCCTGGTAGGCAATGACGAGCGGCAGTCCGACGCAGGCCACGATGCTCATCAGCCCGAGCGTGTAGTCGGAGGACGAAGCGTTGGAGACCGTGAGGCTGAATGCGGGATCAATCGTGGAGGGAAGCACCACCGGGAAGACGGCGCCGAAGATCGAGGCGGCGCCGCCGAGCAGGAACACACCGGTTGCCAGGAAGGCACGGCCTTCATGGGCCTTCCGGGCCAGGAACCACGCGGCGACCGCGGCCACGACGGCCAGCACGAGGGCGGCCATCGTCCACAGTTCCCCACTGAGGAGCTGCACGCTGAGCGCCCACCCGGCCATGGGGAGGAGTAGGACGGGAAGCAGCCGTACGAACCAGCGCCGGGCGCGGTGACGGACCTCGCCGTCGGTCTTCAGGGCGAGGAAGGCCAGGGCGTGCAGCAGGGCAAACCCCGCCACGGCAAAGCCGCCGAGCACCGCGTAGCCGCTGAACCATGAGAAGGGGCCGCCGTCGCGGTCACCGTTGGCATTCAGCGGCAGGCCGGTGGTGCTGAGGGCCAGGGTGGCGCCCACGCCGAAGGCTGCGAGGAAGGAGCCGACGGCGATGGCCCAGTCCCAGGTGTCCCGCCACCGGTCGGTGTCCACTTTGCCCCGGTATTCGAAGGCGACAGCCCGGAAGATCAATGCCACGAGGACCAGGAGCAGCGGCAGGTACAGGGCTGAGAAGAGGGACGCGTACCAGAGCGGAAATGCGGCGAAGGTAGCACCTGCGGCCGTCAGCAGCCAGACCTCGTTTCCGTCCCAGACCGGCCCGATGGTGTTGAGCAGGACGCGGCGTTCCGTGTTGTCGCGTGCAAAGAGCTTCATCAGCATGCCGACGCCGAGGTCGAAGCCTTCCAGGAAGAGGTAACCCGTCCAAAGAACGGCGATGGCGATGAACCAGACGGTGGGCAGCAGTTCCATGTTCCGTATCCTCGGGTCTAGTAGGCGAAGGCCAGGACGTCATCGGCGGCTCCGGGTTTGCCGGGACCGCCCGGCCCGGGGGTGGCGTCCTCGTTTTCGTCGACGGGAGCGCTTACCAGTTCCGGCATGGCGGAGACTACGCCTCCCCGGACGTACTTGACGAGGAGTTTCACCTCCACCACGAGCAGCACCGCATAGATGGCGGTGAGGACGATCAGCGATGTGAGGATCTCGCCGGCGGAGACGCCGGGTGACACTGCCGCCGCGGTGAACATGAAGACCTGGTCGATGCCGTTGAGGTCGGGATTGGGTGCCACGACGAACGGCTGCCGGCCCATTTCCGTGAAGATCCAGCCCGCGGCGTTCGCTCCGAAGGGTGCCAGGATGCCGAACACTGCCAGCCGCATGAGCCAGCGCGACTCCGGCACGGTGCCCCTGCGGGTGATCCACAGGGCCAGCAGTGCAGCCAGGGCGGCGACTCCGCCGAAGCCGATCATCATGCGGAAGCCCCAGTAAGTGACCTCCATGACGGGCACGTACTCGATCTCCTGCCCTGCGCGGTCCCCGTAGATGGGGTTGTCCGGCAGATGCGTGCCGTAGTCGGCCCTGTACTGGTCCAGCAGGCTGTTGACGCCCTTGACTTCCGTGGTGAAGTCGCCTTTGGCGAGGTAGGACAGGATGCCCGGGACCTCGATCAGCGCCACGATGTCATCGCAGTTGCGGGCCCCGAGGTTGCCGACGCTGAGGACCGAGAAGCCCGTTCCGTCGTGGCAGGCGGCTTCGGCGGCAGCCATCTTCATGGGCTGCTGCTCGAACATCAGCTTTCCCTGCAGGTCCCCGGTCAGTGCGGTGCCGGCGAAGGAGATCATGGCCACCACCGCCCCGATCCGCAGCGAGCGGATCCATACGGTGTGGTCCGTGCGGTCCCGGCCCGGGATGTCGGCCGAACCGGCAATGACCTTGCCGTCGGCGTCCACCGTGTCGATGCCGTCCCTGCGGCGACGCCAGAGGTGATACCAGGCAATGCCGAGCAGGAACCCGCCCGCCACGGCCAGTGCGCCGAAGAGCGTGTGGGGAACGGCGACGAGGGCGGTGTTGTTGGTGAAGACAGCCCAGGCGTCCGTCATGACGGGACGGCCATCGATCATTTCGACGCCTACGGGGTGCTGCATCCAGCTGTTGGCGACGATGATGAAGTACGCGGAGAAGAATGAACCGATCACCGCGATCCAGAGGCAGGCCAGGTGCACGCCCTTCTTGAGCTGCTTCCAGCCGAAGATCCACAGGCCCAGGAACGTGGATTCGACGAAGAACGCGAGCAGGGCCTCGAGGGCCAGCGGCGCCCCGAAAACGTCACCCACGAAGCGGCTGTATTCGCTCCATGCCATGCCGAACTGGAATTCCTGCACAATGCCCGTGGCCACGCCCATGATGAAGTTGATGAGGAACAGCTTTCCCCAGAACTTGGTCATCCGCAGGTAGGCTGGGTTGCCGGTCCGGTGCCAGATGGTCTGAATCACAGCCACGACGAGGCCCAGGCCGATCGTCAGCGGCACCATCATGAAGTGATAGACCGTGGTGATTCCGAATTGCCAGCGTGCGATTTCCAAGGCTTCCAAGGCTGTCCCTACTGTTGGCTGGGTCTCAAGCTCTCAAGCTCTGTTTTCTACGTCGCGTAGAACAACAACTTCTACCGAGTGTAGAACACAGCTCCGACGCTGTAAACATGGTTGCACCGTCACAGAGGGCCTGCAATGAGGGGCGGCGCGCCGGATGTTCTACCTCATGTAGAAAGAAACGCGCAAACGCGCTAGATTTGGAGTGAAATATTTGAACCACAGCACGCGGCGCCCACCCGGCCGCAGGCGGCACGTTGTCAGAAGGATGTACAGATGGCAAGTCTTGGGGAACTTGAACGGGCAGTGATGGACCTGCTCTGGGCTGGCCAAGAAGCTGCAACAGCCAACACGCTGCGCGACATGCTGGCGCAGAGCACAGTGGCGCAGGGCGGTGCGGCAGGCCATGTCGGCAAGGACCTGGCCGTCACGACAGTCCTGACCGTGCTGTCCCGCCTCGAAAAAAAGGGCCTCGTGGAGCGCGAACGCGGCACCCGGCCGCACCGGTACCAGGCCGTGTCCAGCCGGGAGGACCACACCGCCGAACTGATGCACGAAGTGCTGGGATCGGCTCCGGACCGCGAAGCCGTGCTTGCCCGCTTTATCGGTTCCGTGACGGAGAGTGAAGCCGAAACGCTGCGCAAACTGCTTGGCCACAGCTAGCGGACGATGTTCTGGACCTCATACTTCCTGGCGGTCCTGGCGATAGCACTGGCCTGGCCGGTACCTATCCTCCTTTCCCGTGCCCACTGGCCCGCGCGGGATCCTTTCACAGCCATGTTGCTGTGGCAGGCCATCGGCCTCGCCGGTGGCCTTTCCATGATTGGCGCCATGCTGGTTTACGGGCTGGAGCCTATCGGGGACAACCTGCTCGCGGGCCTCAGGGCACTCGCCGCGATGGTGTTCCAGAATGCCCCCACCACGGCGCTAGGCTTCTGGCACCTCTTTGCGCTGTCGGCAGCGGCCCTGCTGACGGCGCATCTCGTTTTTACCCTGCTGCTGACCTACTACAAGATTGAGCGGCAGCGCAGGCGGCACCGTGAGCTGCTGTCGCTGCTGGCATCGCCGTCCGCAGACGGCACCGGCACCATGGTGATCAACCACGACTCCCCCGTGGCCTACTGCCTGCCGGGCGGCGCGCGGTCCGTCACGGTACTCTCCGACGGGCTCATGGCGGCGCTGGAACCGGCTGAACTGCGTGCTGTGCTCATCCACGAGAACGCCCATCTCAACCAGCGCCACCACCTCCTGCTGTGGGCCTTCGCCGCATGGCGCCAGGCCCTTCCCTGGCTCCCGACGACGCGCCTGGCACAGGAGGCCGTCAACTCACTGATCGAAATGCTCGCCGATGACGTTGCCCTCAGGACGGAGAGCAAGGCAACGCTGATCAAAGCCATTGCGATCGTCGCCAGCGGATCCGCCGTACCACAGGATGCGTCCGCCATGGGCCTGGGGGAACCCGCCGCGCAGGGCCTGCAGCTGCCCGACGGTGCCGGCGGATCGGGCTCGGCCAGCACGACGGCATCCCGCGTCAGCCGCCTGCTCTCACCCCGCGAACCGCTTCCGGCCACCCTCCGGGCAGCCGTGGTGGCCGTGTGCGTCCTGCTGCTGGCCATGCCCACCGCGCTGCTGATAGTGCCGGGCCTGCTGGGCTGACGCGCCGGTCTGACCACGTGGCGCGCCTCCCTGGCGCGCCTCCGCAGCACCTGGACTGTACCTCCGGCGGGTCAGGCGTCGATGCGGTCCCTGTCCAGGCTGGCCGCTCCGGCAATAATGAAGTCCTTGCGGGGCGCGACATCCGAGCCCATGAGCAGATCGAACGTGGCTTCAGCCTGCTGGGCGTTTTCGATGTTGACCTTACGGAGCATCCGGTGCCTCGGATCCATGGTGGTTTCGGCGAGCTGCTCGGCGTCCATCTCCCCCAGGCCCTTGTAGCGCTGGATCGGTTCCTTGTAGCGCTTGCCTTCCTTGGCCAGCCGGGAGAGGAGCGCGTGGAGCTCCGCCTCTGAATACGTGTAGATCATCTCGTTGGCCTTTTGGCCCGGGTTGATCACTTCCACGCGGTGCAGCGGGGGTACGGCCGCGAAGACCCTGCCTTGCTCAACCATGGGGCGCATGTAGCGGAAGAACAGCGTCAGAAGCAGGGTGCGGATGTGGGCGCCGTCGACGTCGGCGTCCGTCATCAGGATGACTTTCCCATAGCGTGCAGCCTCGATCGCGAAGCTGCGTCCCGAACCGGCACCGACCACCTGGATCAGCGCAGCGCACTCGGCGTTGGAGAGCATGTCTCCCACCGAAGCCTTCTGGACATTCAGTATCTTGCCCCGGATAGGCAGCAGTGCCTGGAAGTCGGAGGACCGTGCCAGCTTCGCGGTGCCTAGGGCGGAGTCACCCTCGACGATGAACAGCTCGGAGCGGTCAACATCGTCCGTCCGGCAGTCCGCGAGCTTCGTGGGCATCGAGGAAGTCTCGAGCGCGGTTTTGCGGCGCTGTGTTTCCTTGTGCACGCGGGCGGAGATGCGGGACTTCATCTCGCTGACGATTTTCTCCAGGAGCAGGGCCGACTGCGCCTTGTCGTTGCGGTTCGAGGAATTGAGCTTGGCGGTGATCTCACGCTCCACAACCCGCGCCACAATGGCCTTGACTGCGGATGTGCCCAAGATTTCCTTCGTCTGGCCTTCAAACTGCGGTTCGGCCAGGCGGACGGTCAGCACGGCTGTGAGGCCCGCGAAGATGTCGTCCTTTTCGATCTTGTCGTTGCCGGCCTTGAGTTTCCTGGCGTTGGTTTCCACTGCCTTGCGGAAGGTCTTGACGAGGGCCTGCTCCAGTCCGGCCTGGTGCGTGCCGCCCTTCGGCGTCGAGATGATGTTCACGAAGCTGCGGACGGTGGTTTCGTAGCCGATCCCCCAGCGCAGAGCGACGTCCACTTCGCAGTCACGCTCCACTTCGGCGAGCTTGCTGTGGCCCCTTTCGTCGAGCACAGGGACCGTTTCCTTGAACTTCCCGGCGCCGTGGAGGCGCCAGACGTCAGTGACTCCCGCATCGATGGCGAGGAACTCCACGAACTCGGAGATCCCGCCGTCGTGGTGGAAGACTTCCTCGTGCGGGCCGTTTTCTCCCGGGGTGCCGGGAAGCTTGCGTTCGTCGCGGACGGTCAGTTTCAGGCCGGGAACCAGGAAAGAGGTCTGGCGGGCGCGCGCAGCAAGTTCCTCGTAGGAAAATTTGGCGTCTGGTGTGAAGATCTGCCGGTCGGCCCAGTAGCGGATGCGGGTGCCGGTGACTCCGCGCTTGGCCTTGCCCACCACGTCGAGCACGGAATCTTCAACGAAGGGCGTGAACGGGGCCGAGGGATCCGGGCGCGTGCCGGTGTCCTTGAACCTGCCCGGCTCGCCCCTGCGGAACGACATCTTGTAGGTCTTGCCGCCGCGGTCCACTTCGGCGTCCAGCCGGGCGGACAGGGCGTTCACCACAGAGGCGCCGACGCCGTGCAGGCCGCCTGATGCGGTGTAGGAGCCACCGCCGAACTTACCGCCGGCGTGCAGCTTGGTGAAGACGACCTCCACGCCGGTGAGGCCGGTCTTGGGTTCCACGTCAATGGGAATGCCGCGGCCGTCGTCGTGGATCTCCACGGAGTTGTCCGCGTGAAGGATGATCCTGATGTCGTGGCCGTAGCCGGCCAAGGCCTCGTCGACGGAGTTGTCGATGATTTCCCACAGGCAATGCATGAGTCCACGGGAATCCGTGGAGCCGATGTACATGCCCGGACGCTTCCGGACAGCCTCAAGGCCCTCCAGCACCGATAGGTGGCGGGCGGTGTACTCAGAACTCGGTGCCACGGGTGGTGAACTCCTTCAACGGGGCCTGCAGGGCATTAAATGGCTTCCTATAGCCTAGTCCCGCGGCCGCCGATCACCTGACTGCCACTCCAGAGACGGCCCCCGGCAAACGCTGCCGTTACGCAGACGTGATACGCGGACAGCGAAAGTGACCCATCCTTGCCATAGTTTGGCGGCGAATGCTGGTTATATAGATGTAAAGATCTACTAAGGAGGCCGACATGACCACAGCAGTTGCCGACCGCACACTGAACGCAGCTGACCGGTGCGACCGTTGCGGTGCGCAGGCATACGTCCGGGTTGTACTCGAGTCCTCCGGAGGCGAGCTGCTCTTCTGCGCTCACCATTCACGTGCCGTCGAAGCGACCCTCAAGCCGCTGAGCTCGGAATGGCACGATGAGACGGGCCGGCTCCACGAGAGGGAACCGGTGCCGGTCGACTAGACCACACAGCTGAAAAGCGCGAGCAGGAAAGCCAGGGCTCCCGGCAAGGGACCCTGGCTTTTTGCTGCCCTGACACGACTGCCGGAACACGCGACTGCCAGAAACTGCCAGGGCACACAACAGGGACACAAGCAGCAACAGCAAGGGGCTGCCGGCGGTTCATCCGGCGGCAGCCCCTTGCTGTTGCGTTCTTAATCCGGGAACACCCGGTGGACGTCCTAGTCCAGGTAGTCCCGCAGGACCTGGGACCGCGACGGGTGCCTCAGCTTGGACATCGTCTTGGATTCAATCTGGCGGATGCGCTCACGCGTGACACCGTAGACCTTGCCGATTTCGTCTAAAGTCTTCGGCTGGCCGTCCGTGAGGCCGAAACGCATCGCGACCACGCCGGCTTCACGCTCGGAGAGCGTATCGAGCACGGAGTGAAGCTGTTCCTGCAGCAGCGTGAAGCTCACGGCGTCGGCGGGAACCACGGCTTCGGAGTCCTCAATGAGGTCACCGAACTCGGAGTCGCCATCCTCGCCAAGCGGCGTGTGGAGGGAGATGGGTTCGCGGCCGTACTTCTGGACTTCAACGACCTTTTCGGGGGTCATGTCCAGCTCCAGGGCCAGCTCCTCGGGCGTGGGTTCACGGCCGAGGTCCTGCAGCATCTGGCGCTGCACACGGGCGAGCTTGTTGATGACTTCGACCATGTGTACGGGGATACGGATGGTGCGGGCCTGGTCAGCCATGGCACGGGTGATGGCCTGGCGGATCCACCAGGTGGCGTAGGTCGAGAACTTGAAGCCCTTGGTGTAGTCGAACTTCTCAACTGCACGGATGAGGCCGAGGTTGCCTTCCTGGATCAGGTCCAGGAACAGCATGCCGCGGCCGGTGTAGCGCTTGGCCAGGGACACCACGAGGCGGAGGTTCGCCTCGAGAAGGTGGTTCTTGGCGCGCTTGCCGTCGTGGATGATGAATTCAAGCTCGCGCTTGTACTTGGGGTCCATTGAGCCGTCGTCGGCTGCGATCTTCTCTTCGGCGAAGAGGCCAGCCTCAATCCGGAGGGCGAGGTCAACCTCCTGTTCCGCATTGAGGAGCGCGACCTTGCCGATCTGCTTCAGGTAGTCCTTGACGGGGTCGGCGGTGGCGCCGGCCGACATGACCTGCTGGACAGGGGCGTCGTCGTCATCGGCATCGGAGTAGACGAATCCGGATCCGGTGGGGGCGGCAGCCTTTCCGGCCTCGTCGGGTTCGTCGGTGAGCTCGGCAGGATCAGGCGACACGTCATCGAGATCCTCTTCGACATCCACTTCGGCGTCGTCATCCGAGGTCGAGCGGCTTCCGGCGGCTTCGGCTGCAGCCTTGGCGCCGGGCTTGGGGCCGCGCTTCTTCGGCTCGGGCTTCGCGGCGGCCGACGTGCTGTCGCCGCCGGCGACTGCGGCAGCCTTGTTCGCGGCGCGGGTGGCTGCACGCTTGGCGTTGGTTGCCGCCTTCTTGTCCTCGGCCAATTCATCGGCCTGGGCGGCGGGTTCCTTCTTCGCGGAAGACGGGGTCACAGAAAACCTTTCTAGCGGCGGTCTGTGGAATCACCATACGGGCAACACCACTATGACCCTGTCAAGTCCGTGATTGACATCAGGTGCAACCGCGGCCGACAGAGCCATTAAGTAGAACTGTCGGAGCGGCTGCAATGTTCCCGTCTCCGGGCGCCACTGCATGCACTGATTCACGGACCCAACCGGGTCTCGGCAACTATTGTCTCATGATTTTCCGCGCCAGGGGCCGCCGGGGCCGTAATACACGGCTGTCCTGCCCGGCAGCACACCCGGTTCTATGCGGCGTCCGTGCCGAATTTCTGCCAGGCTGCCTCCCTGCGTCCCGCCCAGCCGCAGATGGTTCCCCGCCTGACCACTTCAGAAAGCAGTTCCGCCAGCCTGTACCCAGGGGCTGCCTCCAACGCCCGGGTCAGCGAGGCGTGGGCGTAGGAGCCTCTCCCCCGGCACCATTCGATCCAGGCTTTGGCCGTCCAGGCAGCTGCCTGCGCTTCCCCCGGGCCGCAGGACGCCAGCTGCAGCATCGCGTCTTCAAGGGACTTCATCCTGTTCCAGTCCGGCACCAGCGGAGTCAGGCCGAGGAGGACCTCGCCGTAGCCAGGGACCTCGCCATCGTCGTGGGCCTCGCTATCATCATGGACCTCGCTATCGTCCGGGACCTCGCCACGGCCAGGAATTTCCCCGTAGCTGCCAGGGGCAGGGGATGAATCAGGCTCCCCCGCTGCGGTGGGATGGAGGAAATCGCACGGCGCCGTCTCTGCAGGCACATTCCGTGCAGGCATTGTCCTTGCAGTTACTGTCCTGGCAGGCATTTCCAGGCCGGAGGGGCTTGTTGCCGGCGGCCCCGGCAGGGCCGAGAAGATGCCGAACTCCTCAGCACCGGCCACCGCGGCTGACCGGCCCGCGGCAGCCATGACCAGGACAGCATCGCGCCACGACGGAACGCACAGGGTGGCGCGCAGGAAACCGGCAACATCGTGGGGCAGCCCGGTGCCCGCTTCAGCGGTCAGCATCACTTCCCAGACGTCCAGTACGCTTTCGAACTGGGCCCGGCTGGCCCTTCTGTCACCGAGTGTTTCCGTCCACCGCTGCTCCGCCGCCAGCACCGCCGGATCCTCCTCCGGCTCCGGACTTCCGGCGGAGCCGGCCCCGGGCGGGGCACCCACGCTGCTTCCCAGGTACACCATTTCCGCGTTGAGGCGGCTGTCCCGGATCTCGGCAAGGGGCCTCCCGGGCAACGGGCAGCAGCCGGTGTCCGAGCAGTACACGTTCCGCCAGCAGTCGGCGCCGACGTACCACGCATCCCGCACGGGCATTCCGGCCAGCCCGAGGGCGGATTCAAGGTCAGCAAGCAGCGCCCTGCCGCCGGGAGGACCGGAGGCGTCCGCCCAGCCAGCATCCGTGAAGAACATCAGCAGGGTGCCGTCGGCGTGGTCATCCGCGAGGAGGTACTCGGCCACAGTCCGGGCGAAGTTCTCGCGTCCGCGCCTGGACGGCGCCCCCTCCGGTAAGTCGACGCGGAGCGTGGCTCCGAGCCGTTTGCCCTGCATGGTCATGGCCACAAGGCTGCGGGTGGGCCAGTACCCCAGCGTGTGGGGAACATAGCCGAGAATGTCCTCGGGGCCGCTGATGATCAGGTGCTCGGGTGCGTTCATGCCTCCAGCTTTCGCCGCTCCCGCCCCCGACGGCACCCGCAACCTGGGCTATGTGGAAGACCCTTGGCTGTGGAGGACAGGTGCAGGCACACGCCAGCCGCCCGGGAGGCCTCCGGCCTCCACGAAGTCAGTCCCGCGAAGCGGACTTCCGCCGTGCGTTGCGCGCCCTGCGCTGTTCTGCCATCGCCTGCAGCAGCGGCTGAATCACCACGCCCTGGGCAGCCATCTGCCGGCGGACCTTGCGGCGGACCACCAGCATGGCGACGGATCCGATTCCCAGGATCAGGAAGTGCACGCACAGGGCGATGCGGAATGGTTCGAGGCCGTACAGCACTCCGTTCGAGAACCCGGTGGAATACAGGATGTCGAGGACGGCCCCAATCAGGTAGATGGCCATGAGCGCTGCGAAGAAACCGCCGACGTTGACAATGCCCGTGGCGGTGCCGATCCGGTGCGCCGGGTTGAAGGTTCGGGCGAAATCGAAGCCGATCATGGAGCCCGGACCTCCGATGGCCAGCACCACCACGAGCACGGCGAGCAGCCACAGCGGCGAGCGGCCCGGATAGAGGAGCACCGCCGCCCAGGCGACTGCCGTGGCGGCTACAAGGAGGAGAACCATGGTTGAGCGCCGGAGGGGATGCCGTGCAACAAACCGCCCGATCAGGGGTCCTGCACCGATGGCACCGGCCACATAGAGGGACATGAGCGAAGCCACGGTGCCGGAGTCCAGGCCCTGCGCCGAAATGAGGAAGGGGTATCCCCAGGTCATCGCGAACACCGTGCCGCTGAACTGGATGGTGAAGTGGCTCCACATGCCGAGCCTGGTGCCGGGCTGCTTCCAGGCCCGGGAGAGCGATACACCGGTGGCGCGCAGTCCCTTGACTGACTCCTGGCGGGGAGTGCCGGGCGGCACGTCCTGGAGCAGCAGGACCACGAGGACGACGGCGACGCCGGACAGTCCTGCAAGGGACAGGAAGGCTGGGCTCCAGCCGGCGGTGTGGAGGACGAAGGCGAACGGCACCACGCTCAGGAGCTGGCCCAGCTGCCCGGACATTCCGGTGAGCTGGGTGAGCAGCGGCACGCGGGCAGGCGCAAACCAGAGCGGGATCAGCCGGATGACGGAGATGAACGTCATGGCGTCGCCCGCGCCCACCAATACGCGGCCGACCACGCCGGCCGGGACACTCTCGGCGAACGCGAGCTGGAGCTGGCCCAGGCCCATGAGCAGGGCGCCACAGGCGATCATGGCCCGGGAGCCGAACCTGTCCACCAGCACGCCCACCGGGATCTGAAGCCCCGCATAGACGAGCAGCTGCAGCACGGTGAAGAAAGAGATCGCCGAGGCACTCGCGTGGAACCGCTCGGTGGCCTCGAGTCCGACCACACCAAACGACGTACGCTGGGTCACCGCCACCAGGTACGAGAAAATGCCAATGGACCAAACGAGCCAGGCGCGGGGTGCAGTCACCTTGTTAATTATGCCCGCAGCCCGCAAAAATCCTATTTAAATCAGGGCTTAAGTGACCGATGTTATGGTGTCGGATTTTCCCGGGCCAAGTAGGCCTCGACTGCGGCTCCGAGCGTATCGGCGTCTGGCAGTTCGTCGTTCTCATCGGCCAGCAGGGACCGGCGAACGGTGCCCTCCGCCTTTTCGTCGTAGCGCGCCTCCAGCTTGGCGACCACCTGCTGGACGTCCACCGAGGCCTCAACCTGTTCGGCGATCTGCCGTCCGACGTCGCGGCCCGACTCCCGCAGCCTGTCGGTGGGGAGCATGAGGGACGTGGCGGCGCCGAGGTATTCAAGGCCCGCGACGGCCGCCGGCGGGTACTCGGCTTCGGCCAGATAGTGGGGAACGTGGATGACGTAGCCGGCCACGCTCCGTCCGGCATCAACAAGGCGGAGCTCCAGCACGTGGCCCACAGCGGCGGGTACTTCCACCGTCGGTTTCCAGTCCGAGATGCCCTCGATCAGCTTGGGGCGGTTGCCGTGCACCGTCACTCCCACCGGGCGCGTATGCGGCACTGGCATGGGGATTGAGTGGATCCACGTCACCAGGTTGACGTCCAGTGTCTCCACGATCTGCACCACGGCACGCGCGAAGCGTTCCCACTGCAAATCAGGCTCGAATCCGGCCAGGAACAGGAACGGCCTGCCCAGGCCGTCGACGAGCCGGTAGAGGGCGAGGCTGGGTGCCTGATAGTCCTCAAGGTGGTCCTCGACGAAGGACACGTGCGGCCGCCGGGTCCTGTAGTCGATGAGCTGGTCGGCATCAAACACGGCAACGCGTTCGGACTCGAGGTTGTCGAGGAGCTCGTCCGTGATCTGCCTGACCACGTGGCCGGCGTCGGCAAAACCGGTGAAGCCCATCACCAGATTCAGCCCCCGCAGTTCGGGGCTGTGGAACAGCTCAATGTTCTTGGCGTAGAGCGCGTCGGGGTCCAGCAGCGAGCCGGAAATCCGTTCAAACACGGCGAGTTCCTTTCTTGGTCGGAGGGGTTAATCTCCATAACGCTGCGGCTGTCCGGGTCATTCCTTGGGCCGCTGTGGCGCGGCTCTCAGTCAATCCGGCTGCGCGGCCGCTGAGAGACTACGATCGGAACTGGCCTTTAATTGGGGCCACCGTGCCGGCGGCCTCCCGTGTGGACGGCTCCGGGGCACCCCTGGAAGGGCGCCTTTGCATTGCACTTCCCGCACGAATCGTCACAGAGAATTGAGGACTGATCCTCGTGGTCAAGAATAGCGAAATCAACCTTAGCGCCATTGCGCGCGACCTCAAGAAGGCTGCCAGCGACGCCGTCGTCATCGGCGTGGGACAGGGGGCCGACGGCCCCGTCCTGCTTGAGAATCCGCTGACGGCCAAGTCGGCCGAAGCACTGGCCGAGTCGTTGAAGGTTCTTGGCATCACCGGGGCGGCTGACCAGGCTGTCCGCCTCCCGGGTCTTCCCGAGGCAGGCAACGGTGTCGTCGTGCTGGCAGGCGTAGGCAAGATCAACCCCGGCCAGCGGCTGACCCGTGAGGCGCTGCGCCGTGCAGCCGGGTCAACAGTCCGCCAGTTGGCGGGACTCAATACGGTTACGCTGGCCTTCCCGACGTCGGATGTCGCCGACGTGGCGGCCGTCGCCGAGGGCGCGGCGCTGGGCGCCTATTCTTTCACCGAGTACCGCTCGTCCAAGGACGGGCTGAAGGATCCTGTCCGCAATGCGGTGATCTTCACGGACCTGGCCGGCGACAAGACCCTTGAACCCGTCCTGAAACGCGCCGCGCTCCTTGGGAAGGCCGTCAACGCGACCCGCTCGCTGGTGAACCAGCCGCCCAGCCACCTCTACCCGGAATCGTTCGCCGACGCCGCCAAGGAACTGGCCAAGGGACTGCCCGTCAAGGTGACCGTGTGGGACGAGAAGCGCCTCGAGAAGGAAGGCTTTGGAGGCATCATGGGCGTCGGCAAAGGTTCCTCGCGCCAGCCCCGCCTGGTCAAGGTGGAATACGCTCCGGCCAAGGCCACCCGGAAAATCGCCCTCGTAGGTAAGGGCATCACCTTCGACACCGGCGGCATTTCCATCAAGCCCGCCCTCGGTATGGGTGACATGAAGAGCGATATGGCGGGCGCCGCCGTCGTACTTAATACAGTGCTGACCCTCGCTGGCCTGGGCCTGCCGGTGAAGGCGACCGCCTGGCTGTGCATTGCGGAGAACATGCCCTCGGGCGCGGCATCCCGCCCAGCGGACGTCCTCACCATGTTCGGCGGCAAGACCGTCGAGGTCCTTAACACTGACGCCGAAGGCCGGCTGGTCATGGCGGACGGCATTGTCGCCGCCAGCCAGGAATACCCCGACGCGATCATCGACGTCGCGACGCTGACGGGCGCGCAGCTGATCGCGCTCGGAAACCGCACCGCGGGTGTCATGGGCGCGGACAGTGTCACCGGCCCCCTGAAGGCGGCGGCCGACCGCGCAGGGGAGCTCATCTGGCCCATGCCACTGCCGGAAGAACTGCGGCCCAGCCTCGACTCCCAGGTGGCCGACCTGGCCAACATCGGCGAACGCCATGGCGGCATGATGACTGCCGCCGTGTTCCTGCGCGAATTCGTGGGCAAGGGCAAGGACGGCCAGCCGATCCCCTGGGCGCACATCGACATCGCCGGCCCCTCCTTCAACAACGGCGCACCCTACGGCTACACACCGAAACAGGGCACGGGCTGCACCGTCCGCACGCTCGTGGCGTACGCCGAGGACCTCCTCGCCGGAGCCTGACCGGTTCCGCTCCGGGCCGTGTGTCGGCGTGTGGCGGGCGGCATGATCCGTCCGCCACACCCCTGCGTGACACTCGACACAAGCGCTCCACAAATGTCCCGGCAAGGTGGAGCATGGATAAGTGGTTCGCTAAGGTGAACCACGGTAGTCACAAATGAAAGGGAACAGGCCTGCTGGCATAATCACGGCAGAGCAAGTTCCAAGACCAGATGATGCGTACTCTCGTGTCATCGTTCACGCGAGGGAGCGTCTAAGTGGCCGATCAGGCAACTGCGCAAGAATTCGACATCCTGGTACTCGGTGGCGGCAGCGGCGGATACGCCACCGCCCTCCGGGCCGTTCAGCTTGGCTTCACCGTCGGCCTCGTGGAGAAGGCCAAACTCGGTGGTACCTGCCTGCACAACGGCTGTATCCCCACCAAAGCACTGCTGCACTCGGCCGAGCTGGCTGACCACGCCCGCGACTCTGCCAAGTACGGCGTGAACGTCACCCTTGACAGCATCGACATCACGGCCGTCAACGCCTACAAGGACGGAATCGTCGCCGGCAAGTTCAAGGGACTGCAGGGCCTCATCAAGTCCAAGGGCATCACCGTCATCGAGGGTGAGGGCAAGCTCCAGGGCACCGACACCGTCGTCGTGAACGGCACCGCCTACAAGGGCAAGAACATCGTCCTCGCCACGGGCTCCTACTCCCGTTCCCTCCCGGGCCTGGAAATCGGCGGACGAGTCATCACCTCCGACGAAGCCCTGACCATGGACTACATCCCCAAGAGCGTCATTGTCCTGGGCGGCGGCGTCATCGGCGTGGAGTTCGCCTCCGTATGGAACTCCTTCGGCGTGGACGTCACCATCGTTGAAGGCCTGCCCTCGCTGGTCCCCAACGAGGACACCACCATCGTGAAGAACCTCGAACGGGCCTTCAAGAAGCGCGGCATCAAGTTCTCCACCGGCACCTTCTTCCAGGGCGTCGAGCAGGACGACAACGGCGTCAAGGTCACGCTGGTTGACGGCAAGACCTTCGAAGCGGAACTGCTCCTCGTGGCCGTCGGCCGCGGCCCGGTAACAGCCAACCTCGGCTACGAAGAGGCCGGCATCACCATCGACCGCGGCTTCGTCATCACCAACGAGCGCCTGCACACCGGCGTCGGCAACATCTACGCCGTCGGCGACATCGTCCCCGGTGTCCAGCTGGCCCACCGCGGCTACCAGCAGGGCATCTTCGTCGCCGAGGAGATCGCGGGCCTGAAGCCCGTCATCGTCGAAGACGTCAACATCCCCAAGGTCACCTACTGCGAGCCCGAGATCGCCACGGTCGGCTACACCGAAAAGGGCGCCAAGGCCAAGTTCGGCGATGACCAGGTCGAGATCCAGGAATACAACCTCGCCGGCAACGGCAAGAGCTCCATCCTGGGCACGGGCGGCCTCGTCAAGCTGGTCCGCCAGAAGGACGGGCCGGTCGTCGGCGTCCACATGATCGGATCCCGCATGGGCGAGCAGATCGGCGAAGCCCAGCTGATCGTGAACTGGGAAGCCTACCCGGAGGATGTGGCGCAGCTGCTGCACGCCCACCCGACCCAGAACGAGGCGCTGGGCGAAGCCCACCTCGCCCTCGCGGGCAAAGCCCTCCACGGCTAAGCAGCTCCGCAATACCCCAGTGCTTAGTGCACCCGGCATGATCCGCAGGGTGCACTAAGCTCGAACACGCCAGCAATCATCCGCACAAAATCAATAAGGAGAACGGGGACGACATGTCTGAATCCGTTAACTTGCCCGCCCTCGGTGAGAGCGTCACCGAAGGAACTGTCACCCGCTGGCTCAAGCAGGTAGGTGACCGGGTAGAGGTGGACGAGCCGCTGCTCGAAGTCTCCACCGACAAAGTAGACACTGAAATCCCCTCTCCGATCGCCGGCGTCATCGAGGAAATCCTCGTTGCCGAAGACGAGACCGCAGAAGTTGGTGCTCCCCTGGTCCGCATCGGTGACGGAGCCGGCGGCGGATCCGCTCCCGCTGAAGCCGCCCCCGCCGAAGAGGCACCGGCTGCAGAAACCGCCGAGGCCCCCGCCCAGGAAGCACCGGCGCAGGCTCCTGCTGAAGAAGCCCCCGCCCAGGAGGCCCCCGCCGCAGAAGCCCCTGCCGCTTCCGGCGAGTCCCACGAAGTGACGCTCCCCGCGCTGGGTGAAAGCGTCACCGAGGGCACCGTGACGCGCTGGCTCAAGGCTGTTGGCGACTCCGTCGAAGTGGACGAGCCGCTGCTCGAGGTTTCCACCGACAAGGTCGACACCGAAATCCCGTCCCCCGTTGCCGGCACCCTCCAGGAAATCCGCGTCAACGAAGACGAAACCGCCGAGGTCGGCTCCATTCTCGCCGTGATCGGCTCCGGCGCTGCCGCTCCTGCCGCAGCACCCGCCCCAGCACCTGAGAAGCCCGCAGAGGCACCCGCCGCGGAAAAGCCGGCCGAAGCACCGGCACCGGCTGCACCGGAGCAGGCAGCGCCCGCGCAGGCTGCACCCGCACAGGCAGCTCCGGCTCCCGCCGCCCAGGCCGCGCCCGCCGAGGCACCCGCCGCCGGTGGCGAATCCGGGTACGTCACTCCCCTGGTCCGCAAGCTGGCCAACCAGCACGGTGTGGACATTTCCGCCCTGTCCGGCACCGGCGTCGGCGGCCGTATCCGCAAGCAGGACGTCCTGGCGGCCGCTGAGGCCAAGCCTGCCCCGGAAGCACCGTCCGCGCCCGCCGCTTCCGCCCCGACAGCAGCTTCCGCCGCGTCGTCGTCGCTGCGCGGCACCACGCAGAAGGCTCCGCGCATCCGCCAGGTCATTGCCCGCCGCATGCGGGAGTCACTGGATGTCTCCACCCAGCTGACCCAGGTGCACGAAGTGGACATGACCAAGGTGGCCAAGCTCCGCCTCCAGGCCAAGAACTCGTTCCAGGCCCAGAACGGCACCAAGCTGACCTTCCTGCCGTTCATCGCCAAGGCCGTGGCCGAGGCCCTGAAGCAGCACCCCAAGCTCAACGCTGCGTACGACGAAGACAAGCAGGAAATCACGTACCACAACGCCGAACACCTGGCGATTGCCGTCGACACTGACAAGGGCCTGCTCGTCCCCGTCATTTCCGACGCCGGCACGCTGAATCTTGCCGGCCTGGCCGGCAAGATCGCGGACGTCGCAGACCGCACCCGCAACGGCAAGATCGGTCCGGACGAGCTGTCCGGTGGAACGTTCAGCATCACCAACATCGGTTCTGTGGGCGCCCTGTTCGACACCCCGATCATCAACCAGCCGCAGGTCGGCATCCTGGGCACCGGCGCCATCGTCAAGCGCCCCGTGGTGGTCCAGGACGCGAACGGTGATGACTCCATCGCCATCCGCTCCATGATGTACCTGTCGCTGACGTACGACCACCGCCTCGTGGACGGCGCGGACGCCGGACGCTTCCTGCAGACGCTGAAGGCACGCCTCGAAGAGGGCGCGTTCGAAGCGGACCTGGGACTCTAGCCTCCGCACGCTGCATAAGGCGGCGGCCAGTCCGGTGCCGGTGGGAAACCGCCGCACCCGGGGTGGCCGCCGCCTTTTTCGTGCCTGAGTTTCGCGCGCCGACCCACCGCCAGCATTACTACGGAGCGTAGAAGGGGCTGGCTACACTGGTCCCATGAACATCGTCTATAACATCATGGTCTTCCTGCACATCGTCGGCGCCGCCATGATCGTCGGCATCTGGATCGGCAACATGAAGAAGCCCACAGTCCACCCCCGGCAATTCGACGGCGCCGCGCTTCAGCTGCTCACGGGCATCGTCATGATGGGCCTGATCCCCGCACTGGATATGGACGCCAACTACTTCAAACTGGGCATCAAGTTCGCCGTCGCACTGGCCGTCGGCGTGCTGGCCTTCATCGGCAGGCGCAAGTACAAGAAGGACGAGCCCATCTCGGCCGGCCTCGCGCACGGCGTCGGAGGACTGGCCCTGCTGAACATCGGAATCGCCACTCTCTGGCAGTAGCCGCTCTCCTGTAAGGGACTCCCCCGCAAGGGGGCTCTCCCATAAGGGAACGACGACGGCGACGCACCGACCGCTGGAACCCAGGCGGAGGGTGCGTCGCCGTCGTCGTTTCTGGCGCCGGGCGTGACGCTTTCGCCGGACCGCCGGTCATAATCCTCTGACAGCGGACAATCCGTGCACCGGGGCCGGGTAGTCCCTAGGATTGTGCAGGAAGGACCGGGAGTCAGCCGGATCCTGAATTGAACCCAAGCTTAGGAGTGGACATGGCAGCAACACGCACCGCACACACTGTATGGAACGGCGACCTGATGACGGGTGCCGGCAACACGACGCTCGACAGCTCCGGCCTGGGTACCTACGAGGTCACCTGGAAGGCCCGCACGGAAGCCGCTGAAGGCAAAACCAGCCCGGAAGAGCTGATCGCCGCCGCCCACTCCGCCTGCTTCTCCATGGCGTTCAGCCACGCGCTCGCCCAGGCCGGCCACACGCCGGAAGAGGTCCACACCAAGGCGGATGTCACCTTCGTACCCGGCACGGGCATTACCGGCAGCCACCTGACCCTGAACGCCAAGGTTCCCGGCATCTCGGAAGATGAGTTCCAGAAGATCGCGGCGGAAGCCAAGGTAGGCTGCCCGGTCTCCGGCGCCCTCGCCAGCATCGACATCACCCTCGACGCCACGCTCGCCGCTTCCTGATTGCCGGCACTCCGCTGCCGCCGGCAGCGGAGTGCCGCACAGCAAAGGCCCTGCGCCCGTTCTGGAGAATCCAGTTCGGGCCCAGGGCCTTTACTTATGGCGTCAGCCGGCAGCTGCCATCGGCGGCCGTGTCAGCCGTCGGTGTTCTGGCGGGCAGGCAACCGCCCGGGCCGCAGCCGGCGGTAACCCTCGCGTGCCGGCGGACGGTCCGTGGGGATCTCCTGGACCATTTCCTTCAGCGCTCCGATGCCGTACTCCAGTTGCGGGTCCCGGCCGGCAGCGTAGGCATGCGGCGGGAACGTCACCTCGATGTCCGGGGCAACTCCATAGTTCTCGACGTTCCAGCCCACCCCGCCGCCAAACCAGGTGGCGTAGCGCGGCTGGGTGACGCCGGTGCCGTCCGCGAGCGTGAAGCGGCTGTCGATCCCCACCACTCCGCCCCACGTCCGGGTCCCGATCACGGGGCCGATGCCCCTCAGCTTCGACACCTGCGTGATGATGTCTCCGTCGGACCCCGCGAACTCGTCGGTGAGGATAATGACCGGGCCGCGCGGTGCGTGGTGCGGGTAGGTCCGGGGTTTCTCGCCGCGCGGCATGCTCCAGCCCGTCACCTTTCGGCCGATCAGCTCCGCCACCAGCTGGGAGGTGTGCCCGCCGCGGTTCCGGCGCACGTCAACGATCAGCCCGTCCAGGGCGGTTTCGGTGTCCAGGTCACGGTGCAACTGGGCCCAGCCGTTGGCCATCATGTCGGGAACGTGCAGGTAGCCGAAGTTTCCTTCGGACGCTTCCCGCACAGTGCGGCGGTTGGCAGCCACCCAGTCCTGGTAGCGAAGGCGCTCCTCGTCCTTGATGGGGACCACGGCAATGCGTCGCTGCTCGCCGGCCGCCGGGCCGTGCCCGGCACCGTTGCGGATGGTCAGTTCCACCGTCCGCCCGGCCGCGCCGACCAACTGCATGGCCGGAGTCAGGCTAGCGGTGAGCTGGACGCCGTCGACGGCAAGCAGGACGTCGCCGGCCTTGGCAGCGGCCCCGGGGCGGGACAGCGGCGATGTCGCCAGCGGATCCGACGATTCGCCTGCGAGGATGCGGACAATTTCCCAGCCCTCGCCGGTAAACGCCAGGTCCGCGCCGAGGCGGCCCTGTCCGTTGCCGCCGTCCTCCGTGGCGGCTGCGGGCCGGACGTATGCATGGGACGTGCCAAGCTCGCCGTGGAGTTCCCAGAGCAGGTCCACGAGGTCGTCATGGGAGCCGAGCCTGTCGACCAAAGGCCGGTAGCGCTTGTGGATGGACTCCCAGTCCTGGCCGGCCATGTCCTCGGTCCAGAAGAAGTCGCGCTGCAACCGCCATGCCTCGTCAAAGGCCTGTCCCCACACCCTCAGCGGTTCCATCAGCACCCGGACACGGGCAAGGTCCACCTTGACCACCTGGCCGGATTCTTCGTCGGCCTTCGCATCGGACGGCACAACCCGGATCTGCTTGTCGTGGATTACCACCACCTTCTTGCCGTCGCCTGAGACGAGGTAGCTGTCCAGCGCGTCCACAAGGGCGGCGCTCTTGCGCTTGGCCAGATCGAATCGGACCAGGCTCGGTGCCGCGTTCTTGTCCTCCAGGCTGGCTTTGCCGTCACCGGTTACGCCGGCCAGCGGGCTGTCCAGCCACAGCAGTGCGCCGTCGACCGCCGTCAGCGAGGAGTAGTTTCCCTGCGGGACGGGGACGCTGACGACGCGGTGCGAGAGACCCTCGGCGTCGACGCTGAGCGGCGCCGGCTGCCCGGACTCACCGGCGTCGCCGTCCTGGTCCGTTCCCGGTTCGAAGGAAAGGTCCACGCTCGGGCCGAAGGGCGACGCCGTGTCCGCAGCCAGCGCGACTAGGTAAGGCTTGATCGGGCTGGGGAAGGAGAGGTCAAAGGAATGCCCGTCGTAGACCGGGTCGAAGCTCCGGTTGGACAGGAAGGCGAGGAACTTGCCGTCCGGAGTGAACGACGGCGAGTGGTCGCGGAAGCGGCCGTCCGTCACCGCGATGATCTCGGGCTTATCCGTACCGGCCTTATCCGTACCAGTGCCAACGCGGGCAAGCCGGAGGCGGCTGCGGGAGCCGAACGACGTCACCGGTTCCGACCAGGCCAGCAAGGCAGAGTCCGGCGACCAGCACAGTTCTTCAATGCTGCCTTCGCCGATGCTGGTCACCGCGGAAATCGAACCCGCACGCGTGTCGGCCACATAGACGTCGCCGAACGCGGTGCCCACGGCAACCCAGCGGCCATCGGGACTGGTTTCCATGGCGCTTGCCCGCGAGGGCTTCGGGAAGGCAATCCGGATCGGCGCCTGGGCCGCGGACAGGGCCTGGGCCTGGGCGTGGGCAAGCGTGCCGGCGTCCGGGCCATCCTGGTCCTCCGCGCCGGCAGCCGGCGCGACGTCAGCCTGCGAATCGTCCGCCACGGCGACATCAATTCGCTGGCCGGCGGGGCCGGCGGCGGGGACGGGGCTGGGCAGCGGCAGCGCCGGAGTCCCGGATGACTGCTGTTCCGCGGCCTTCGCCCTGACCGGGGCTGCACGGTCAACCCGCGCGCCCTGTACCTCAAGCCGGGGGGCGATCTCCTTGATGAACAGCGCTTCGTCCCCATCGTGGTCCGCTAGGTAGGCGATGCGGCCTTCCGTCAAGGGACGCGGCAGCCTGGCCCGGACTCCCGGAGTGGCCTCCACCACCCGGGAGGGTCCGTCCTTGTGCCTCAGCCAGTGGATGGTTCCGTGCGCTTCCACGGCGCTGGCCGCTCCCGAGGCGTCAGGGCGGACGTCACCGAGGTGCTTGTCGACCTTGAGCAGGGAGGGACGGCGGCCCTGGGAGGCCGATCCCAGCGAAATCTCCAGCCGGACGGCGTCAGAGGAAAGGTCGTGAAGAATCCACAGCTCGCCGGCCGACTCGAAAATGACCCGTTTGCCGTCCGTGGCTGCGTGGCGGACATAGAAGTCTTCATGGTCTGTATGGCGCCGGAGGTCCGTTCCATTGGGCAGGACCGAGTACAGGTTCCCGTAGCCCTCGTGGTCGGAGAGGAAGGCAATGCGCCCCTCGACCCACATGGGGTCGGCGAGGTTGCCGTCCAGGTCCGGGAGCAGCCGGGCGAACTCACCGTTGCCGTCGGCATCAATCCAGAGCTTGCCGGCCGTCCCGCCGCGGTAGCGCTTCCACCAGGCGGGTTCCCGGGACAGGACGCTGGCCACGACAACGGGCTTCTCGTCTCCGACCTCGGGGCCGAAGGCCACGGACTCCACGGGCCCGAAGGGCAGTTCCTCGGCCCAGCCGCCCTCCGTCGGCAGGCTGTAGGCATGGGTGAGCCTGCCCTCCGCCTGGCGGAACGCGCTGGTGACCACCACGTCACCGGAAGCCGTGAACCCTTTAACCCTGGTGGTGCTGTGGCCGAAGTAGGTCAGCTGGCGGTACCCGCCGCCGTCGACGTCCGCGATGACCACCTCGGGTGCCGTCCCCTGCACCACCGTCCAGACGAGCTTCTTGCCGTCCGGTGTGAACCGCGGGTTGCGGGCCGGAAGCTGCAGGGAAGAAATCCGCCAGGCACGGCCTCCGCCAAGGGGTGCGATCCAGACATCGTCCTCGGCCACAAACGTGACCAGATCGCCGTGAACATGCGGGAATCGGAAGTAGCTCGAAGAGGTCATCGTTCGATCATAGTCAATGTCAACAAGGGCGGCGGGGAGGTGCCCTGCCGTGCCGGGGCGTGGTGAGATGGATCATGCGCATCGTCCTGGCCGGCGCCTCCGGGCTCCTCGGTACCGATCTTTCCGCCCGTCTGGTAGCTGACGGCCACGATGTGACGCGACTGGTCAGGAGGACCCCTGCCTCACCGGCGGAAGTTCGCTGGGATCCGGCTGCCGGCCACATCGATCCCTCCTGCCTTGAAGGGGCCGACGCCGTCATCAACCTGTCCGGGGCAGGCATCGGCGATCGGCCCTTGACTGGCCGGCGGATTGACGAGCTCTTCCGCTCACGGCTCGGGCCGACGCGGACCCTGGCCACGGCAATGCAGCACCTGGACGCGCCCCCGAAAACCTTCATCAGCCAGTCGGGAACAGGCTATTTCGGAGACGCGGGCACGACCACCCTGCACGAGGAGTCGCCCGCCGGTTCCGGCATCCTGGCCCGGATCTGTGCTGAGTGGGAAGCCGCCGCGCATGAGGCACCAGCCGGTGTCCGCGTGGTGACCCCGCGGACGGCGGTGGTGCTCAGCCGGTCCGGCGGCGCCCTGGGCAGGCTGCTGCCGCTGCTGCGTCTGGGCGTCGGCGGCCCGCTTGGCAACGGCAGGCAGTACTGGCCGTGGATCACCCAGCCGGATCTCTCCGCGGCTTTCGGTTTCCTCCTGACGTCTCCGCTTTCCGGTCCGGTCATCGTCTCTGCCCCCGAACCCGCTGACGTCAACGCCCTGGTGCGGGAACTGGCCCGGGCCCTGCACCGGCCCGCACTGTTTCGGGTCCCTTCGCCGGTCTTGCGGCTGGTGATGGGCAAGCTGGCCGATGAGCTCCTGCTGGCCAGCCAGAAAGTGGAGCCCGCCCGGCTGAAGGAGGCCGGATTCGTGTGGCGGCATCCGACACTGCGGCAGGCCGCAGAATGGGTGGTAGGCGCGTGAAGCGGCGCCTGAAGGCACGCGTGAAGCGGTGCCTGAAGGCACGCCTCGGACCCGGGAGTAGCGGCCTGCAGCATCGCTTAGGTCACGGCCCGGGCAGGATCTCTGAGACCAGCCACCTGCCGTCCATGCGGAGCAGGACCAGCCGCAGATCGAGGGGCTGCTGGGGATGGCCGGTAGCCACCACGTCCCCGGCCACAGACCGCTCCACATATCCGGACGTTGTGGCAGTCACGGCGACCACCGCCCGTGTCCCCGTGCTTTCCGGCAGGCGCCGGATGCCCGCGAGGCTGGTGGTGAACCCAGCCAGCACCGTCCGGGAGTCCTGCAGCCGGATACTGAGCCCCCGGTCTGCGGCCGCGGCAGCCGAGCCAGGGGCGTTGACCTCGGCGAGGAGTTCCAGCCTTCCCTCACTCAGGGCTTTGGACCGCAGCCAGGCCAGCCCTTTGACGGCTTCCGCTGGGTTTCCTGCATGTAGTTGGCTGCGGACGGGATCCGGAATCCTGGCCGGGGCCGTGGCCGGTGCCGGCGCGCTGTCGGGCAGGAGCGAAGGCCCGGCGGCGGTGCCGCCCGCAAGCGGGTCCGAGGGCGGCGGCAGCAGCAGCCACGCGCCGGCAATGACGGCCACGGCCAGCAGACCTGCCCAGGCGGCTTTCTGACGACGGCGTGCGGCGGCCGCATGCGGCGAGGGGTGCCGCAGCGCGGAGAGCGGTGGATCCTGCCGCGGCCGGGCGTGCCGGCCACGCCTGGCGGGCGGCTGGTCTCCCGGAACACCGGCCACGGATGTTCCCCGAAGCCGGCCACCACGCAGTCCTGCGGCTGTAACCGGGTGCTCCCGGACCGCCATGGCGGGCGCCGATGTACAAAGGCGCCTTCGCCAGGCGCCTAGCCGTTCCCGCATGCGTCCTCGGGCCCGTGGCTCGGGCCTGCGGGTCAGCAGTTCCGGCAAGACGGTCGGATGCACGGAGTGCGAAAGGTCAACCGGTACGGCGGCTGCGCTCCGATAGATGGCCGTGGCCAGTTCCGCGGCGTCCGGGCGCCGCCGCCGGTCCTCACTCAGGCCTGCCTCCAGCGCGGCGGCGAGTTCGGCCGGAACGTCCGGCACCAACAGCGAAAGCGGCGGCCTGTCCGGTGCAGGGAGCGGCGGCGATCCGGTGAGGCAGTACCAGCCCAGCGCGGCGGCCCCGTACACATCGCGGCCGGGCTGCAGGCCCGCCCTGAGCGCATCCACGGGTGAATGATCGCAAAATCCGTCCGTTCCACGTTCGGAAACGCCGACAGGATCTCCCACCATCCGCGCCAGGCCAAGGTCAGCGAGGAGCGGTTTTCCATGTGCGGAGAAGAGCACGTTTCCGGGCGACACATCCGAATGAGTGAATCCCTGGCCGTGCAAATAAGCCAGTACCTGGGCAACGGGCGTCAGCACAGTCACCGTTTCCCCGACGCTGAGCCTGCCACGGGTGCCGACGAGTTGCCGCAGAGAACCCCCCGGCGCGTAGTCCATGAGGATCCCGATGACGCTGCCCGCGGCCCCGCCGACACTGACGACGTCGTGCTGCTTAATCAGGTGACCGTGGTCAAGAACGGACATGATCAGGATCTCCCGGCGGATATCCTCTTCCGCGAAATCCACCCCCTGGCCCTGCGGGCCGGGGCTGCCGGATGCCGCGCCGAGGCACTTCAGCGCCAGCTTGCGGCCGCTCACCTCCTCGGTTACCAGCCACACGACGGCGCTGCCGCCACTGCCGAGCCGGCGGCACACCCGGTAGCCCGGAACCTGCGGTTCGCCATTTCCGGAATGATCCGTGTCCTGACTCACATCGTCCATGGCTTAATGCCTACCCGAAAAGACAACCTCCTGCAGAAGTTATCCACAGGGGCCGACCCAGACGCGGGCCGGTTCCCCAAGGGGTGAGAGTTTGGGCACACTACTGACCGGCAGGACGCCGGCCGGGTCTAAGCTGAATGCCATGACTCTTGAGTTCACACAGCTGGGTCTTGCCCCTGATTTCGTGGATTACACGCACGCCTGGGAACTCCAGCGCGACATCCACGAGAATGTCCTGGCCGGCAAGGCCCCCAGCACAGTACTCCTGCTCGAACACTCCGCTGTCTACACCGCCGGCAAACTGACGGAGGACCACGAACGCCCCTTCGACGGCACCCCGGTTGTTCCGGTGGACCGCGGCGGCAAGCTGACGTGGCACGGGCCGGGCCAGCTCGTGGGGTATCCCATCATCAAGCTGAAGAACAGGGCCGGGATCCGGGACTACGTGGAGCGGCTCGAGGCCGTCATCATCGCCGTCCTGGCGGACTACGGAATCACGGGTGTCCGGATCAAGGGCCGCGCCGGTGTCTGGATTACCGCGGACGACAAGGGCCCCGACCGCAAGATCGCCGCCATAGGCATCAGGGTCTCCCAGGGAGTCACAATGCATGGCTTCGCCATCAACTGCAACAACGATCTGGCCCCCTATGCCCAGATCATCGCCTGCGGAATCACCGATGCCGACGTAACTACCATCGCCCAGGAGACCGGCCGGGACGTGGCTCCAGCTGATCTCGTTTCGCGGATCATCGAAGAACTGCGCAACAATGAAGACGCCCTAGTTGCAACCCCCGAAGGAGCTCTACTGTGACACTGGCACCAGAAGGCCGGAAAATGCTGCGTATTGAGCAGCGCAATGCGGCCACCCCGGTGGAGCGCAAGCCGGATTGGATCAAAGCCAAGGTCCAGATGGGCCCCGAGTTCGTCCAGCTCAAGAACCTCGTCAAGAAGGAAGGTCTTCACACTGTCTGTGAGGAGGCCGGCTGCCCCAACATCTTCGAGTGCTGGGAGGACAAGGAAGCAACGTTCCTGATCGGCGGCTCCGAGTGCACCCGGCGGTGTGACTTCTGCCAGATCGACACCGGCAAGCCCTCCCCCGTCGACGTGTTCGAGCCCACCAAGGTTGCCCGTTCGGTGCAGGCGATGCAGCTGCGCTACGCGACGGTCACCGGCGTTGCCCGTGACGACCTCGAGGACGAGGGTGTCTGGCTGTATGCCGAAACAGTCCGCAAGATCCACGAACTGAACCCGGGCACCGGCGTCGAACTCCTCATTCCTGACTTTTCCGGCAAACCCGAACACATCCAGGCGATCTGCGACTCCAAGCCGGAGGTCTTCGCCCACAACGTGGAAACCGTCCCGCGCATCTTCAAGCGCATCCGTCCCGCCTTCCGCTACGAGCGTTCCCTGGACGTCATCACGCAGGGGCGCGACCTGGGCATGGTCACCAAGTCCAACCTGATCCTGGGCATGGGCGAGACCCGCGAAGAGATCTCCGAGGCGCTTCGGGACCTGCACGCGGCCGGCTGTGACCTGATCACCATCACCCAGTACCTGCGCCCGTCCGAGCGGCACCTTCCGGTGGACCGGTGGGTCAAGCCGCAGGAATTCGTCGACCTGCAGCAGGAAGCGGACGAGATCGGCTTCCTTGGTGTCATGAGCGGTCCGCTGGTGCGCTCCTCATACCGCGCCGGCCGGCTGTGGGCCACCGCTATGCGCAAGAAGGGCTGGGAGATCCCTGCGGAACTGGCGCACATCGAAAGCTCGGGAAGCACCCGCCAGGAGGCGAGCTCCCTGCTCGCGGCGCACTCCTAGCACCGCCTGTCTGTCTAAGCCAAAGGGCCGGTCGCGGGATCTCCGGCGTCCGGCCCTTTGTCGTGGATCACGTAGAATTAAGGCACTATGGCGAAATCCCCTGATTCCAGCAACAACACCCCGTCGGCTGACGCCCCCAAGCGCGGACTCTTCTCGCGCAAGCCCAAGGTGGCAAAGGTCAAGAAGCCGAGCCGGCTCAAGCAGATCGGCGAAGTCTTCAATATGACCCGCCGCCACGATCCGATGGTTCCGTGGCTCATGCTGCTGGCCTTCCTGGGTGTCGTGGCCGTCAGCCTCATCGTCGGCTTCCTGCTGGAAAACTGGATCACCGCCCTCATCATCGGCATCCCGCTGGGCTTCCTCGCGGCCACATTCATCCTGTCCCGCCGGGCCGAACGTGCAGCGTTCGCCCAGATCGAAAACCAGCCCGGCGCCTCCGGGGCTGCCCTCAGCACACTCAAGCGGGGCTGGATCACCGAGGAGCAGCCGGTAGCGGTCAACCCGCGCACCCAGGACGCCGTGTTCCGCGCCATCGGCCGTCCCGGCGTGGTGCTGGTCAGTGAGGGCCCCACGCACCGGGTGAGGCCGCTGCTGGACGCCGAGCGCAAGAAACTTGCCCGTATCCTCCCCAACGTGACCATCCACGTGATTGAGAGCGGCAAGGGTGAAGGCCAGACGCCCATCAGCCAGGTTGCGAAAAAGATGAACAAGCTGAACAAGGAACTCACCAAGATCGAGGTGAGCGCTGTTTCCAAGCGCATCTCGTCGCTCGGAACCCGGCTCCCCATCCCCAAGGGCGTCGACCCCTACAAGGCCCGTCCCCAGCGCGGACGCTAAACTTCCTGATCCGCCCCGGCGGCCGGATTCCCTCCGGCTGCCGGGGCGTTTTCATCTGTCCCACCCACGCTTTACAAGCCCGCTGAATACGACTTTGCCGAAACACGACACCATGCCGGAGAAACCTGTGAAATTACCGTCAAGAAGCGCCGTCATAAGCATCTTCCGGATGCTCGCCCTCGCCGAGGCGTTGAGCTGGGCAGCACTGCTGACTGGCATGTACTTCAAATGGATCGCCAAGACCACCGAGCTTGGAGTGGAAATCGCCGGGCCGGTACACGGGGCGCTGTTCATCGCCTACGGCATCACGGCCCTGGGCCTGTGGCGCCTGCAGCGCTGGCCGTTCCTGGTGGCGCTGTTCGCGGGCTTCTCGGCAGTCCTGCCGTTCGCCACCGTGCTGTTTGAACGCTGGGCCGGAAACCGCGGCCACCTGAGCGCAGAGGGCGCGACGGCGGGCGAAGAGGCAGAGCGGACCGTCCGGGAGCCAGCGCGGGAAGAAACCGCCGACGTCTGACTTATCCGCTCTGGCTCTATCCGCTCGGCTCTACCTGCGGATCAGGACAGTCTTCATGGCCTTGTCGTGAAGACCCCGCTGGTCCGGATCAAAGATCACGGCAGGAATCACCAGGCACAAAAGAAGGGTGCGGACCAGGGCCGCCACGGGCCCGGCAGGCGTACCGCCAAGCCTGACGACGTGGATCCCCATGGCGCGGTGGCCAATGCTATAGCCGAGGGTGCCAATCAGCAGGGCTTGTTCGGCAGCGAACACGGCGAGCGTGGCCCAGGAGTTGCCCGCGAACAGGAAGTTGCTGATCAACAGGGCCAGGGTCCAGTCGATCATGATCGCCACGATTCTCCGCCCGGCGCGGGCGATGGACCCGGGGCCCGATTCCGGAAGCCCAAGACGCTCCCCCGGGTACTTCGAAATACCGGAGGTGTCCGGTCCGCCCAGCCAGGAGCCAATGTCTCTGCGATCTACCACCGTCCAAGTTTACCGGCTGCCCGGCACACCCGCGGATCGATCAGAGTGTGGATGCGGATAGACCACAGTGTGGACACCGTATAGCGTTTACATATCAGGGGGTTCTGTAACCTGCCGGAAACAATGCCGACACCGACGAGAAACCCCTTGTCCCTAGGGTGGTAACAGTTGCCAGCGAGCTGAAGGCGGGGGCACTTTTTTGTGTTTTCGCCCCGTCGGTCTGCGCTGGACCACGATTGCGCTGGACCATATTGGCTTCCAGCCAGTTAATACATATGCGTAAGGAGCATAGATGTTCAAGACTGCGGACGAAGTCCTCAAGTTCATCAAAGACGAAGACATTAAGTTCGTCGATATCCGCTTCACCGACCTTCCTGGCGTGCAGCAGCACTTCAACGTGCCGGCGAAGAGCGTGGATGCTGACTTCTTCGTCAATGGCCAGCTCTTCGACGGATCTTCCATCCGCGGCTTCCAGGGCATTGCCGAGTCGGACATGCAGCTCATCCCGGATGTCACCACTGCCTTCCTGGACACGTTCCGCATGGAGAAGACCCTTGCGCTGAACTTCTCCATCGTGAACCCCCGCACCGGCGACCCTTACCACCGCGACCCCCGTGGCGTAGCCGAGAAGGCTGAGGCCTACCTGGCCTCCACCGGCATCGCCGACACCGCCTTCTTCGCTCCCGAAGCCGAGTTCTTCGTCTTCGACAACGTCCAGTACCAGTCCTCCCCGCAGGGCAGCTTCTACAAGATCGATTCCGAAGAAGCCCACTGGAACTCCGGCCGCGAAGAAGAAGGCGGCAACCTGGGCTACAAGACCCCCGTCAAGGGCGGTTACTTCCCGGTCGCACCCACCGACAAGCAGGCTGACCTGCGTGACGCCATGTGTGTCGCCCTGGATGAAGCCGGCCTTGACGTCGAGCGCAGCCACCACGAGGTCGGCTCCGCGGGCCAGGCTGAAATCAACTACAAGTTCACCACGCTGACCCACGCCGCCGATGACCTGCAGAAGTTCAAGTACGTCATCAAGAACACGGCTGACGCCTGGGGCAAGTCAGTTACCTTCATGCCGAAGCCGGTCTTCGGTGACAACGGCTCGGGCATGCACTGCCACCAGTCGCTGTGGAACGGCGGCGAGCCGCTTTTCTACGACGAAAAGGGCTACGCCGGCCTGTCCGACACCGCACGCTGGTACATCGGCGGCCTGCTGAAGCACGCCTCCGCCGTACTGGCCTTCACCAACCCGACGGTGAACTCCTACCGCCGCCTGGTCAAGGGCTTCGAGGCTCCAGTCAACATGGTCTACTCGCAGGGCAACCGCTCCGCCGGTATCCGTATCCCGATCACGGGTTCCAACCCGAAGGCCAAGCGCATCGAGTTCCGCGCTCCGGACCCCTCGTCCAACCCGTACCTGGCGTTCTCCGCCCAGCTGATGGCCGGCATCGACGGCATCCGCAACCGCATTGAGCCGCCGGCACCGATCGACAAGGACCTCTACGAGCTCCCGGCCGAGGAAGCCAAGGACATCCCGAAGGCGCCGGGCACCCTCGAGGAAGCCCTGGAGGCCCTTCGCGAGGACAACGAGTTCCTGCAGGCCGGTGGCGTGTTCACCCAGGACCTGATCGACACCTGGATCGAGTACAAGTACGAGAACGAGATCCGCCCGCTGTCCCTGCGCCCGAACCCGTACGAGTTCGAGCTCTACTACGGCGTCTAGTTGGATCATGTGGCTCAACGGGCTGTAGTCCGCAGCTAGTCCGCAAGAATCAAGCTACAGAAAAGGCCGGTCCCAGATTTCACCACCTGAGGCCGGCCTTTTTGTTGTCCCTGATCCGACCATGCCGGATCCGACTATGCCCGCTGCTGCGCCTGCGCGGCCGACGGCCGTTAATCACGTGCCATAAGAATGCGGTGGCCCGCTCAAGCTCCCCCAAGACGTGGGCGGGCCACCTACCGCCGCTGTAGCTCCCCCATGGGCCGTTTACCGCGGCGGTATACGAACGATAGGTGCGGTAAGTGAACAGCAGGCAAACCCGTCGGCGGCTAGTCAAGTTGAATGACTAACCTACCGATGGGTAACGTTAGGAACGGCAACCTCCGCATGTCCCCCATGTGCGGAGGTTGCTTTCTTAAGTCGGACCTGTGGGGATCGTCCAGCAATTGCTGTGTTACGGCCGGAACGCGGCGTACATGGTGCGCTGCGGACCGGTATCACCGTCCAGGTACTGGCCGCGGTCCTCAAAGCCGGCCTTGCGGTAGGCGGCCAGTCCGGATTCGTTTCGTTCGTTGACGGAGAGTACGACGCCGGCCTGCCCGCCTCCGCGTCTCGCCGTGAGTTTTGCGGCGGCCTCCACAGCTGCCGCCGCAGCGGCCGGACCCAGTCCCTTTCCCTGCCAAGGCAGGTCGATGAGGAACCCCCGGAGCAGCCACACGGAGTCGTCATCCGGCCACCCCGCCAGTCTGGCCGCGCCGGACTGCAGCGTCAGCACACCCACGGCCTGTCCCCCTTCTTCGATGATGAAGGGCATCCTCGATGGTTCTTCAAGGCCGGCCAGCATCATCCGCAGCGGATCGCCGACGAAGTCGTCCTGGCCGGGTCCGCGCTCCATCCGGGCCACCTCCCCCAGATGGATGGACCGCGCGTCCTCATCCAGGTCCTTAAGGGAGATCAGCCATACGTGGGGATCCATGTCCGCCCAGTCTGACGTTCTTCAGGAACCGACGGCTCAGGGTCCGGCCGTAGCCGCCGATTCTGTCTGCGGGCCCGCCGGGTCCATCCACATGACCTCCCAGAGGTGCCCGTCGAGGTCCTGGAAGCTCTTGCTGTACATGAATCCGTAGTCCTGGGCCGCCTGGGACTCCTTGCCGCCGGCCGCGACGGCCTTGTTGTACATGTCGTCCACCCCCTCACGGCTGTCGGCAGAGAAGGCCAGGATCACCTCGCTGCCGCCTGTGGCGTCCACAATGTCCTTGGAAGTGAAGGTCTTGAAGAAGCCCTCCACCAGGAACATGACGTACGCATCGTCATTGACGATCATGCACGTCGCGTTCTCATCGGTGTAGTCCGGGTTGAATTTGAAGCCCAGAGCCGTGAAGAATTCCACGGTTTTGTCGAGGTCTTGGACAGGAAGATTTACGAAGATTTGGGTAGCCATGGGCCCAACCTAACACTCGCCCCAAGACGTGTCAGCCCTCCCGGGCACGATCAGCGCGGCCTAGTGACCGTAGAAAACCTTCTCGAAGACGGCCCGCGCGCGCCTGCTGACCCGCAGGTAGTTTTCCTCGAAGGCCGTGGCCATCCCTTCCTCATAACCGCACCAGCGTGCAACCGCCTCCAGGTCCCGCCTGGAGGAGGGCAGCAGGTCAGAGGCACGTCCCGTCCAGATCACGTTGGCGGAGCGGATGCGGCTGGCGAGGCGCCACGCCTCGGCCAGCAACTCGGCGTCTGCCGCCTCCAGAAGGCCCAGGCCTGCGGCGGCTTCCAAAGGCTCAAGCGTTGATGTTGTCCGCAGTTCCGGGTGGCGCCCAGCATGCTGCAGCTGAAGCAGCTGCACCAGCCATTCGACGTCGCTGAGCCCGCCCCGGCCGAGCTTGAGGTGCCGGGCCGGATCGGCACCGCGAGGCAGCCGCTCCGCTTCCACCCTGGCCTTGACGCGCCTGATCTCCCGGACGTCCGTCTCGGACAGCGACTCCGGGTACCGGATTGGATTGATGAGCCTGAGGAAGTCATCCGCGAGGCGGTCATCGCCCGCAATGGGCCTGGCGCGCAGCAGGGCCTGCGCTTCCCAGACCAGCGACCAGCGCCGGTAATACTCGGCGTACGATTCAAGGGATCTCACCATGGCGCCGTTCTTGCCTTCGGGACGGAGGTCAGCATCCACTGCAAGCACGCGCTCGGCCATGATGGCGGGCTTCAGAGGCTGGGTGAGGAGACTGGAGATGTGGCCCACGATCTTCGCCGCCTGCTGCTGGGCCTCATCGTCGGCATAGCCTGGCAGAGCGCGGTGGACGTACAGGACGTCGGCATCGGAACCGTAGCCGATCTCCCGTCCGCCCTGCCGGCCCATGGCCACGACGAGTACCGAGGTTTTCAGCGGGCCCGCCGCGGATACGATATTCTCCGCAACGCGCAGGGCTCCGAGGATGGCCGCCCTGTCCGTTTCGGCCAGGGCCACACCCACCTGGTCCTGTGCGAGCAGGCCGGCACTGTCGGCGATGGCAACGCGCAGGATTTCCCGCCGCCGGATCAGCCGGATCAGCCGCATGGCGTTTTCCGGTTCAGCATGGCGGGACATCTTGGACGCGATCTCATGCCACTGGGCCTCGAAACTGAGGGGTGTGAGTTCCTTGTCGGATCCCAGCCAGGCCACCGACTCCGGTGATACTTCCAGCAGGTCGGCGATCAGCCGCGAGTTGGACAACATGTGGCAGAGCCGCTCTGCCGCCGCTGCGGAGTCCCGCAGCATGCCGAGATACCAGTGGGTGGTTCCCAGGGCCTCGCTGATGCGGCGGAAAGCCAGCAGCCCGGCGTCGGGATCCACACCCTCGGCGAGCCACCCCAAGAGAATCGGAAGCAGCTGCCGCTGCAGGGCGGCGCGCCGGCTCACGCCAGCCGTCAGAGCCTCAATGTGGCGCAGCGCCCCCTGCGGATCACGGTAGCCGAGCGCGGCGAGCCGGCCTTGGGCAGCCTCCGGGGTCAGCCTGGCGTCCTCGCTGCTCAGCTTCGCGGCGGTGTTCAGCAGCGGGCGGTAGAAGATCCGGTCGTGCAGCTCCCGAACCGAGCGTTTGGTCTTCTGCCAGGTTGCCATGAGGGCGTCGGGATGCGGCCGGTCCGTGGAGAACGGGCCCAGCACGGCCTTGGCCAGGGCACGCTGCAGCGATTCCTTGACCGGCATCAGGTGTGTCCGCCGGAGCTGGAACAGTTGGATGCGGTGTTCGAGCAGCCGCAGGTACCGGTAGGCATGGTCGAACGCGGCGGCATCAGCGCGGCCGATGTAGCCGCCGGCCGACAACGCTGCAATCGCCGACGTCGTGTCGCGGTGCCGGAGCGACTCGTCGGACTTTCCGTGCACCAGCTGCAGGAGCTGGACCGTGAACTCCACGTCCCTCAGTCCGCCCCTGCCAAGCTTGATCTGGCGCTGCTCCTCGGCGGCCGGAATATGCTCCGTCACACGGCGGCGCATGGCCTGCACTGACTCGACAAACCCGTCCCGGCCCGCGGAAGACCACACCAGGGGCCACACGGCGTCCTCGTACCGGCCGCCCAGGTCGGCGTCGCCGGCTATGGTCCGGGCCTTCAGGAGGGCCTGGAATTCCCAGCTCTCGGCCCACCGGGCGTAGTAGCTGCGGTGTGAATCAAGGGTGCGGACCAGCGGCCCGGACTTGCCCTCCGGGCGAAGGTTGGCATCCACCTCCCACAGGCCGGGCTCGCGGGCGGGAGAGGAAATGGCGCGGGAAATACCCGATGCCAGCGCCGTGCCGATGCTGCTTGCCCGGGCGTCCTCCAGCTGCCCGTTCTCCACCACGTAGATGACATCGACGTCGGAAATGTAGTTAAGTTCGCGGGCACCGCACTTGCCCATGCCGATCACGGCGAGTCCGACGTCGGCAACCTCCTCGGGACTGAACTGCTCCCTGGCCTCCGCCCGGGAGACGGCCAACGCGGCTTCTATGGCGGCACCGGCCAGATCGGCCAGTTCGGCGCCGACAGCCGGCATGAAGTCCAGCGGGTCCGCCGCGCAAAGATCCTTCACGGCCAGGTCCACCACGCCCCGCCGGTAGGCGGTGCGCAGCGCCTCATAGGCTTCCGGGCCCGTTATCCCCGCCACCGGGCGCGCGGCGTTCGGATCGGCGTGCACCGACTTCAGGAGGTGCCGGCGCAGCTCGGCCGCGTCCGTCGGCAGGGGTTCCGGGCTGGCGGTCACGTCGAAGGCGTCCAGGTGCTCCGGATGGCGGATGAGGAACTCGCCGAGAGCTTCACTGGCGCCCAGGACACGGTACAGCGGCTCGCTCCTGTCCGTGTCCGCCGCGGCCAGCTTCCTCAGGTCCGGGTGTTTCTCGATAAGCCGAACCAGGGACTGCAGTGCTGCGTCCGGGCTTGCGGCGAGCTGGAGGCCTGCGAACAGCACGTCCTGTTCGATGCCGTCGAGCTCGGGGGCGGCAAGGAACCTTTCGCCCTTCTCCAGGTCGCTGAAGCCGGCGGAAATGAGACGGCGGGCCAGACTCACGGCCGTGGCCTAGAGAATGGCAAGGTTGCGCTGCAGCTCATAGGCCGTCACCTGCAGGCGGTAGTCCTGCCATTCGGCCCGCTTATTGCGCAGGAAGTGTTCAAACACCTGCTCGCCCAGGATCTGCGGCATGAGCTCTGAGTCCTCCATGGTGCGGATGGCGTCGTGCAGGCTCGCAGGCAGCGGGTCGTGGCCCATGGCCCGGCGCTCCGCTGAACTCAGCGACCAAATGTCGTCCTCGGCAGCGGCAGGCAGCTGGTAGCCCTCCTCGATGCCCTTGAGCCCGGCACCCAGGAGCACCGCGTACGCGAGGTACGGGTTGGCAGCCGAGTCGATGCCCCGGTATTCGATCCGGGCAGACTGTCCCTTGCCGGGCTTGTAGAGGGGGACCCGGACCAGCGCAGAGCGGTTGTTGTGCCCCCAGCTCAGGTAACTGGGTGCCTCTCCCCCGCCCCAGAGGCGCTTGTAGGAGTTCACAAACTGGTTGGTCACGGCCGTTAATTCCGGGGCGTGCTTCAGGATGCCGGCAATGAACTGGCGGGCCGTCTCGGAGAGCTGGTACTCGGAACCGGCTTCGTAGAAGGCATTGGTGTCGCCCTCGAACAGGGAAAAGTGTGTGTGCATGCCGGATCCGGGATGCGCCGTGAACGGCTTGGGCATGAACGTGGCATAGGTTCCCTGCTGCAGTGCCACCTCCTTGATGACGGTGCGGAACGTCATGATGTTGTCCGCGGTCTGGAGTGCGTCCGCATACCGGAGGTCGATTTCGTTCTGCCCGGGGCCGGCCTCGTGGTGGCTGAACTCCACGGAGATGCCGACGGACTCCAGCATGGTGACCGCCGTCCGGCGGAAGTCCTGGGCCACGCCGCCCGGCACGTGGTCGAAGTAGCCGCCTTCATCCACGGGGATTGGCGAGCCGTCCGGACCGGGCTCCTGGGACTTCAGGAGGTAGAACTCGATTTCGGGGTGGGTGTAGCACGTGAAGCCCATGTCGGCAGCCTTCGCCAGGGTGCGCTTGAGGACATTCCGGGGATCGGCGGCCGAGGGCTCGCCGTCCGGCGTCAGGATGTCGCAGAACATCCTGGAGGTCTGCTCGGTTTCGCCGCGCCAGGGCAGGATCTGGAAGGTGGCGGGGTCAGGCTGGGCGAGCATGTCGGACTCGAACACGCGGGCCAGGCCTTCGATCGAGGAACCGTCGAAGCCCAGGCCTTCTTCGAAGGCGCCTTCCACTTCAGCCGGTGCCAGGGCCACCGATTTGAGTGAGCCCACGACGTCGGTGAACCAGAGACGCACGAACCGTACGTCACGCTCTTCGATCGTGCGCAGGACAAACTCTTGCTGGCGGTCCATGAAGCCTCTTCTCCGGGTCAACGTTCATGCCTCCGGCCCCTTGGTTTCGCGGGGCCGGCGGCAGCTCACGACTCACTTTACTAAGCATTGCAACCTGATGCTGGCGCAGGTGCGGCGCGAAACACAGCGTTAACATGTGCCGCAGCCGGAAGCGGGCCGAATTCGATCCCAAGGGCACCGGATTTGATCCCAGGGGCAACACGCAGCGGCTTCCTGTGAGCGGAATCACCCGGCCCTGCAGAGCCCGCGGTAGCTAGGACTGCGGGTCTCGGTTTACGCTCTAGCCTATGGCCTCCACCACCAGCAGCCCTGACTCAAGCGCGTCCGCAGAAGTACCCGCCCCTTACGGCACCGGTCCTGCGGCGGGGGGACCGCCGTCGTCGGAAGCCCCCCGCAAACCGGCAGCCAAGGTCCGCACGCACCACCTGCAGCAGGCAAAAGCCAATGGTGAGCGCTTTGCCATGCTGACGGCGTACGACCAGTACACAGCGGAGATTTTCGACCAGGCCGGCATTGAGGTGCTGCTCGTGGGCGACTCGGCTTCGAACAACGTCTTCGGCAATGAATCCAGTCTCCCGGTCACGGTCGATGAACTGCTGCCCCTGTGCCGGGCCGTGACCCGTACCGCAAAGCGGGCCCTGGTCGTGGCAGACCTGCCGTTCGGCAGTTATGAGGTGTCCCCGCAGCAGGCAGTCGCCACAGGCGTCCGCTTCCTGAAGGAAGGGCTCGCCCACGCTGTCAAAATCGAAGGCGGCGCGTTCTACGCGGAAACCGTCCGGGCCATGGTCCAGGCGGGCATACCAGTGATGGCGCACATCGGCTTCACGCCACAGAGCGAGCACTCGCTGGGCGGTTACCGTGTTCAGGGCCGCGGGGACGATGCCCAGCGGCTCATCGATGACGCCGTCGCGTTGGCGGACGCCGGCGCGTTCAGCGTGCTCATGGAAATGGTGCCAGCCGAAACGGCGGCAGCGGTCGATTCGGCGGTTACGGTGCCAACGATCGGCATCGGGGCAGGAAACGTGACCACCGGCCAGGTCCTCGTCTGGCAGGACATGGCCGGGCTGCGCGGAGGCAAAATGGCCAAGTTCGTCAAGCAGTACGCCGACCTGCGCTCCACCCTCAGCGATGCCGCCAAGGCATACGGCGAGGAGGTCCGGTCAGGCCAGTTCCCCGGACCGGAACACTCGTTCTAGCCGGCCCGTTCTAGCTGGACGCCCCGGTACGGATCAGTCCTCGTCGTCCCTTTCCCAGGCCTCGTTGCGGGCGTGGACCTTCTCCATCGCGAGCTCGGCCTCTTCCCTTGTCTTGTAGGGGCCGATGAGCTGGGTCCAGTCCGACAACGCGTCCTCTTCCACCTCATGGGTCTTCACGTTGTACCAGTACTCGGGCATCGATGTTCCTCGTTTCCGGTTGACGGCAAGGCCGGCATGGGCGTGATGCACGTAACGTAAACCGCATCGTGGCCTGTCGGCCGCATTAATTTACATGCCAATCTGCCCTGCCTTATATGATCAATCTATGCCTTCCTTAGCCTCGACCGCACCCACCGGCACGCTGACCCCGGGATCAGTGAGCGCGCAGCGGCAGGTCCCCTCGTCCATCCCGCGGCCCGAGTACGTCGGCAAGGCCGGTCCTGCCAAGTTCACCGGCTCCGAGGTGAAGTCGGCCGAAACCATAGAGAAGATCCGGACCGCCGGAAAGATTGCGGCGCAGGCCATCGTCGAGGTGGGAAAGCACATCGTCCCGGGGGTCACCACCGACGAACTGGACCGCATCGGCCACGAATTCCTGCTGGACCACAAGGCGTACCCCTCCACCTTGGGCTACCGCGGCTTCCCCAAGTCGCTGTGCTCCTCGCTGAATGAAGTGATCTGCCACGGGATTCCTGACAGCACCGTGGTCCAGGACGGCGACATCCTCAACATCGACATCACGGCCTACATCGGCGGAGTGCACGGCGATACGAACTACACCTTCCTCGTCGGAGACGTGGACGAAGAGTCGCGCCTGCTGGTGGAGCGGACCCAGGAAGCCCTGAACCGCGCCATCAAGGCGGTCGCACCGGGACGCCAGATCAACGTGATCGGCCGCGCCATCGAATCCTATGCAAAGCGCTTCGGCTACGGCGTTGTCCGCGATTTCACCGGCCACGGAGTTGGCGAGGCCTTCCACACTGGCCTGATCATCCCGCATTACGACGCCGCGCCTGCCTACAACACGGTCATCGAGGCAGGCATGGTCTTTACCATCGAGCCCATGCTGACCCTGGGCACCATCGAATGGGACATGTGGGCCGACGACTGGACCGTAGTGACGCGGGACCGCAAGCGCACCGCACAGTTCGAACATACGCTTCTCGTCACCGAATCAGGTGCCGAGATCCTCACCCTTCCCTGACACGGGCCGTTTACCTGCCCTTGACTCTCCTGGCAAGAGACCCTTGCCCTGCCCGAGCCCATAACCCTGCCACGAACGGAATCGCATTGGCCAAGAAGGACGAAAAGACCCGCAAGAACGCTCCGCTGATCGGCATCGACATCGGCGGCACCGGCATCAAGGGCGGCATCGTCGACCTGAAGAAGGGCAAACTGATCGGCGATCGTTTCCGCCTGCCGACGCCCCAGCCCGCCACGCCTGCGGCTGTCGTGGAGGTGGTAGCCAAGGTCGTGGAGGAGCTGGCGGCGCGTCCGGACGCCCCTGAGGCGGACAGCCCGATCGGCGTGACCTTCCCCGGCATCATCCAGCACGGCGTGGTCCACTCCGCAGCCAACGTGGACAAGAGCTGGATCAACACGGACATCGATGCGCTGCTGACCGCGCGGCTGGGACGCCCAGTGGAGGTCATCAACGACGCCGACGCGGCCGGTCTCGCCGAGGCCCGCTACGGCGCCGGCGAGGGAATCAACGGCACCGTCCTCGTGATCACGCTCGGCACCGGCATCGGCTCGGCTTTCATCTTCAACGGCAACCTCGTTCCCAACGCCGAACTCGGCCACCTGGAAATTGACGGCTACGACGCCGAGAGCAAGGCCTCTGCTGTTGCCCGGGAGCGGGACGGGCTCAGCTGGGAGGAGTACAGCGTGCTGCTGCAGCGCTACTTCTCCCACGTCGAGTTCCTGTTCTCCCCCGAACTCTTCATCGTCGGCGGCGGCATCTCCAAGCGCGCCAGCGAGTACCTGCCGCACCTGCGGCTGCGCACCCCCATCGTCCCCGCCGAGCTGAAAAATGAAGCCGGTATTGTGGGAGCGGCATTGGAAATTGCGGTGAAGCACGAGCTCGCGAAGTAGTCAGTGCCTGCGGTGGCATACCGCAGGCACTGAACGCAGAAGGCGGCAGACACCATGTCTGCCGCCTTCCGTATTCACTGGAGCCGGTGGCGGCTGTGGCTTCCCCTCCGCTGCCGCCACCGGAGCTTAGAGCTGGCTCTTCTCAGAGCTCTTGCCTTCAGGCCGCTTGGCTTCGACCTCGCCCTCGTGGCGCAGCAGCGCGATGGCGGATTCGAAATCTTCGAGCGATTCAAAGGCCTGGTACACACTGGCGAAGCGAAGGTAGGCAACCTTGTCCAGTTTCTGCAGCGGCCCCAGGATTATGAGGCCAACCTCGTGGGCGTCGATTTCGGCCGCACCGGAGGCCCTGATGTTCTCCTCGACTTCCTGCGCCAGCATGGCCAGGTCATCCTCGCTGACGGGCCGGCCCTGGCATGCCTTGCGGACACCGTTGATGACCTTGCTGCGGCTGAAGGGCTCGCCCACGCCGGAACGCTTGATCACCGAAAGGCTGGTGGTTTCGACTGTTGTGAACCGGCGGCCGCATTCCGGGCATTGCCGGCGGCGCCGGATCGCTGAACCGTCGTCAGCTATGCGGCTGTCCACCACACGCGAGTCAGGGTTGCGGCAAAACGGACAGTACACGTTCGTTCCTTCCCCTAGCCTCGTTCCAAAACCAGTTTACGACTAGATGTAGGCGAATAACAAGCCTGTAATTACTACATGTAGTGGCTAGCCTTCTGCCCTGAAGCGGGCCGTCACGGCATCGCCGTGGGCGGGCAGGTCTTCTGCCCCGGCGAGGCTGACGATGTGCCCGCTGACCTGTTCCAGGGCCGATTCCGTGTAGTTGATGACCTGGATCGCGCGCAGGAAAGTCGTCACATTCAAACCCGATGAAAATGCAGCCGTTCCGCTGGTGGGCAGCACGTGGTTTGATCCCGCGCAGTAGTCGCCAAGGCTCACGGGGCTGTAGTCCCCCACAAAGATGGCCCCGGCATTCCTGATCCGTGCCGCCACGGCGGCAGCGTCCGCCGTCATGATCTCGAGGTGTTCGGCCGCGTAGGCGTCGCAGGCGGCAATGCCCTGCTCAAGGTCGTCCACCAGCACGACGCCGGACTGCGGTCCAGAGAGTGCCTCACGCACCCGCCCGCTGTGTTTGGTCGCCGAGGCCTGGAGCTCGAGCTCCTCGCGAACGTTGGCAGCGAGCTCCTCCGAATCGGTGATCAGCACCGAGGCCGCCTTCGGATCGTGCTCCGCCTGGCTGATCAGGTCCGCCGCCACGAAGGCCGGGCGCGCTGTGGCGTCCGCCAATATGGCGATCTCGGTGGTACCCGCCTCGGAATCGATCCCCACGACCCCCTTGACGAGGCGCTTGGCGGTAGCCACGAAAATGTTCCCCGGCCCGGTGACAACGTCCACCGGCTCCAGCGCCTCTTCTCCCCCTGTGCCGGGCACTCCGTAGGCAAACGCCGCGATGGCCTGCGCTCCGCCGATCGCGTAGACCTCGTCGATGCCAAGAAGTGCCGCAGCCGCCAGGATGGTGGGGTGCGGGAGACCGGCAAAGTCCTTCTGCGGCGGTGAAGCCAAGGCGATGGACTGCACGCCGGCCGCCAGCGCAGGAACCACGTTCATGATGACCGACGACGGGTAGACGGCGAGACCGCCGGGAACGTAAAGCCCGACCCGCGCCACCGGCACCCACTTCTGGCTCACGACGGCGCCATCACCGAGGGCGATGTCGACATCGCCCGGACGCTGGCCGTCGGCAAAACGCCGGGCGCGGCTGATCGATTCCTCCAAGGCCGAGCGGACTGCCGGGTCCAGGCCGCTCAGCGCGGACTGCAGCGCCTCGGCGGGAACCCGCGGATGGGCCTGCTCCACGCCGTCAAAGCGGCTCGCAAATTCAGTAAGCGCCGCGTAACCCCGCTGCCGGACAGCGGAAATGATGTCCGTGACTTTCTGCTCCGCGTCGGCCACCGTCTCATGCCGGGCACGCGGTACGGCGCTGCGTAGCTCGGCCAAGGTCAGGCGGCGGCCCCGCAAGTCTACAGTGCGGAAGACGACGGCGGCGGCGGAATTCGGGCGTACGGAGCTGTCCGGAGATGTGGTCACCGGTCCATTTTACGCGCCCGCGGACCTCACCAGCGGACGCGCTCACACACCATGGCCGGTGTCCGCGCGCCTTTCCCTGGGCCGGTGCAGTAATTCGAGCAGGCTGATGGCGAAGTAGCCGCCCGCAGCAGCTGCCGGCCACAGGAGCAGCACCGGGTAGGACCGCAGCGAAAAAGCGACGCTCACACTGGCGGACGTGTCTTGGGGTCCGCCAAGCCAGAGGCCCGCCAGGAGCCCGGTCTGCCACGCGAGGACGGCCGCCGCGCCGCTTGCCGCCACGGTAAGCGCCAGCATGCGGTCGGATCCCCCGTCCTTCCGGCCCGCCAGCAGCACCGCCACGAGACAGCCCGCAACCAGGAAAAGCCCCGCCAGAACAAGATCCCGCGGAAGCCAGACCTCGGTGTTCGTCCCCGACGCCAGGGCGGCGTCGCCCGTCACGAGATTCAGGCCGCCGGGTGCAAGCAGCCACCACAGGACGCCGGCCGGCACCCCCGACCCCACAATCCCGGCCAGCCAAGGCCAGCTGCGGGGGCTCCGCTGCCGGCGCCGGGAACTGCGTGCCCGGGAGGCGTCCACCCCGTCATGGCGGCGGAAAGAGGGTGCGGCTGCTGGTTGGGTCATGAAGAAACGCTAACAAACGTTCCCCGGCTATACGGCACATGGCCCTGTTGCCGCCCTGGACTCACACAGCACAGCGGAAGCCCAATACTCTTGTAGTAGGACCCATCAAGCACCAGCCCAGCAGGGAGTTCGATCACAGTGGCCTCAGATGACGCGGCCTTCGAAGGTACGTTCAAGGAGATGTTCCGCCGCCATGCGGCCGGAGTTGCCATCATCACGGTGAACTACAACGGGGTCCCCTACGGCTTCACCGCAACATCTGTAGCATCGCTCTCAGCCAAGCCACCCCGCTTTACGTTCAACATGGCGCGCAGCTCAAGTTCCTGGCCGGCAGTGGCCAACACGAAATACATCGGCGTGCACATGCTGGGGCTGGAGAACCAGGAACTGGCTGACCGGTTTGCGCGCACCAAGGAGCGCTTTGCCGGTGACCACTGGGCTCTCGGCCCCCATGAGGTCCCCATTCTCAAGGACGTTGCCGGCTGGCTGATCGGGCAGATCCAGATGCGGCTCTCCTTCGAAAACAACGCAGTGGTGGTGGTCGAAGTGGTGGAAGGCCAGGTGGGCGACGACGGCGCACCCCTGCTTTACCACTCCGGCGCCTACGGCCAGCCCGTACCGCTCGACTATGAAATTTAGACGTCCAGGCAGGCAGGCCCCAGCAGCACTTTGAGGTCGCCGAAGAGGGACGGGTTCGGATTGACCCTGAGATGCACGGGCAACCCCATGACCTCCACGCGGGTGTCGCCCTGCAGGTTGATCCGCACCTCCGAGTTGCCGCGGTGGTTGCGCAGCACATCCCCAAGCTCCGTGACCACGGCCTCCGTGGCCTTGTGTGTGGGCATCGTAATCACGATGGGGCCATTCGTGCCCTCGCTAAGGTCCGGGACGGAGAGCTCCATGCAGTTCAGGGTGACGGCACCGTCGTCGCGCCGCTGCAGGCGGCCCTTGACCACCACGATGAGGTCCTCGGCCAGAACCGAGGCGATGGGGCCATACACCTGTCCGAAGAACATCACTTCCATGGAACCGCCAAGGTCCTCGATCTCCGCCCGGGCATAGGCGTTGCCGCTGGCCTTGGCGATCCTGCGGCTGAGCGAGGTGATCATGCCGGAAATGGTGACGATTGCGCCGTCGTGCGGGCCGTCCTCGGCGATGATCGAGGTGATGGACTGGTCCGCGTGCTGGCTCAGGAGCCCCTCAAGGCCCTGCAGCGGGTGGTCCGAGACGTACAGTCCGAGCATTTCGCGCTCGAACGAGAGTTTGTCCTTCTTCTCCCATTCGGGAAGGTCAGGAATCTCGATGCTCAGGGACGCCTCGGACTCAGCCTCATCGAAGCCGGCAAAAAGATCGAACTGGCCGATCGCCTCGTTTCGTTTGAGGGTGATGACCGAGTCGATCGCCTCTTCGTGGATCATCGCCAGCGCGCGGCGGTGGTGGCCGAGCGAGTCGAACGCACCCGCCTTGATCAGGGATTCCACGGTGCGCTTGTTGCACACGACAGCGGGAACCTTCATGAGGTAATCCTTGAAGGACGTGTACGCGCCCTCTTTCTCGCGTGCGGCCACCATGGCCTCGACGGCGTTGACGCCGACGTTGCGGATGGCGCCCATCCCGAAGCGGATATCGTTGCCCACCGGGGTGAAGTTGAGCGCTGACTCGTTGACGTCGGGCGGGAGCACTGTGATGCCCATGCGCCGGCATTCGTTCAGGTAGATCGCCGATTTGTCCTTGTCGTCTCCAACCGAGGTCAGCAATGCCGCCATGTACTCCGGTGCGTAGTGCGCTTTCAGGTAAGCGGTCCAGTAGGAAATCACGCCGTACGCGGCCGAGTGGGCCTTGTTGAAGGCGTAATCGGAGAACGGCAGCAGGATGTCCCAGAGCGTCTTGACGGCCTCCATCGAGTAGCCGTTATCCTGCATGCCCTGGGAGAAGCCCGCGAACTGCTTGTCCAGCTCGGATTTCTTCTTCTTGCCCATGGCGCGGCGCAGGATGTCTGCCTGGCCCAGGGAGTAGCCGGCGAGCTTCTGCGCCACGGCCATAACCTGCTCCTGGTACACGATCAGGCCGTAGGTGGTGCCAAGGATCTCCGCGAGCGGTTCGGCCAGTTCCGGGTGGATCGGGACGACTTCCTGGATCTTGTTCTTGCGCAGCGCGTAGTCGGTGTGGGCGTTGGCGCCCATGGGACCTGGCCGGTAGAGGGCGAGCACGGCGGAGATGTCTTCGAAGTTGTCAGGCTTCATGAGCTTGAGCAGGGAGCGCATGGGGCCGCCGTCGAGCTGGAAAACGCCGAGGGTGTCGCCCCGGGCCAGCAGCTCGTAGGACGCGGTGTCGTCAAGGGCCAGGGTTTCGAGGTCGAGTTCGATGCCGCGGTTCATCTTGATGTTTTCCAGGGCGTCGGAAATGATCGTCAGGTTCCGCAGCCCGAGGAAGTCCATCTTGATCAGGCCGAGGCCTTCGGACGTCGGGTAGTCGAACTGCGTGATGACCTGCCCGTCCTGGAAACGGCGCATGATTGGGATCACGTCGATGATCGGGTCCGAGGACATGATCACGCCCGCCGCGTGCACGCCCCATTGCCGTTTCAGGCCTTCGATGCCCAGAGCCGTCTCGAAAACCTTGGCAGCCTCGGGGTCGCTGCTGATCAGCTGGCGGAAGTCAGCGGCTTCGCTGTAGCGCTTGGCCTCCGGGTTCTGGATGTCGGCCAGCGGAATGTCCTTGGCCATGACAGCCGGCGGCAGCGCCTTGGTCAGCTGCTCGCCCATGCTGAACGGGTAGCCCAGCACGCGGGAGGAGTCCTTGAGCGCCTGCTTGGTCTTGATGGTGCCATAGGTGACAATCATCGCCACACGTTCGTCGCCGTATTTGCGCGTCACATAGTCGATCACCTCGGAGCGGCGCCGGTCATCGAAGTCAACGTCGAAGTCAGGCATGGAGACGCGGTCCGGGTTGAGGAAGCGCTCGAAGATCAGGCCGTGGTGCAGCGGATCGAGGTCGGTGATGCGCATGGCGTAGGCCACCATGGAACCGGCACCCGAGCCGCGGCCCGGACCGACGCGGATGCCGTTGTTCTTGGCCCAGTTGATGAAGTCGGCCACCACGAGGAAGTAGCCCGGGAAGCCCATGGAGGTGATGACTTCCAGCTCATAGTCCGCCTGCTTGCGGACCTTGTCCGGGATGCCCTGGGGGTAGCGGTAGTGGAGTCCCTTGTCGACTTCCTTAACCAGCCAGGACGTTTCGTCCTCGCCCTCCGGGCAGGGGAACCGGGGCATGTAGTTGGCACCGGTGTTGAATGAAACCTCGCAGCGCTCGGCGATCAGGAGCGTGTTGTCGCACGCCTCGGGGTGGTCGCGGAACAGGTCACGCATTTCCTGGGGTGACTTCAGGTAGTAGCCGCTGCCGGAGAAGGCGAAGCGGGAGCCGCCGTTGTCGTACGTGGGCTCAAGCAGGGTGGATCCGGACTGGATGGCCAGCAGCGCCTCGTGTGCCTTGGCGTCGTGCTCGTGTGTGTAGTGCAGGTCGTTGGTGGCCACGAGCGGGAGATTGAGCTCCTTGGCAAGGCGCAGCAGGTCGCCCGTGACGCGCCGCTCGATGTCGAGGCCGTGGTCCATGAGTTCGCAGAAGTAATTCTCGGCGCCAAAGATGTCGCGGAACTCAGCTGCCGCTTCCAGTGCCTCACGGTACTGGCCGAGCCGCAGCCTGGTCTGGATTTCACCGGACGGGCAACCCGTCGTCGCGATGAGCCCTTCGGAGTAGGTGTTCAGCAGCTCGCGGTCCAGCCGGGGCCATTTGCCGAAGACCGAGTCCAGTGAGGCGATCGACGAGGCGCGGAACAGGTTGCGCATGCCCACGTTGTTGTAACTCAGGAGCGTCATGTGGGTGTAGGAACCACCGCCGGAGATGTCGTCCTTGCGCTGGCTTTCATCGCCCCAGCGCACGCGGCTTTTGTCGCCGCGGGCGGTACCGGGCGTCACATAGGCTTCCACACCGATGATGGGCTTGATGCCCTTGTCCGTGGCCTTTTTCCAGAAGTCGAAGGCGCCGAAAAGGTAGCCGTGGTCTGTGGTGGCGAGGGCGGGCATCCCGAGCCGCTCGGTTTCGTCGAACAGCTCACCGAGCCGGGCGGCACCGTCCAGCATGGAGTACTCGGTGTGGGTGTGGAGGTGGACGAACGAGTCATTGCTGGAAGTCACCGAACCATTCTAGTGGTCTCCCCGTGACAACCAGCGCTGACCTGCCGGCGGACGGGCACCCTCCCGAAGCGGGTTCAGGCCCGGCCGGATTCCAGGACCTGCAGCGCGTAGGCCAGATCTTCCGGGTATTCACTGGTGACGGTCACGCGTTCCCCCGTCCTCGGGTGGTCGAAGCCGAGCTGCCGGGCGTGTAGCCACTGCCGGGTCAGGCCAAGGGTTGCGGCGAGACGCGGGTCGGCGCCGTACGTGAGGTCACCGGCACAGGGGTGGCGCAGCGCCGCGAAGTGGACCCGGATCTGGTGCGTCCTGCCCGTTTCCAGGTGCACCTCCACCAGGGTGGCCTTTCCGTAGGCCTCGAGGACCTCATAGTGGGTCACTGACGGCCGGCCGTCTTCGATGACGGCGAAGCGCCAGTCGTGGTCCGGGTGGCGGCCGATTGGCGCCTCGATGGTCCCCTGCAGGGGGTCCGGGAGGCCCTGGACCACGGCGTGATAGACCTTGTCCACGGTGCGTTCCTTGAAGGCACGCTTCAGCGCGGTGTAGGCCGGCTCTGTTTTGGCCACCACCATGACTCCGGATGTGCCGACGTCGAGACGGTGGACGATGCCTGCCCGCTCAGCGAATCCTGACGTTGACACGCGGTATCCGGCGCCGGCCAGCCCTCCGACGACGGTGGGACCCACCCAGCCCGGAGACGGATGGGCGGCCACTCCTACCGGCTTATCGACGACCACAAAATCGTCGTCGTCCAGGAGTATCTTCAGGCCTTCCACAACTTCCTCCACAATTTCCAGGGGGTCCCGCCGCTCCGGGACCGTCACGTGGAGCACTGTGCCCGACGCGAGCTTGGCGGATTTACCCACCTTTTTGCCGCCGCTGAGGACGTTGCCGTCGGCGATGAGGGTGGCCGCCTGCGACCGGGACACGCCCATCAGCTTGGCCAGCCCGGCATCAACCCGGCTGCCGTCGAGTTCCTCCGGCACGACCACGCGTTCAGACATCCTTGCCTCCGTCACGCTTGGCTCCCGTGTGACGCGAGCCGTCCAGGGCGATGCCGCGCAGCGTCAGCAGGCAGATAATGACCACCGAGGACACAACGGCCGAGTCCGCGATATTGAAGATCGCGAAATTGGGCAGCTGGATGAAGTCGATGACGTGGCCCATGGCGAAGGAGGGCTCGCGGAACAGCCGGTCGGTCAGGTTGCCAAGGGCCCCGCCGAGCAGGAGGCCCAGTGCCACTGCCCACCACGCGGAACCAAGCCTGCGCAGCTGGAAGACGATGGCGACGGAGACAGCAACCATGATGATGGTGAAAACCCACGTCACGTTCTCCCCGATGGAAAATGCCGCGCCGGAATTACGGATGTAGTACCAGTGCAGCAGCGGCGGCAGCACGGGGATCCGTTCGCCTTCCACCATCGTGCTCGTCACCCACAGCTTGGTGAGCTGATCGAACACGTACGCGAAGACAGCCAGCCCCGCAAACAGGGCGAGGAGCACTGCCCGACGGGGCCGCGGGCGCGGGGAGGCTGGATGGGCTGCGTCGGCGGCGAGTTCGTCAGTCATGGTGCTTTCATTCGGGAAGCGTACTTGTTAATCACAAAAGCCGGTGGCCGAGGAACCCTCAGCCACCGGCTTTCAGAATACGTGCTAAACGGCGGCGTTGCTTTCGCCGACCTCGGGTGCTGCGACGGAGCCGCGGGCGTCCAGGTCGCGCAGCTGGCCTTCGATGTAGGCCTTCAGGCGTGAGCGGTAGTCCCGCTCGAAGCCGCGGAGCTGCTCCACCTTGCGTTCGAGGACGGAGCGCTGCTGCTCCAGGGCGCCAAGGATCTTCCGGGACTTCTCCTGGGCGTCGTTGACGAGGCTGCTGGCTTCGATCTGCGCTTCGGCAATGATCTTGTCGCGCTGTTCCTGGCCATCGGCGATGTGACGGTCGTGCATCTGCTGCGCCATGGCAAGCAGGCCGGCGGCGGAGTCGGAAACGTTGCCACCGGCGGCAGCGGGAGCCTGGGTTGCAACAGCAGCTGCCTGCTCCGCTTCCTTCTTCTTGGCAAGCTCGGCGGCCTTTGCTTCGGCTTCTGCCTTCGCGCGCGATTCGTCCTTGTCTGCCTTGGCGGGAGCGGGAACCTTCTCAACGACCGGTGCCACTGTTGTAGCCGCCGCGGCGGTTCCGCTGCCACCTTCGGCGAGCTTCTTGCGAAGTTCGTCGTTTTCCTGGTTCAGGCGGCGCAGTTCAACGACGATCTCGTCCAGGAAGTCATCAACTTCATCCTGGTCGTAGCCTTCGCGGAACTTGGTCGGCTGAAAGCGCTTGTTGACAACGTCTTCTGGCGTCAAAGCCATCTGGTCACCTCGTTGGTCTAGTTAGTCAGTAGGCCTTCCGGCCGTTCAAAACTACGGTACCTAAATATGGTCTGGTTCCTCTAATTCAACACGTTGTGTCAAACCGGAGATTTCCGCGCGATCAGCCACCCGGTCAGGGACGGCCACCGCGCTGCAAAGCTGCTGTGAAACTATGCGAAGGACCTGGCTATGGCCATCGCGATGCTGAGGGCGATGAACAACACCAGGAAGCCAAGGTCGAGCGAGACGCCACCAAGCCGCAGCGGCGGGATGATGCGGCGGAGAACTTTCAGCGGCGGGTCCGTGACCGAGTACACCGCATGGGCCGCCACAAGCGCCATGCCCCGGGGGCGCCATTCACGGGCAAACATCTGGACCCAGTCAAACACGAGACGCACGATCAGGGCGACGAACACGAACAGCAGGACGATATAGACGAGCCCGAATACTAGTCCCATGAGCTAACCCATATCTCCATGTTCATTCCGGATGCCGTGGCGTCCTGTCAGTCTGACTTCAATGCTGCACCAGTATTTCAGCACAATTACTATTTCAACACGGATTGCCAGGCAGGTGTCCCTGCCTGGCAACCGACGGGCCTTGGTTAGCTCTGGTTGAAGAAGCTGGCGGTGGTCTCGCTGGCCTTCTTGTCATCACCGATGACTTCAATGTACGACGGCGAGAGCAGGAAGACCTTGTTGGTGACACGCTCAATGCTGCCGCGGAGGCCAAAGACCAGTCCCGCGGAGAAGTCCACGAGCCGCTTGGCGTCCGCCTCGCCCATGTCCGTGACGTTCATGATGACGGGGATGCCGTCCCTGAAGCTTTCACCGATGAGCTTGGCGTCGTTGTAGGAGCGCGGGTGGATCGTGGTGATCTGCCGCAGTCCGGTGGTCTCTTCGCGGCTCGAAGCCGCACGTTTAATAGGTGTCACGGGTGCGCGGTATTCCTCTTCGGCGGCGGGTGGCGCTTCACGGACGACCTCGCGGACAGGCGCCGGGGCACGGCGCTCCTCGCGGTCAGGCTCCATTTGGTCCTCATCCTTTTGCTGGGTGGAAAGCTCAGACTCGTAGTGCTCTTCGCCATCGGCGAGCCCAAGATAGATCATTGTCTTGCGCAGAGCGCCGGCCATGGTCGACTCCTAATCGTGTCCGTAAGCGGGCCGCCCAAATAAAGACTGACAGCATTGGAATCCCCGCCATTCACTTCCAATACTCAGACGCTATCGCACCGCCGGGCGCGATCCGAGAATATCCGAACCGATTCTGAGGTGTGTCGCGCCGAAACGGATGGCTGCTTCCAGGTCCTGGCTCATGCCTGCGGAAACGGCCACGGCGCCGGGGTGGCCGCCCCTGAGCCGGGCCGAAATGTCAGCAAGTTTTGCGAAGGCGCGGTCGGGGTCGGCCCCCAGCGGGGCCACCGCCATAACACCGGCCAGCCGAAGGCCTGAGGCTTCTTCCAGCCGCTCAGCCAGGAGCGGAACATCAGCAGGCGCGGCCCCGCCGCGGTGCGCGGCTTCGTCGTCGTCCAGGCTGACCTGGATAAAACAGTCCAGGTTGTCCCGTCCTGACTTTTCCTGCTCTGCGGCCATCGCCTTGGCGAGTGACTCCACGAGTTGCGGACGGTCCACCGAGTGCACGGCGTGAGCATAACGGACCACGCTCTTGGCCTTCTTGCTTTGGAGTTGGCCCACGAAGTGCCACCGCACATCCAGCCCGCTCAGGGACGCCGCCTTCTGGGAGGCCTCCTGGTCCCTGTTCTCCCCGAATTCCGTGATCCCCAATGAGGCCAGCCGGCGGACATCGTCGGCGGGATGGTACTTGGACACGACGATAAGCCGCGGCGGGTCGTCGGTCCGGCCGGCGGCCGAGGCGGCGTCTGCAATCCGGCGCTGTACGGCATGCAGCCGCTGCTTCAGCTCACGCGTCCGGGCGTCGGTTTCCGGCGTAGCCTCACTCATGGGACCACACAAGGCCCGCGAACCGTCCAGATTGACGGTCCCGCCGATACGAGTAGAGCTCTTCCGTCTCCAGCGTGCAGGGTCCCCGGTATTCGACCGGGACGCCCAGGGATTCGAGTTGGCTCGCCGCACCGCGCGGCAGATCAAGCGCGGCGGTTCCCCAGCTGGTGGTGGACCAGGCGGACGGCACGAAGGCGGCAACGTCATCCCGCAGCCCGTCCGGAACTTCATAGCACTGACCGCAGATTGACGGCCCCAGCCAGGCGCGAACATCCCGCGCGCCCGTTGCCTGCATCTGTTCCACCGCCGCGGGGATCACCCCTGAGGCCAGGCCCGGGCGGCCGGCGTGCACCACGCCAAGCACCGGCCCGCCAGCGCCTGATTCACCCACCAGCACCATCGGAATGCAGTCGGCAACCATCACCGCCAACGGCAGCGTGCGGGACACCATCGCATCCGCCGTGGGGGCAACAGCCGCCGAGTCCACCACGGCCACTTCATTGCCATGAACCTGGTTCATGTACTGGAACCGGCGGGGCGCAATGCCGGCAGCAGCGTCCAGATCATCGCGTCTCCGCATTACGGACGAGGCGTCATCGCCGACGTGCAGGGCTAGATTTCCCGCCCCCGTGTCGGTGAACGCCACGGACACCCCGGGCAGGACTTCAGCACGCCACAGAAACAATCAGAACACCGACAACAATCAAAAACACCAACAATCAAGAGAGCTTCAGCAAGGGGCACCGGACGGCAGTGCCGCCCAGCGTCCACCTGCTGCAGGAAGGACGCCTACTTCAGGAAGTCCGGAACGTCCAGGTCATCGGAGCGGCCGCCGGAGAGGTCCGGCTCTACGACCGACGGGAGGTCGACGTCGAACCCCGAGTCTGCGGGGACCGCTGACTGGCGCTGCTGGCCCCAGCTGCCCAGTCCGGCGGCCCCGACTCCGGCGTGCACCGGCTGGACGTGGACCTGCGGCTGGCTGTTCGACGGCGCCGGGCTCGACGGCGCAGACGCCGGAACCGCCGGACGCTGCGCGGCGGCCTGCGGCTGCGACTGGTCCATGGACGGAGATGTGGCCTTGACGTCGTCGAAGCCGGCAGCGATCACCGTTACGCGGGCCTCATCCCCGAGGGCGTCGTCGATCACGGCACCGAAGATGATGTTGGCTTCGGGGTGTGCCACTTCCTGGACCAGGCGGGCGGCCTCGTTGATCTCGAACAGGCCAAGGTCGGATCCGCCCTGGATCGAGAGCAGCACGCCGTGCGCACCGTCGATGGAAGCCTCAAGCAGCGGCGATGCGATGGCGAGTTCGGCCGCTTTGACCGCCCTGTCCTCACCGCGGGCGGACCCGATGCCCATGAGGGCCGATCCGGCGCCCTGCATGACGGACTTGACGTCGGCGAAGTCGAGGTTGATCAGGCCGGGGGTGGTAATCAGGTCCGTGATGCCCTGGACACCGGACAGCAGGACCTGGTCGGCGGAACGGAACGCGTCCAGGACCGAGACGTTGCGGTCGCTGATGGACAGCAGGCGGTCGTTGGGGATCACGATCAGCGTGTCCACTTCGTCCCGAAGGGCGTCGATTCCGGCCTCCGCGGAGCCTGCACGGCGGCGTCCCTCGAACGTAAACGGACGTGTCACCACACCAATGGTCAGGGCCCCGAGGGAACGCGCAATGCGTGCCACCACCGGCGCTCCGCCAGTGCCCGTGCCACCGCCCTCCCCGGCAGTAACGAAGACCATGTCTGCCCCGCGGAGCACTTCCTCGATCTCGTCAGCATGGTCCTCGGCAGCCTGCTTGCCGACCTCCGGATTGGCTCCGGCACCAAGCCCGCGTGTCAGTTCGCGTCCGACGTCAAGCTTGACGTCGGCATCGCTCATCAGCAGCGCCTGGGCATCGGTGTTGATCGCGATGAATTCGACACCGCGGAGACCCACCTCGATCATGCGGTTGACTGCGTTCACGCCACCGCCGCCGATGCCGACGACCTTGATGACGGCCAAGTAATTCTGCGGAGCTGCCACGTTACGTGTCCCTTGTTCGTGTCCTGTTGCGAAATCTGATGGAGTCGAGCTTGAAGCGCTGAACCTTAACCTTCGAGTTGAAGGTTATAGTTATGTCAAGTAACTCATGTCTGTGACGCTATTTCCTATGCTTCGTACATTCAATAACCGAGCCCGCGTGTCGGACTAATCACGGCGAAATACGGCGTGTCAGCCTGTCACGGAATCAGCGCGTCACGGGGTGCCGGGGCACACTGACGTCGTAGACCTTCACGGGGTTGGCCGGGTCCGCGGGAACCTTCAGCAGCGCCTCCAGCACCCGTGCCTTCAACTCCCGCTCCCCCTCGTTGCCCCAGATGATCGTCTGGCCGTCCACCAGCTTCAGTTCAACCGCATCCACCGATTTAGCTGAAGCGTTGGAGAGCTTGGCCAGAACGCTGGCCGGCAGGGCGCCCAGCACGGCTGTGGTGGCTTGGAAGAGGTCTTTGCCGATCGCACCGGCGCCGCCGTCGATGACCGGCAGCTTCACGTTTGCGGGATCTGCCGTGGCGGTCAGGCGCACCCCCTCCACGTCCACCAGCATGTACTCGGCCCCGCGCTTGACGAGTGCCACCGGAACACGCTCGTAGACCTGGACCACCAGCTCGGAGGGCGGACGGGCCTGGGTGGTCACCGACTTGATCTGGACGAGGGGCTTGAGCAGCCTTTCGACCTCCCCGTCGTTCACCTGTGGCAGCGGCGTGCCTTCAAGCGGCTTGAGGGCGGCCTGGACCTGCGCAGGCTTAAGCAGCTTGGTACCGCTCACCGTCACCGTTTTGACGGCCAGCACAGGCGAGTAGACGGCGGCCAGGATCAAGCCGGCCACAAGTGCGGCCACAACGCATGCCGCCATAATGGCATTGCGCCTGAGCCGCCTGCCTTTGGGCTCTGGAAAGGCGAGGACGTTGTCCTGGTCTGCGCTGTTCTGGCCTGCCCCGTCCTGGCTGGCACTCCGTCCTGTACTGGCGCTGCGGGGCGATGCCTTCTGTTCCGCGCCTTTGCGCCACGGGCGCTGAGCGGTAGCCAGAACGGCCTGGATCCGGCTCTGCTGCTCCGCTGCGTTATTCGGCGTCCGGTCCTGCCCGGTTGCTTTCCCGGGCTCCGGGGCGCCTTTCCGGGACCCCTTGCCGGGTTTCCCGGGCTGCGGAGCGGGTTTCCTAGGCTCCGGGGCGGGGGCTGGTGCGCTCTTGGAGGCGGTGATCACTCGCGGCTGCGCGTCCTTATGGGTGTCCGGCGTCTTGGCCCGGTCTGCGGACCCGGCTGGCTTTCCGGACCCGGCTGGCTTTCCTGACCCGGCTGGCTTTCCGGACCCTACGGGCCGGTAGGTGGGGCGGCGGGTACTAGCCACCGAGCGACTCCACGATGAGGGGGCCGTATGCGGTCACGTCTCCGGCGCCGGCCGTCAGGATGATGTCGCCAGGCTGCGCCACAGCGGACATGGCATCCACGGCTGCCTGCCCTCCTGCGACCAAGCGGCCGCCCTCCCCCAGGTGCCGGGTGATGAGCGCGCTCGTCACTCCGGCGATGGGGTCCTCCCTCGCCGGATAGATGTCCAGCACCAGGGCCGTGTCAGCCGCGTTGAGTGCCTCGGCAAATTCCTCGGCAAATTCACGGGTCCGGGAAAAAAGGTGGGGCTGGAACAGGACATGGACCTTGTGGTCCCCTGCCACCGAGCGTGCGGCGGCGAGGGCTGCCCGCACCTCGGTGGGGTGGTGGGCGTAGTCGTCGTACACCCGCACTCCCCTGCCCTCACCCTTGAACTCAAACCGCCGCGATGCGCCTGAGAAACCTGCCAGCGCCGACGCCGCAGATTCCGGCTCCACGCCAAGCTCCAGAGCAACCGCCATTGCGGCAGCGGCGTTGAGCGCATTGTGCCGGCCGGGAACCTGCAGCGACAACGGAAACTTTCCCGCCGCCGTCGTGACCGCCACGTTGCCGGGGCCGCCGTCGGACAGCCGGATGTCAGCCTCATCGGAGGTGCCGTACAACACAACACGGGTGTTGCCGCGCTCCGTGGTGCGCCGGGCCAGAGCCAGCGCTCCGGCGTCGTCCGCGCAGGCGACCAGCACGCCGTCCGCCGGCAGCAGCGCAGTGAACAGATCGAAGGACTCGTACACCGCCTCGGCAGTGCCATAGTGGTCCAGGTGGTCCGGCTCGACGTTCGTGACAACGGCGATCTGCGGGCGGTAGTTCAGGAAGGACCCGTCGGACTCGTCGGCTTCGGCCACGAACACCTTGGACGAGCCGTTCGCCGCGTTGACACCGAGCGCCGGAACGTTGGCCCCGATGGCGAATGACGGGTCCAGGCCCGCGCCCTGGAGCAGCACGGCAATCATCGACGTGGTGGTCGACTTGCCGTGTGTGCCGGCCACGGTGACCACGAGGTCGTCACCCATGGTGGCCGCCAGCGCCTCTGATCGGTGCAGTACCGGCAGGCCCGCGGCCTTGGCCGCTGCGAGTTCGGGGTTGTCAGCCCGGATTGCGGAGCCCGCCACCACTGTCTGGGCGTCCTTGAGGTTCGCCTCGTCGTACCCCACCGCCACTGTGGCTCCGGCTGCGGCGAGGTCTGCCATGACCGGCAGGTCCTTGGCATCCGAACCGCTGACAGGCACGCCCCGGGCGACCATGATCCGGGCGACGGCGGACATGCCGACACCGCCGATGCCGATGAAGTGCACGCGGCCAAGCGCGTCCTGGCGAAGTGTGCCGTTGCTGGTCATGTGGATACCGCTTCCAGTACGAGACCGGCCATGAGCCGGTCGGCATCCCTGATGCCAAGGTTTTCTGAGTTCGCTGCCATGGCTTCGAGCCGGGACCGGTCGGTCAGGAGCGGAATGAGCCGCGATCTGACCCACTCCGGAGTAAACTCGCGGTCCGCCACCAGCAATGCGCCGCCGGCCCGCACCAGCCCGTCGGCATTGAGGGCTTGCTCGCCGTTGCCGATGGGCAGCGGCACGAAGACTGCAGGAACGCCGACGGCGGCGGCCTCACTGACCGTGGCCGCACCGGCACGGGCAAGCAGAAGGTCCGCGGCGGCGTACACCGATTCCATGCCGTCGACATATTCGAGCTGCCGGTAGCCTTCGCCCTGCAGGACGTTCCCGTCGCTGTCCTCCACCGTTTTGCCCCGCCCCGTGATGTGGAGGGTCTGGATTCCGGCTTCTGCCAGCGCATCGAGGGACGCCGCCACCGTTCGGTTGATGCTCTGGGCGCCGGAGGATCCGCCCGTCACGATAAGTACCGGCTTTTCGGGCCGGAGCCCCAGCGCCGTGAGGGCACTTTCCCGGGCCGTGGATCTGACCATGGCAGAGATTTCCCGGCGCATGGGCATGCCTACATGGCGGGCGTGCCGCAGTGGGGTGCCGGCGAATGCCACCGCAACGTGCCTGCTGAAGAGGGCACCAACCCTGTTCGCGAGGCCGGGACGGGCATTGGCTTCGTGGATGACGATGGGGATTTTCCGCCGCCAGGCCGCCAGGTACATGGGTGTGCACACGTAGCCGCCCACTCCCACCAGCACGTCGGCCCCGGCGTCGTCCAGGATGCGCCCGGCCTGCTTTACAGCGCCCGCCAGCCGGCGAGGCAGCCGAAGCAGATCCGCGGAGGGCCGCCGCGGGAACGGGACGCGGTCAATGGTGGCCAGCTCGAGCCCGGCGGCCGGAACCAGCCTCGTCTCCATGCCGGTGGACGTTCCGACCGCGAGGAGCCTCGCATCGGGGCGGGTCTCGCGGATGGCGGAGGCAATGGCCAGCAGCGGATTGATATGGCCCGCCGTTCCACCGCCGGCGAGGACCACGGACAATGAGTCGGTTTTCATCAAGGTGCTGTTTACGCTTTCGTACGGGATTTCTTGCGGCCGGGCTTCCAGGGCGAAGGCAGCAGTTTCCGGGGCCGGAGGTTGGGTGCCATCTGGACCCGGGCCAAGGACAACACTACGCCGATTGCGCAGAGTGACATGAGCAAGGCGGACCCGCCATAGGAAATGAAGGGCAACGGGACGCCGATGACCGGGACCAGCCCCGTGACCACGGCCATGTTGACCGTGGCCTGGCCCAGAAGCCACACCATGATGGTGCCGGCAAGGACCCGGTGGAACAGGTCCTCCTGGGCAACGACCACTCTGTAGATTGCCGCACCAAGGATGGCAAACAGGAGCAGTACGACGACGGTGCCCACCAGCCCGAGTTCCTCGCCGATGATGGCGAAAATGAAGTCATTGTGGGCTTCCGGTATCCAGCTGTATTTTTGCCGGCTCTGACCAAGCCCGACGCCGAACCAGCCGCCGGAAGCCAACCCGTAGAGGCCGTTAGTTGACTGGTAATTGGCGTCGGTGCCGTCCCCGCAGCTCTGCCCCGTCCACCACGAGGTGATGCGGCACATGCGGTTGGAACTCGTCATGGCCATGACTGCCGTGGCGATGACGCCACCTACGGCAGCGAAGCCAAAGAGGTAGAGGCGTACACCGGCGAAAAACAGCGCGGCGGCCATGACCATCATGATGATCATGCCGGTGCCCAGGTCGTTTCCTGCGAGGACGAGCCCGATAATACCGAGAGCCACCGGCACGACAGGAATGACTGCGTGTTGCCAGCGGTGAATCAGCTTCGACTTCTTCGCGAGGACCGTGGCCATCCAGAGGGCCAGGGCGAGCTTGGCAGCCTCCGACGGCTGAAGCGTGAAGAACCCGCCGACTTCGATCCAGTTCTTGTTGCCGTTCACGCTCGTGCCGATCACCAGCACCAGCCCCAGCAGGGCATAGGCGACGATGATGCCCGCCCACGCAAGCCGCTTCAGCCAGACCACATTGATCCGCGACAGCATGAACATCAGGAAGACGCCGATGCCGGCGAAAAGCCCCTGCTTGAGGGCGGCCGAGTACGGCGACTCCCCCGCCGCAATGGCCTCCACGCTGGACGCGGAGAGCACCATCATGATGCCGATGGCCGTCAGGGCAAGGGTGGTTCCGAGAATGAGGTAGTACGTGGAGCCGTTGCGGGATTTGCCGCTTCCTTCCAAGGCAGACCAGAAGCGCCGGTATCCCCGCCGCAGTTTGGCCGGCAACGGCGTTCGCGGCGCAGAGCTGCCGCCGGAGGAGGGGCTGCCGGAGGGCGCTTTACCGGACGGCGCGTTACGGGAGGATGAGTTACGGGGGCGCCCAGAGGCAGCCCCGCGGATGGTCTCCGCCGTCCGCGGCCGTGCCGCCGCGGGACGTGTGGGCGTGCTGACCATTCTTACTCCTTGCCGGTCTGAGCCTGCCCTTCCACGAGCTCGCGGACTGCTTCGATGAAGGCGTCGCCACGGTGAGCGTAGGAAGAGAACTGATCCATGGACGCAGCCGCCGGGGCCATGAGCACAGTGTCACCGGAGGTGGCGACCTGTGCCGCTGAAGCGACGGCCTGTGCCATTACAGCCTCGCCGGACTCGGATGGGGACGACGCGGCGTCGTGACCGGTTCCGGCAGACTGCACATTTTCAGTGTCGCCCGTGGCCGGCCGGATGACCGGTACATCCGAAGCGTGTCGCCGCAACGACTCTTCCAGGGACGCAGTGTCCTTGCCGATGAGTACCACAGCCTTGAGCCGGGCTGCGTGCGCGCTGACGATTTCGTCATAGCTGACGCCCTTGGAGAGGCCTCCGGCGATCCAGACGACAGACTCGAAAGCGGAGAGCGACGCGGCAGCGGCGTGCGGATTGGTGGCCTTCGAGTCGTTGATCCAGAGCACGCCGTTCTGCTTGGCCACGGGCTGGATGCGGTGGCTTCCAGGGATGTAGGCCCTCAACCCGAGGCGCACGTCTTCCGGGCTGAGCCCGTATGCCCTCACCAGCGCGGCGGCGGCCAGGGCATTGGCAACCATGTGGCGCGGGGCCACAGGGCCAAGATCAGCCATGGATGCGAGTTCCGCGGCGCTGTCCTTCCGTTCCGCGATAAAGGCGCGGTCCACCAGCAGGCCCTCGACGACGCCCAGCATGCTGATGGCGGGGGTCACAGTGGTGAACCCGATGGCCCGGCAGCCCTCTACGACGTCGGCATCCTCCACCATGCGCTCGGTTTCGATCTGCTCGGCGTTGTAGATGCAGGCCTTCTGCGTGTGTTCGTAGATCTTGGCCTTGTCAGCCAGGTAGTCCGTGTACGATCCGTGCCAGTCCACGTGGTCCTCGGCGACGTTGAGGCAGACGCTCGCCACAGCGGAAACGGACTCGCACCAGTGCAGCTGGAAGCTGGACAGCTCCACCGCGAACACGTCGTACTCGACGGGATCCCGGAGGGCGTCCAGAATAGGCGTGCCCACGTTGCCCACGGCAATGGCTTTCAGCCCGGCCGCCTTCAGCATGGACTCGGTCAGGCCGACCGTCGTCGTCTTTCCGTTGGTTCCGGTGATGGTCAGCCAGTCCGCCGTCTTGCGGCCTTCCCGGACGCGCAGCCGCCAGGCGAGCTCCACGTCGCCCCACACCGGGATATGGGCGCGTGAGGCGGCGGCGAGCAGTGCCTGGTCCGGCCGCCAGCCCGGCGATGTGACGATCAGGTCCGGCTTCATGCCGTCGATTTTCGGCACCGTTCTTACGGCGTCATCACCGAGCAGGACGTCTGCTGCGCCCACGATCCTCAGCGTGTCCGCTTTGGCCTCGGCCGTTTCCGACGTCGAGCCGTCCACCACCACTACACGGGCACCCAGTTCGATGAGGGTGTCCGCCGCGGCGAAGCCTGAAACGCCGATGCCGGTGACTACCACGCGCAGCCCTGCCCAGTCGGAGTCCCAGCTGACGAGGTCTTTCAGCCTGGCCGTTCCGGTTTCGATGCTCACAGCAGGACCACCCATTCTGCGTAGAAGATGCCTAGACCCGCAGCGACGAACAGGCCTCCCAGGATCCAGAAACGGACAACGACGGTGACTTCGGCCCAGCCCTTGAGTTCGAAGTGGTGCTGGAGCGGCGCCATCTTGAAGAAGCGCTTGCCCTTGGTGACCTTGAAATAGCCCACCTGGATTATGACCGACAGGGTGATGAGCACGAACAGTCCGCCAATGAAGGCCAGCAGCAGTTCGGTGCGTGACAGGATGGCGAAGCCGGCGATGGCGCCGCCGATTGCAAGCGACCCGGTGTCGCCCATGAAGATCTTGGCGGGTGACGTGTTCCACCACAGGAAGCCCACCAGCGCCGCGCTCATGATGGCGGCCAGGAGCGCAAGGTCAAGGGGGTCCCGCACGGAGTAGCAGCCGCTTCCGGCCTGGCGGGGCGAACCGCAGGCCTGGTTGCTCTGCCAGATGCCCATCAGCGTATAGGCGCCGAACACCATGACCGAGGCCCCTGCTGCGAGTCCGTCCAGGCCGTCAGTGAGATTGACGCCGTTGGTTGCTGCCGTGACGATCAGGTTTGACCAGACGACGAAGAGAATCGCACCGAGGACTGTGCCGCCGAAGGCCAGGTCCAGCCAGGGAATGTCGCGAACCAGGGAAATCTTGGTGGACGCCGGCGTAAGCCCGTCCGGGTCGGGGAAGTAGAGCGCCAGGACGGCGAAGATAATGCCCACCGCGCCCTGCAGGATCAGCTTGGCCTTGGCGTTCAGGCCAAGGCTGCGCTGCCGTGAAATCTTGATGAAGTCATCCAGGAAACCCACGAGGCCCATGCCCACCATCAGGAACAGCAGGAGCAGCGCCGAGGCCGATGGTCCGGCCGATCGAGGGTTCATCATCCACATGATGAGGTGCGTCAGTCCGTAGCTGATGAGGACAGCCGTGACCACCACGGTTCCGCCCATGGTGGGGGTGCCGCGCTTGGTGTGGTGCGACGTCGGTCCGTCGTCCCGGATGAACTGGCCATAGCTCTTTCGGACCAGTAGACGTATGAACAGCGGGGTGCCGACCAATGCCATCAACAGGGCAAGGCCAGCGCCGATCAATAGTGCAATCACAGCAGCTCGCTCCCTTCATTGGCACTTGCTCGGGATTGTCGGGGTAATGCTATCCGATCGCCCAGATGGCGCAGTCCAACCGAATTCGAGGACTTGAACAGCACCAGGTCGCCGGGTTCCAGCTGGGCTTCGAGCACGTCGTAGGCCTCGTCTGCGGTTTCGGCAAAGATGCATTCCTCGCCCCAAGAGCCTTCCTGGATGGCCGAGACGTACAGCGCACGCGCCTCCCGCCCCACCACCAGCAGGCGTGAGATGTTCAGGCGCACCACCTGGGTGCCAACGGCGGTGTGCTCCCGGATGGAGTCGTCGCCCAGTTCCAGCATGGCCCCGAGGACGGCCCAGGTGCGGCGCCCGCGGCCGAGGTCGGCCAGCGTCCGGAGCGCGGCACGCATCGACTCCGGATTCGCGTTGTACGCGTCGTTGATGATGGTGACGCCGTCCGCCCGCTCGGTACGTTCCATGCGCCAGCGGCTGGCGGCCGACTGGGAGCTGAGGGATGCGCCGATCCGTGCCGCAGGGACGCCGGCGGCGTGCGCTGCGGCCGCCGCGGCGAGCAGGTTGGCGACGTGGTGCTCACCGATGAGCCTGCTGCTTATGTGGACGGGCTCCTCCCCCGGCAGTCCGAGGTCGAATTCCGGATGGCCTTCGGCGTTGGTGTCGAGGTTCAAAGCCCTGGCAGCCGGGCCGTCTGAAGCGGCGCCCCGGGATGAAAAACCGAACACGGCGGCCTGCGTGCGGCCAGCCATGGCTGCCACCCGGGGGTCGTCCAGGTTCAGGACAGCCGTGCCCGCAGTCGGAAGCGCTTCGACGAGCTCCCCCTTGGCGGTCGCGATGTTCTCCACCCCGCCGAATTCGCCGGCATGGGCCGTGCCCACGCCCAGCACGACGCCGATTTCCGGGCGGACCATTTCGCTGAGATAGCTGATGTGCCCAATGCCGGTGGCGCCCATTTCGATGACGAGGAACCGGGTGTCGAAGCCGGCCTGGAAGACCGTCAGCGGCACACCTACTTCACCGTTGTAGGATCCCTGCGGGGCCACGGTGTTGGCCTCCGTTGACAGGATGCCGGCCAGGAGGTCCTTGGTGGTGGTCTTGCCCGCAGAGCCCGTGATGCCGATGACAGTCAGCTGTTCGCCTGCCGCCTCGCGGCGTGCCCTGATCCGCCGGACCGCTTCGGCTGCCAGTGCCCCCATGGCCAGCACAGCATCCTTGACGACAACAGCCGGGTAGGTCTTTCCGGCGGAATCGGTGACTTCGCGTTCGGCCAGTGCCAGCACGGCACCGCGGTCAAAGGCAGCTGCCATGAAGTCGTGCCCGTCCGCGTTTTCGCCCGGCTTTGCCACGTAGAGGGAGCCGCTGGTGGCCTCGCGGGAGTCGGTGACCACCGAGGTGGGAGTGAGCTCGGGATCGGCAACGAGCAGGCCGCTGGTGATTTCGGCGATTTCCGCCGCAGTAAATGCAATCATGTCGGTCTAGGACTCTATCCGCTCGTCTTCAAGAACGGTGAATCCCCGTGCCGTCAAGGCCTTCCGGAGTTCCACCCTGTCGTCGAGGGCAAGGTTCACGCCCTTGACCTCCTGCCACACTTCATGGCCGCGTCCGGCAACGAGGATGGTGTCTCTGGCCGATGCCAGTTCAACTGCTCTCCGGATCGCCTCGTCGCGGGGGAAAACTTCCAGGATTTGGCAGTCGAGCCGCTCGGACTCCTTGGCATCCGTGGCTCCGACCAGCACATCCGACCGGATAGCCGCCGCGTCCTCGTCATGCGGGTCGTCGTCGCTGACTATTACGACGTCGGCGAGCCGGGCCGCGATGGCGCCCATGGACGGACGCTTGCCTTGGTCCCGCTGGCCGGTGGCGCCAAAAACCACGATGACGCGCGACGCCGGGTCCGTGGAGCGGACCGCCTCCAGCGCCCGGGCCAGGGCGTCCGGGTTGTGCGCGAAATCGACGACCGCAGCGGGTTCGGCCGATACGAGCTGCATCCTGCCGGGCACGGCCACGGTGAAGGGGTCGTGGGCATCGAGTGCCGCCTGCACTTCCGCCGGATCGGCGCCCCCGGCCAGCACCATCGCCAGCGCAAGCGCGGCGTTGGACACGTTGAAGCTGCCGGGGAGACCGGTATGCACCCGGAGCTCCACGCCTGTGCTGCCCCGAAGGGTGAACTCAGTGCCGAGGCCGCGGGGCCGCAGCTCAGTGACGGTCCAGTCCGCGCCGGTGGAACCGGCTGCGGAACCGGACACTCCGTCTGCGGCGTCAATGGGCAGGGTTGACAGCGTGGTGACCGGCAGATCCGCTTCGGCGGCGAGACGGCGTCCCCATTCGTCGTCGACCGTTACGACGGCGGCGCGGGCGCGCTCCATGGTGAACAGTTCCGCCTTGGTGCGGAAGTAGTCCTCCATGGTGCCGTGCAGGTCCAGGTGGTCCTGGGTCAGATTGGTGAACCCGACGACGTCGAACACCACGCCGTCAACCCGGCGGAACGAGACCGCATGCGAGGACACTTCCATGGAGGCTGCATCAAGCCCCCGTTCGCGCATGAGGGCGAGCAGGGCGTGCACGTCGGTGGATTCCGGCGTCGTCAGGAGGCTCGGGATCGGATCCCCGCCGGCCACGATCTCGATGGTGCCGATCAGCCCCGTCCTTTTGCCGAGGGCCTGAAGCAGGGAATTGACGAAGTATGTGGTGGTGGTCTTGCCGTTGGTGCCGGTGACGCCGAAAAGCGCCGGCGACGGGCCGCCGTCCGGGGCCTGGCTGCGGTATATCAGCCCTGACAGGCGACCGACCACCGCCCGGGGCTCATCCACCACAAGCACCGGGACGGAAATATCAGGCGCCAGCGCCAGGAGCCGTGCGCCCGCGTCGTCGGTCAGCACAGCAGCGGCGCCGGACTCAATCGCCGTGGCAGCAAAGTCCGCGCCGTGGCGTGCGGAACCCGGCAGCGCCACATAAAGATCGCCGCGTTCCACCGTCCGGGAATTCAGGGAGATCCCGGTAACCTGGACGTCCGCCGCATCTCCTGGCACGGTGAGGCCAATCCACCGGCCGATGGCACCCAGCTCTATTGCGGCGACGGCCGAGGGCCGGAACCCGCCGGGGGAAGCCTGCCCGTTCGGGGCATCGGCAGTGCCGGGGGCGTTGTGCTCTGACAAAGTGGATCTCCGTGGGTACTAGTGGACCAACGGGCACGGCAGAACGAAGCCTTCACGTGCACCGCGGTCTTTGAAAGCGGGTTTACTACTTGGCGAACTGCGGCAGCTTGACCGGTTGCCCCTTGGACGGCGGAACGTTGTACGTTCGCAGTGCCTGGCTCATGACCGAACGGAACACGGGACCGTTGGTGATGCCGTAAATGGAACCTTTGGGCCGCTGCAGGACCACCTCAACAATAAACCGCGGATCGTCCATCGGCGCCATTCCCACCATCGAGGCCGTGTAGCCGCAGAAACCTGCCGTGCCATCATCACACGGCGATTGCGACGTTCCGGTCTTGGCACCGACGCGGTAACCATCGATGGCTGCTTCCTTGATCTGGCCCTCGGTGACGGCACTTTCGAGGATGTCCCGGACCTGCTTGGCCGTCTCCGGGGACACAACCTTCCGGGCTGGCTTCGCCGGGACTTTCTCCTCGGTTCCGTCAGGATTGATGTAGCTGTCAATGAGGCGCGGCTGGAGCATCATTCCGCCATTGGCAATGGACTGGTAGGCCCGCACAGTCTGGAGCGTTGACTGGGATACGCCCTGGCCGAAGAGCACTGTGTACTGCTGGCGGCCATCCCACTGGTCGGGGGGTGTCAGGATGCCCTTGGCCTCTGCAGGCAAGCCGATCTCGGGAGCCTCGCCTATGCCGAATTTCTTCAGCCAGTCATAACGCTGTTCCTTGGTCAGCCGCTGGCCAGCCATGACCGTTCCGGTGTTCATGGACCATCCAAGGATGCCGGCAAGGGTCCGTTTTTCGGTTCCGTGGGAGAAGGAATCATCGAACTGCTGGCCGTCCACCACGTAGGAAGGCGGGATGACGAAGGTGTCGAGTGGCTTGGCCTTGCCCTCTTCGATGACCGCGGCGGCGGTGATCATTTTCTCCACGGAGCCTGGCTCATAAGCTGCCGTGACTGCCCGGACGCCGCGGTCCTCAGCCGCCACCTTTCCGGGGTCGTTGGGATCCGGTGCATCGGTATCTGCCATGGCAATAATGTTGCCGGTCTTGACGTCGGAGACGATGATGGTGCCCCACTCCGCGCTTAGCTTGTCCGCCTGGCTTTGAATGGCCTGCTGCGCGAAATACTGCAGGTCGGAGTCGAGGGTGAGCTTGACGTCCTTGCCATCCTGCGCCGGTGTCAGCTGGTCCACGCCCACCGGGATGCGGAGGCCGTCGGCGCCGATCTCGAAGAGTCGCTTCCCGGGTGTTCCCCTGAGAATGGCGTCCTGAGTCTGCTCCAGGCCGGCCTGGCCCCTGTCCCCGTTCTCCAGGAACCCGACGATGCCACCGGCGACAGATCCGTTCGGGTAGACGCGTTTGCTGGTTCCTTCGGAGAAGATGCCCGGGATCTGCAGTTTGGACACCCGGTCTTCTACGTCCGGCTTCAGGTCCTTGGCCACGATGTAGTAGGTCTTCTTGCCTGTGACGGAGTTCCGGACGTCCTCGACGTCCATGCCCAGGACGGCGGCCAGTTCCGAGATCCCCTGGTCACGGGAAACCGTGACCAGTTCGTCCTCGCCGTTCACGGTCTCAAGCCGTTTGAAGGACTCCGTCTTGGTGTTGACCGCCTGGTCCACGGTGATGTTGTAGCGGATCACGCTGTTGGCCAGCACCGTCCCGTTGGCGTCCACGATGCTGCCCCGTTCCGCGGGCAGCACGGTGGGCCGCAGCCGGTTGCTCAAAGCAGCTTCGGCCATTCCGCCAACGTCCAGGCCCTGAACCAGGAAGAGCTTTCCGCCCACCACCAGCAGCAATGCCAGCATGATGCTGAGTCCCAGGCGCAACCGCTTGGTAGCGTTCGGGACTTTCTGCCTGCTTGCCTTGCCTTGCGCCACGATCATCCCTTACTGCTTGCCCTGCTGGCTGCCAGCCGCATCCGTTCTGCCAGTTACCGCCCCGGTGCCTTTTGTGCCGGAGCCGGGATGGTGCCTCCGTGGAGGACCGCTGCCGGGTTCTGGGCGGCGGGCGCCGCAGCCAGCGGCGCTGCAGCCACCGGCCCTGCCGCAGCCTCTTCCGCAACCGGTTTCCGGCTTTCCAGCGGATCAGCAGTAGCGGCCGGCGGAACGACGTTAAGCTGGCCGGGAACTGCCGGTGCGGCGATTACCGCTCCGGCAGAGTCACCCTTGACAGCAGGCTTGGCCTGGCCGCTGACAGTGAGCGTGGACAGATCTATCTGCCCCTTCCCTGTGGAAGCTACCATTCCCAATTCTGAGGCCTTGGCGGCCAGATTCTGCGGAGCTTCGAAGTTTTGGACCTGCTGTGTCAGATCCTGGTTCTGCTTGGTCAGCCTCGTCTGTTCGCTGCGCAGGCTCACCAATTGGTACTGCGCGGTGGAGACAGAGATGTTCAGCACAAGGACGGCGATCAGTGCCACCGCGAGCAGGCCAAAGCACAGAACCACGAAGGGAGCACGGCGTTTCTTGGGAACGGACCGCACGACCGACAGCGGTGTCCGCGCCTTGCGGGCTCCAGACAGCCCGGAGTCGACGTCTCCGGCACTGTGGCCTGACGCGAGGGTGTAGGTCTTGACAGCTGCGGTGCTCATGCGGCTCTCCTGGCTCTGATGCGTTCCACGGCGCGCAGCCGGGCGGATGCTGCGCGCGAATTCTCCGCGATCTCGACGGCGGTAGGCACCTCGGTGCCTTTGGTAAGGGTCTTGAGTTCGGGCTTGTGTTCTTCGAGCTCCACTGGGAATCCCAGCGGCGCCGATGACTTGGAACGCGCCTGGAAGACGCTTTTTACAATCTTGTCTTCCAGCGAGTGGTAGGACATGACGACTAACCGGCCGCCCAGCGCAAGGGCTTCCACCGCTGCGGGGACTGCCCGTTCGAGGACGTCGAGTTCCTCGTTGACCTCGATCCGCAGCGCCTGGAATGTCCGCTTGGCAGGGTGGCCTCCCGACTTGGCGGCGCCGGCAGGGACTACTGCCCGGATCTGCTCCACCAGTTCCCCGGTGGTGGCAAACGGCTTGTCCACGCGGGCCGTGACAATCCTGTTGGCGATGCGGCCGGCGAACTTCTCCTCGCCCCACTTCCGGATGATCCTAACGAGCTCCTCTTCGCTGTAGTTGTTAACGACATCGGCCGCGGTCTGCCCGCGGCTTGTGTCCATCCGCATATCCAGGGGCGCGTCAAACGAGTACGCAAAGCCACGCTCCCGCTCATCGAGCTGCAACGAAGAGACGCCGAGATCCATCAGCACGCCGTGGACCTCAGAAATGCCGAGGTCCTCGAGGACTTCGGCGATCTCGTCGTAGACGGCATGGACGAGGTCGGTGCGGCCGGCGAACGGCTTCAGCCTCTCGCCGGCGAGGGCAAGTGCCTCTTCGTCGCGGTCGATGCCCACAAGATGCAGATCAGGGAAGCGCTGCAACATCGCTTCCGAATGTCCGCCCATCCCCAGCGTGGCGTCGATAACCACCGGAGTTTCTCCGCGCAGGCGTCCTGCTTCGAATCCCGGGGCCAACAAGTTAATGCACCGGTCTTTCAGGACCGGCACATGGCGTTCGGACGTAGGCCTGACGGGGTCGTGTTCGTTCATGCCATCGTCCTTCCTGCTTGCCTCGGTGTGTTCGCTTCTTAAGTCAGATCCCCATCCGCGCCTATCCCCGTGGCCGCCTGGCTCCGGGGAAGTGAGCCAGGAGGACGGTTGGATGGGCGGCTGGAGATCTCATTCAAGAAACAGATTCGGATGCTTTGCGCTGGTACTCAGAGAATGCCGGCGATGGGGTTGTCAGTTTCGGAGAAGGAGGTTTCCTTCTCCGCCAGGTACACATTCCAAGCCTGGGCATCCCAGATCTCAGCGCGGGTACCGGCGCCAATGACGGCCAGCTCCCTGCCGAGGCCTGCATACTCCCGAAGGGCAGGAGGGATAGTCACCCGCCCTTGCTTGTCAGGCACCTCGTCCGAGGCTCCGGAGAGAAAGACACGAATGTAGTCACGAGCCTGTTTGTTGGAGATGGGAGCCTCCCGGATCTGCTCGTGAACCCTCGCGAATTCCTGCTCACTGAAGACGTAGATGCAGCGCTCCTGGCCTCGCGTGAGAACAAGTCCGCCGGCAAGCTCCTCACGGAACTTGGCGGGGAGAATGATCCGTCCCTTTTCGTCCAGCCGCGGCGAGTGTGTCCCCAGGAACACGTCCCCACCGCCCCTCTGCCGTCTGAAGCCGAACAACCCCCCGCGCTGCCACTACCCTCTTACACCCTCCACTTTACTCCACTTCTCACCACAGTCAACGCGGCGCGGGAAATAATCCGGCAATTGGAGAATCAATTTCCCTTGGAATTCCGCGGCTTATCAAAGGGGGTGGAAAGTGGAGGGAAAAATGCGCCTAGAAATGGCCGCTCACGCTGACACCCGGAAAAGGACGGTTAAACGCCGATGGCCCGCCGGAGCGGGCCATCGTTTGGACGTGAGGTGGTGGCAAGTGGAGGTGGTGCCAGGTGGAGGTGGTGGGAAGTGGAGGCGGCGGAAGTCAGGACTCTCCGCGGCGCCTTTCATCCCAGCGCTCTTCAAGGCTGCTCATGAACGAGCTCTTGCCCTTGGACTTCTTTCCCCGACCACCGGCCTTAGCCTTGCCGCTGGAAGCACTGCGCATGGTGGCGAAGTACACACCCGCTCCCATGACGATGAATCCAAGGACACCCACGAAGATGTTCTGCATGGAAACCCCCACCAACAGGAGCAGGACTCCCGCGAGCGTCGCGAGTACGCCAATCACAATGTGCCGGGTGGACCAGGTGCGGCCAGGATCCGAGCCCATGGAACTGGCGAACTTGGGATCGTCCTCATGCAGTTGCCTCTCGAGTTGCTCGAGCAGCTTCTGTTCGTGCTCCGAGAGCGGCATCACGACCTCCTTAAGTAGGCCAACGTCCGGACTGGTCAGGATTAGCTGTTCCTGCCTCGTCAACGACCGGCATGCTGTACAGGTTCCCGGCACTTCCATCGTTGGCAGGTCCATGGATCCAAGCATACGGACGCGGGCGGGTCAGGTGATCCACACATGTCCAGACGTTCGAAATCTTTGTATCTCTAAGGATAGTTTGTCGGGCGGTGTTGTGAAAGACGCTTTCGTGTGCTGCGACGCCGAAAGACGCCAGAACTCAAGCAAAAAAATCCCGCGCCCGGCCATCAGCTCAGGTCTGCTCCCGCGGCGTCCTGGCAGCGCCCGTTCCGCCGTCCAGCAACCGTGCCGGAAGGACTGTTTTATGGCCGAATTTCTCCGCCACGCGGTCCAGCGCCTGCTCAGCCGCCCGCCAGTTGTCATCCCGCCTGTCCAGGCTCAATTGCAGTGACGTCTGCGCGGCTGGCTCGAGGTGCTCGGCGCGGACGCCTACAAGCCTGACTGACATAGACCGGCTCCCCAGGGACTCCAGCAGTTGGACGGTTATGGCGTAGATCAACTGCGCGCTGTCAACGGGAGTATGGACTGTCCTGCTCCGGGTTACCGTGGAGAAATCGGAGTACCGCAATTTCAAGGCCACGGTCCGCGCCACCATTCCGGACGCCCGGAGGCGCTCCGCTGTCCGGTGGGACAGGCGCAGCAACTCTTTGTGGAGAAGTGCGTCATCGGCGGTGTCCACGGCGAACGTTTCCTCCGCCCCTATGCTCTTCTCCAGCCTGACGGGGGTCACTGCCCGTGGATCGATGCCCCACGAGAGGCGGTGGACGTGCTCGCCGGTGGCACCCAGGACCTTCTTGAGTGAGGCGACAGGAGTAGCGGCGACGTCAGCGACCGTGCGGATACCCATTCTCGCCAGTACATCCGCCGTCTTGGAACCGACGCCCCACAGTGCATTGACCGGCAGGCTGTGCAGATAAGGCACTGTCTCCTCGGGCCGTATGAGCAGCAGGCCATCGGGTTTGCAGCGTGTGGAGGCGATCTTGGCAACGAACTTGCTGGCGGCAATGCCCACTGAAGCGGTGATGCCCAGTTCGCTGACCACCCTTCGCCTGATAAGTTCGCCAATGGCCTGTGGCGGGCCCAGCCTGCGGATAGCTCCCCCCACATCAAGAAATGCCTCGTCCACGCTGAGCGGTTCCACAAGTTCAGTGATCGATTCGAAGATGGACATGAGCTGCCCGGACACCTCGTAGTAGAGCTTGTGACGTGGCTCGATGATGATTGCCTGCGGACACAGGCGGTGGGCCACGACCATTGGCATCGCAGACTTCACGCCGAATGCGCGTGCTTCGTAGGAGGCGGACAGGACCACGGAGCGGTCCGCCGGAAATCCGACAATTACCGGCCTGCCGCGCAATTCCGGGCGTCCCCGCAGTTCCACGGAAACAAAAAACGCGTCCATATCCACGTGCAGAATGCTGCAGCGCCGGAGCTCCCGAAGGCGCGCTTCGAATTGCTCTCTGTCCTGGTCCGGCACCACATCTGCAATCCTATGCCCTGGGGCTGACTAAACTGGAGGCTGGATCCGGCATCAAACCCCAGGAGGAACACACCTGTGAAGGTCATTGGAACCCACATGCCTGCATGCCTCGGCCTGCTCGCGGCTGGCACTGTGATGGTGGTGATGTCCGCCTGCACTGCACCTGCGCCCGGGCCCGCCGCAACTACTGAAGCTGCGGCAGCCACTACGGCCTTGGCCCAGACCAGCACCACGACGCCACCCAGCCCGTCGGCATCTCCCGGCACCTCAGCCACAGTGGGCGCCGTCGTGGCAGGGTTCCCGCAGAAGCTGCTTCCGCTCATGCCGGGGGCCAAAGTCGCCGCGAGCAGCTTCGACAAGTCCTCCTCCCCCGCCACCGCCGCATTGGTGGGTTCCGTGGCCGCCAAGCCGGCCGCCGTCGTCGCGTTTTATACGAAGGCGCTCGAAGCGCAGGGATTCAAAGCCGTTCCGGGGAGCAAGGTTGGTTCGGTGGTCTCGAAGGACTTCGTCCGGGCGGGCAACGAGACCGTGAACATTGCGGTTCCGGAGACCGCCGGAGTGTCCACGTTCACCATCGGGGCCAACGTGGCGCCTGAGTCCGTCAAGTGACGGTGGCCGAACAGCTCCGTGTGGAGCAGGCAGCCTTCGTAGCCGCCGTCGCGGGCAAGCTCACCGACTTCCTGACGTCGAGGCACTCCGTGATGACGGCCATCTCGCCCGACATCGATCCCATCATGGGGTCGATCTCAAACCTTGTCACCGGAGGCAAACGGCTGCGGGCCCTCATGTGCTACTGGGGCTGGAGAGGTGCGGGAGGGCCGGCCGACGCCGATGATGTGATCACCGCCGGCGCGGCGCTCGAACTCTTCCAGGCCGCCGCGCTCATCCACGACGACATCATCGACCGGTCCGACACGCGGCGTGGAGGCCCCAGCGTGCACCGCCGGTTCAGTCAGCTGCACGAAAGCCAGGGCTGGGCCCTGGACAGCGAACGCTTCGGCCATGCAGCCGCCATCCTGGCCGGGGACCTCTGCCTGTCCTTCAGTGAGGAAGCATTCACGGATATCGGCAAGCAGGCGGCCTCAGGGAGCAGGGCACGGCTGATCTTCAACCTCATGCGTGCCGAGGTTATGGCGGGGCAGTACCTGGACATCCTGGAAGAGGTGGCCGGGCCTGTGCGGGACCGTGCCGGCGCCGTGAGCCGCGCCCAGTCAATCATCCGGTTCAAATCGGCAAAGTACTCCACCGAACACCCGCTGGCCTTGGGCGGCGCGCTCGGGGGTGCCTCGGATGACCTGCTGCGCGGATACTCCGCCTTCGCGCTTCCGCTGGGCGAAGCGTTCCAGCTTCGCGACGACGTCCTGGGCGTTTTTGGGGATCCTGTCACAACCGGGAAGCCGGCAGGGGATGATCTCCGTGAAGGCAAGCGGACAGTGCTCGTGGCTTTTGCCCTGGATATGTCCTTGCCCGAGGAATCAGCATTCATCGACGCGAAGCTGGGCAGTCCTGACCTGGGCGAGGAAGACGTTGCGGAGATCCGCAGGATTATTGCGGACTGCGGGGCGCTGCACGCCACCGAAGTCCTGATCGAGGAGTTCGGAGCGGCCGCGTACGGCGCACTGGAACTGCTCCCGCTGGACGACCTGCCCAAGACGGCATTGAGGAAGCTGGCCGAAGCAACGGTAAGCCGCGCATCGTAGATGCACTTTTGACTACCTCGACTGGATAGGCCGCTGAAATGCGGGGCGGTTGTTCCGCCCCGCATTTCCTCTTGACTCGTTAACGCGCTAACGATTCCCAGCCAGCCAATTAGCCAGGCAGGCTTACCAGGGAAGCTCGCCAGGCAGGCTTTCCAGGCCTCGCTTACCAGGCCAGGGATTGGGCGCGCCGGCGGATTTCAGTCTTGCGGCCGTCGCGCAGGGCGTCGATTGGCCGGCCACGGAGGGATTCGTCGGGCGTGAAGAGCCAGGTGATAAGTTCTTCGTCGGAATAGCCCGCGTCTGACAGCACGACGATGGTGCCCTTAAGGCTTTCCACAACGTGTCCGTCCTTCAGGAAGGCGGCAGGCACCGATCGGATGCGGCGTTCGCCCACGCGGAGGGCGGCCAGCGCGCGTTCATCCAGCAACCCATGGACTTTGGTGATGGAAACGTCCAGCAACTGGGCTACGTCGGGCAGGGGCAACCAGTCGCCAACAAGGCTTTCTACAGTACTCACGCGTCAAGGTTGCCATGGCGGACACCCGCACGCCTAGTCGGTTCGCTGGCGCCCCGCATTTTCGACGCCCTCTCGCGGCGACACACCCAAACAAACCGACTTCCTCAGCGCGGCCAGATTCTTGTGCTATTTGGAAAATCGTGAGAGATTCTCATAGATCACATTTGTAACAGCAATAACTCAAATAACATTAGAATCATTAGTCACACTGGCCTGACCGACAGCATTCGCCGCTGAGAAGAGGATCTTTCCCATGACGACGACCAGCTCGCCCAAGCAGCCCCCCAGGCCCAGCCTGCCTATGATCGCGGCGACGACGGCGACGCTTCCCGCCGTGATGCTGTCCTCCCTGGCGGTCGCACAGCCCGCCGATGCCGACGCCCGACCCACTGCGATACCGGCAACGCTGGCCGCAGCCATGGAAGCCCAGGCCGCAGCTGCCAAGGCGGGCGTCATTCCTGCAGCGTCGGTACCGGCAGCCATTCCGTCCGGGCTCCAGCCTGCCCGCGTCACGCCGAGCAGCCACAGGGTTGTGCGCGGAGATACCGTCAGCGGCATCGCCCACCGGTACGGCCTCAGCACCTCGGCAGTTCTTAGGCTCAACAACCTGAAGGTCAACTCGGTGATCTATCCGGGTCAGAAGCTGAAGCTGAAAGGTGCCGCAGCCCCGGCGCAGAGGAACGCGGCTACATCTGTTGCACCAGCCAGTGCAGGCGCGAAAACGTATACCGTGAAGTCGGGTGACACCCTGGGCGGCATCGCTGCCAGGCATGGCGTGAAGCTGTCCCAAGTCTTGAGCTGGAACCGGCTCTCCCTGTCCTCGATCATTTACCCTGGCCAGAAAATCCGGATCGGCGCCGGCGCCGCAACGCCTGCTGCTCCGGCCCCTGCGGCCACGGCAACGTCCCGCTCCTACACGATCAAGTCCGGCGATACCCTGTCGGGGATCGCAGCACGGCATGGTGTCCGGCTCGCAGACGTGCTGTCCGCGAACCGGCTCAAGGTAACCAGCATCATCTACCCCGGTAACAAACTGGTCATCCCGGGCAAGTCCACAGCCGTCCAGCCGGCCTCCAGCGTCACTCCGCTGGTGCCCAGCTCCTTCCTCGGCTATACATATCCGGCTGCGGTGGTGGCCTCCGCCAATAAGAACAAGGCATTGCTCAACGCGTCGCCGGTGCCCTCGCTGGCGCAGATGAAGTCCATCGTGGCGGATACGGCGCGGCGCATGGGCGTGGATCCGGCATTGGCCCTGGCCTTCGCCTACCAGGAGTCGGGTTTCAACCAGCGCGCCGTGTCCCCTGCCAATGCCATCGGCACCATGCAGGTCATACCTTCCTCGGGCGAATGGGCATCCGACCTCGTGGGCCGCAAGCTCAATCTGCTCGACCCCTATGACAATGCCACCGCCGGTGTTGCCATCATCCGGCAGCTCATCCGCACCAGCAAGAACCTCGACCACGCCATCGCCGGCTACTACCAGGGCCAGTACTCTGTCAGCAAGTACGGCATGTACTCCGACACGAAGACTTACGTGGCGGCGATCAAGGCGCACCGAAAGAACTTCTCCTAGCCTGCCGGGCCCGTCATCCGCGTGATCGGGGCCATTGAGCATAACGATACGGGTCCGGATCGCATTTCGATCCGGACCCGTATCGTTGCAGCGATTAGGATCGTAGAGTGCAGGAAAAGGTGTCGGACAGTCTCGTTGGTTCCCTGGTAGATAACCGTTACCGGGTGAATTCGAGGCTGGCAAGAGGCGGAATGTCCACGGTCTATCTGGCCACGGACCAGCGGCTGGACCGCGACGTCGCGTTAAAGGTCCTTCATCCGCACCTCGCCAGCGACGATAATTTCCTTGACCGGCTCTCGCGCGAAGCCCGCTCTGCCGCAAAACTCTCTCACCCCCATGTCGTGGGCGTCCTGGACCAGGGACACGACGGCCAGACGGCGTACCTTGTCATGGAATACATCAAGGGCCACACGCTCCGTGATGTACTCCATGAGAAAGGCGCCCTGTCTCCGCGGCTTGCCCTCGCCCTCATAGATCCGGTCGTGGAGGGCCTCGGCGCCGCCCACGATGCCGGCCTCATACACCGGGACGTCAAGCCGGAAAACGTGCTGATCGCCGAAAACGGCCGCATAAAAATCGGCGACTTCGGACTGGCCCGCGCCGTGACCACCACCACGAGTACCGGCACGCTCATTGGAACGGTGGCATACCTCTCCCCGGAACTGGTGCTCGGCAAGCCGGCAGATGCCCGAAGCGACATTTACTCCACCGGAATCATGCTCTATGAGATGCTGACCGGCCAGCAGCCCTTCGACGGCGAGGTTCCGATCCAGGTTGCCTATCAGCACGTCAATTCTGTAGTTGAGCCACCGTCGGGCCTCGTCCCGGGGCTGGCCGAGGAAATCGACGAACTGGTGCAGTGGTGCACGGCCAACGACCCGGAAAAGCGACCCGTAGACGGCAACGCCCTCCTCTCCGAACTCAGGCACATCCGCACCAACCTCTCTGACGCGGAGCTCGACCTGCAACCTCCGGCAGCACTGCACTCGGCGGATGCAGCCGGCCCCGCAGGCAGCCCGGTCGCCTCCCGTGCCGGACGCGCCATGGCGGCGCCCCCGGCGCCGGCCCGCCTCCCATCCGGAGCGCCCATCCCGGGGAACCACACAGAGGTGCTGTCCCCGGTGAACGAGGCCACAGTTCAGGGGCCCGGGGTGCAGCGCCCGACGGAAGTCATCTCCCATACCAGCAACCCCACCACCATCTTCCCGGCCCGGCGACTGCCCGAGAAGTACGGATTCGATGAAGACGATATGGCGGCTGCCGTTCCGGTTGACTATGGTCAAAGCGGGCAGACTCAACGGCCCTTGAGCAAGCGCGAACAGCGGAAACAGGACCGCGTCGACGAAAGAGCACGCGTCAGGGCTGCCGCAACGCCCCTTCGTACGCTCCGCGAAGGCAACGCGCGGCGGCGTGGCGTACTCTGGATCGTCATCCTGGTCATTGCGGCGCTGCTGGCCACCGGTGCCGGCTGGTTCTTTGGGATGGGGCCCGGCTCCCCCGGCACCGTGCCGACAGTGGCCAACAGGACCGTCGCCGAGGCCCAGCGGCTCCTCCAAGGGGCCGGCTTCCAGTCCAGCACGCAGGACGTGTTCGACGACGACGTCCGTGCGGGGCTCGTCGTGGGCTCGGACCCGGGGGCCGGAACGGAGATCCGCAAATACGAGCAGGTTTCGCTGTTCGTATCGAAGGGTCCCCAGCTGTTCCCGCTTCCGCAGCTGCCGGGCAAGTCCCTTGACGCCGCCAAGGAAGCCCTCAGCGGAGCTGAGATGGCCCTGGGTAAAGTCACGGAAAAGTTTGATGAAGAGGCGCCGGCAGGCACAGTCCTCGCCCAGTCCCCGGCCGCGGGAACGCAGGTCAGGCACGGAACACCGGTGAGCCTCACCGTCTCAAAGGGCCCGCAGCCCATACCCGTGCCGAACGTCCGCGGACAGGAACAGGCCGCGGCCTTCAGGGCCATCGAGGCAGCCGGACTGGTAGCCGTCGTGGCGGATAAAACCGTCAATGACCGCAACATTCCGAAGGGCTCCGTGGTCAAACAGGAGCCGGCCTCCGGAACACTGACACGGGGAGGGACTGTTACCCTGACCATCTCCGAGGGCCCGAAACTCGTCAAGGTGCCGAACTACATCGGGGAGCAGGTCCGAGACGCCCGCGAGGCATTGGAGAAGCGCGGATTCGAAGTTCGCGTCAACAACGTCCTTGGCGGATTCTTTGGGACGGTTCGTGACCAGGACCCCGTTGACATTGAGGTTCCCGAAGGATCCGTAGTGACGCTAACCGTCGTTTAGGGCGGGCCGCAACTGGATCGGCATCGAGCCCCTAACGTCAGCCCCGGAACCTTCGATGGCGCCGGGGCCCGGGCCGGACTAGTACCGATTAAGGACTGGTGCCGGTTAAGGACTAGTGCCGGGTAAGGGCACCGGCCACGAGGAATGCCATCTCCAGGGACTGCATGTGGTTCAGGCGCGGGTCGCACACAGACTCGTAGCGGTCGAGGAATGCTTCCTGGTCGATGGGGTCGGCACCGCCCAGGCACTCTGCGACGTCGTCCCCCGTCATTTCGACGTGCAGGCCACCCGGAACAGTTCCCAGCGCGTGGTGCACCTCGAAGAAGCCGCGGACTTCGTCGATAACGTCATCGAAATTGCGGGTCTTATAGCCGTTCGGCGACGTGACGGTATTGCCGTGCATCGGATCGGTGACCCACAGAACCTGGGCACCGGAGGCGGTGACCTTTTCCACGACCGCGGGAAGCTTTTCGCGGATATTGCCCGCACCCATCCGGGTGATGAAAGTCAGGCGGCCGGGCTCGCGGTTTGGATCCAGCTTGTCGATCAGCCGCAGGGCGTCATCACCGGTGGTGGTGGGGCCAAGCTTCACACCGATCGGGTTACGGACACGCGAGAGGAAATCGACATGCGCGTGGTCCAGTTCGCGGGTCCGCTCACCGATCCAGAGGAAGTGGGCGGAGGTGTCGTAGGGGAAGCCGGTACGCGAATCGATGCGGGTGAGGGCGCGCTCGTAATCGAGGAGCAGCGCCTCGTGGCTGGCGTAGAATTCAACGCGCTTCAGTGCTTCGAAGTCCGCACCACAGGACGCCATGAACTTGATGGCACGGTCGATGTCCCGCGCCAGGGATTCGTAGCGGGCATGGGCCGGGTTTTCGGTGAACCCCTTGTTCCACTGGTGCACCAGGCGGAGGTCCGCGAAGCCGCCCTGCGTGAAGGCACGGATCAGGTTCAGCGTGGAAGCGGAGGTGTGGTAAGCCCGGAGCATGCGGCTGGCATCGTGCCCCCGGGACTCAGGCGTGAAGTCGTACCCGTTGACGATGTCTCCGCGGTATGCCGGAAGGGTCACGCCGTCGCGCGTCTCCTCGTTCGAGGAGCGGGGCTTGGCGAACTGGCCCGCCATCCGGCCCATCTTGATCACGGGCATGGCTGCACCATAAGTAAGGACCACGGCCATCTGCAGGATGGTCTTGACCCGTGCACTGATCTTGTCCGCCGTGGCGTCGCCGAACGTCTCGGCGCAGTCACCGCCCTGCAGCAGGAACGCCTTGCCCTGTGCAGCGGCTGCGAGCCGATCACGGAGCTCATCGACCTCGCCGGCGAACACGAGGGGTGGAAGCGCCGAAAGTTCCCGAACGGATGCGTCGAAGACGTCCCTGTCCTGCCACGTTGGCTGCTGCGAGATGGGAAGGTCCCGCCAGTTGTCCAGACCCGGATAGTTGGCGGCGCCGCTCTGTGCGGTGCTGGTCAGGGAAGAGGCAGGTTTTGCGGATAGCTCAGTCACACTACTAAGAGTAGTTGCCCGAACAGGCATCGGGACACCCGGGCGGTCATTGACCCGGGCCCGGCGTCATATCTACAGCAGGCGTGAATGCTGAAGGGCGATTAGGCACGGCGGGGGGAACCGGCGTCAGTATCCTCCCCGGGTCCTTGACCCGAACCGTTGCCGGGTTCCCTTCCCGGCAACGCCCTAGGCTCTCCGGCACGTGCGGGGTACTCCCCCGCCGCGGTTCCCGGCTCATCCGGCCCTGCAGCGCCGTCGTCTGTCGGGGTGCTGCCCGCCTGGCTTTCGGCGGGCAGGCTCTCGCCCGCCTGGCTTTCGGCGGGCAGGCTCTCGCCCGTTTGGCTTTCGGCGGGCAGGCTTTCTGCCGGCTGGCTTTCGCCGGAAACGGCTGCGGCAGCAGGGCCCTTGCCCGCCAGCCGCAGCTTGACCACTGCGGCGTACTCATCGACGTATTCCTGCCCTGAGAGGCGCATGAGCTCGTACATGATCTCGTCGGTCACAGATCGCTGGATCAGCCGGTCGTCAGCCATCTCGTGATACCGGCTGAAGTCCAGGGGTGCCCCGAAGATCATGCCGATGCGTCGGATGTTGGGGAGTCTTTTTCCAATCGGCTGGACCTTGTCCGTGCCGATCATGGCCACCGGAATGACCGGGACCTTGGCTTGCAGCGCCAGCCGCGCCACTCCCACCTTGCCCCGGTAGAGGCGGCCATCGGGGCTTCGAGTCCCTTCTGGATAGATCCCCAGCAGGCCCCCATGCGTCAGGACATCCATGCCGGCCTCAAGCGAGGCGGCGGAGGCGGCCCCGCCGGAGCGGTCCATGGGGAGCTGGTTGGTCAGCCGGAAGAACAAGGCCGTCAGCCGGCCCTTAAGCCCGGTGCCCGTGAAGTACTCCGATTTCGCCAGGAAGATGACGGGCCGGGGCACCGTGAGCGGCATGAAGATCGAGTCCGAAAAGGACAGGTGGTTTGACGCGATGATTGCTGGACCCTCGGCAGGCAGGTTATCCAATCCTTTGACCCACGGCCGGAATAGAGTGCGGAGTACCGGACCCAGGAAGATCCTTTTCATGACCCAATAAAACACGTGTCCAACCCCTCCGGAAGGCAGCTGGCAGGCACTCCCAAGGGCCTGCCGGCACTGCAATGCAACCCTACTCTAGTGAGATTTGCACGGAACAGTGACACGATGGACACATGACAGGAAGCAGCGACCGGACCAGGCCCGCCGCTTTCAGCTACCCGGGCCATGGCCCCAATGCGCGCATCGGAATCGCCATCTGTCACGGCTTCACCGGCAGCCCGTTGAGCATCCTGCCGTGGGCCCAATATCTGGCCGATCGCGGCTTCGCAGTCTCGGTGCCGCTCCTGCCCGGCCACGGAACCGACTGGCAGGACCTGGCGCGCAGGGGCTGGGCGGACTGGCACCGCGCTTTCGAAGATGCATTTGTGGAGCTGGCTGCCAGAACCGACACCTGCTACGTGGCCGGACTGTCCATGGGCGGGGCCATTGCCCTCCTGACGGCCTCCCGCCGTGAGGTGGCGGGGGTGGCAGTGGTCAATCCAGGACTAAGCTTCTACGATCGGCGCGTCCGGGTCATCGGGCTGCTGAAGTACTTCCAGCGGACTACCGTCCCCATCGAGGAAGAAAATCCGACGGCGTCCCCCACCGAAGACGGCGATTATTCCCGCACGCCGCTCGCCGCCGTCCATCAGCTGAAAAGGCTGTTCGGGGCCGCCGCCCGCGGCCTCCCCCGGGTCACGGCACCGGTCCTGGTCTTCAAGTCGCAGAACGATGCTGTTGTGCCGCCCACGTCCCTGGCGATGATCCGGAAGCGCCTGGCCTCGGGGAGCCTTGAGGTTGTGCCGCTGGAACACAGCGGCCATGTTGCCACCCTGGACGTCGACGCACAGGAAATTTTCGAAGCCTCGGAGAGGTTCTTCCAGGTGCATGCCCGCAGCAACGTATCGACGGAGAAGCAATGAGCATCCTTCCGGACCACAGTCCGTTCAGCAGTGCCTTCTCCGGAGAGGGTCCGAGGGTGGGCGTCGCCATCTCGCACGGGTTCACCGGGAGTCCGCATGCCGTGCGGGCGTGGGCAATGGCGTTTGCCGCCGAGGGTTTCGCCGTGCGCATGCCCCTTCTTCCGGGCCACGGAACCTCATGGCAGGAACTGGCACGCACCCGGTGGACAGACTGGCACGATGCCCTGGATAGCGCATATCTGGAACTGGAAGCCGAGTGTGATGTGGTTTTTTCGGCAGGCATCTCCATGGGCGGCGCCCTTGCCCTTCGCATCGCCGCCACGCGTCCCGTGGCCGGTACCGTCCTGGTCAACCCGGCGCTGGTCATCGACGATCCCCGCGCGCCATTGGCCGGCATCCTTAAACTCGTACTCAAGAGCACACCGGCCATTGGCAACGACATCCTCAAGCCGGATGTCAACGAAGGCGCCTATGACCGGACCCCGGTGGCCGCAGCGCACGAGTTGAACAAATTGTTCAGGGCCACCCGGCTGCTGCTGCCGCGCGTGACCGCGCCCGTCCGCGTTTTCCGCTCCACCGTGGACCACGTCGTTTCCGACTCGAGCATCGTTGCCCTCCGCCGCGGCTTGACGCACGCGCCTCTGGAACTGACCATGCTGGAGAACAGCTACCATGTAGCCACCCTCGATAACGACGCCGGGCAAATCTTCAGCGGCTCGCTGGACTTCATCCGGGACATCCTTGCGGAGACCCGCCCCGGTCCAGACCAGTCCGCGACAGCCAGCCAGAAGGGCGACCCCAATGAATAGGCCCGATTCAAATTCGTCCGACCCCAGCGCAAACCAGGACGACGCCGTCTGGCTTGACCTGGTGGCCAGGCTCGAAGGAGACACCACCGGCGGCACGGCCGAGCCGGGTGCCGGCAACCGTACCCATCCCGGCCTTAGCGCCCCCAACGACTCGATTGACCCTCACGGCGGGAAGGACCCTCGCGACGGCGTCACGAATCCTCCCGCAGCAGACGGCGCCGTGTCCGGTGCTGCCCCCGGCACTGCCGCCGGGGGGACCGCTAAGCGCTTCAGTGACTTTGACCCACTGGGGCTGGCTCCCCGTGCGGGTGCGCCCATCGAGTTGTCAGCGGCGGAACGGGAACGCGCGGCAGCCCGGCAGCACGCCGCAGAAACCGCCGGATCTGACGAAACCGCCACGCCGGAAGGTCCGCGCGACTATGAGGTGGATGACGAAGACGACGCATTTGTGCCCGAGGATCCGCCCAGCCTCGCTGGGATCGATCCGTTGACCATGCTCGCCTGGCTGGGGGCAGTGGGTGCCCCCGTGGCGCTGGTGCTGTCGGCGATGTTCTGGCGCTCGGCTCCGCTGCTGGCGATCCTTGGCATGGTGGTCAGCTTCGTGGGCGCGGTGGTTTACCTCATCATGAAGCTGCCCCAGGAGAAGGACGAAAACGACGACGGCGCCCGCGTCTAGGGTCGCGAGCAGCTGAGCGGCCAGCGTGAGCGTCAGTTGGCCGTGCGGCTGCCGACCCGTGACAGATCCGCCGCGCCGATGAGTCCGGCATGCGGCCCAAGGTCAGCCAGGGCGATTTCCGCGGCGGGCCGGAATCCACGGCCCGTGAGGTTCCGGGCAAAGGCCTTCCGGGCAGGCGCCACGAGGAGCTCTCCTGCGGCGCAGAGCCCACCGCCGATCACGAATTTCCCGGGATCCAGGGCCGCGGCCAGGTTGGCCAGCCCGAGCCCCAGCCAGTCACCCACGTCTTCCAGGAGTTCCCTGGAGGCTGCGTCCCCGGAGATGGCCAGTTCCGTGACAGTGGCTCCCGTGATGCGGTCGGCCTGCCCATCGACGGCTTTGAGAAGTTCCTGAGCCACCGGAGAGTTCGCCAGGGCAAGCTCGCGGGCCTCGCGGCCGAGGGCGTTGCCGGATGCGTACTGTTCCCAGCAGCCGCGGTTGCCGCATTCGCAGCGGTGGCCGCCGGGCATGATGATCTGGTGGCCGAATTCGCCGGCAACACCAAAGCGGCCCCGCTCGACGCGACCGTCCATCACCATGGCCCCGCCGATTCCCGTCCCGAGCGTGATGCACACCAGGCGGTTCTGTCCCTGGCCGGCACCAAACCGCCACTCAGCCCAGGCGGCTGCGTCGGCATCGTTGACCAGCATCACGGGGCGGCGAAGCAATCGCTCCAGGTTGTCCCTGAGGGGTTCATTGCGCCATGCCAGGTGGGGGCTGAACAGGACGGTTCCGCCGTCGAGATCCATCCAGCCGGCGGCGCCTATGCCCACCGACCTGATGCGTGCTCCACGGCTGAGCTCCTCGACGAGCTCAACGATCACCCGCTCGACGGCACGGGGATCGCTGCCGGGAGTTGAGCGTCTGGCTTCGTTGAGAATCCGTCCCTCTGCATCAACCACGCCGGCTGCGACTTTGGTGCCGCCAATGTCGATGCCTATGGCGAGACCAGTGCCCGCGGGGCGAAGATACTGCCGGAGCGTCCGGTAAGGTGCGCTGCCGCCCTGGTGGCCGACCGAACCGCGCCGCCATGCCCGCGGCCGGGACCGTCGCGTGGTGCTGGCGGGTCCGGACTGTTCGCTCGGCGGGAAAGGCTGCATAATCCCCCATTCTAGGTGCCCGAGTCGGGCCTGCGGCTGCCCAGGGATTCTTGGCCGGACCTCATCGATCACGTAAAGTTACTGACGAGTAACCATTTGGTCCCCGGTCCTTGATCGACGGGTACTAAGGTTAGGACTAACCGCAGCGGTCTACGGATATCAGAGGAGCTATTGTGCGCGAATTCAGTGTTCCGCCCCTGGTCAGCGTCCCCCCGGACACCAACATCACGGACCTCCTGGTGCGCCAGGCGGCCAAGGCGTCGAATCCGGCGCTGTTTTCCCGGCTGGATGCCGCCGGTCAGTGGCAGGACATTGTCGCCACTGATTTCCTGGCGGACGTCTCCGCCCTGGCCAAGGGACTAATGGCCAGCGGCGTGGAAGCCGGGGACCGGGTGGGGATCATGTCCCGGACGCGCTATGAGTGGGCGCTGGTCGACTTCGCCGTCTGGTTCGCCGGCGGCGTGTCCGTTCCCATCTACGAGACGTCATCCCCGTCCCAGGTCGCCTGGAACCTCGGCGATTCGGGCGCGGTGGCGGCCTTCGGCGAGACCGACCACCACGAGAACGTCATCAGGCAGGCCGCCACATCCGAGGGGCTCACCGCCCTCACGCACGTCTGGCAGCTCGAAGGCGGCGGCCTCGAAGCCCTCCGGGAGGCCGGAAAGGACATCAGCGACGCCGACCTGGAGTCCCGCCGGCACGCCGCGAAGATCAACGACACCGCCACGATCATCTACACCTCGGGTACCACGGGGCGCCCCAAGGGCTGCGAACTGACACACGGCAACTTCGTGGAGCTTTCGGAGAACGCCCTCGCTACCTCGCTGCGCCAGATCGTCAACGAGCAGGCCCGGACCATCATGTTCCTCCCGCTGGCGCACGTCTTCGCACGGTTCATCTCCGTTCTTGCGGTGGCCGCAGGCTCCACCGTGGCCCACACGCCCGATATCAAGCACCTCCTCCCGGATCTGCAGAGCTACAAGCCCACGTTCCTGCTCGCCGTGCCGCGCGTGTTCGAGAAGGTCTACAACTCGGCGCTCACCAAGGCGGAGGACGGCGGCAAGGGCCCGATCTTCCACAAGGCCGCGGACACAGCTATTGCCTATTCCCGGGCACGGCAGGAAGGCAAGATAGGGCTGGGCCTGAAAGTCCGTCATGCCCTATTCGACAAGCTCGTTTACGGGAAGCTGCGCGCCGCCATGGGCGGCCAGGTGGCGCACGCTGTCTCCGGCGGCGGACCGCTGGGTGAGCGGCTTGGCCACTTTTTCCAGGGCATTGGATTGCAGATCCTGGAGGGCTACGGCCTGACCGAGACCACGGCCCCCGTCAGCGTGAACACTCCCGAGCGGATCAAGATCGGCACGGTCGGCGCGCCGCTGCCCGGAAACACTGTGAAAATTGCCGACGACGGCGAGATCCTCGTCAAGGGCGTCTGTGTCATGCGGGGCTACTACAAGCGCGAGGACCTGGCCGCCGAGGCGTTCGCCGACGGATGGTTCCGCACCGGAGACATCGGCCAGCTCGATGCCGACGGGTTCCTCACGATCACCGGCCGCAAGAAGGAAATCATTGTGACCGCTGGGGGCAAGAATGTCGTTCCCGCTTTGCTGGAGGACCAGATCAGGGCAGACGCGCTGGTATCGCAGGTGCTCGTGGTGGGCGACAACCGCCCCTTCATCGGTGCACTGGTGACCCTCGACGAGGAAGCACTTCCCGGGTGGCTGCAGCGCCACAACCTGCCGGCGGAAACCACCGTGGCCGAGGCTGCCGACAACGAGACCGTCAGGGCGGCCGTGCAGGAGCTGATCAACCACGCGAACCAGTCCGTCTCGCAGGCAGAGGCCATCAAGTCGTTCAGGATCGTTCCCAGCGACTTCACCGAAGCCTCCGGCCACCTGACCCCCTCCATGAAGGTCAAGCGGGCTCAGGTTATCAAGGATTTCGAGACGGTGATCGAGGAGATGTACGCCGCGCCCAGACCCGCGCCGGCAACCTAACCGTCCCTACCGCATCAAAGGCAAAAGCCCCGCCGGAAACTGAACAGTCAGAAACGGCGGGGCTTTTTGCGCTTATGCCTTCCATGCACACCCGGCTGGATCAGGCCTGCTGAAGTTCCTCTATCACCAGGGCCGCCAGCTCCACGGCAGCACTGCGTGTGGCCGGCTTGAGCTGGCTCAGCTGGATGCGCGATCCCTCGGCCAGGTGCCGGTCGTGGGGAATCCGCACTACATTCTTGACCCGGGACAGGAAGTGTTGCTCGATTTCATCAATATTCACCAAGGTACGGTCCCCGGCGGCCATGTTGATGACTACGGTTGCCTTGGCCACCAGGTCCTGGCGCCCGTGGGCTTCCAGCCAGGACAGCGTTTCCGAAGCGAGCCTGGCCTCATCGACGCTGCCACCGGACACGAGGACCACGGCATCTGCCTTTTCGAGGGTGCCTTTCATGACGGAATGGACCATGCCGGTCCCCGAGTCCGTCAGTACGATCGAGTAGTAGCGCCCAAGAATATCGGTGACTGCCCGATAGTCAGCGTCATCGAAGGCGTGGGCCACCATGGGATCGGTGTCGGAGGCCAAAACATCCAGCCGTGAGCCGTCCCGGGCAGTGTAGTTGGACAACTGCGCGAACGAGTCGACCGTGAACCGGTCCTTGACCAGCTGGCGCGCCGTGAAATCCGCCCGCCCGGGGGAACGGTCTGACAGTGTTCCGCGGTCGGGGTTGGCGTCCATGGCGATCACGCGGTCTTCGCGCAGGTCCGCCAGAACCATCCCCAGGAGGGTAGTGACGGTGGTCTTGCCCACCCCGCCCTTGCGTGAAAGTACAGGGACATAGCGCGTGCGCTCCCCCAGGCGCATGGCGATCCGGTGCTCCATGGCCCGCTGGATACGGATCCGGTCCGAATCGCCCAGGTTCACATAACCAAAAGTGACCGTGTACAACCAGCGTCGCCAGCCGGCAACGGGTGCGGCGGCGGCTTTGTTCAGGAGGCGATCGGCGGTCAGCGCAGCGGCCGGCTCTGGACCCTCGGGGCGTTCACGCCGCCCCCCGTGGTTCTCCGCATTTACCGCCGCAGCTTCGGCCGCCGTTTCGGTGGTGTCTGATTCTTCTTCGGCTTCGGCTGTGGCTGCCTCGACGGTGTCCAACGCAGCGGTGTCCGGGGCGGCAGCCTCTGGCGCGACTGTCTCTGGGGCCGCTGGGCCCGCTGCATCGACGCCCACCGTGCCCACCGTAGCTACCTGCAGACCTGCAGGCACGGTCCCCGGCTGCGGCACCGCCCTGAGCGCCGAGAGCGAGCCGGCAGACGTGCGGTCCTGTGCGTCGGAAACGGTCACAACGCTGATGTCTCCGGACGAGGCAACACCGGCGGCTTCGGCCGGGGAAACCCCGCCGGCTTTTTCACCGGCTTCCGCCGGAGCGGCAACCATTGGGGCGCGGTTCGGTCGCGGCCCGGGTTTAGGCGTATCAGTCTGCGTCATGGCTTCCGCTCTTTATGGTTTCTGGCTGAAATGGCTGTGGGGGCGGCTTTCGCCGTCCCCACAACCTTTTTCTGGCTTCTACCATACCCGCAGGGCGGGCGTGGACGTCCAGTCAGCTATTCAACAGTCATCTACTCAACAACGAGCAGCAGGTCTCCGCCCTGGACCTGTTCCACAGAGGAAATGGCGATCCGCGTGACTTTGCCGCCCACTGGCGTCGTGATGGATGCCTCCATCTTCATGGCCTCGATGGTGGCAACGGTGTCGCCGGCCTTGACCGTGTCGCCTACCTTGGCCGTCACCGTGACAGCGCCAGCGAAGGGTGCAGCGACCTGTCCAGGCTGCGCCGGGTCGGCCTTTTCGGCTGTCTTGACGTTGCTGACCACAGACTTGTCACGGACCGAGACAGGACGGGACTGGCCGTTGAGCGTGCACATGACAGAGCGCATGCCCTTCTCGTCCGGCTCCGAGACGGCCTCGAGCGAGGCTATGAGGCGGACACCCTTCTCCAGCTGGATGACGTGCTCCTGGCCACGCTGCAGTCCGTAGAGGTAGTCGCGGGTGTCCAGGACAGAAACGTTGCCGTACGTCTCCACGCTCTTCAGGTAGTCCTTGGTGGGGCCGGCGAAGAGCAGGCGGTTCAGTGTCTGCTGCCGGGTCTTCGAATCCCCGCGAAGCGCAGCGCTGTCTTCGGCGCTGAGCTCGGCGTCGCGGACCTTGATCTTGCGGCCCTGCAGCGCCTTGGTGCGGAACGGCTCAGGCCAGCCCCCAGGCGGGTCACCGAGCTCGCCGGACAGGAAGCCAATCACCGAGTCCGGGACGTCGTAGTTCTGCGGGTTCTCATTGAAATCGGCGGGGTCGGCGTTCAGACCCACCAGGTGCAGGGCGAGATCCCCCACCACCTTCGAGGAAGGCGTAACCTTCACGAGGCGACCCAGAATGCGGTCCGCGGCGGTGTACATGTCCTCGATGGCTTCGAACCGCTCGCCCAGGCCGAGTGCCATGGCCTGCTGCCGGAGGTTGGAGAGCTGGCCGCCCGGGATTTCGTGCTGGTAGACACGGCCTGTGGGTCCCGGCAGTCCGGACTCGAACGGGGCGTACACCCTCCGCACTGCCTCCCAGTACGGTTCCAGCGAGCTGACGTTGGCGAGGCTGAGCCCGGTATCCCGCTCCGTGTGTGCCAGCGCCGCGACCAGTGCGGACGCTGAGGGCTGGCTGGTTGTTCCGGCCAGGGAGGCCGATGCGACGTCCACGGCATCCACGCCAGCGTCCACCGCTGCGAGGAGCGTTGCGAGCTGCCCGCCAACAGTGTCGTGGGTGTGGAGGTGGACGGGGAGGTCGAACCTTTCCCGGAGGGCACGGACCAGTTTGGCGGCCGCGGCCGGCCGCAGCAGCCCCGCCATGTCCTTGATGGCGAGGATGTGGGCGCCGGCGTCGACGATCTTCTGCGCCAGCTCCAGGTAGTAGTCCAGCGTGTAGAGGTTTTCCTCCGGGTCGAGCAGGTCACCCGTGTAGCAGAGGGCAACCTCGGCGACGGCGGTGCCGGTGGCACGGACCGCGCGAATGGCCGGCGCCATCTGGTTGACGTCGTTCAGGGCGTCGAAGATCCGGAAGATGTCGATGCCGGTAGCGGCCGCCTCGTTGACGAACGCCTCGGTCACCTCTTCCGGGTACGGGGTGTAGCCCACGGTGTTCCGGCCACGGAGCAGCATCTGCAGGCAGATGTTCGGCAGCGCCTTCCGCAGCGCCGCCAGACGGTCCCAGGGATCCTCGCCCAGGAACCGCAGTGCGACGTCGTAGGTGGCGCCGCCCCAGGCCTCGACGGAGAGCAGGCCGGGAAGCAGCGAGGACACTGCAGGACCGGCAGCCACCAGGTCCCGGGTGCGGACGCGGGTGGCCAGCAGGGACTGGTGGGCATCACGGAACGTCGTGTCCGTGACGGCTACAGCCGTCTGCTCGCGCAGGGCACGGGCAAAGCCTTCCGGCCCCAGCTCCTGCAGCCGCTGGCGCGAACCCGGCTGGAATTCGTTTTCCCGCACGGCCGGCAGCTTATCGGCCGGGTCGGTGTGGACTGTGAGCTCGCCATTGGGCTTGTTGACGGTGACCTCAGCCAGCCACGTCAGCAGCTTGGTACCGCGGTCGGCCGAGACACGGGCCTTCAGCAGCTGCGGGCGCTCGTCGATAAAGGACGTGGCGACGTCGCCCGCGATGAAGTCGGCGTCGTCGAGGACGGCCTGCAGGAAGGAAATGTTGGTGGACACCCCACGGATGCGGAACTCGGCAAGGGCACGGCGAGCCCTGGCCACAGCGGCCGGATAATCCCTGCCGCGGCAGGTGAGCTTGACGAGCATCGAGTCAAAGTGGGGGCTGATTTCGGCACCCGAGTAAACCGTACCGCCGTCGAGCCTTACGCCGGCGCCGCCGGCCGAACGGTAGCCGGTGATCTTTCCGACGTCGGGGCGGAAGCCGTTGGCCGGGTCCTCGGTGGTGATGCGGCACTGCAGCGCCGCGCCCTTGAGGAACACGGTCTCCTGAGAAAGGCCAAGGTCGGCCAGGGTTTCGCCGGAGGCAATCCGCATCTGCGCCTGGACGAGGTCGACGTCGGTGACCTCCTCCGTGACCGTGTGCTCCACCTGGATGCGGGGGTTCATTTCGATGAAGACGTGCTGCCCGGCGCGCTCCCCCACGGTATCCACGAGGAACTCGACGGTTCCTGCATTGACGTAGTTGAGGGCCTTGGCGAACTTCACGGCGTCGCGGTACAGGGCCTGCCGGATGCCTTCGTCCAGGTTAGGGGCCGGAGCGATTTCGATAACCTTCTGGTGGCGCCGCTGAATGGAACAGTCACGCTCGAAGAGGTGCATGACGTTGCCCTCGGCGTCGGCCAGGATCTGCACCTCAATGTGCCGCGGACGGAGCACGGCCTGCTCAAGGAACATGGTTGGGTCACCGAACGCTGCGTCAGCCTCGCGCATCGCGGACTGCAGCGCCTCGGGCAGCGCTTCGCGGGTATCAACGCGGCGCATGCCGCGTCCACCACCGCCGGCCACGGCCTTGGCGAAGATCGGGAAGCCGATCTCGTCGGCAGCGGCGATCAGCTCATCGAGGTCCTTCGAGGGGGCACTGGACTTCAGCACGGGGACGCCGGCCTTGCGGGCAGCCTCCAGCGCGGCGACTTTGTTGCCGGCGAGCTCGAGGACCTCGGCGGGCGGCCCGACGAAGGTGATGCCGGCAGCCTTGGCTGCCCGCGCAAGGTCCGGATTTTCGGAAAGGAAACCGTAGCCGGGGTAAATGGCATCCGCGCCGGCTTCCTTAGCTACCCGCACCACCTCGTCAACGTCCAGGTAGGCCCGGACGGGGTGGCCTTCCTCGCCAATCAGATACGCCTCGTCGGCCTTCTGGCGGTGGATCGAGTTACGGTCCTCGTTGGGGAAAACGGCGACTGTCTTGGCGCCCAGCTCGTAGCCGGCGCGGAACGCGCGGATTGCGATTTCACCGCGGTTGGCCACCAGAATCTTGGAAAACATGCTGCTCCTGCATCATCGCGGGTGTATCGGTAAGTGGTCACAGTGTGTAAGACGCGTGCCGTGAAACACAAATCATTGTGTTGACCGTCACAGAATTATCCGTCATTTCGCAGCCACATTCATTCCCTCCCCGGCCGGGACCCGGAAGAGCCGCCCGGCGAGCCATGCCCGGACCCGATAAGAAGGGATTAGGCGCCGGCTCCACATATGATGAATGGGGCGGCGAAGCCTGTCCCCCTGTTCCGGCAGTACCGGAACATCAACTACCCCAACACGGCAACCGGCGTTAGGTATTGGTTTTCAAGTGCAAGTAGTCAGCATCAGCAGCCTCAAAGGCGGTGTCGGCAAGACATCCGTCACAACCGGATTGGCGTCTGCGGCACTGGCCGCCGGCATCCCCACCCTCGTTGTGGATCTGGATCCCCATGCCGACGCCAGCACTGCCCTGGGAGTGCAGCCGAGTGACAAGCTGGATATCGGCCGGATGCTCAAGAATCCCCGCAAGGCCCGGCTTCCGGAGAATGTCGTTTCCAGCGGGTGGACCGGGCGGGTCCAAAGCAACGGCTCGGGTCCCGCCGTCCTGGACGTTGCCGTGGGCTCCGCCTACACCGGGGTGTATGACCGCCCCGACCTCGGCAAGCGGGACCTCCGCCGGCTCTCCGCCGTTTTGGCAGGTGCGGAGAAGTATGAGCTCGTCCTGGTGGACTGCCCTCCGTCCCTGAATGGACTGACCCGCATGGCCTGGTCCGCCAGCACCAAGGTGGCTCTTGTGGCCGAGCCCGGCCTGTTCTCCGTGGCGGGGACTGAGCGCACCATGCGGGCCATACAGCTGTTCCGCCAGGAATTCGCCCCCAATCTGTCCCCTGCAGGCATCGTCGCCAACCGGGTCCGAAGCGGGTCTTCCGAGCACGCGTTCCGCCTGGCCGAAATGCAGTCGATGTTCGGTGACCTCCTGCTGACGCCCCACATTCCGGAACAGGCAAACTGGCAGCAGATCCAGGGCGCCGCGCATTCCATCCACCACTGGCCCGGCGACTCCGCCAAGTCAGCGGCCGGACTGTTCGACGCACTCCTGGGCAACCTGATGTCGGCCGGCCGGGCGAGCCGCAGCCGCAGTAACCGCTGAGCCACGCGCGCCCGAAAGAGCGAAGGCCGCCTCCCCGATGGGGAGGCGGCCTTCGCTCTTAATCTTCTGGAGCCATAAATCCTCTGGATGCCCAGGAAGGTGTCCGGGCTTAGCCGGTCTTGCGGGCGGCCCGGCGCTTGCTCAGCTCGTCATCGGGAAAGGTCTGGTCGCTGGCATGTTCGCTGGGCAGGGACGCGAGGCTCCCTTCAACTTCGCGCCATACGCGGCCGACAGCGATGCCAAATACACCCTGTCCGCCCTGGACGAGGTCGATGACCTCATCGGCGGACGTACATTCATACACGCTGGCGCCATCGCTCATGAGGGTGATCTGTGCGAGGTCTTCGACGCCGCGCTCACGCAGGTGTTCCACGGCTGAACGGATCTGCTGGAGAGATACACCGGTGTCAAGCAGCCGCTTGACCACCTTCAGGACCAAAATGTCGCGGAAGCCGTACAGCCGCTGCGAACCGGAGCCGGCGGCGCCGCGGACAGCCGGTTCAACCAGGCCGGTCCGGGCCCAGTAATCCAGTTGGCGGTACGTTATTCCGGCCGCTTTGCAGGCCGTGGGTCCGCGGTATCCGGCGTCCTCGTCCAAGACCGGGAGGTCCTCAGTGAAGAGAAGGCCCTGAGCACCGCTTGCGGGCACAGCTACGCCGGCCGTTGAGGGCTGCTTCAGCTCGCCTGCTTCGCCTTTCGGACTCACGTGGATCCTCCTTGTCATGAGCTCCCCTGGGGAACTTGCTGCAACAGCACTGCACGCACGGGAGTCAAAATGAAACTCATGCATGTAATTCCGCCGGAGTAGCACTTTCCAGTGTGACCCGCGCGGCTGTTGTACGCAATGGGAACTTGGTACCTTCGACGTTAGGCCTGCCAGGGCCCAAGGTCAAAGATGTTCAGGTCATTGAAAGGGCGTGTCGAAACTTTCAGCCTGAACTTTAACCTTAACGTGACCTTAGCCGTCGAAGTCTTCCGGCTCCACGTCATCCAGGAACTCACGGAACTGGCGCAATTCACTTTCTTCGTCCACGGTGGGGCCCTGCTCTGTGTCCTCCCCCTCGTCGTGTTCGGTGATCCGCACTCCGGCCTCATCCATCACAGAATCCGCGCACCAGATCCGGCATTTCGCGCGCAGGGCGATGGCCAGGGCATCCGACGCTCTGGAACTGACGGTGGCGCCGTTATCGAACTGGAGTTGTCCGTAGAAGATGTTGTCTTCCACGGCCACGATGTTGACGCTCACCACGGCATGTCCGAGCGTTTCCACGACGTCCACCAAGAGGTCATGCGTCATGGGGCGCGGCGGTACCACGCCCTGCTGCGCCAAGGCGATCGCGCTGGCTTCCGGCGTGCCGATCCAGATGGGCACGTGGCGCTCCCCGTGGATCTCCCTCAGGAGCACCAGGGGCTGGTTGGAGGGCAGCTCGATCCGGACGCCCACAATCTCGACTTCGATCATCAGATCTCCATCCGTGAAATACGGTCCTGGACCAGAGCCCGGTGCAGGGTCAGGCAAAGGTCGCTGATTTCCCGGGCCGCCTCTGCGGCCCTGGCCTGCGAGGCTGCATCCTTGCGGGACGTCAGCGTTGCAACGGCCCGTTCCACCAGCCCGAACTCCCGCTCAGCCGCCGCCTGGAAGGGCCGCAGATGGCGGGGTTCCAGTCCGTGGCCCTCCAGCTGAACGCAGGCGCGCGCCACCTGCAGGGCGTGCTCATCGAACATGCCGTTCGAATGACCGATCAGCCCGAAACTGAGCAGCGACTGCAGAAGCGGCACGCTCGCGCCGGACTCCGCCCGCAACTGTTCCTCGCTGAGCTTGCGCGACTTGTTCTGAAGTTCAGCCGCCAGCTCATCGGAAACGATCCGCGGAGAGACGGTCACGCCGGGCGGAAGGTTATCCGGACGCTCTCCCCGGTCGATGGCATCAAGATAATCCTTGATCACCTTCAGCGGCAGGTATTGGTCGCGCTGGAGTGACAGGACAAACCGCAGACGCTCTACGTCGCTGTCTGAGTACTGCCGGTAGCCTGCCGGCGTTCGCCGGGGATTGATAAGTCCTTTTTCCTCAAGGAACCTGATTTTAGACGCCGTCATGCTCGGGAAATCGTCGCTCAACTGAGCGAGGACCTCCCCGATGTTCAGGACCAGGGGTCCACGGCGCTCCGGTTGTGCCATTGCCACAGGCAGCCGCTCCGAATCAGGCGCGTCCTGCTGCGCGGGCAGGGCTCAGGTAGAAGGTGAGTCGGAACTTGCCGATCTGGACTTCGTTTCCGGACTTCAGCTCCACGCTGTCCACGCGGTCATGGTTGACATACGTGCCGTTGAGGCTGCCGGTGTCCACGACTTCGAAGCTGCGGGGAGTGCGGCGGAATTCGACATGCCGGCGCGAGACGGTCACGTCGTCAAGAAAAATGTCTGCATCCGGGTGCCGCCCGGCGGTGGTGACGTCGGAGTCGAGCAAGAAACGGGCGCCCGAGTTGGGGCCGCTGTGTGCTACCAGCAATGCGGAGCCGGAGGGCAACGCCTCCACGGCCGTCCTCTCCTCCGGAGAAAGCTTGGGCACGATCGTTGGCTCGTCGCGGACCGGAGTGAGGTTGATCGAGGTTGTCTCCGTGGCCCTGCCCACGTCCGTGCCGTAATCACCGCCGGTGTGGTTCTGTTCGCCGCCAACCATGGATTCCTCCTCCTTCGTTGCAGATGTCCCCCTGCAATCAACGCGTACCGTCCGGAAATGCGTGGCACCTCCGGTTTGCCGTGCGCCGGCCGGGCCTTTGGACCCCAAGACTGGAAACCAGCACTGGATACCAGGCCCGGCTTAGCGCGAACAGCTAGCTTTAGCCTACCTGTTGTTCGTACTCCGATGCACTGAGCAGGGAGTCCACCGCGTCAGGTTCCGCAAGCTTGACCTCGATGAGCCAGCCCTCTCCGTAGGGATCGGAGTTGATGAGGGCTGAATCGCTGTCCAGGGCCTCGTTCCTGGCCACAATTTCACCGGTTACCGGGGCGTAAATATCGCTGACGCTCTTGGTGGACTCAACCTCGCCAATGACGTCGTTCGCCGTCACCGCCGTTCCAATTTCGGGCATCTGGGCGTACACGACGTCGCCGAGGGCGTCCTGGGCAAAGTCAGTGATCCCGATCCGGACCACACCGTCGGCGTTCGGCGCGGATACCCATTCGTGTTCCGCGGTGTAGGACAGCTCAGAGGGAATGTTGCTCATCAGGGGCCTTTCATCGGGTCAATCACCAATGTCAACGGAGGCGTAGGGAACAAGCCACCGCTGAAAGTATAGGCACATGGTTCAGGCGGGAGACGGCACCGAAACCACATCATCCGGGCTCGGGCGCTGACACGCCTGCCGCGTTGTGCCACAGTGGGGGCATGCCAGAACTACCCGAAGTGGCCGGTCTGAGTTCCTTTCTTGGCACGCACCTTGAAGGCACCGTGCTGACGAAGCTTCAGGTCCTCTCCGTGGCCGTACTCAAGACGGCCGATCCTCCCTATACGGCCCTCGAAGGCCGCACTGTCACCGGCGTCCGGCGGTTCGGCAAGTTCGTCAGCATAGACGCCGACGGACTGCACTTCGTCTTCCATCTCGCCCGCGCCGGTTGGGTGCGTTACACGGAGGCGCCCTCCACGGCTCCGCTCCGGCCCGGCAAGAGCCCCATTGCGGCGAGGCTGGCGTTCGCCGGCAGCGACGGCCTACATATCGGCATAGACCTGACCGAAGCCGGCACCAAGAAGAGCCTTGCCGTCTACGTGGTCACCGATCCTCTTGCGGTGCCGGGAATCGCGGCCCTTGGCCCCGATCCGCTGGACCCCGGGTTCAGCCTTGCGATGTTCGCCGGGATCCTGGCCGCCAACCCCCACCAGGTCAAGGGTGTGCTGCGAAGCCAGAGTGTGATTGCCGGGATAGGAAACGCGTACAGCGATGAAATCCTCCATGCGGCAAAGATCTCGCCCTACGCCATGGCCGATTCTTTGGACGAACAGAGCGTGCGTGCCCTGTACGAGGCCATTCACAGCGTTCTCGGAGCGGCCGTGCAGGAAGCAGCGGGCAAGGCGCCCGGCGACCTGAAGGATACGAAGCGGGGCGGCATGAGAGTCCATGGCCGCACCGGACTGCCGTGCCCGGTCTGCGGTGACACCGTCCGCGAAGTGTCCTTCGCTGACACTGCACTCCAGTACTGCCCCACCTGCCAGACCAAGGGCAAGGTCCTGGCTGACCGCCGGACGTCTCGGTTCCTCAAGTAGCAGCCCGGGTGATTGGGGCAGGAAAAATCTGCTGGACCGTTAGTCGGCGAGGTCGATGCTCAGACCCGCGTTCCGGGCGCCTCGCGTTGAAGGCCGCGTCTTTAGCATCAGCTGCAATCTGTTCGTTATGCAGAAAAGGCCGCCTTCGGATTTCTCCGAAGACGGCCTCTGACCTGCATCTTCTTTGGTCGGGCTGACAGGATTTGAACCTGCGACCCCTTGACCCCCAGTCAAGTGCGCTACCAAGCTGCGCTACAGCCCGTCAGTTCTGCCGTTCTCCGCTTCGATGAACTTCAGAAGAATTTCATCTAAGCAGTCCGGCCGAACCACCTCCAAAAGCTTACACGATTCCGGAGGGTGCCCGTGACATTTTCGTCCGCCACGGGTCCGGTGTGTCCTAATTAACGCTTCTTGCCACGTTTTTCCCGGACACGCATGTTGACTTCGATGGGTGTTCCTTCGAAGCCGAACGTTTCACGCAACCGCCGGGTGATGAACCGGCGGTAACCCGGGTCCAGGAAGCCGGTGGTGAAGAGGACGAACTTCGGCGGGCGGCTGGAGGCCTGCGTGCCGAAGAGGATCCTGGGCTGCTTGCCGCCGCGGACCGGGTGCGGGTGCGCGGCCACCAGCTCGCCCAGGAAGGCGTTGAGCCGGCCGGTCGGGATGCGCTTGTCCCAGTTCTCGAGCGCAAGATCCAGTGCGGGCACGAGGCGGTCCTTGTGCCAGCCGGTCTTGGCCGAGATGTTGACGCGCGGAGCCCATTCAACGTGGGCCAGGTCCTGCTCGATTTCGCGTTCTAGATACCGGCGGCGCTCGTCGTCGAGGAGGTCCCACTTGTTGAACGCGAGCACCAGGGCGCGTCCCGATTCGATGGCCAGCTGCAGGATACGGACATCCTGCTCGCTCAGCACCTCGTCCACGGCCAGGAGCACGACGGCGACCTCCGCCTTTTCGAGTGCGCTTTGCGTCCGCAGGGACGCGTAGAAGTCGGCGCCCTGCGCCATGTGCTGGCGCCGCCGGATCCCTGCGGTGTCGACGAAGCGCCAGGTGCGCCCGCCGAGCTCGATGAATTCATCCACCGGGTCGCGGGTGGTGCCGGCGGTGTTGTCCACCACCACGCGCTCCGAGCCGGCGAGCTTGTTCAGCAGGGATGACTTGCCCACATTGGGCCTGCCGATCAAGGCTACGCGGCGGGGGCCACCGGAGCGTTCGAGTCCCTCAATGGTGGAGAACTCCGGAAGCGTGTCCATGACGTGGTCCAGGAGGTCCGCAACTCCGCGGCCATGAAGGGCCGAGACGGGGTACGGCTCGCCGAAGCCGAGGCCCCACAAGGTGGCGGAGTCCGCTTCCTGCGCAAAGTCATCGACTTTGTTGGCCACCATGATGACGGGCTTCTTGCTCTTGCGCAGCATCTTCATGACGCCTTCGTCCGTGGCCGTCGCACCCACGGCGGAGTCGACAACGAACAGCACGGCGTCAGCAAGCTCCACGGCCATTTCCGCCTGTTCGGCAACCCGGGCGTGGATACCGCGCGCGTCATGCTCCCACCCACCGGTGTCCACGACAGTGAAATTGCGCCCGTTCCAGTGGGCGGAGTACATCACACGGTCGCGGGTCACGCCGGGGGTGTCCTCCACGACAGCCTCGCGGCGGCCCAGGATGCGGTTGACAAGTGTGGACTTGCCGACGTTGGGGCGTCCGATGATCGCCAGGACGGGGTCCAGCTTGACTGGGCCTTCCAGGTCCTCGTCCTCGTAGCGGCCGCTGAGGAGGGCGGCGTCTTCCTCGTCGAGTTCGTAGTCGTCCAGTCCCGCCCGGAGCGAGGCCGCGCGGAGCTCTGCCTCCTCATCGTCCAGGGCTGCGAGATGCTCAGCCACCTGGTCGGTGCCGGTGGGCGTGTATTCGTCTTCGCCGGCGCCGGAGCGGCCGGAAGTTTGAGTCGTATCGCTCATTGCACTTTCCTTAGTGGTGATCTGCCGGCGACCCGGCTACTGCGTCTGTAAGTTCGTGGGGGAAATCCGCGGAAGGCAGGGCCTGCCCGCTGAGATGAATCGTGTCTTGGACGTGGCTCGCCAGCGCGGCGCGGATTTCCTTTGCCGCCCTGTCCATTGAAGCACGCCCGGTCTCGCCGGGATTCCGGCTGATGGTGACCGCTTGGCCAAAGCTGACGTGAAGCCTCCGGCCGGGGCGGGGAACCGTGTCAAGGTGCTCGCCGCCCTGCCGCGTGCCCAGAATGGCCACCGGCACAATGGTGGCCTGCGAGTTCAGGGCGAGCCAGGCGACACCGTTGCTGATGCCCGCGGCCTTCCCGCTCCCCCGGCTGCCCTCGGGCAGGATCCCGATGCAGCGGCCGGCATCGAGCAGGGCTTTGCTGACCTGCAGCGCGGCCCGGTCGCCGGAGCGGTCCACCGGCAGCTGGCCTGAAGCCCGCAGCACGCCTCCGAGGAACCCCTTGAACATCTCCCTTTTGACCAGGATGTGCATGGGACGGGGCGAAGCCCCGAACATGACCGGGCCGTCCAGGTAGCTGATGTGGTTGCCGGCAAAAATCACCGGGCCATGGGTCGGGACGTTGGAGCGCCCCGTGACGGAGGTCCGGTAGACCACGTGGTCCAGCAGCCAGCCCACAGGCCGGCTCCATCCCATGGTCCAGCGCGCAGGAAGTCCGGGTGCGGCGTCCTTCGCGGCGTCACTCATGGTTGATCACCTTGGTGACGATCCGCAGTGCCGCGCTCACGGTTTCCTCGAAGTCCAGGTCTGACGAATCGAGGATCACCACGCCGTCGGCCGCCTGCGTGAAATTCACCACGGTCGAGTCCTTGGCGTCCCGTTGGGTCACCTGGGCGGCCAACTGCTCGGCAGTCTGCGTGCCGCCCAGCTGGATCCCGCGCCTCCGCAGCCGCGCCTCTTCGCTGGCGGTGAGCAACATGCGGACTTCCGCCCCGGGAACGACGACGGTGGTGATGTCCCTGCCTTCCACCACCATGCGGCGGTGGTGCTTGTCGATCAGTGAGCGCTGGCGGCGGATGAGCTCGGTCCGGGCCCCAAGGGTGGTGGCCACAGCGCTGACAGCCGCGGAGATTTCTGGTTCCCGAATGGCTGCCGTGACATCGGTGCCGTCCACCCGCACATACTCCTCGTGCGGCGTGGTGCTGATTTCCAGCGGCAGGTCTTCGGCAGCAAGCTCGACTGCGGAGGCGTCATTAAGGTCGGTGCCGCGGTCCAGGCAAAACCAAGTCAGCGCACGGTACATGGCGCCGGTGTCCAGGTAGGCGAGATGGAGGCGGCGGGCCACTTCCTTACTGACGCTGGACTTGCCGGATCCCGACGGTCCGTCGATGGCGACCACGAGCGGCTTGCCCAGTCGGAGCGCCGGCATCGTGTCTAGAAGTTCCTGTGTCATTACTGCAGTACCCGCCATCCACGGTCGTTGAGGGCTTCAATGAGGAGATCGTGTCGGTTGGGCAGGACGGACAGCTCCACCATGCCGACGTTCTGGCCGGACGAGTGGTCCAGCCGCAGGTCCTCGACATTGACGCCGATTTCGCCGATCTCCGTCAGCAGCCGGGCGATCTGCCCCGGCCTGTCATCCACCAGCACGGTGAGCCATGAATAGGCCTGCGGAGGCCCGCCATGCTTGCCCGGAATCCGCGCCTGTCCGGCATTGCCTTCGCTCATCAGCTGGGCGAGGTCCAGCCGGGCACCCGGTGCTGCCGGGTCTTCCAGCGTGCCGATCAGCCTGTTGAGGTCTTCCCTGACACCGTAAAGAATCTCCACGACTTTCCCGGCATTGGCTCCGAGGATCTGCACCCAGAGCGTCGGGTCGCTGGCGGCGATCCGGGTGACGTCACGCAACCCGTTGCCGGCCAGGGACAGTGCATGCAGGGGTGTGCCCTGCAGACGGCTGGCCAGCAGCGAGGACATCACCTGGGGCAGGTGGGAGACCAAGGCCACGGCTTCGTCGTGTTCCTCGGCAGTGAACTGCGACACGAGGGCGCCCAGATCCGTCGCCATGGCCCTTGCGGTCTGCAGGGCCGCGGCCGAGGTTTCCTCCGACGGGCAGACCACCCAGGGCATGGACGTGAAGAGCTCGCCGCGGGCAGCAACGGGCCCGGACTTCTCCCGCCCGGCCATGGGGTGGGTGCCAACGTACCGGGACAGGTCCACGCCGCGGCGGCGCAGCTCGTTCTGGATGTCTGCCTTGACACTGGCAATGTCCACGACGGTGGCGTCCGGGTAGTCGGACAGCGCACGTTCGACGACGTCAGCCGTCACGTCCGGCGGGGAAGCCACGACAACGAGTTCCGGCTGCTCCCCTTCCATCGCCGCCAAGGGCAGGCCGGCGCCGATATCCACGGCAACGGCCTGGTTGGTTGGCGATGGATCGGAGAGGTACACGGCCAAGCCGCGGCCGCGGAGACCAAGGCCGATGCTCGTACCGAGCAGGCCGGTGCCGATAACAACGACCGGTCCGCTCAAGTGCCCGCGGCCGTGATTACGAAATGCCGACATGCCTTAGAGTCCTACGGATGCCAGCAGGTGGCCGACTTCCTGCCTGCCGAGGTTGCGGATGCTTCCCTGGCGCTGGTCGCCCAGACCTATGGGGCCGACCTTGACACGCACGAGGCGCAGCACGGGGAACCCGACGGCGTCGAACATCCGGCGAACGATGCGGTTCTTGCCGGAGTGCAGCACAACTTCGATCAACACGTGGCCCGGAGTGGAGTCCACGAGGCGGAAGGAGTCCACGGAGGCGATGCCGTCTTCGAGTTCAACGCCGGCCTTCAGCTGCGCGCCAATACCCTGCGGGAAGGGACCCCGGACCTGGACCAGGTACGTCTTGGGTACCTCGTAGGAAGGGTGCGTCAGGCGGTTGGCCAGTTCGCCGTCGTTCGTCAGCAGCAGGAGCCCCTCGGTGGCGACGTCAAGCCGGCCCACGTGGAAGAGGCGTTCACCCTGGTTGTTGCGGATGAAGTCGCTGATGCAGGGGCGGCCGTCGGGGTCCTCCATGGTGGACACAACGCCCTTGGGCTTGTTGAAGACCATGTAGACCATGGTTTCGTCCAGCTGGATGCGGAGGCCGTCCACGTGGATGACGGCGGTCTTGGGATCAACGCGGACGCCGAGCTCGGTGACGACCTTGCCGTCGACTTCCACGCGGCCTTCGGCGATCATCTCCTCACACACGCGGCGAGACGCGACGCCTGCGGAGGCCATGACCTTCTGCAGGCGGACGCCGTCGGCATCGTGGACTTCCGACTGGGGAACGTCACCACGGGGGCCGCGCTTCCGGGAAGGCTTACGGACCGGACCGAGATTCTGGCCGAAGCGTTCGCTGCCGAAGGCGCGTGACGCGGCGGTCTTGGGTGCGCCTGCGCGGGGCTTGGGCTTGAGGGCACCAGGCGTTCCGGGTGCCTTGCCTGCACCGGGCTTGCGGGCTCCGGCTTTGCGGGCCGACGGCTTGGCGCCGGCCTTCCAGTCCGCGGAAGACCTGCCGGCGGGCGACTCGTCGGGATCGACGAAACGCTCCTCGCGCGGCTTCGGGGCCTTGTGGGGACGGTCGCCGAACGGGCGGTCGCCTCCCTTGGAAAAATCGCGCTGGCCCGCTCCGAAGCCGGCGCCGCGCTGGCCTCCACGGCCGCTTTGCGCTGCGCCGCGCGCTGAATCGCGTTCCGGACCTTTACGCCCCGAACTGTTACGTGGTGAACCCTGGCGTCCCGCCTGTGTCATGACCCGTCCTTCGTTATGGTGACCGGCACCGGTTGTCCAAAGACAACACTAGCCAGCCGTGCAGATTAAATCTGCTCTGGTAAATACTGTTCTGCAGGCAGCTGCCTACATTCTTCCGGCGTCGTAAAACTCATCGATTCCATCCAGCCCCGGAAGGTGCTGTGAAATCTGAGGCAGCTCAGCCACCGAGCCGATTCCCATGCGTTCAAGGAAATACGACGTCGTGCGGTACAGGATTGCCCCCGATTCCGGATCTGTTCCGGAATCCTCGATCAGTCCCCGCTGGATCAGCGTCCGCACGACCGAGTCGACATTGACCCCTCGAATTGCAGACACCCTGGCCCTGGAAACGGGCTGCCGATACGCGATGACGGCAAGCGTTTCAAGTGCTGCCTGCGTCAGCCTGGCTGTCTGGCCTTCCAGGACGAAGGCGCCGACGATGTCAGCGAACTCAGCCCGGGAGTAGATGCGCCAGCCTCCGGCAACATTCCGCAATTCAAAACCCCGGGGGCTGGAAGTGAAGCCAGCGTCACTGGCGATTTCCATATCCGGGGCTTTAACAGTATAGCCGTCATACTCGCGCTGCAGGTCCAGCAGCAGCTGCTCCACCATTTCCACGGTCAGGTTCAGCCCTGCGGCCAGGTCCGTAGCCGACGTCGGTTCGTCCAGCACCATCAGCACGGCCTCCAGGGCCGCCCGCGCTCCGCCCGGAAGCCCGGAGACGTCGGTGCCGTCGCCGGGCGTCGGTTCCTGTTGGGACTTACTCACGGCTGATCCTCGTATTCTTCGCTCAATTGATCGCTGGTCCATTCGCCGGATGCCGTCCACCGCACTGTCAGGTCACCGAGGGGCGCCACCTGGTCGAACGCCACGACCTGGTCGCGGAAGAGCTCCAGCAATGCCAGAAAACGCGCAACCACCACCAGGGTGGATTCGGCGTCGGCAATCAGCGACCGGAATGACAGCGGCCTGCCTTCCCGCAAGCGGAGCCCGATAAGCTCCGCCTGTTCCCGAACGCTGACCGGGCTCCCGTGCAGGTGGGCGAGCCCGACTTCGGTGGGTTTCGGGGCCTTGGGCTTCAGGGCAGCTTCCGCCAGTGACGCGAACTGCTGCGGAGTGTGCTTCCAGACGAGTTCAGGCAGCATGGCGGCGAAGTGTTCCTCGAGGGCCACCTGCCGCGGATACCGCCTGGATTCAAGTTCCAGCGTCGCATCCATGAGGGCGGCCACCTGCTTGAACGCCTTGTACTGCAGCAGCCTGGCAAAAAGCAGGTCCCGGGCCTCCAGCAGCGCGATGTCGTCCTCATCCTCGACCTCACCCGCCGGAAGCAGCCGGGCAGCCTTGAGGTCCAGGAGGGTGGCGGCGATGACGAGGAATTCGCTGGCTTCGTCCAGGGCCCACTCCTCCCCCAGCGACTGCAGGTTCCGGATGTACTTGATGAACTCATCGGTCACGGTGGCGAGTGCCACCTCGGTGATATCCATCTGGTGCTTGGCGATCAGCCCCAGCAGCAGGTCAAAGGGGCCAGTGAAGTTCGCCAGCCTGACTTCGAAACCCGGCTTCTTCGCGCCGGGATCGCCGGCGACAGGCGCAGCGTTCCCATTAGGTGCGGCCCCGCCGTCGTCCGTGCCCGCCGGCTGGCCGCGTTCCGCGAGCGGAGTTGCCGACTCAGCCACGGCCCAGGCTACGGCGCGCCGCCGCGCGAAATGAGCTCCTTGGCAAGGCGGCGGTAGGCGTCGGCGCCGATGTGGTTGCCGGCATAGCTGGTGATCGGTTCAGCGGCGACAGTGGCATCGGCGAACTTGATGGAGCGCTTGATGACGGTCTCAAAGACTTTGTCCCCGAAGGCCTCCACGAGGCGGGTGATGACTTCGCGACTGTGCAGGGTCCGGGCGTCGTACATTGTGGCCAGGACCCCGTCCACCTGTAGCCGGGGGTTGAGGCGGTCCTGGACCTTGTCAATGGTTTCGACCAGGAGGGCCACGGCCCGCAGCGCGAAGAACTCGCAGATCAGCGGGATGATCACGCCATGGGCGGCCGTGAGCGCATTCACTGTGAGTAGGCCCAGCGAGGGCTGGCAGTCGATCAGGACGATGTCATAGTCATCCTCGATGTTCTTCAGCGCGCGGTCGAGGACCTGTTCGCGCGCCACCTCATTGACGAGCTGGACCTCTGCGGCGGACAGGTCGATATTCGCCGGCAGCAGGTCAACATTCTCAACGCCGGTGGTGTGGATCGCCTCGCGAATGTCCACCTTGCGGTCCATGAGGACGTTGTACACGGTAAGGTCCAGTTCGTGCGGGTTGACGCCCAGCCCCGCGGACAGTGCCCCCTGGGGGTCAAAGTCCACCAGCAGCACGCGGCGGCCGTACTCCGCCAGCGCGGCCGCAAGGTTGATGGTTGACGTGGTTTTTCCCACGCCGCCCTTCTGGTTGACCATTGCAATCACGCGGGCCGGTCCATGGGAGGACAGCGGCGCGGGCTCCGGAAATTCGCGGTAGGGACGGCCTGTGGGACCCATCACGGCGTCTTCCAGGTCGAGTTCCGTGCCTTCCAGAGTTGCTGAACCCTGTTCGCTGCTCACGTATCTATCCACACTTTCGATGACGGTGATTTTTCTCTGCCGCTGAGTGCCGGGGCCGCTGGAGGTCTGGCGCCCATGCTTCTTCCACCCAAGGCTACAGCGCCCGACACGGCATTTCGTGGAACTTGACTTTTGATGGCGTTTGAGCCTTGACCTTTTACTTGAGGTCGAAGGTTAGCCTCCCGCCCATGCAGAACGCCCGCACAGGCTGGCCTGTGCGGGCGTTGCCGGCGCCGGAGCGCCGTTGGGCTATGAGCCGGGGTTGTGAAGCCTAGGCGTTGGCCGGGACGGGCTGCTGCGCCGGGGTCTCCTGGACACCGTGGTGGGTGGCAATCATGGTCTGCTCGTCGAAGGGCTCCTCGCCGGACAGGACGCGGCCGACCTGCTCGTTGTCGATCTCCTTGACCCAGGTGCCGATCAGGACCGTGGCCACCGCGTTGCCGGTGAAGTTGGTCAGCGCGCGGGCCTCGGACATGAAGCGGTCGATGCCGACGATCATGCCGACGCCGCCCAGCAGTTCGGGCTTGTGGGCCTGCAGGCCGGCGGCCAGCGTGGCCAGGCCTGCACCGGTGACACCGGCAGCGCCCTTGGAAGCGATGATCATGAAGATCAGCAGGGAGACCTGGGCACCGAGGTCCAGCGGGGTCCCCATGGCGTTGGCCACGAACAGGGAGGCCATCGTCAGGTAGATGGCGGTGCCGTCAAGGTTGAAGGAGTAACCGGTGGGAACGGTGACGCCGACGACCGGCTTGGAGACACCCAGGTGCTCGAGCTTGGCGATCAGGCGGGGCAGCGCGGCTTCGGAAGATGAGGTGGAGAAGATGAGGAGGTATTCGCGTGCCAGGTACTTCATCAGCTTGAAGATGTTCACGCCTGCCACCGCCTGCAGGAGTCCGCCGAGGATGACCACGATGAACAGTGCACAGGTGATGTAGAAGGCGGCCATCAGGGTGAACATGCTCACGATCGCCTGGAAGCCCGTGGCACCGACAACCGCGGCGATGGCGCCGAAGGCACCGACCGGAGCCAGCCACATGATCATGATGAGGATGCGGAACACCACAGCCTGGCCGTGGCCGATGGCCTTGAGGACGGGGGCGCCCTGCGCGCCCATCTTCTGCAGCGCGAAACCGACGAGGATGGCGGCGAAGAGCGTGGGCAGGACCGGAATGTCGCCCGGAATGATACCCAGGAGGAACGAAACGGTGCTGTCTACTTCGGCCTTCTTATTGGGGTCATACGGCGCCAGCTTCAGGCCATCACCCGGGTGGATCAGGTTGCCGACCACGAGGCCGATGCCCAGGGCGAACGTCGACATCAGCACGAAGTAGCCCAGTGCCATACCGCCGACCTTGCCGACCGTTGCGGCCTTGGCGATGGAACCGATGCCCAGGACGATCGTGCAGAAGATGATCGGGGCGATCATCATCTTGATGAGCTTGATGAACCCGTCGCCGAGCGGCTTCAGTGATTTGCCGACCTCAGGGAACAGAAGGCCGACCAGTGCGCCCAAGATGACTGCGGCGATGACGGCAATGTAAAGGTAGTGGGATTTGTCCAGCCCTTTGCGCGCGGCCTTGGCCGGCGCAGCCGACTCTCCTCGTTGAGAAGCCATGATTTGTCTCCTTATGGATAATCTGGAGGACGCTTCGCACAGTCTCTGAGCTCTTCGCGTCGGTCCTTTGTGATTTCCATCATTCGGCATGAAGTGACTTGGCTCACCGTTGCGTTCATATTGGTCATAGGAGGTGTCGTGATCCACCGTTGGAGCATTGCCACGCGGCTTTTCGTGGCGAACCTGCTGTTCGTGCTGGCACTCACCGGAGTGGTGGGGACGGCCGCCTTCATCGACGCCCGCGAACGCACGTATGACGAAGCCGGTCGCCGGATGGCGGCCTTGGCTGTTTCTGTTGCCGACAACCCGCTGGTGCTGCAGGCCGCGGCATCCCCTGACCCTTCTGCCCGGCTCCAGCCATACGCGCTTCAGGTGATGCAGGACGCCGGCGCCGATTTCATCACCATCATGGCGCCGGACAGGACACGATGGACGCATCCCCGGAGCGAGGAGCTTGGCCAGCCGTACATCGGCTCAATCTCCGATGCCCTTGAAGGGCGCGTGTTCACGGAGATCACAGCCGGGACACTTGGTCCCTCGGTACGAACCATCGCCCCGGTCAAGGACGCCCGCGGCTCGGTAAAGGCGCTGGTGGCCGCCGGCGTCACGGTCAGAACCATCGACGTCGCGGTGGCCGGCAGGATCCCGGCACTGCTCGCTATCTCGGGCGCCCTCCTCGCAGCCGGCTCAGTGGCCTCCTGGCTGCTCGGAGGCTACCTGCGGCGGGTAACCCGCGGCTGGGGACCGGAACAGCTCGCCCAGCTCTTTGCCTACTACGAATCCGTGCTCCACTCGGTCCGCGAAGGTGTCATCCTGATCGACCCCAAGGGACGCGTGGTGATGTACAACGACCAGGCCGCCGAGCTGCTGGGACTCGAGCCGCGGGACTCAGGCGACCATCCGTCAGACGCTCCGTTCCTGGCCGACCTGCCGCTGACGCCGAGCCTGAAGGATCTGTTTGAATCGGGCCGCACTGCCCACGATGAAATCCACCTGACGGCCTCCGGCGTCCTGGTGGTGAACCAGGGCCCTGCCGTGGGCCCAGGCACCCGCACGGGCCGGGCCGCCGCCGTGTTCGGAACCGTTGCCACGATCCGGGACCGCACCGAAATCGAATCGCTGGGCAGTGAGCTCGAGACAATGCGGACGCTCTCGGGCGCACTCCGCGCCCAAACCCACGAGCACGCCAACCGGCTCCACACCATGGTTTCGCTGCTGGAGCTCGGCCGGACAGGGGAAGCGCTCGAGTTTGCCACCAAGGATCTTGAGCTGAGCCAGCAGCTGACGGACGACATCATGGACTCCGTGCAGGAACCCGTGCTCAGCGCACTCATCATGGGCAAGGCCGCCGAGGCCCATGAACGCGGGGTGGAGCTTGCCGTGGAGGCGTCCCGGACAACCGGCGTCTCGGGCCTGGCCGTCCAGGACCTCGTCACCATTCTTGGCAATCTGCTGGACAACGCCATCGATGCTGCCTCCGATGCCCCGGCCCCGCGGCGTGTGGAGTTGACGGTAGAGTCAGACGGCGGCGGACTGGACATCACGGTTCAGGATTCCGGGAAGGGCATTGAACCGGATGCCATCGACGATGTCTTCCGGTACGGCTTCAGTACCAAGGAGGCCGGACCCTTCGGCCGCGGCCTCGGGCTGGCGCTCGTAAAGCAGGCGGTCCAGCGCCTGGCCGGTACGATGACCATCACCAATTCTGGCCGAACGGGCGGCGCACGTTTCCACATCGCGCTTCCCGCGCCACAACCGCACAGTCTCCTGGAGGAGCAAGCGTGACAGACATTCGCGTCCTCGTCGTCGAGGACGAGCCGATTGCTTCGGCGGCGCATGCCGCCTACGTGGGAAGGCTGGACGGCTTCACGCTGGCCGGCGCCGCCCCGGATGGCCAGTCCGCGCTACGGATGCTTACGGAATTCGCGGCCGCCGGCAGCCCCGTTGAGCTGGTCCTCCTGGACATGAACCTGCCCGACCTGCACGGCCTGGACATCGCCCGCCGCATGCGTTCCTCCGGCCACTTTGCCGACATCATTGCTATCACGGCGGTCAGGGAGCTCGCGATCGTCCGCAACGCTGTCTCCATCGGAGTGGTGCAGTACCTCATCAAGCCGTTCACGTTTGCGACCTTCGCGGACAAGCTGGAGAGCTACCGGCAGTTCCGCGAGCAGTTGGCAGCGCCCGTAGCGGGGTCCACCAAGGTGGGCGCTTCCCAGAGCGACGTCGACCAGGCGTTTGCGAGTCTCAGGGCCCCTTCCGAGCTGCCCCTCCCCAAAGGCCTGGCACCCTCCACCCTTGAGGCCGTCCGCGACTTCATCAGGCAGCAGCCGGGGGCCGTCTCCGCCACCGAAGTCATGACGGCGCTGGGCATGTCCCGCGTTACGGCCCGGCGCTACCTGGAGTACCTTGCCGACGCCGGCACGGTCTCCCGCACGGCCCGGTACGGCGCGCCGGGGCGCCCGGAAAACGAATACCGCTGGTCCCGCGCCTGACGAGGAGAAGTCTAGAGCTGGGGGCAGTAACGGCTCGATCCGGAACCCGCTGACCGTCAGGCAGGACAGCTGTTCGTGACAGCCCCAAGCACCCCAGCGAGCAGCCATTGGCGAGACGCTTCAGGCGGCTGTGTATTGTGCCCAGTCGGGAAAGGGATCCGCGGGCAGAGGTGGGTCGAGGCTGGCTGGGTTGTCTGGCTCGGGGTTGCCTGGCTCGAGGTTGCCGGGCTCGGTGTTGCCTGGTCCGGGCTTGTCCGAGTCGGTGGTGTGGGGCCAGTGTGGTGGTTCCCAGTCCTGTTCTTCGCTGGGATAGGTCCGTCCCGTGGGTGAGATCCAGCCGGGCGGACTGTTCCGGGTCGCCGCAACCGGCCGCCAGGGCGTGGTGTGTTTCAGGCGGTGATGCTTCCGGCACGGCTGGCCAAGGTTGCTGATACCGGTCCCGCCGCCCGCGGGCCAGGCCAGCAGATGATCCGCCTCGTTATCCAGGGACTGGTTGCTGCAGCCAGGAAACGGGCACCGTCCGTCCCGCAGCCGCAGCCATTGCCGCATCGGCTTCGGCACCCGGTAACTGCTCCGGCCGATCTCCAGCGGCGCCCCGTCGCGCGGATCGATCAGCACCCGCAAAAACGACCCGGCCCCGTTCGCGACAAGCCTGCGGGCCATGGACGCCGGGATCGGCCCGTACCCGTCCAGCACCGCCGGTTCCTCACCTGCCCCCAGCAGCGAGAACACCGGCACCGTGACCAGGACCTGCGCCGCCGGCGACGGGATACCCTCCGCCACACCGCCCAGCAGCCAGGACGCGGCGACGTCCGCGCGCAGCTGTGCCAGGGTCCGTGATTCCCCAGGACCCTGCAGGGCGCGCCCGGCCTCGGTGGCCCGAGCCCAGATGCCCGCCGCGGTGGCCGCGGGCAAGTACACCGACAGCCATGCCATGCCGTCCCGGTCCGGAACGAACTCCACCCGCCGGTCCCGGACACTCCTGCGGTGGCGTGCCTCGATGCCCACCGGGTGGTGCCGCTCCCGCCAGGCGCGTGCCCTGGCCCGGAATCTGCCCGGCACCAACTCCCCGGCCAGGCAACCCCGCGCACGACCGGGCACGGGGTTGCCCGAAAGATCAGGATCCAGGAGGCCCATGCCTAGGGTGCCCGGCCCCAGGGAGCCAGGATCCAGGAAATGGGCTTCCAGGGCCGCCACGGCGGCAGGCTCCAGCCCGGAGGTTTCATCACACAGCACCCTGGCATGCTGCCAGGAAATGCTCCCTGACTGCAGCGCGGCCAGCGTCAACGGCAGCCCGGTGGTCAGGGCGCGGGCCTCGGACAGCAGCGCACCGGCACTGCGCTCGCCCACCGTCAGCACACACGCAACCTCAGCGGTCACCGCCATCTCCTGGGCCGTGCGCTCCTGCGGGGAACCGGCCGGCACCGCCAGCGTCTCGGCAGCAGCGGCGTACCCGGCCGCGAACTGAACCTTCAACGCCGCCAGCCGCGCTTCCAACCTGCCCACCTCCGCCAGACCATCCAGACACACCCCCGCCCGGTCCCGCACAGGATCAGCGCCCGCAAACGCGTCAGCACCGGCAAACGGGTCAGCACAGGCAATCGGATCAGCACCGGTCGAGGCCACGGTGCCGGCGCCGCGACCTACAACAACAGCCAACGCAGCGACCGAGGCCTCGATGCCCTCCAACGTCTCCACCACTGCCCCGCCATCCATACCCACAGCATGACAGCAGGCAGCGACAATAACGCCGCCATGGACCCCACCGGCATAGACAACGCGCAGTCCTCCCGGACCAATGGAGGATCACCTGTGGGCCTGGGCGTAGCAACATGTGTCCTTGAACCCTGGGCACGGCATTTGTATACATTTCTTTCGTCGGAAAGGAAAAACTGGCGTTAAGCTGGGCAGATCCGTCATTTGTGTATACACTCGAGGCCAACGACCAAGGAAGGGAGGGCGGCATGCGCGCCAGCGACAGGGCCTACGCGGCACTGCGCGATGACATCATCGAATGGCGGCTCCTCCCCGGAACCGTCCTCGCCGAAGTCGAGCAGTCGGAACGCCTTGGCGTCTCGCGCACCCCGCTTCGGGAAGCGCTGAGCCGCCTGACGGCGGAAGGGCTGACAACGACGGCGGGCGGTCGCGGCGTCGTCGTCACCGATATCTCCCTGGACGACATCGATGAACTCTTCGAACTCCGCGAAACCCTCGAAGGCAAGGCGGCTGCCCTGGCCGCCGTGCGGGGCGACGCCGCGGTTTTCCTCAAGCTGCAGGAAGAGCTGCTTGCAGCTCCTGCCCTGATCAGCGGCACGGATCCCGCCCGCCACGACTACTACGAGCTCGTGGGCCGGCTGGACGAAGCCATCGACGCTGCCATCTCCAATTCCTACCTGGCGCAGGCCATGCGCAGCCTGCGCGTGCACCTGGTGCGCGTCCGGAGGCTTGCCGCCGACGACGCCGCCCGCCTCACCGCAGCCGCCACCGAACACGCCGCCATTGCCGAGGCAATAGCCGCCCGAAACCCGCGCCTGGCCGAAGCGGCCACCACCGTGCACCTGCACCGCAGTCTTTCCCACGTCAAAGCCACCCACACATCGCATTCATAAGGAGCCCCCATGGTTAAGGAACACCACGTCCGCGTCTACAAAAGCGAGGAAAACCTGCCGCGCGAGGACCAGCTCGCCCACAAGATCGCCGTGGTGGCAGCCGACCCTGTCGGCGTGACCGACGATGTCACGGAGATGGTGATCAACAGGATCATCGACAACGCCTCGGTGGCCGTCGCATCCCTGAACCGTGCCCCGATCGTGGCGGCCCGGGCGCAGGCCCTCACCCACGGTCCCTCCGCCAACGGAAAGGGGTCGAAGGTCTTCGGCATCGGCGAGCGGGTGTCGCCGGAATGGGCGGCCTGGGCCAACGGCGTGGCTGTACGCGAACTGGACTACCATGACACCTTCCTCGCGGCGGACTACTCCCACCCGGGGGACAACATCCCGCCGATCCTGGCCGTGGCCCAGCATGTCGGCTCCAGCGGCGCGGACCTGGTCCGCGGCATCGCCACCGGTTACGAGATCCAGGTGAACCTGGTCAAGGCCATCTGCCTGCACAAGCACAAGATCGACCACGTGGCCCACCTCGGCCCCTCCGCCGCCGCGGGAATCGGAACCCTGCTGGGGCTCGACGTCGAAACGATCTTCCAGTCCGTGGGGCAGGCGCTGCACACCACCACCGCCACACGCCAGTCCCGCAAGGGCGAAATCTCCACCTGGAAGGCCCACGCCCCCGCGTTCGCCGGCAAGATGGCCGTGGAAGCCGTGGACCGTTCAATGCGCGGGCAGACCTCCCCGGTGCCGATCTATGAAGGCGAAGACGGCGTGATCGCCTGGATGCTGGACGGCCCGGACGCCTCGTACATGGTCCCGCTGCCGACGCCCGGAGAGGCCAAGCGCGCCATCCTGGACACCTACACCAAGGAGCACTCCGCCGAATACCAGGCCCAGGCCTGGATCGACCTGGCCCGAAAGCTGCACAAGGAACACCCCGAGGCCACCGACCCGGCCAACGTGCAGTCCGTGCTGATCAAGACCAGCCACCACACCCACTACGTGATCGGATCCGGCGCGAACGATCCGCAGAAGTACAGCCCCACCGCGTCCCGGGAAACCCTGGACCACTCCATCCCGTACATCTTCACCGTCGCGCTGCAGGACGGCGCCTGGCACCACGTGGACTCCTACGCCCCCGAACGCGCCGCCCGGCCCGACACCGTTGACCTGTGGCAGAAGGTGTCAACCGAGGAAGACCCCGAATGGACCCGCCGCTACCACTCCCTGGACATCAACGAAAAGGCCTTCGGCGGCTCCGTGGAAATCACCCTGACCGACGGCACCGTCATCAGGGACGAGATCGCCGTCGCCGACGCCCATCCGCTCGGCGCCCGGCCGTTCGCCCGGGAACAGTACGTCAACAAGTTCCGCACGCTGGCCGCCGGCCTGGTGGAAGACGCCGAAATCGAACGGTTCCTCGCCGCCGTCGAACGCCTCCCGGAACTGGCGGCAGGTGAACTGGACCAGCTGAACATCACCGCCGCACCCGGCGTCATCGACTTCGCCGCGGCACCCAAGGGGCTGTTCTAGGTGCTGTACTCCAAGACCACGCCCGAACAGAAACGCGTTAAGCTGCGTGAACTGCTCGCGTCCGGCACCATCGCCCAGTTTCCCGGCGCCTTCAACCCGCTCTCGGCACGGCTGATCGAGGAGAAGGGTTTCGCCGGCGTCTACATCTCCGGCGCCGTCCTGGCCAACGACCTCGGGCTGCCGGACATCGGCCTGACCACCCTCACCGAGGTGGCCACCCGCGCCGGCCAGATCGCCCGGATGACCGACCTGCCCTCCATCGTGGACGCCGATACCGGGTTCGGTGAGCCCATGAACGTGGCCCGCAGCGTGCAGGAACTGGAAAACGCCGGTCTCGCCGGCTGCCACATCGAGGACCAGTTCAACCCGAAACGCTGCGGCCACCTGGACGGCAAGAATGTGGTGGACCTGGACACGGCCACCAAGCGGATCAGGGCTGCCGCCGATGCCCGGCGTGACGCGAACTTCCTCATCATGGCCCGCACGGACATCCGGGCGGTTGAGGGCCTCGAAGCGGCGCAGGAGCGGGCGAAGGCCCTGGTTGAGGCCGGGGCCGACGCCATCTTCCCGGAAGCCATGGCCACGTTGGAAGAGTTCCAGGCCATCCGGGATGCGGTGGAGGTGCCGATTCTGGCCAACATGACGGAGTTCGGCAAAAGTGCGCTCTTCACCGTGGACCAGCTGCAGGGAGTGGGCGTGAACATGGTGATTTATCCGGTCACCCTGCTCCGTAGTGCCATGGGCGCTGCTGAGCGTACTCTGGACTCAATCAGGGCTGACGGAACGCAGGAGGCACAGGTAGGGAGCATGCTCACCCGTGCGCGGCTGTATGACCTCGTGGACTACGAGGCCTACAACCGGTTTGATACCGGCGTCTTTAATTTCCGGATCCCCGGAACTGACTGACGCGCAATCCATACCGAACCGCCGGCCGGGGGGCCGGTCAACTGAGGCAAGGAACGAAGGAGCTCAGCATGGCTGAAGAAGAGATCAAAAAAGGCCTCGCCGGCGTCGTGGTGGATTACACCGCCGTCTCCAAGGTCAACTCCGACACGAACTCATTGCTGTACCGGGGCTACCCGGTCCAGGAACTCGCGGCACGGTGCAGCTTCGAGGAAGTCGCCTACCTGCTCTGGAACGGAGAACTTCCCACTACGGAGGAACTGGCAGCCTTTACGGCGCGGGAGCGCGCCGGCCGTCCGCTGGATCCTGTGGTGAAGCAGGTGATCGACGTCCTGCCGGTCACAGCCCACCCCATGGATGTCTGCAGGACCGCAGCCTCGGTCATGGGCGCGCGCCACGAACTCGCGGAGGATTCCTCCCGAGAAGCCAACATGACAAAGGCAATCGACCTGTTCGCGGCCATGCCCGCCGTCGTGGCATACGACCAGCGCCGCCGGCGCGCGGCGGGACGCCCCATCGAACCCGTGGAGCCCCGCGATGACCTCGGCTACTCCGCCAACTTCCTGTGGATGACGTTCGGCGAGGAGTCCGTACCGGAGGTTGTGGAGGCCTTCAACGTCTCGATGATCCTCTACGCCGAGCATTCATTCAACGCCTCCACCTTCGCCGGCAGGGTCATCACGTCCACGCTGTCCGATCTGCATTCGGCGGTGACCGGTGCCATCGGCGCACTCAAGGGTCCGCTGCACGGCGGCGCCAACGAGGCCGTCATGCACACCTTCGACGAGATCGGAATCCGGCCGGAGGAATCCCTGGAGGATGCAGCAGCCCGGGCCAAGGCCTGGATGGAACATGCGCTGGCCAACAAGAAGAAGGTGATGGGCTTCGGGCACCGCGTGTACAAGCACGGCGACTCCCGGGTGCCCACCATGAAGGCAGCCCTGGACAAGATGATCGCCCACTACGGCCGGCCAGAGCTGCTGGGCCTGTACAACGGGCTCGAGGCGGCCATGGATGAGGCCAAGGGGATCAAGCCGAACCTCGACTACCCTGCCGGACCCACCTACCACCTCATGGGTTTCGACACCCAGATGTTCACTCCGCTGTTCGTCGCCAGCCGCATCACCGGCTGGACGGCCCACATCATGGAACAGCTCGAATCGAACTCGCTGATCCGTCCGCTGAGCACCTACAACGGCGCCGAGGAACGGCACGTTCCATAGGAATTGCTCCCGGGAGGACGTTCGACGGCGGGCCGGTCACCTTCGCCAGGTGGCCGGCCCGCCGTCGTCGGAAGCCGTCGTCGGAAGCCGTCGTTGCAAGCCGTCGCCAGAAAGGGAGCGCTAGTTGAGTGGGCGCAACTCGAGTGAAACAAGCATCCGCTTTATGTCCTGATACTCCTGCGTCTTCATGTAGGCCGTGGCCGCAGCAACCGAGTCAAAGGTGAGCGCCGCTTCCCGGCCACTGGCCTCAAGCCACAATGCGTCTCCGAAATGCACGAACGGAACACCGTCCGGGGCCAGGATGGTGTTGTCCAGCCCGCAGGTTTCTGTGCCGGGAGCGAGGACGATGTCACTCAACGCCATGGAGCCGTAGACCTTGTCGGACTCGATGACCCTGAACATGAACGCTGAGGGGCCTCGGGGGAACTCCTGGAGTTTCGAGGCCTTCTGCGGAATGTCCAGGACGACGGAGTCGAGAGTGTGGAAGGGCTTGGGTTCCTGGCAAACGGGCCCTCCTGCCCCGTCGTAGACCAACCGTAGAGTTGCCATCGTTTTGCCGGCGGAATTCTTCACCTGGACAACGTTGAAGGCGCCCGCGTCGCTCGTCTGTGGGGATTCGGTTATAGTCCAGCCGATGGGGTGGTCAAAGGTTGCCTGGCCCGTTCCGTCGGTGAAGGATTTCCAGGCGGGGGCAGGCGGCCGCACCACCGCTGGTGTGGTGGTGGACGGCGCGGGCGCAGGGCTCGTTGCTGTCGGCGTCGGCGTCCCTGACGTGGTGGCGGCCGGTAAAGTGGCCGAGGTCAGCGGACCGAGGTTAATGGCCACGAGAACGCCCGCGGCGACAGCCGCCGCGAGCGTCAGCACGCCGGCCAAACGGGCGCGCCGCAACCTGCGATCCGGGAAGGGCACTACGCCGGCAGGAATGCTGTCGCTGAAAGCGGTCTGCTCGGACAGGATCCGGCGGAGTGCCGCTTCCCCGTCCACGGCACCGGACGGATCATCCCTGAGCGGGTCCGTTGCGGAAATCATCTTCTTGATCGGATCCATGTCAGGCACCCATCCTCTGCTTCATCGATACTGCGCCGGCGGGCATTCTCTTGCGGAACGCAGCACGTGCACGATGCAGGCGCACCTTGGCGGCGGATTCACTGCACTGCAGCATGCCGGCGATCTCCGCTGTGTTGAGGCAGTCCCAATATGCCAGCCGGAGAATCTCCCTGTCCTGGGCACGAAGCCCGGCCATGGCATCCTCAACGGCCACCTGTTCCGACTCCCCGCCGAACTGCACCACGGCCATTGCCCTGAGCTTGTCCTGAAGTGCCCGCTGCCGGTCACGGCTACGGTAGGCATTCCCGATCAGGTTGCGGGCGATGGAGAGCAGCCAGGCGACATCGGTCCGGTCCTCACGGTCGGATTTCTGCCACACCACCCGGAAGACATCGGCTGCTATTTCCTCGGCCTCTTCCGCGGAGGCCACCCTCCTGCGAACAAATCTTAGGACGGCCGGGTAGCTGTCTTTGTGGACCGCAATAAACGCCAGTTCGCGCTCGGAAAGCACGATGTCCCCCTAAGGTAGTGTCCTGAGCTGCACGCTACCTGTTTAGTTTCCAGCCCGTGGGCAAGAGTTACGCAAACCTCGGAAATTCCTGATCTGGCCATGGTCCCGTTGACGTCGTTCCGGCTGTTTGCGGGGCGTTCGCGATCAAGGGGTGCCCGGGGTTTCAGGGCCCAGGTTGAGGTAGTTCCGGACGTCAAGCACCGTTTCATTGTCGTCATTCAGAACAATGACGACGTCGATCTTCACACCGCCCAGCGCGTGCGGAAGCCAATGGGTGGCATCGTCCCACATGCGCTCCAGCGGCAAGGCGTCGATCCTGAACCAGGCAGGGGCAATCTCCGCGCTTTCCTCTGGCTCCCCCTGCCAGCGGCGGGTGGTGAACAGCCTCGTGCTCATGTCCCACTCCGGGCGGGCGGGAAAAACAAACTCCACCGATCCGGCATCGAACAGGTCCTCCTCGAGAACCACTACGCCGGCTTCCTCCAGGACCTCCCGGCAGGCAGCCTCGGCGTCGGTCTCCCCCGCTTCGACGTGGCCGCCCAGGCCAACGATCTTGCCGGTTCCGAAACCGGTCTTTTTGAGGCCCAGGAGCACCTCCGGCCCGCTCCCCGGGCGCTCCCGAAGGAGGAAGCACAGGGTCACGGGCACCGAAGTCATGCAGTCCAGCCTAGCGGCGCGTCCGCTATCCGTCAGAAATCCGCAGTGACATGATCATGCGTTTGGCCGCGGCGTACTCCGGTGTCCCCATATAGGCACGGGCCTCGTCCATGCTGGTGAACGTCAAGGCACCGCCCCGTTCATAATCTCCGAGGCTCATCTGCACTGCACTGGCAAACATGTAGATGCTCGAACTGGGAGGGCCGTTGACCACGTTGTAGATCATGCAGGCCTTCCCGTCCTGGCCCCCCACCGTGCTTGTCAGTCCGTAGGAAGCCACCACGCCGCCGCCGTCAGGCATGGCACGGAAAGCGAATCTCGGGGTGACCGAATCAGGGATCTGCGGATTGTAGGGAACGTCCACGGTGGCGAAATCCAGCACGGTGTATGGCACAGGATCCGGGCGGCATGCGCCGCCCAGTCCGCCCGCTCCCCCGTACGTCAGTGTCGCCATGAGTTTGCCGGCTTGGTCCTTGACGCTCACGTTCACCATGTCCGGGAACGAGCTCGCGTTGGGTAGGACGCTCCACGTGCCCGGATGGTCGAAACTGACCGTGCCGCCTGGACTTGCATACGTGCTCCATCCTGCCGGGAGGGGCAAGGGGGCGCTGCCGGTCGGCGTCACAATAGGAGGTGACGGCTCGGCAGGCATCGGGGTTTCCGCCGGCGGAGCGACGGCTGTAGCTGCGGTGGCCGATCGCGCCGGCCGTGCCGGCGACGGTACAGGCGATGTGGCTGTTGCTGGGGCTGCTGCCGTGGGGCTTGCCTTTAAGGGTACGGTCGGCGTTGGGGTCGCTGTGGCGGACGTTTCCTGGCTGGCGGCGGGAGCCGGGGCGGAGACAGGCCTTCCCAGGTTCCCGGCCAGGACGCCGCCGGTGATTACCGCGGCGGCCGCCAGGCCCGCCACGGCCATCCGGAGCGCGGTCCGGCTGTTCCGGCCTGTTGCGGGCCGTGACGCCGCGGCGGAAATAAGTTCTGTTACGGGCGGCCGGGAGTCGTCGGTGACAGGCGGCCATTCGCCGCTTGCCTTGCCGGCGGCGCCTGCACTGCCGCCGTGCCTGTCCGGGACCACCACGTGGGGCCGTGCTTTCTTGATGAGTTCTTCGATGCGGTCCATGGCTAGCCTTTCCTGTCCATCATCAGATGCGCCGGAACAACGCGGGCGAACGCCTTGCGCGCCCGGTGGAGCCGCACCCCGGCGGCGGACGCGGAGCAATTGAGTGTTTCAGCGAGTTCGGCCGTGGTCAGGCCATCCCAGTAGCTCAGCATGAGGATCTCGCGGTCCTTTTCGTTGAGCAGCAAGAGTGCCTCGGCGACGGCTGCGCGCTCCGCATCGTCCCCGTCTTGGGCCGCCAGCCTGGCCCGCGCTTCCAGTTGCTCGGTAAGCTGCTGGCTCCGCTGCCTACCCCGGTATTCGTTGCCTATCAGGTTCTTCGCCGTGGCCAGCAGCCAGCCCAGGCCAGGAACGTCCGTGGTGCCTTTTTCCCAGGCGACGCGGAACACGTCGGCTGTCAATTCTTCGGCCCTTGCGCTGTCGTTGACGCGGTACGCGATGTAGCGGTACACCCGCCCGAAATACTGTGAGTGCATCAAGGCAAACTGATGCTCCCTGGTAGCCAGCATGCTGATCCCCCTGCATACGGATGACCGTCACCCGCTAACTGTTAAGTGTCGGCGAAGGGGTGCTTTCTTACATGCACCGGCTGCGGGTTTTGGAAAGGAGGATTTTGGTATTCAGTACCCGCCCCGATCCGGATTTATCCCAAGGCCCTTGGGTGGGCCGCGGCGTAGATTTCCCGGAGCGTGTCGGCGGTGACGAGCGTGTACACCTGGGTGGTGGTGACGGAGGCGTGGCCCAGAAGTTCCTGCACTACCCGGACGTCAGCTCCGCCCTCGAGCAGGTGGGTGGCGAATGAGTGGCGCAGGGTGTGCGGGGACACGTCCTTGGTGATGTTGGCTTTTTCGGCGGCGGCCTTCAAAATCGTCCAGGCGCTCTGCCTGCTGATCCGCCCGCCGCGGGCATTGAGGAAGAGCGCCGGCGTGCCCTTGCCCTTGGCGGCAAGCAGGGGGCGGCCACGCACGAGGTAGGCGTCCAGGGCCCGGGCGCCGTAGGACCCGAGCGGAACGAGCCGCTCCTTCGATCCCTTGCCGAACAGCCGCACGATGGCGGGTCCGTCTTCGGCCGGCTGCACCGAGATGTCATCCACGTCCAGCCCGACGGCCTCGCTGATGCGGGCGCCCGTGGAATAGAGGAATTCGAGGAGGGCACGGTCCCGCAGGCCTGTCGCAGTGTCGGTACCGGCGGCTTCGAGTATCCGGGTGACCTCATCCACGGTAATGGCCTTGGGCAGCCGCTTCCCCGGCATGGGCGGGTGGACATCGCTGGCGGGATCCGCCGTCGTCATGCCTTCCAACGCCCAAAACTTGTGCAGTCCCCGGACGGCGACGACAGTGCGGGCCGCTGACCGAACGCCCAGCGGCGTTCCGCCGTCCGAACCGTCCGACAACGCCTGGGCGAAGCCCGTCACATGGCGGCGCGTCACATCGCCGGGGCGGCTGAGGCCTTCGGCGGCGAGGTAGTTGGAGTACCGCGTGAGGTCACGGCGGTAGGCGGACAGGGTGTTGGCCGCCAGTCCCCGCTCCACGCCCATGTGCTGGATGTAGTCGGTCACGGCCCGGTCGATCGCGGTTCTGGGGCGATCGGGACGGGTACGGTCAGGACTGGGGCGCACCTGAGCCTCTTCCCGGGGGTGGGTTCCAGGATCACCAGGTCCAGGACCACCACGGGCCGGTGAGGTCTCAGCTGCTGCCGTGCCTGCTGTCATCAGCGCTGGCTGGGGTGGGCCGGCCATGGGGCGTCAGCCGGCCGCAGCCCGTCGAAACCGTCTGCTTTCGCCGCAGCGGCTGCGAGGACTCCGACGACGGCGGAGGGGTTGTGCAGGCGCCCCTCCAGCACCGCGGCCACGGCTTCTTCGAGCGGGATCCAGTGCAGTTCAATCTCGGCTTCCTCGTCGGTACGGAGGTGAAGCTCGTGGTGCGGCACTTCGGTGAGCCCGCGGGCAAGGTAGATGCGGATGGCTTCGCTGGATGATCCGGGAGAGTTGAAAAAGTCCGCCAGGACATTCCAGGTGCTCGCCACGAGGTCCGCTTCCTCGGCGAGTTCGCGCGCGGCTCCCACCACAAAGTTCTCGCCCTCGACGTCCAGCAGGCCTGCGGGAATCTCCCAGAGGTCCATGCCGACCGGGTGCCGGTACTGCTTGATCAGCAGCACCTCGCCGTCGTCATTCATGGGCAGTATGGCCACGGCCCCGGGGTGGTCGATGTAATCCCGGACCAGCGGATTGCCGTCGTCGGTGAGCTTGAAGCTGTCGCTCACCACGTCCCAGATCCTGCCCTCGTAGACCTTTTCCGTGGACAGCAGACGGCGCGGGCTCGGAGCATCCGAAACCTGCCGTGCAGCAGGGATGTTTTCAGAAATTCCGGGCATCGCGCCGTCCTCCATCATTGGTGCTGTGGTCTACTCTGCAGTCAGCTCTAGCGGCAGTGAGCTATCGGGCAGTCGCCCCGGAGGCAGCCTCGGCAGCGGGCAGCTCCGACGCTGGGGTCCGGGTCACAGGAGCAGCGGAGCCGTTGTCCGCGCCGCCGCCCTGGTGGTCCAGTGCAGCCTTGACCAGCCCGGCAAAAAGCGGGTGCGGGCGCGTGGGCCGCGAGCTGAGCTCAGGATGCGCCTGAGTGGCCACGTAGTACGGGTGTACTTCGCGGGGCAGCTCCACATATTCGACGAGCTTGCCGTCCGGCGATGTGCCGGAGAATACGAGACCCTGGGCCGCGATCTGATCGCGGTACTTGTTGTTGACCTCGTACCGGTGGCGGTGGCGTTCGCTGACGGTGGTGGTGCCGTACGTTTCGGCGATGACCGAGCCCTCATCCAGCTTGGCTTCGTAGAGTCCAAGGCGCATGGTGCCCCCGAGGTCACCGCGGCCTTCAACGAACTCGAGCTGCTCTTCCATCGTGGCGATGACCGGGTACTTGGAGTCGGGCTCGAACTCGCTGGAGGAAGCACCCTCCAAACCGACCACGTTGCGGGCGTACTCGATGACCATGCACTGCAGGCCGAGGCACAGGCCCAGCACGGGAAGCCTGCTCTCGCGGGAGAACTTCAGGGCCCCCAGCTTGCCTTCGAGGCCGCGGATGCCAAACCCGCCGGGAACACAGATGGCGTCCACGCCGTCCAGCGAACGGACAGCACCTTCGTGGGTTTCGCACTCGTCGGACGGGACCCAGCGGATCTTGACCTTGGCGTCGTTGGCGAAACCGCCGGCGCGCAGGGCCTCCGTCACGGAGAGGTAGGCGTCCGGAAGGTCGATGTACTTGCCGACGAGGGCAATTTCAACTTCGTGCTTGGGATTGTGGACGGCTTCGAGCAGCTTGTCCCAGCTGGTCCAGTCGACATCCTTGAAGGGCAGGTCGAGCGCCCGGACGATGTAGGAATCCAGGCCCTGGGTGTGCAGGGTCTTGGGGATGTCGTAAATGCTGGGGGCATCGGCGGCGTTGACCACGGCGTCGATGTCGACGTCGCACATGCGGCCGATCTTTTCGCGCATCGCGTCGGGTACTTCACGGTCGGAGCGGACCACGATGGCTTCGGGCTGGATGCCGATGGAGCGCAGGGCCGCCACAGAGTGCTGTGTTGGCTTGGTCTTGAGTTCCTGCGAGGGCCCGATGTACGGGACCAGGGACACGTGCAGGAAGAACACGTTGGTGCGGCCAATGTCCTGGCGGACCTGACGGGCGGACTCGAGGAAGGGCTGCGACTCGATGTCGCCAACCGTGCCGCCGATCTCGGTGATGATGACGTCCGGCGCGTTCTTGCCCTCGGCGGGGAGCCGCATGCGGCGCTTGATCTCATCCGTGATGTGCGGGATGACCTGGACGGTGTCGCCGAGGTACTCGCCGCGGCGCTCCTTGGCGATGACCGTTGAGTAGACCTGGCCGGTGGTCACGTTAGCGGAGCCCTCGAGGTTTTCGTCGAGGAAGCGCTCGTAGTGTCCGATGTCCAGGTCGGTCTCGGCGCCGTCGTCTGTGACGAAGACCTCGCCGTGCTGGAAGGGGTTCATCGTGCCCGGATCCACGTTGAGATAGGGATCGAGCTTCTGCATAGTTACAGACAAACCGCGTGCCCGCAGCAGGTGGCCGAGGCTTGACGCCGTCAGTCCCTTACCGAGCGAGGACGCCACACCGCCGGTGACGAAGATGTGTTTGGTCGTCTTGGACGAGCCCGGGAACCGGGAATTTACACGGGAATTTGATCGCTGCACCACGGAATTCGAGCCTATCATCAATTGAGCCTTCCACGGGTCGGTATCGCACCCCCAAATGCCTCAGTCTCCCGTGTCCGGCGCCTGTGGGCAAGAGCGAGCCAAGCGCCCAGGCCGCTTAGGCCCGCTGGGGCAGCAACTTCGCGTCGTCCAGCAACTCCTGCGCGTGGGCCTGGGCCGTCTCCGAGTCTTCCTGGCCTGCCAGCATCCGTGCCAGTTCCCGGACACGTTCCGGTTCGTCCAGCAGCTGGACGTCGCTGGAGGTGAATCCGGTGGCGGTGGCGCCGTCGGAGCCCCGCACGGACGTTTTGGTGACCCGGATGTGCTGGTCCGCGAAGGCGGCGACCTGGGGCAGGTGGGTGACCACGAGGACCTGGACGTGGCGGGCCAGCATGGCCAGCCGGCGCCCGATTTCGACGGCGGCGCGGCCGCCCACCCCGGCGTCCACTTCGTCGAAGACGAAAGTGGGCACGGGATCGACGGCGGCCAGCACGACTTCGATGGCAAGCATGACCCGCGAAAGCTCACCGCCGGAGGCACCCTTGCCAAGCGGCCGGGCGGGCGCACCCGAGTGGGGCTGGAGCAGGAAGGAAATCTCGTCCGCGCCGTAGGGGCCCAGCTGACCGGCGGCCTCAATCTTGATCACCAGGGTGGCGTCCGCCATGGCGAGGGCCTTCAGCTCGGCACTGACCCGCCTGGAGAGTTCCTTGGCCGCCTTGGCCCGGATCTTGCTGATCGCCGCAGCCTGTTTGGTGAGCTCTGCCTGCGCCCTGGCCACCTCCACGTCCAGGGCCTCAATCCGCGTGGAATCGTCCTGCAGCTCATCGAAGCGGACGCGGGCCTTCTCTGCCCACTCCAGGACCTCGTCGATGCTGGGCGCATACTTGCGGACCAGCTTGGCCAGGGCAGCCCGGCGTTCCTCGATCTCGGCCAGCCGCTCGGGCCCCTCCGAGTCCAGCCCGGCCTGGTAGCTTGCCAGTTCCGTGGCGATGTCGTTGAGCAGGAACCCCACTTCCGCGAGGCGTGCGGCGGCGCCTCCGAGCTCTTCGTCATGCTCGGCCACGTGCTCCAGCGTCCGTTTGGCAGTGTCCACCAGCGTGGTGGCATCACCGGTTTCGCCGAAGTCTTCGGCAATGAGTGCCTGGTGCGCCGTGGTCGCGGCGATGCGGAGCTCCTCGACGTTTGCCAGCTTCACGGCCTCGGCCTTGAGGGCTTCGTCCTCCCCCGGCTGCGGGTCCACGGCGTCGATCTCTGCCAGGGAGATCTCCAGCGATTCGGCCTCGCGCAGCCGGTCCCGCGCGGCACTGCGGAGCGTTTCCAGCTCCGCCTGGCTGGCCTTCCAGGAGGCGTACAGCTGTTGGAAGCCGCCCAGTGTGGCGGCCAGGGCCTCTCCTGCGAACTTGTCCAGCGCTTCGCGCTGGGCTGTGGCGCCCTTGAGCCTGATCTGGTCCGACTGCCCGTGCACCACCACGAGCGATTCACCGATTTCGGCCAGGACCCCCACCGGGGCGGCCCTACCGCCGAGGAACGCCCGGCTTCGTCCGTCCGCCCCGAGGCGGCGGGACAGCAGCAGTTCCACACCGCCGTCGAACTCCTCAATCTCCGCCCCTGCGTCACGGGCGCGTTCCACGGCGACATGCCCGGAACCGAGCCTGACGACGGCTTCGGCGGAGGCGCTCTTGGCGCCACTGCGGACGGCCCCGGCGTCGGATCGCGCACCCAGCAGCAGCCCGACGGCGGTGACCACCATGGTCTTGCCGGCACCGGTTTCGCCGGTGACGACGCTGAGCCCGGGGCCCAGCGGCAGCGTGGCGTCTGTGATGACGCCCAGATCGCGGATTCTCAGTTCTTCAAGCATGGATCACTTCCCGGTCGGAGGATCGGTTTCTTCAGCCTGCCCGGCCAGGACCTGGCCGGCATACCCGGGCGCCGGCGGCGGTGCCATGGGCCGCGGGGTCCGCACGATCGGCACCGGACCCGTGGTGATAGTCCCGGACTGCGGCACCGGGCCCCGCCAGCCGTGGATGGGCAGCTCGAACTTGCGGACCAGCCGCGCGGAGAACGGCGTCTGGTGGGTGCGGGCCAGCCGGACGGGTGTGGCGGAACGCGTGACCTCCACCCGGGCGCCGGGCGGGAGGTCAACCGATCGGCGGCCGTCGCACCACAGCACACCCTGCGCGTCCGTGCGGTTCAGCACCTCCACAGCCAACCGGGACCGCGGTGAAACGACCAGGGGCTTGGCGAACAGCGCGTGGGCGCTGATGGGGACGATCAGCAGGGCTTCCACTTCGGGCCACACCACGGGGCCGCCGGCGGAGAATGCGTAAGCGGTCGATCCTGTGGGCGTGGCGAGCACCACGCCGTCGCAGCCGAAGGAGGTCAGTGGGCGCTCGTCCACTTCGGTGACCACCTCAAGCATCCGCTCGCGGTTCCCCTTTTCGATGGCCGCCTCATTGAGGGCCCAGGTGTGCCAGATTTTTTGTCCTCGAACCCACACCTGGACGTCGATGGTCATGCGCTCTTCCACCGTGTATTCACGGCTGGCGATCCACTCCACGGTCTGTGCGAGGTCAGCCCGTTCGCTTTCGGCCAGGAACCCCACGTGTCCCAGGTTCACGCCGAGGAGGGGTACATCCACTTCCCGGACCAGTTCCGCGGCGCGAAGGATGGTGCCGTCCCCGCCGAGCACCATGACGAGCTCCACATCGGGCAGCTGGACATGGTCGTGCAGCACCTCCACGGGATGCTCCAGCCGGCCGAAAAAGCCCTCCATGTCGCCCAGTTCGGATTCCTGCATCACCGGGATGATGCCGCACGCGTGCAGCTGGGCACACGCCTCCCAGGCAGCCTTCAGGGATTCTTCGCGGCCGGTGTGGGCAAGTACCAGTACACGCCTGCTCATCGGTTCCGCTCTCTAGTGGTTCGGCCAGATTGTCCCGAGCAACGCAGCCACGGCTGCATCCCGCTCTTCGATCTTAGGCAAGTCTTCGGCAATTCTTCGTTTTATCCACAGGAAGTATTCGACATTTCCGTCCTGCCCCGGCAGCGGGCTGCTGGCCAGTCCACATAGTTCCAGTCCCGCATCGAGGGCAGCCCCAGCTACTTTACCGACTGCCATCCGCCGTTCGCGCTCCGACGTGACAACGCCCGTTCGGCCGAGCCGTTCCTTGCCAATCTCGAACTGCGGTTTGACCATGAGCACGAGGTCGCCGCCGGCGCTGGTACACGCGGCCAGCGGCGCCACCACGAGGGTCAGCGAGATGAACGACAGGTCCGCCACTGTCAGCTCCGCCGTGCCGCCGATCTGGTCGGGGTCCATGTAACGGACGTTCAGCCCTTCATGGACGCTCACCCGGGCATCGTCCCTGAGCTGCGGGACGAGCTGGCCGTGCCCGACGTCGACCGCCACTACGTGCTCTGCTCCCCGCCGCAAGAGGACATCGGTAAAGCCGCCGGTGGACGCACCGGCGTCCAGACAGCGTTTTCCGGCGACGGCGACGGCGGGAAAAGCGTCGAGCGCACCGGCCAGCTTGTGCCCGGCACGGCTGACGTACGTGTCGGTGGCGTCTTCTGCCACTGTCAGCTCGCGGTCGTCGGCGACCTGCAGCGAGGCTTTCGCGAGGACGTCGCCGGCCGACGTCACTTTGCCGTCGGCAATGAGCCGTGCCGCGTGCGTGCGGGAACGCGCCAGCCCGCGGCTGACGAGGATCTGGTCGAGTCTGGCCATATCAGGCGGCACCGGGTCCTGCCGCGGCGCCGGGCCCGGAAATGTCCTCGTTCAGCGCTGCCAGCAGACCGTCATGCATCTCCGCGTAGGCGGCAGGGTGCTCGGACACCGGAAGCGCGGGGACGTCCCTGACGCTGTCGAGAATTGCCTGAACTGTGCCATCCAACTGCGGGCCGTCCAACCGCGCGACGTCCAACTGCGCGACGTCCGTGTCCGTGCCGTCGGAGTCCGACCCGGCAAAGCCGGTCGGCGGCAGCTCAGGCCAGGCAATCTGCGCTGCTGTTTCCAGCTCGGCATCAGGATTTGGCTGTGTCATTGCACCAGTCTATTGACCGAGCCAGTCAAGAACGGGCGCTGTGGCCGTCGGAGCCTGCGGGCGGGCATTCCACCATGCGGCACAGGCCGCACGCCAGGAATCGAGGTTGTCCTTGTCGCCGCTGATGCGGACACTGTCTCCGTCCACGGAAGCCGAGGCGTCACCGCAGCGGTAAGCGCCGCCGTCGTGCTCCACGGCAGGGTACGGCTGGTACAGCCCGGTGAGGTCCTCAATGAGGAAGTCAGGCCGTTCATCCGTACGGGCTGCGAGGATCGTCTCCCGGGTGTCGACGCCGGTGAGGACCGCCACGGTGGCAAAGCCGGCCCGGTTGCCGCCCAGGATGTCCGTGTCCAGCCGGTCGCCGACCACCAGCGGGCGCTCCGCCGCGAGGCGCTTGGCCGCAGCGTGGAACAGAGGAGCCTCCGGTTTGCCCGCGACGCGCGGCGTCTGGCGGGTTGCGGCAGCAACAGCCGCCACGAGGGTGCCGTTGCCCGGCGCAATCCCGCGGGCCTGCGGGATGGACATGTCCGTGTTGGTGGCGACCCACAAGGCGCCGCCAGCTACGACGTACGATGCTTCGGCCAGGTCCTTCCAGCCGATTTCGGGGTTGAAGCCCTGCACGACGGCCACCGGCTTGTCCGCCCCACTGTGCACGGGGGTCAGGCCCACGAGCTCGATTTCGTGGGCCAGTGCGGGGCTGCCGGTGATGAGGACGGCAGCACCCGCGGGGAGGAGCGACGCCAGCAACTCGGCTGCCGCCTGCGACGAACTCACCACCTGGTGGTCTTCGGCCGGGGCACCCAACTCGCGCAGGTGGGCGGCCACCTGCGCCGGGGTCCGGGACGCATTGTTGGTCACGTAACCGAGCCCGACGCCGATGCCGTCGAGGCGCTGCAGCGAATCCACTGCGCCGGGAATGGCATGGGGACCCGCGTACACCACGCCGTCCAGGTCGGACAGGAGCGCGTCGAACCGCGAAATCAGGTGCGTGTCAGTCATGCGTTCCTAGTCCTCCGAGCCTTCAGGCCGGCGGTCCTCGTGCGCTTCAGGTTCGTCGTGGGCTTCGGCCCCGCCGTGCACTTCACCGTGTGCTTCCGCCTCGCCTGCACCGCCCTCGACGTCGTCCTCATCCTCCGGTTCGGCTGAGTCGACGTCGGACTCGGCGTCGTCGGACGAAAAGTAGTCGGTTTCGGCGTCGTCGATGTTCTCGCCTGCCGACGCGCTCTCCGCCCCGGAGGCTGCGGTCTCGTGGCTGACCTCTGCGGCCTCCTGGGCGGCAGTGGCGCGTGCCTGTTCGGGAGCGGCATCTGCTGCCGCTTGGGTTATCAGTCGGCGGCGTTCGGCTTCTTCGCGGGCTTCCTCTTCCTCGTCCCAGCCGAGGTCGATGATGTCCGGTTCCTCGGAAACCCCCATCCCCAGGGCTTCCTCTGCCACCAGTGCCTGGCGCTGCCATTTGCCGGCTTCCGCTTCACGGCCGGCGGCCGTCAGGGCGTCCGCGTAGGCACGGAACAGGCGGGGGCTGTAGGAGAAGGCGCGGTTGATGTCCAGCTGCGGGATCTCAAGCTCGGCCACGGCGGCGTCGAGCTGGCCCAGATCTGAACGGGCACCGGATGCGACGATCGCCAGCTCCACCTTGCCGGGTGCGTCCAGGTCTTGGGCTTCCTCAGACCGGACCACGTCCAGGGCCCGGTCCGGGCGTCCGAGTCCGCGTTCGCAGTCAGCCATGACGGGCAGGTGCACGTTGGAGCCGCTGATCCGGCGGTAGGTCCGGAACTCACGGAGGGCCTCGCCGTAGTGTCCGGCGGCGTACGCCGTGAGGCCGACAGCTTCGCGGACGGCAGCGAGCCGTCCCCCGCGCCGGCTGGCAGCCAGGGCATGCTGGAAGGCGAGCTCGGGCTCTTCGTCGAGGAGACGGCCGGCCATGACGAGGTGGCGGGCCACCCATTCAGCGCTCTTGGCTTCGAGGGTCTTGATCTGGTGCTGCGTGGCGCGGTCCAGTTCCTTGCCGGTGACGTCCTCATCGATCTCGGGGGAACGCTCGCGGTCCGGGCGGTTCGCGCTGCGCAGGTCCCGTACGTTGGGGACGCGGACCGGGCGGTCTTCTGCCCTGTCACGGCCGAACTGGCGCGGGCCGGAGTCGCCCCGGTCAAAACTGCGCGGCGCCCTCTCCTGCCGGTCACCAAACGGTTTGCGGTTCTCGCCGCCGCCGAAGCCGCGGCGATCTCCCTCGCCCTCACGACGCGGACGATCACCAAACGGCTTACGCTCCCCGCCACCAAAGCTACGACGATCACCCTCGCCCTCACGACGCGGACGATCACCAAACGGCTTACGCTCCCCGCCACCAAAGCTACGACGATCACCCTCGCCCTCACGACGCGGACGATCAC